>DVLO01000008.1 GCA_018715495.1 Candidatus Limihabitans stercoravium | reverse complement strand
ACAGTGAGCACAGCAACATCAATACAGCCAGTGCGATCTTTACGCCAAATACGACGTGTGCAGTTTCAACAAAAAACGATAAAACATTGAGCATAATCTCAATCCTCCATAAACATTGCCCAAGTAGTATATCACAAATAAACTACATTTGCAACTGTTTTTACTAAATTACTTGTTTTCAACCAGCACCTTGCCTGTCATTTCCTTGGGGATTTCCATGCCCATGACTGAAAGCATTGTAGGAGCAATGTCACACAATGCACCGCTGTTGAGTTTTACGGTGTTCTTCAACTGTTCGTCAACCAGGATAAATGGTACGGGATTTGTTGTGTGTGCCGTAAATGGTGAACCGTCTTCAGCGTACATCTGTTCGGCATTTCCGTGGTCGGCTGTGACAAATGCACGTCCGCCCTGTTGAAGAATGCTTTCCACAACACGTCTTACGCAGTCATCTACAGTTGCAACTGCCTTTTCGGTTGCTTCAACCACGCCTGTGTGTCCTACCATGTCGCAGTTAGCGAAGTTCAATATCATTACATCGTACTTTTCTTTTTCGATTTCCGCTATTGCTCTGTCGGTAACTTGCAATGCCGACATTTCCGGTTGAAGATCGTAGGTTGCAACCTTGGGTGAATCTACCAGAATACGGAATTCGTTTTCGTTGGGTTTCTCCACACCGCCGTTGAAGAAGAATGTTACGTGTGCGTACTTTTCCGTTTCGGCAATACGCAACTGAACTTTACCCTGCGAAGCAAGGTATTCGCCCAAAGTGTTCTTCATGCTTTCGGGACGGAATGCAATGTCAACGTCTGTGAACTTTTCGTCGTACTGAGTCATGCATACCCAGTGTACCTTTCTTGCCTTTCCTTTGAGGTCGAATCCGTTGAAGTCTTTCTGAGTGAATGCACGTGTCATTTCTCTTGCTCTGTCGGGACGGAAGTTGAAGAAGATTACACTGTCGCCGTTTTCAATTGTTGCAACGGGTTTGCCGTCCTTGACAACTACTGTAGGAAGTACAAATTCATCCGTTACTCCGTCAGCGTAACTTTGTTCAAGCGCTGCTGCGGGATCTTCCGTCTTGTTTCCTTCACCAAGTACCAACATGTTGTAAGCCTTTTCTACACGATCCCAACGGTTGTCACGGTCCATTGCGTAGTATCTTCCGCAAACGGATGCAATCTTACCGAAACCGATCTTGTTCATGCTTTCCTGTAACTGACGGATGAATCCTGCACCGCTTGTGGGAGATACGTCACGTCCGTCCATGTAGCAATGAACGTAAACGTCGGAAAGTCCCTGTTGCTTAGCAAGTTTGATGAGTGCCGTTACGTGTGCAATGTGACTGTGTACACCGCCGTTACTCATCAATCCCATCAGGTGAAGTTTTCCGCCGTTTTTCTTGACAACTTCACAAGCATTTACAAATGCACTGTTGGTGAAGAAATCTCCTTCGGCAATTGCCTTGGTGATACGTGTAAGTTCCTGGTAAACAACACGTCCTGCACCGATGTTCAGGTGTCCTACTTCACTGTTGCCCATCTGTCCTTCGGGCAGACCTACCGCCATACCGCTGGCATTCAACGTTGTTGACGGGTAATTGTTACGCAAATACTTGATATATGGCGAACCTTCCTTGCCAATGGTGTTTCCCTTACCGTCTTCGGCAAGACCATAACCGTCCATGATAATCAAAGCAGTAATTTTTTTCATAATATCCTCACTTTTTGTAAGCGTTTACTACATCGGCAAATTTCTTGGCAACAAGACTTGCGCCGCCGATAAGACCACCGTCAATGTCAGGCATGGAAAGAAGTGCCTTGGCATTTGCATCGTTCATGCTGCCGCCGTACTGAATGTACAGTTCGTCTGCCGATTCCTTGCCGTATTTCTTTGCAAATACGCTGCGGCAGAAAGCAATTGCATCCTGAGCCTGTTCGTCTGTTGCTGTAACACCTGTGCCGATTGCCCAGACGGGTTCGTAAGCAATGACGATGTTTTTCAGCTGTTCGGCTGTGATTGTTTCGAATCCCTTTAAAATCTGACGTTCAAGAACTTCTTCCATTCTTCCGCTGTTGCGTTCTTCGAGAGTTTCACCGATACAAACGATGGGCTTCAATCCTGCGTTCAATGCAGCTGTTGTACGTTGAAGTACTGTTGCGTCTGTTTCACCGAAATATGTTCTGCGTTCGCTGTGTCCGATGATTACGTATTCTACACCTGCTTCAACAAGCATTGAAGGTGCGATTTCAGCTGTAAATGCGCCCGATTCCTTCCAGTGGCAGTTTTGTGCGCCAACGTGAATGTTTGTGCCCTTGGTCATTTCAACAGCAAGAGCAAGGTCGGTGTAAGGAACACAGATTACTACTGTGTTTTCAGTGTCCTTGACAAGGGGTTTCAATTCTTCAATCAATTGTTTAGCCTCAGATTGCAACTTGTTCATCTTCCAGTTGCCGGCAATGATCTTGTTTTTCATTTTATCTCCTTTTTAATGCACCGATACGGTATACACATGGTACACCGTATCGAAAATTGTCAGTTTAGTTGATTGTTATTGCTTGTCGTTCAGGCATGCAATACCCGGAAGTACCTTGCCTTCGAACAATTCCAAGGATGCACCGCCACCTGTGGAAACGTGACTCATCTTGTCAGCATAACCAAGCTGAGCAACAGCAGCAGCACTGTCACCGCCACCGATGATTGTTGTGCAATCGGTTGCCTGTGCCATAGCGTTGGCAATGTCGTTTGTTCCCTTTGCAAGAATGGGGTTTTCGAAAATTCCCATAGGACCGTTCCAGATTACTGTCTTAGCTGTCTTGATTACGTCAGCGTACAACTTAGCTGTCTTAGGACCGATGTCAGCAGCTTCGCAATCAGCAGGGATAGAATCGATGTCAACAACCTTTGTTTCGATGGGTGCGTCAATGGGGTTGGGGAAATCCTTGATGATTACGCAGTCAACTGGCAGAAGCAATTGCTTGCCTTCTTCCTTAGCCTTAGCCATCATCTGACGGCAGTAGTCAAGTTTTTCTTCGTCCAAGAGAGACTTACCGATTTCGTAACCCTGAGCCTTCAGGAATGTGTAAGCCATACCGCCACCGATAATCAATGTGTCGCACTTTTCAAGAAGATTGTTGATTACGTTGAGCTTGTCGGCAACCTTAGCACCGCCAAGAATTGCAACGAAAGGATGAACAGGATGTTCCAAAGCGTTAGCCATTACGGAAAGTTCCTTTTCAATCAGGAAACCGCAGACAGCTGTCTTTACAAAACCGTATTCAACGATTGCTGCTGTAGAAGCGTGTGAACGGTGAGCTGTTCCGAATGCGTCGTTTACGTAGATGTCTGCAAAATTAGCAAGTTTTCTGCAGAATTCTTCGTCACGGCCTTCTTCACCGGCGTCGAAACGTGTGTTTTCAAGCAATACGCAGTGACCTTCTTTCAATGCTGCAACTTTAGCGCAAGCGTCTTCGCCAACGATGTCCGTTGCAAATTCAACCTTGCCGTCCAACAACTGGTTGAGTCTTTCGGCAACAGGTCTCAGACTGAACTTTACAGCGTCTTCTTTCAATGCCTTTTCGATCATCTGCTTTTTAGCAGCAGCTTGTTCTTCGGCAGGAAGTTGTTCAAGAGCCTTCTTTTCCTTCTTGTTGAGTTTGAAATTTTCAGAGAAGATGTTGTGTGGCTTGCCAAGGTGCGAACACAAGATTACCTTTGCACCGTGTTCCATAAGATACTTGATGGTAGGCAATGCACCCATGATACGATTTTCGTCTGTGATGACGCCATTCTTCATAGGAACGTTGAAGTCAACACGTACCAGACATTTCTTACCTTTTACATCTACGTCTTTAATACTCATTTTGTTCATGTCAGTTACCTCATTTAAAATTATTAGAAGGGCAATACTGCGCCCCGTCGGGTTTTTTGCCCAACTTTGTCCTATACCATTTTAGGATTTTGCCTTCAAAATGTCAAGTAAAATAGTATGCACATTACTTATAGACCATTAAGTAAAATATATACTAATTGCGCTTTTTACAGTGTAAATTGTGCAGTAAAAAGGCGAAAAAACAAGTAATTTAAGGAATTTTGCACCACGTTTAATTAAAACCGTCATGTGCTCAGCAAAACATATCTGTAAAAACACACGTGTGACTGCTTGCATATCAGCGGCAGCACATATGAAGAAACGGACAACCGTAAGTTGTCCGCTTTTTTACTAGTCTTTTCGTCCTGTCAGATGTCCGTGGATGTTCATACTTTCGAAGTTGTGTTGTCTCAACGCTTCGTACACCGCTATCGCCACCGTGTTGGAAAGGTTTAGCGATCTTGTCTGCCCTATCATGGGAACACGAAGTGCGTTAGAGTAGTTTTTCTCAATCAACGGTTCGGGCAATCCTCTTGATTCCTTGCCGAACACCAAAAAACAGTTGTCTTCAAATTGCTGGTCGCTGTACACCCTGTCCGCCTTGGTTGTGAAGTAATAAAACTTGCCGTCCGGATACTTCTGTTGCAGTTCGTCGAAACTGTCGTAGTAGGTTATGCTGGCATCGTGCCAGTAGTCAAGTCCGGCACGTTTCAACATCTTGTCGCTGGTGTCAAATCCCAACGGACGAATGAGATGCAACGCACTTCCCGTTGCAACGCATGTTCTTACAATGTTGCCGGTGTTTTGCGGTATTTCCGGTTCAACCAAAACAATGTTTATCATAAGTACTCCTTAAAAAACTCATCAAGAGCAGCAAAGATTTCACTTGCCGACTTCGCCTGCGACACCTTTACAACGGTGTTTTTCGCATGGCGTATTCCCTTCAAATAAAATGCCACGTGTTTCTTTATTTCATTGACAGCCACTCTTTCGGGAGTGTACTGCGTTGTCAGTTCCCACTGTCGTGCGATTGTACGGTAGATGTCCGCCATTTCCCAACTGTAAGGTTTGTTGGTAATTTCGCTGAACACACAGGGTCTACCCAATGCACCACGTCCTACCGATACACCTTGAACACCGTAGGACAATGCCTTGTTACAACTTGCAACATCCACAATGTCGCCGTTGGCAAAAACCGACATGTTGCCTGCACAATTCATTACCCCTTCAAGCAGTGTGTAGTCGGCAGTTCCGCTGTACATCTGCTTGCGTGTACGCAGGTGGACGGTTACGCCGTCCGCTCCGTTGTCACGGCACATTCTTGTAAAATCGCACACCTTATCGGGCTTGTCCACACCCACACGGTACTTGATTGTCAGCGGCTTGTCGGTAGCTTTTCTAAGAGCCGAAACTATCTTTCCTGCAAGGGAAATGTCTTCCAGCAATGCACTGCCTTCGCCGTTGGAAACAATCTTTCGAACGGGACAACCCATGTTGACGTCAATTCCGTCGAAGTGGGCTAGTTCGTCCAACTGAATACTGTCCGCCATTACCTCAGGTTCGTGACCGAAAATCTGCACGAATGTCGGGGCAGATCCTTGAAAAACCTTTAACAAACGCAATGTGTTGGTGTTTCCCATCACAAGCGCCTTGGAACTGACCATTTCGGTGACGGTGAGATCACAACCGTACTCAGAACACAACAGTCGGAATGCTCCGTCGGTGTATCCCGCCATGGGAGCAAGAACAGTCCTGACATCCTTTAACTGTTGTCTGTTCATTGCATCTCCTTCTTGACTTCCGCCCACAACAGGTCAAACTGTTCGGGTGTGAGTTCCTTTAACTTCTTACCTGTAGGTTCAAGTTTCTTTTCCACTGCAATTACCCTGTTGATGAACTTTTCGGTTGATGTCAGCAATGCCGTTTCGGCATCCACACCGTACCAACGCAACAGGTTAACAACGGAAAACAACAAATCGCCGCCCTCTTCCTGACGGCAGTCTTCGGGAGCGTTTTTCAGTTCGTTCAATTCGGACAACAAACTGTCTTCCACCTGTTGAAGGTTTACAAAGTCATACCCTTGTTTTCCTGCACGGTACTGCGCCTTGTTGCAGCGCATCAAAGCAGACATGCCCTTGGGAATGTCCCGGAGATTCTCTGTAAGATTCTTTATCTTGTGTTGCTGTGCCTTGATTTTTTCCCAGCTGTCCAAAGACTGCTGACTGTTGACAGCCTGAACTTCACCAAATACATGAGGGTGTCTGTCCACAAGTTTACGACACAGTGCAGTGTATACGTCTTCGGCGGTAAATTCGCTGTCGTCTCTTGCAATTTCTATGTGGAAGGCAATCTGCATGAGCATGTCACCCAATTCTTCCACCATATTGTCAATGTCGTTGTCTTCAATGGCTTGAGCAAGTTCGTAGCTTTCTTCAATTACGTTCTTGCGGATTGACTCATGCGTCTGTTCCCTGTCCCAAGGACAACCGTTGGGCGAACGCAAGATGTGCATGACGTCCATTACATCCTTGAAATCAAAAACCTTACGTTTGCTGTAGTCGGCATTGGGACGAATGTAAATTGTTGTCAGGTGATTGTAATCCAATCTGTCCAGTTCGTCTAACGTCGATTGGTACAATCTGCCGTCATACACTGTAATGGCGTTGTCGTAATCGAAACAGCTTTGAAGTTTCAACTTGACGTCGGAGGCAATGTAACTGTCGTCAATGTACTTGACTACCGTTGCAACCGCCGTTACATTGGTGCAATCGACAAATTGTTGTGCAGTAAATACTCTTACTCCGTTGCTGTCACAAACTGGATTGACGTACTGTTCTGCAGATACTCCGTAAACTGTTTCGAAAGGTACGTTGTGTTGTTTTAAGTAATCCACAGTGCTGTCGTCTGTTCCGCTTCCGACAATACAAAATGCAATATTTCCCTGTTGCTGATTGAGTCTTTTAACAATCAGTTTGTCAAGTTCTAAAAAGTCCTCCGCCTTGTCGTACAAGTCATCGCAGGAAATATATTCAATGCCCTGTTCTTTCAACGTTTCCGACATGTGAGTGCGTTCCGACTTGACAATTACAACGTCCACATTCTTTAAAACATTCAAACCTTTAATAGTAAGGTCGTCTTTGTTTAGTCCCATTGCCACTACTGTAAGCATGTTTTGGTCACCTCTTAGTTATCTTTGTTTAATTGGTAACACATACAGTTCGTTTTTGTCAAATACTTTTAGCAAATAAAGGGCAACAAAGTACACAATGCCTGCCGCTCCCACCGTTACGACAGTACCTATCTTGGTGTCTACAAAGCTCTTTAAAAAGGTTGCAACTACCGTGATAAACAACGTCATTACAAGAGACGCAGCAAGTGGCTTGATGACGCACCCCTGAATGTCGGGTGACAACTGACACTTTACGCCAAGATACACTACCATTACCACACATGCGAAGAAGAAACACAACGTTTCGGAAACTGCCGAACCGTAGATTCCGATTGAAGTGGGCAGCAACAGCAGGTTTCCTACCGCCTTGACCACAATGGACAAGGACAGCGCAACCACAGGCACATACGGCTTGTTGATTGCCTGAAATACTGACACACATGTCTGCATCACAGCAAGAAAAAGCACGGAAATTCCCGACAAACTCAACAAACGACCTGCAATGTCAATTTCATTATTTGGCAGGCTGCCGTACAACAATGACAGTATTTGTCGTGACAATACAATCAATCCAAGTGCGCAGGGCAGGGCAATTACAACAGTGAGTTTTATTGCTGAATTGTAGCTGCTGTGAAGTTTATTTCTGTCTTTCGACATGTAACTGTTGGTAATACCGGGTAACGCCGAAACGGCAACCCCTGCCGACATTGCGATGGGAAGTCCCAACATGGAATTTACAGGACCCGTCCACAATCCGTAAAGGTTGGTCGCATTGGTAGTAGACAAAAGATTTACCACCATCACTGAGTCAATGACTTGCGACATCTGCATGACAAACGCACCCAACGCAACCGGAAGTGCCAGTTGGAATACCTGACCGCCCATCACCTTGAAATCTTGTTTCTGTAGTTTTACAGGCATTTGCCTTCCCTTGGTGATGTAGATAATGGTCATTATCACAAGGGATGTAAATTCGCTGATTGTGATGGCAAAAACAGCGCCCTGCACTGCCTTTATTACATCGGGCATGAAGTAGGATGCAACAGTAAGTCCCACAGCAAGTTTAACCACCTGTTCGATGACTGTTGTCATTGAACTTGGTATCATGTTCATGTTGCCTTGGAAGTATCCCTTTAAAACGTTTGTGACAGGCACAAATACCAACGCAGGAGCAATGATGATAAAACATGTTGCCGTGTCCACGTTGCCTTCCGCCTGTGCAATTACCTTGGAAAACAGCGCAACGCCCAATGCACTGACAACACCCAAGCCCAACAACAGTAAAAACGCAAACCTGAACACCTTCGCCGAACCTTCCTTGTTGTCAAGACGGTTGTTTTCGGCAATAAGTTTGGACAAGGCTGTAGGCACACCCGCCTGCGCAATAGTGAGCATCAGAATGTAAGGAGGAAAAACCAGTTGGTACAGTCCCATACCGTAGCTTCCCAGAATGTTTGTCAAGGGAATACGGTACAACGCACCTAAAATCTTGGCAAACAATCCGCCCATGCTCAATACAAGAGCGCCCGTAATGAAGTTTCTTTCTTTTACTTGTTTCATGGTAAATATAGTATGCCTAAATTCACCACAAAATATCTTTGTGCAAGGTAGCAATTTTACACGTTGTTAACCTTTATACTTTTACTGCGTAAAAACTCATGCCACGTCGTAAAAAAAAACGCCGCTACTTACTGCGGCGTTTCTTTCAATTATCATCCATTTTGGCAGATTTCTTACTGAGTAATCTGTCTTGTTTACGTTGTTCTTTGCGCTGTCTGCGTTGCTGACGGGCAATCTGTTTGTAGTGTTCCTTGGTTTCCTTGCTACGAACTCCGTGCTAGTGCTGTTCCTCCGGAAGTTTGTATTCTTCCAGAAGGCAGGCAGGATTTTTCAGTATTGCCTTCATTGCACGCATCGAATTGACAAAATACAATCCGTCACAGAATCTTTCGTCCAACACCATTCCAAGATTCATTATTCTCTGAACCTTGACTTCACCGCACTGAACTACCGGTTCACTGCGTTCCTTACCCATTCCGATAAAGATACCCGTCGTACCGAATTCGTAACAGTGATGGTAAATGTAGTCACCCTTGATGGACTTCATGAAGGTAATGAATGCGCTGTTGTGAAACGGACTTACCTCAATCAGACTTGCAGGCAACCAGTTGTGCTTGTCCAGCCAGCTGAGAATGGATACAAACATCGAAATTACCCAGTGCGGCGCATTGGTAAGGAACTTCGCTGTCTTATCTACTGAGTTGTAAACTTCCTTGCCGGTATTTGCCTTAACAACTTCTTCCACCTTGTTTTTCACCTCATCAAGCGTTTCGGTGCCTGTGAAGTGAAGTTTTACCGTGGTGTCTTCGCTGTCGTCACGCAACACTTTCTTTACCGTAAAGGAAATTGTGATGTCATTGTGCTGATAAATACGTCTGTTCATTACAAATCTGTTGAGACTTGGACGCTGTGCAAAAAGACGTACTATTGTTGCAAGCATGATGTCCATGTAGCTGTACCTTTTCCCCTGTTGGTACTGCTCTTTTATGAATTCATCAATGGGATCGCACACAATGTCCACCTTGCACATGTTCTGAGCATCGTATCGGTGCGGCATTATATGCGGCATCAGTTTCTGGCAAGGATTGATATCCTTGATATACTTACCGTCCGGTCTGTTTTTCTTTAGCATAAGTACTCTCCCCTATTTTAATATTGAACATTGTAACACAACAGTTAATTTTTGGCAAGAAGACTTTTAAAACTCCGACGCCTCTGGAAAACAGTGCTGATGAACATTTGACAACGCACAGAACCCTTCAGCATTTCTCTTGCCACATCTCAGCCCGAATCTTGCGCCACGCAACCTGAAATAGGTGTTAAAAGATTTGATATCGGCTTGTGTAAACTGCGACTTGTGACAACTTATTGCCTGCATTTTCTTTTGAAATGTTTTAGTTACACCAACGTAAGTATTTGGTCGGTCTGTATAGTAGTAGGCAATTGCCCGGGTAAGCCAGGTTTCATCCGAACCCATTCTTTCGGCAGTTGCCTTCCAGCTTGCGTAGAAGTTTGCAAGAGTACAGCATCTGCCCACATTGATGTGGTCGGGATGCGTCTCACTGCGTACCGTGTGATCGGGACACAGCACTACATCGGGCCTGAACTTTACAATACACTGTACAAGTGACCTGGTGACTTCATCCACGTTGTAGTTGTTTCCGTCTCCAAAGTTGAGGAAAACAACATCTTGTTCTTCAACGCCAAGAATTTTTGCTGATTTAAGGCTTTCCTGGCGTCTTGTTTCCGCCAATTGCTGTCCCGTGAGTGTTTGGTCGATTGAACCTACACTGCCGTCAGTCACCACTACAAAGGTTACATGTTTGCCCAATTGTTTGAGTCGTGCTACAGTACCACCGCAGGCAACTTCGATGTCGTCGGGGTGAGGTCCCACAAAAAGAAATCTGTCGAATTTTTCCAGTCTAGGAACGGGAACCGCCTTTTTCAGTATCTTTAAAAACATCACACTACCTCTTTAATTTTTATATCAACATTATACTACATCTTACTGCTACTGTAAATACGCAATTTATCCGAACAAACACCCTGTAAATAAGACTACAGTTCATTGATTGTCTTGCCATAAAAAAACAACCGGGTATTGCTACACGGTTGTTTTCAACAATTCAATTATTCAGCGTCGTTTTCAACTTCCATTGCTTTGTCGAAGTCGTAAGAAAGACCGATATCCTTCAAGAACTTGTTGAACATGGAAGTTGTCTTGATCAAACCGCCTTCCTTGTATTGCTTTTCAAGTTCTTCAGATGCCTTAGTTGTGTAGATTGTCAGCTGATCTGTGTAGAATGTCTTCATGTAACGATACTCAGCAGATGTTGTATCGTACATGTTTTCAGCAAAGTTCATTGTCTGAGTTTCTACAGGCTTTGAATAGTAAATGATGTGTACGCCGTAGTCACTTACAGCCAATGCATATCTGTACTGACCAAGCTTAAATGCAGCGTTTGCACCGTCTACGAATTCAGTAACCCACTTAGCAGTGTAATCGTAAGGCACTTCGCCGACACGTACAACGTAGTCGTAAGTTGCTGTGTGTTGTGCAGTGTCTGTGTTGAAACGCTTCATCAGTTCGATAAATGTTTCATCCTTTGTCATGCCGTCCATTTCTGTAACAACGCCGTTGGAAAGGTTAGCACCCAAAGCACCTTCACTGTTTACAACAAGTTGGTCGCCTTCCATTACAAACAGATTTTCAACCTTGTTGTTGTCTTCGTCTTCAACAAGGAAATCGGTTGCAACGATTTCAGTAGCAAGTTGATTGCGGTATTCAATGTAACGTGGGTCTGTTGTAGAACCTACAATGTTCTTGAGTTGAGTGAGTTTAGCTGTTTGTTCAGCACCAAACGGAACAAGCAAGTTCTTTACGAAGATGTATCCGTTGCCCTCTCCGCCTTCTGCACTGTTTACATTGTACTTATCGGGAACGTAGTAGATGTAACTTGTAGAAGACAATGACTCAATGAATGTAACGAAGGAGTCGGGATTCAAGTTGTAACCTGCCTTAGCGCTTTCGTAAGCACTTTGGTAAGTAGCCTGGAGATCTGTTACGAAATCCGCATTGGATTCTACCTGCTTAGCAACATTCAGATCGTACTTCGCACCAATAATGGAAATGATGAAAGATTCAATCTGGCTTGTGTAGAACTTTTCAAGTTCGATACCGTAAGTACTCTTGATTACGTCGTTGTACTTCTTTACAGCCTTTTGTTGACAAGCAATGTATTCTTCAGCTGTAATTGTAGGATATTCGTCCCTTTCGCCTTCTTCGTCGATGATGTAATCCTTGATACGTTCGTTGATTTCTTCAACACGCTTTGTCAATGCTTCATCATCTGCACTGTAAACATAATCGGTAAAACCAATTGCACCTTCACTTGTAACGTCGAATTCGGGATAGTAATCCTGGAAGTACTCTGTCATGTCTTCATTGACAAAGTTGTCGTTGTACAGCTTTTCAGCGTAAGTCTTGGCATCGCCCATGTCTTCTGCTTCGGTGAAGTCACGTGATGTGTCTTCAGCCTCTACCTCTGCCAGCTTGTGTTCAGCAGAAATGTATGTTTCGGTGTAGCTATCCAAAGCGGTAAATACCTGGTATTTGAGATATTGAACAACAAACTGTGTTTCTGCCAGAGTCAGGTATTCGGCATTTTCCAGCTTACCTACGAAACTGTTTTGATCTTCAGTGTACTTTACAACACCTTCGCTCTTCTTGTAGGAATCCACCTTCATGTATTGTGCGTATAAACCGTCCAATGCCAGTTCAAGAATGTAATCGGCAGTGATACTGCTTCCTACATAGGAACCGTACTGCATGTAAACGTTGGTGTAAGCATCGGAAACCTTACCCAAAGTAATTTCTTCATCGCCTACTGTCAATACTACTTGACTGCGATACTTAACCATGTCTTTTGTAAACATTCCGCAACCTGCAAGAACGCTCAAAAGCATTGTTACCGCAAGCACAAGAGCAAGAATCTTGATTTGTTTTTTCATTTTGCTACTCCTGAATATGGAAAAATAGTTTAGCCTTTTTTAAAAAGGGGCATTTCGCCACATATACTAAACAATTATACTTTAATTAGTGGAAATTTGCAATCATTTTTACATATGTTTTTGCTATTATTGCCCACCGCACCTTGTAAGAAAATCGTCAACAGCGTCAATAAGGCGACTTTTTTGCAGAAATTCAGCACCTTTGATAGTCACACTGTATTCGGTTGTCCCCAGTGATGCGTTCTTGCCAAGCTGTGCAACGCCGTCAAAAACCTGTTTTTTCATGAAATTTTGTTTACCGTCGAACAGTATCTTGCAACCGCCGTTACGCAATGTCAGTTTTTCCACTCCCGCATTGTTGCACAGTATTTTGATACGGGCAACGGCAAAAAGGTTGACGACGGGACGGGGCATGCTTCCGTACTGGTCTTCGATGTCCTGACACAGTTTTTCCAGTGAAGGCATGTCTTTTGTACCTGCAAGATCCTGGTAAAAATCCATGCGTTCGGTGGGACTTTCGATGTAGTTGTCGGGTGCGTAAGCATCAATGTCAACTTCAAGAACAACGTCCTTTTTGTGCGAAACCTCAATGCCTTTGAGTTCGTCAACGCTTTCTTTAAGCAGTTTAGCGTACATGTCGTAACCGACCTTGACCATGTGGCCGTGTTGTTCACGCCCCAGGATGTTTCCTGCGCCACGGATTTCAAGGTCTTTCATCGCAATTTTAAATCCGCTGCCCAGTTCGCTGTACTGCGTAATGGATGTCAGACGTTTGTAGGCAACTTCGTTCAAAATCTTGTTGGCAGGATAGGTGAAGTAGGCGTAAGCCGGTCTGTCGCTACGTCCTACACGACCACGCAGTTGATATAGCTGTGACAATCCCAGTTTGTCGGCATCGAACACAATGATTGTATTTGCATTGGGAATGTCGATACCGTTTTCAATGATTGTGGTACAAACAAGCACATTGAATTTGTTTTGCTGGAAATCGAAAATACGTTCTTCCAGCACCTTTTCATCCATTTGTCCGTGTGCAACGGCAATGCGTGCTTCAGGTACCAGTTCGGCAATGGATACAGCCAGTCTGTCGATGGACTGTACCTTGTTGTACAGCACAAATACCTGTCCGTCACGGGCAAGTTCACGCATGATGATGTCACGTATCATTGCGGGATTTTCTTCAACGACGAACGTTTCCACTGCAAGTCTTTGCCTTGGCGGAGTGGTTAGCGTGGATATATCACGAATTCCCGACAACGACATGTGCAATGTACGTGGAATGGGCGTTGCCGAAAGAGTCAGCACGTCAACATTTTTCTTCAAGTCCTTGATGAGTTCCTTGTGTTCCACGCCGAAACGCTGCTCTTCGTCAAGTATCAACATGGAAAGGTCTTTAAACTTGACATCCTTAGACAACAATCTGTGTGTTGCAATTACAATGTCTACGTCTCCATTTGCCACTTCTTCAACAATGTGCTTTTGCTGTTCGGGCGTCCTGAAACGGTTTAGACAACTGACCTTGATGTTAAAGGGCGTCATACGTTCGGAAAATGTCTTGAAGTGCTGTTCGGCAAGAATGGTTGTAGGAACAAGTACAGCTACTTGTTTGCCGTTTTCCACCGCACGAAATGCCGCACGCATAGCAACTTCCGTCTTGCCGTAACCGACGTCGCCTACAAGTAAACGATCCATTATTTTGTTGGACGTGAGGTCTTTTTCTATCTCTGCAATGGATTTCAACTGATCGGCAGTTTCGGTATAAGGGAAACTCTTGTCGAATTCATCCTGCAGATAGCTGTCAAGGTTGTAGGTAAATCCACGTGGACGTTCTCTTTCGGAATACAGTTTCAACAAGTCCACAGACATTGCCTTGATACTGCTCTTTACCTTTTCTTTTACACGTTCGAAGTCCTGACCGCCGATTTTCGACAACGTGGGATTTTCACCGCCGCTGTAACGTGTCAAAAGGTTACTGCTTTCGACAGGGACATACAGTCTGTCGCCGTTTTTGTACAGTACCGCAATATAATCCTTGCTGCCTTCCTGACCTTCCACCTTGACGATGCCTTCGCACAAGCCGATACCGTGTACTTCGTGTACGACGTAATCGCCCTTGTTGACGGAAAGAAATGGTTTTCTGACAGATCTTACGGATTCACCACCCATGCTTCTGCCAAGATCACGTGTACCCACCACAACCAGTTTGGATGTGTGGGAAATAAAGCCACGTTCTACCGCAATTGGCAGTATCAGACCGTCGGCACTGCCGCTGACAAGCGTTTCCTTGTCGGACAGATAAACATTGTGTTGCCGCAATGTGTCGTCAATGAGCTTGACGCCTTCGTCATCTCCTGCAAGCAACACCACTTCGTAACCGCCCACCTTCCAATTGGAAATGTCCTTGGCAAGCGGTTCTAGTGAATTGTAGTAGGAATTTACTGCCGATGTGCGGAACTGTCTTACCCCTTGCACCTTAAAAATGTCCGATGCGTAGGGCAATGTCTGTAACGCACAATGAGTGTAGCCGTTGTAATGACTGTACAGTGTGTACCTGTCCACCAGTGTGTTGTTGTGGAAGGGAGTAACTTCCCCTGCGTCCAGCAAGTTGGCAAGACGCATGTCCTGTTCCTGATACAGGAAATTTATTCTTTCGGCAATGCGCTTTGGTTCGTCCCACATGATGACGGTGTCGTCAGGCAGGTAATCCCACAATTCCGATGTGTTGAGAAACGGTATGAGCCAGAAGTTGTCGGCTGTTGATGCCGTTGATGACAACTCACCAACTATCTGTTGCAGACGTATGGACGCCTGCTTGTTTTTGTACTGAGCGGCAAATTGCTGCAGTTTTTTTAGACCGTCTTCCGACATTCCCGTTGTGTCGTACATGGGGTAAACGTCGAAGAAAGGAATTTTCCCACCACTCGTGTTGTCGTTCTTGACCAGTCTGATGGATTCAATTTCATCATCCCAAAAGTCAATACGATACTTCAATCCCACAAAGATGTCAACGATGTCGCCTCTTACTGCAAATTCCCCTTCGCCTGTGATGCTGTCGGTACGGGTGTAGCCGTTAGAAATCAAAGCGTCGCACAACTGCTTGATGTCAATTTGCATGCCTGCCGACAATCTCAGACAGCCCTTTTTAAACTGCGACAGTTGGGGAAGCGGTTGCTGTAATGCCTGCGCACACACAACTACACCGTTGAGTCTGCCCGAAAGCATCTGGCTTAACACGTTGTTGCGTTGATAAATTGCGTTTTTAGAGTAACTGTTCTTGTACAACAACACGTCGTCACGGTGCGGAAAATAAGCAAATCCGCCCTTGATTGCGTTGAGTGTACGAAGTATTCGCTGACTGTCCACGAAATCCGAACAGACGTACAGCACAAATCTGTCGGAAATACTGCCTGCCACAAAGGGTTTCTCATTTGGTTGCACGCCAAAAACCGCAGTATTTTTTCTACTGCGGAGATCATCAATCAATGCCTTGTACGGCTTATTGTTGTTTACCCTTTGAAAGAAATCTATCATTACACTACCTTGTTACAGTTTTACATTGTGATTGCGCATGACGGCTTCAATGTCCTGACCGCTGACAAAGTCCACCAATGCCCCTGCAACGTTTTCGAATACAGGTTCCATTGTCTTTTTGTCGTCAAGAGAAAGTTTGGACAACACAAAGTCCACCAATTGCATGGGGGTTTCCTTGCGAATACCCACCCTGATACGAACAAAGTCCGTTGTTCCAAGACATTGAACAATGTTTCTCATGCCGTTGTGAGTGCCTGCCGAACCGTTGGGACGGATACGAACACTACCCATGGGAAGATCCACATCGTCATACACAACGACAAGGTTGCCTTTTTCAATCTTGTACTTGTTGACAAGTTCTCTTAGACTTTCGCCCGACAAGTTCATGTATGTAATGGGTTTAGCGATGATTACCTTTTCTCCCTTTACCCTTGTGTGTGCCGTAATTGCACGACATTCGCCCTTGTCAAATGTCGCACCAAGTTTTTCTGCAAATTTATCCACACACATGAATCCCATGTTGTGGAATGTGTTTTCATACTTTTTGTCGGGATTTCCCAAACCTACTACCAAATACATTTTTCAATTACCTCTGACGTTAATTGTACCACATTTTCACCCCAATGTAAACCCGACAACACACATTGACAAATCATCTCAAAAACAAACGGATACATAATATAAGATTAAATAAACTTCACTTGTTTTTTAACACAACAGTTTTTACAAAGCAACACGAAAAGCTGTTTGTTTGATAACTTATAAAGATTATCATAAGTTTTGCAGTCTTAACATATAGTTCTAAACAAAATTGATGTTATTTTGTAATACTACAAGATTGACAACTTCAATCCAATTAAAATAAGTCTGCCCCAAATCAATGTTTGGGGCAGACTGACTAACTCCTCTGAAACTTGTTGAATTAAGCCGCATGAAAATTAACTTAGAAAAACTCTGCGTAATCAGCAGCAAGTTTAGCAATACCTTCAATGTCTATCAATCCCTTTCCGATAGCAACCTTGAAATATTGCGCATTAAATGCGTCAAATACTTCTTCCGAAACGGGAACAAGTTCTGCAAATTCTTCATAAGTGAACAATCCGTATTGTGCAATGTCTGCTGCCATTTGTTCGGCATCAAACATCATCGTTTCGCTGTCCACATCAAAGATGTTAAACAATCCTGTAATTCCGCCCGGGATAGACAGCATTCCATTTACGTAATAGCACAAATGACTGTAAGTAACCGGACTCCACGCAGAAGTATACTCGCTTTGCACATCAACATCTACAAGCTGAACTCTTGTCCAATCAAGATTACCGTCCGAATCCGTTATTTGCTTGTTGAACCAATGACCAATGTACTGATGTGCATCACGTCTCAAGTAAACATACCGTTCAAATCAAAATCCCAGAATGCATGTTCTGAAATAACCTTGACTACAGTACCATCTGAGAAATGCAAGTTTACAACTTCATACATCTGAGCCGGATCACTGTCAATAAACAGTATCGGGGCAGAATCGAACGTTCCTGTGTACATGTTCCAAACAAGCAACATCTCATCACCTGTCAAAGACTCAACAGGCACCTGCCTACCATCAGCCAATGTTATCAGTGAACCCTCAGCCACACAAGCTTTAGTATAAACAATTGAAAGTGATTGAGCTAAAACTATCTCTCCCGAAGATGTAGATCGTGTTAATTTGCACTTATAACTAAAAGTTTGACTATTATAAGTTTTTAGATCAAGTGCAAAACATTTGAAGGTGTATCCTTCTATATTGTCTGCAGTTATATTAATAGTATCACCATAAGTCATATCCACATACTTATACGCAATTGGTTTTTCTTCTCCCTCAGCGATGCAGTTCAATGCAACCCGGCAATACATTATTTTCCAATGTGCATACAAAGTAATATCTGATGTTACCTTTTTACCATCCAGCGGTATCGTTTTTTCTACATAATAATGGTCGTATCCATAAATATCCGCCGATTGCCGATCATCTAGCACATCCATCTTATAGTATTTAGTCCCTTGTCCATTAGGTGCACTGAAATAGCCTACAAATTCATATCCCTCACGTTCCGGTGCATTCCAATACTCATTTTCCGTCAAACGACTAGGGAATGGGTGATCTCTTAATACCTGAATTTCTTTACTATAACCTATTGACCAGTAATCAAAAGTGACAGTGAAATAAACTGCCTCCCAACAAGCATACAGCGTCACATCGCTTGTAAAATCACTAACTTTTATTGATCTACCCAATTCATCGTAATACTGAGTACCTGCGCCGTTTCTCTCGGTAAAATACCCTACAAAATCGTACCCGAGTTTATTAGGGATAGAAACTTTAGGAAGACCATTGCCATAGTAAGCATACACGGAAGATGAGCCTCCTGCACCATCGTCTTTGTCAAAAACAACTTCCCCTTCCTTACCTTTTTCAACTTTAATTGTAAGTGAAAATTGCGGCGCATATATAGGCATTATATGAATCATTTCTGTAGTCGGGAAACTATAATATATATCCAATTGATTGCTACTCAAACTGTAATTTGCTGAATCAGAGACTGGCACAAATGCGGTATTGCTATTATATGTAGAGTCATCTTCTACAACCATCAATGATATAGAATAAATTTCACCTCTTGACAAGGTTACATCTGTTCCCGCTACAGGTTCATTATCTACCATCCACATTAACAGCTCACCAGAAACGCCCAAAGTACACTCTAATTCGTTTGACATGCGTGTCTTTACAAAACAGGTTTCATTCGGTGCAAGCTGGAACAAATATGTAATTTTTTCTCCTTCTATTAGTTGGTTGCCAATTGACTGTCCCGCTGTGTTAACTATATCCAGCCAATTTCCTGTGCGCCATCCATCAACAATCAATTCAAATGTTAATGTTTTATTATTTTCATTTGTAAAACTATAAATATTTGCTCCGATTGGCAAATTGGAAATAGGCTCTAATTCTTGGGGTTGACTAATTGTTACAACTGTCTCTTCAGGAATAGAAAAGTCATTGTAAAAAATGAGATATACAACCTGACCTTCTTCCAAGTACGTATAATATGTATTATTATCAATCTTAGTTTCCTCTAACAATTCAACGCTGTCATTATCAATCTTTTTTAACAATTCAACACGTTCATTATCAACGTTTATTAAGAAATACCCTGTTTCCTCTGGCACAATGCTAAACACTGTTTCTTGTCCACTTTGTATTATAATTGAATTTCCTTCCCAAGAAAGCGTAGATTGCAATTCACAATTAACATCAAATATTGATCTGTTTATTTCACTGGGGTTTGTAAACACCAACAAGTACTCTTGTCCACCGGTTAATTGAATCGGCTCTCCTGCTGATATTTCATTTTCTCCAATAGTTGCTGTGACGGTTGATGGGAAATCGAACGAGTATTCTCCTGAATATTTCGGAACAAACCTTGCAGTTTGATTACCCTCAGGTAATGTGTTAATAGATATGGTGTCGCCGGTTTCATAGCATGCCTCATCAAATTGAGGTATAAATTGATAATCATCAAACAATACCCTTTGCTTGTTAAAACTAAGAACAAGATTTTCCTCCCCACCACTTGTGGTAGTTTCTGTTACGTACTCCGGAGTATCATACCCCTGATATCTTTTCACTATTTCAAAATCACACATTTGAATCAATCGACTGCGATAATTTGTGTCATTTAACAACACAATAGATTCCATGTACGAATTATCGTCATCAGATAATATCACCTCTCCTTTTACATAGTTAGCAACAGAACGAGAATACGATTCCAAGTTAGCATTTGTTTTCTGACTGGCTTTCGATTGTTGAGTTAAAATGTAATTTTCATGATTTTCCTCGATTACTTTCTCTTTCCCTTCATCTATTACTTGTTTAAATTCCAACCCCTTATCTACCCAATATTTAATTTGACTTGCCATGCCATATGTAAAATAATCAAACACTTTAACCGAGACATCAAGCACAAAATTTATAGCTATCTTTTTTGCTGCAATAGCAAAATCCCCTTCAGTCTTATAGTCTACCTTCCCAAAATTAATACGTGATTGCTGAATGATTAGCCCATCATCTGTTTGCTTATCGTAACCTTCATCACCGCGATTAAGTGCATTTTCATTTAGCAATGTAGTAGCAAAAGCAGGGTTTGCTACGTAGTACTTATAGCCGGTATCATAAACAGTCCAGTCATAATCTCCCTCAACCCCGGTACGCTTGAATGACTGCTGCAAGATAGGTTTTATTTCCATCTTATACTCATTATTCAACGGTTCCTGGTTGTTTGATGTATCTTCTCTGTCAAATTCAAAAACAAAGTCTATCAGCAACAAATCGAAAATATCACCATTTTTTACAAGGAAAAAACCATATTCTTTCCCGCAGTAATAGAATGTCTGATCATTGACTGTTTCCAGATATTGCGATGGAATTACCATTGTAATATCGTTTGCGCTTGTCCCCACGTTTGCGTCCACCAGGCCTTTGGCAAAGGACTGTATGGTTTCATAAGTTGACTCAGTACCATTGTCATACAGCAAATAGTCGCTGTTAGTATATTGCTCTGCAGTAAGAACAGGGGCTGTCTGTGCAAATGCAACTGTAGACAGTAATGATCCCATTCCGACAAAGACTGCAGAAAGAGCAAATAGAATTACCAACCCTACACAAAGCAACTTTTTCGTTTTCATTTAGTTTCCTCCCTCAAAATTTACATATCAAATAACACCTGACCAGTGTTACTCAATATCATCCATGTAATACACATTTACAACCAATGTGACTGTACGGGATTGTAAATCATGGTCATCGGGGTTTATCTTGAACTTCAACACATAAGTCCCCGCCGCCTCGATTATAAACACTTCCTTATTTGGTCCTACCCACATCGGTTCAATTTTCTCTGTACCCTGGTGTTCATTATATTGATACGTTCCGCTCAACTCCAAACAGCTTAAATCCAATTCACTCCATGCGTCTGAATAGTTAACATCACGATTTAACTTGTACCCCGAAACATATATTCTTCTTTCTATCTTATTTTTAAAAAACACGTGATGAACGTCTGTTTCCGCATCGTAAACAAACCTGACTGAATCCTGCCAACTGGTTTCCCTTGGATCATAACTGCAACTTATCATAACAGCAATTTCTTCTTTTTCGGTACATCCGACAAATACAACACAGGAACTCAACAACACAACCGACAGCAATACTGCAAGAATTTTTTTCATAAATACACCTCCCTCACCGTACATACACATCAAGTTGAATTGTGCGTGGATTTATTTTTTGCAAGTCATCGTCAATCGGCGTTACCGTCCATGTCATCTGATAATACCCTACTTGATCTATACAAAACGAACCATCCTCACCTACAGGTATTTCTTGCCAGAACGTCCCGTAGTAATAGTGACGGCATATACCACTGACTTCATAAAAAAGTTCAATGGGGTGCCATTTATACATCTTACTGTAATCCTTTACATACTCAAAACCATCCGCACGGACGAAAGACACCCTAAAATATCTATTTTCTCCTGGAGGATATTGCTCCATCATAGAAATTTCCACTGTGATAAGATCCACCCCGATGTGGAATACCGTGTAAGTCAAATCATCAACATATGACAGATCTTTATTTGCTCCGCAGTTGACCAGCAATGACATGTCATAAGTTTCAGGTTGTTGGTCTTTCTTGTCACATCCTGCAAATAAGCATGTCGAAAGAATCATCACAACCGCTAAAACAATTGGCAGAATTCTTTTCATGATATACCACCTTTTTACTTAACTCAATGTTCCCGTCAACAGTGCTACAAGATCATCAAAGCTGTGCTCGAAACACTCGACATCGGCGTAACATACATTTCCTTTGTACTCAATTTTTAGCAGGTAATTTACAAACAACTCACTAGGTTTTCCCTCACCGTAGTAAATTGTGTAATCTCCCACCACCACCTTGTCCGTCAAGCTTTCGTAGATCGACTTGTCGCCAAAGTGATAACGATCGTCCAAATGGTAAATAAACTCTAACAAATAGTAGTCGACATCTTCAATTTGGTAATCGCCGGATATAATAGCCATAACAAGTTCTTTTGTTTCATACGTATACATCTCGCTTCCGTTCAAGTATTCCAAATTAAAATTTAAACCCATGCTCCGCAAATACTGATAGCTTTTTTCATCTTCAATCAGCACACCTCCAACATCCAAACTGCCGTAAGTTGGCGGTTCTTCGGGGCTTTTCAGTACAAATGGCAAGGATATACACAACACTAGCAACACGCAAGCACATGACACAGCCCATCTTGTAATGCGTCTGAGTTTTACAACTCCATGGACTTGACGTCGTCTTGTAGGCACGGCTTCTTGGACTAGTTGCTCATTGTCTTGATACCATTCGTCAAAGGATGGCGTTTCTTGTTCTATAATATTCTTTATTTTACTTTTAAGTTTTTTCATTACGACCTCCTAATTTATTTTCACAGAATAAGCATCATCCAATCTACCATAAGCATTTAGGAGCATATAACAGTTCTGATTTGTTCCGTAACCAGTGTAAACATCAAACAAAACCTTGCTTTCAACTACTGAGCCTGCTTCATTGTAATATGTAATTGTTTTAACGCCACCTACCACCATTGTGTGTGCGCCTCCGTAAATATCTTTTGCGTATGTATCCGTATTTGTAGTGGAACTTATATCGTCTTCACTAACCAGTGCATAGCCAACCACAAAAATCACAACCGGGATACCCGAGTTGATTGAGTCAATTACTTCTTGTACAGAAAGGCTTCCGTTCATCACACTGCTGTAGCCGATTGTCCTACCCCTTGATTGCACATATTCCTGCAAACCGTTTTTAAACTGATTCACCGTGGTACCATTACCCGATGTGTTGGTATCCATCAAGTCGTACAAGGTATTCGTTAAATTTACTATCGTATCATTTTGAGGCGTATATATAAATTGATCTCTGATATATCTGCCCGCCGTAAAGTTTGGAATCAATTGGTCGAACTGTCGGTCGAAGTAACCCAACACAATAGAACCTGCTACAGGGGCACAGTCATTGGTATTGGAAAAAGTGCTGTAATATTTAGGTAACCCACCTGATATACTCACCTCACTTTCCTTCTTACTGGAATAGCTGACAGTTTCTTTTTCGGTGTATAAAAATGTAGAACCATTAAACCCGTCAGCATATGTTTGTTCAGCAGGTTTAACAATGATGCACACTTGCAAAAGAATTAAAATTGACATTACAAAACAAATAAATTTACTCATTATTTTACCCTCCTGCAATATTGACGATTCAGAAAAACAAAAAGTATCACAAAATAAAAAAAGATTGTGAAATCAACCACAATCTTTTTCTACAATATCTTTTAATGTCTTGCAACAGCTCTTGTAACGACGTTTTACTGTCGGTACCGACAAGTTGAGATTTTGTGCAATTTCCTTGAACTTCAAGTCGCCAAACACATGTTGAACGACAATTTCCCTGTCCACATCGGACAGACTTGCAAGAATTTGCTCTACGTACAGCCAATTTCCATTTTCTTTGGCAGGGGAAATATTTTCAAGATCTTCAACATAGACAGGTTTCTTGCGTTTAAAAAAATCTTTTACGCAATTGACAGTCAACGTATAAACAAATGCGTTGGGATTACTGATATACTTGTCACCCACGTTACACAGCTTAATCATTGCAACAGACGCAATGTCCTGTGCGTCTTCTTTTTTACGCACTCTGCAATACGCCACAGAACAAATTGTAGCGTAGTAGTTATTATACAACTGTTCAAGGGCGGACATGTCCCCCATTGACAGTCGTTTTAGCAGTCTGTTGAAATGTGCAGTTGTCATATACCCTCTTTCTAGCCACGTGTTTTAAGCACGCAAGAAAATTTTAGCACATTTTAAATCAGAAAACAATACCTATTGCAATAAAAAAAAGACAACTGAATGTGCATCAGTTGTCTTTTTTAATTACTGTTCAGTTAAATTACAGAATAACTACAAGAGCCATTTCCGCAGCGTCACCACGGCGAGGATTCATCTTGTAGATTGCTGTGTAACCACCCTTTTGTCCCTTTTCTTCGGCACGCTTGTCGAAACGAGGTCCGTAGTAGTTGAACATCTTTTCAATCAAGGGGTGCTTTACTTCCTTGGTTCTTGCAGCGAACTCTGTGCGAGTTTCCTTGGGACGTCTTTGTTCCTGAAGGTCGCTGAGTCCAGCCATCAACTGACGTCTTGCAGCAAGCTTGTTTGCACCGTCGTTCAATACCTTGACTTTTGTTTCCTTGCCCTTTACGATCTTGGTCTTTTCAACTTCAACCGTGTCCTTGTAGGTGTTTACGGCAAGAGTGATGTATTTTTCGGCAAGCTTTCTGACTTCCTTGGCACGTGCTTCGGTTGTTTCAAGTTTACCGTTCCACAACAATTGGGAAACCTGGTTTTTAAGCAACGCAAGTCTGAGATCGGTTGCTTTTCCTAATTTTCTTTGTAATGCCATTGTGTAAATTTCTCCTATTCATCCTTATTTCTCAAAGACAAGCCGTAACTTTCCAACTTAGCGATAACTTCGTCCAAAGACTTGCGACCGAGGTTACGCACTTTCAGCATATCGTCCTCACTCTTACGTGTAAGATCTTCAACGGTTTGAATACCTGCACGCTTCAAGCAGTTGTACGAACGTACGGACAAATCCATGTCGTCGATGTTCATTTCCAAAACTTTCTTGTGGTTGTCGGATTCACGTGGGATAAGAATATCCTTGTTGAAGTTGCTGGACAAATCCACAAACATTCTGATGTGATCTTCAATGATCTTAGCAGCCAATGAAACAATTTCTCTACCGGAAAATGCTCCGTTGGTTTCTACTTCAAGAGTAAGTTTGTCGTGAGAAAGGTCTTGACCGATACGAGCGCTTTCTACGTTGTAACTTGCCTTCTTGACAGGTCCAAAAACCGAGTCGATGGGGATAAAGCCGATGGGATAGTTGAGTTTGAGTTCTCTGTTTCTTTCCTTGTTCTTTTCGATAGAAGCGTAGCCGCAACCACGACCAACGTACAAGTCACAGTTGAAGGAGTAACCTTCTTCCAATGTGCAGATGTACAAATCGGGGTTCAGCACTTCCACTTCAGCGTCAGTAATGATATCTCCTGCACGAACTTCACATGGACCAACCTTACGAATAGAGATGGTCTTGCGGAAGTCATTGTCTTCGTTAGAGGATTTCAATGCAAGGCACTTGATGTTGAGGATCATGTCGGTGACATCTTCCTTGACACCGGGTACTGTGGAGAATTCGTGTTGAACGCCGTCGATTGAGATACCTACAACAGCTACACCGGGAAGCGCAGCAAGAAGTACTCTTCTCAATGCGTTACCGAGAGTGATGCCGTAACCTCTTTCAAGCGGCTCTGCAACGATCTTCACGATGCTGGCATTGACACCACTTTCTTCGACTGTCATTACTGGTTTTTCTATTTCCATCATGGACAACAATCTCCTTTAAAAATTTAATTTGAGCAAGCAACACTGGACACAGCAAGGCGTCCAATGTCACCTTCGTCGGTTGTAAAATTAAGTTACTGCTTACTTTGAATACAATTCGACAATCATGTGCTCCTGGATGCTCATGTCGATGTCTTCTCTTACCGGTTTAGCAAGAACTTTACCTGTAAGTTCAGCGGGTTCGAAATCGAGCCATTTGGGGAGATTTGCGGGTTTCTTGGATTGTTTAAGTTGAGCAAACAAAGGTTGATCAGCCTTGCTTTCCTTGATGGAAATAACGTCGCCAACGCTGATTTGGTAACTGGGGATAGTTACACGCTTACCGTTGACTGTGATCAGACCGTGGTTTACAAACTGTCTTGCCTGGCTACGGGATACGCCGATACCCATACGGTAAACAACGTTGTCCAGTCTTTGTTCAAGCAAAATAAGCATTGTAGCGCCGGTAACACCACTTTGACGTTCTGCTTCTTCGTAGTACTTACGGAATTGCTTTTCCTGCAAACCGTAGATTCTCTTTGTCTTTTGTTTTTCTCTCAATTGCAAGCCGTATTCAGTAATCTTCTTACGACCGTCAGCATGCTGGCCGGGGATCTTGTTGCGTTTGGTCAAAGCGCATTTGTCGGTGTAGCATCTTTCGCCCTTGAGAAACAATTTGCATTTTTCACGTCTGCATTGACGGCAATCTGCAGTTGTATTTCTAGCCATACTTGATCAATCTCCTTGTTAAATTCTTCTGCGCTTTGGTGGACGGCATCCATTGTGAGGGATGGGGGATACGTCACGGATGAGTGTTACGTCGATTTCTGCTGTTTGCAATGCACGGATAGCAGATTCTCTGCCTTGACCGGGACCCTTGACATACACTTCTACCGAACGCAGACCGTATTCCTTAGCCTGTTGAGCAGCCTTTTCAGCAGCTTGTTGAGCAGCGAAAGCTGTGCTCTTACGAGAACCACGGAATCCCAATGCACCGGAGCTGCATTGACTGAGAGCGTTACCGTTCATGTCGGTAAATGTAACGATTGTGTTGTTGAAGGAAGCATGAATATGAACTTGTCCCTTGTCAACCTTGCGTAAATCTTTCTTTTTCTTGACAATTTTCTTTACAGCCATTGATCATTACCTCCTTTGATTACTTTTTCTTACCACGGGATACCGTGCGCTTCGGTCCCTTTCTGGTACGAGCATTTTGCTTAGTGGATTGTCCTCTTACGGGAAGTCCCTTTCTGTGACGGATACCTCTGTAAGAACCGATTTCCATTTGTCTTTTGATGTCGAGCGCAACTTCACGTCTGCGGTCACCTTCTACATGAAGATGGTGTTCAATATATTCACGAATCTTAGATACGTCGTCTTCAGTAAGATCCTTAACACGAGTATCCGGATTTACGCCTGTTTCTGCCAAAATACGGTCAGCGGTTGTACGACCAATGCCGTAAATGTAAGTCAGGCCGATTTGTATACGTTTTTCTCTTGGCAAATCTACGCCGGAAATACGAGCCATACTTAAATCTCCTTTTAAAATTTAAAGAAAAATGATTTATATACACATGAGTCAGCCGTGCAACCTTGTGTGGAATGTCGTTGCGTTGATCGGCTGGACCATGACCACATCCCTATTAACCTTGTCTTTGCTTGTGTTTGGGATACTTGGAACAAATTACCATTACTTTGCCGTTACGCTTGATAACCTTGCACTTGTCGCAAATTGGTTTTACCGATGGTTTTACTTTCATGATTGTCCTCCTTAAATGCCGTTAACCGGCCTTGTATTGTACGGAAATGTTTGTCTTGACTGTCAGTTACCCTTGGAACGCCATACGATACGACCCTTTGTCAGGTCATATGGACTCATTTCCACCTTGACTGCATCGCCCGGCAGAATACGGATAGAGTGTATCCTCAGCTTGCCCGATACATATGCAATGATTTCGTGATTGTTGGAAAGTCTGACACGGAATTCCGCATTTCTCAACGCTTCAACTACCACGCCTTCAACTTCAATAACGTCGTCTTTTGACATTTGAATCTCCTTATATTTTTTTTGTGCCGGTTTGGCAATACCCTATTGGGTTTTTTGCATTGTGTCGTTGTAGCGACGCAAAGCGCTGCGCAGTTCGCTGTCGAAAACCTTCTTGTTTTCAGTAAGTTTGTCAGCGATACCTTCAAGCACTTCACCGCAACTACGCACGTGTTTTATGTTTTTTTTCTTGGGAGAGGACAACTTGTGTCTGTCACCGTCGGCGATGTACACAACATCACCTACTTGCTCAATTACAGTGAAGTAATTGCCTTTGTCCCTGCCCCTCACGGACAGCACTACGCTGCCTATATGCAACATGTTGTTTGTCATATTGTTCCTGTTACAAACTCAAAATCTCAACGCCGTTTTCTGTCAGAGCCACAGTGTTTTCGTAGTGTGCAGACGGTTTGCGGTCACGTGTCTTGACTGTCCAGCCGTCCGACATGAAGTCTACCTTTTCGGTGCCCATGTTTATCATGGGTTCGATGGCTACTGTCATTCCGGGAGTAAGACGCAGTCCGTGTCCCTTGACCCCAAAGTTTGGCACATCGGGTTCTTCGTGCATGTGACGACCTATTCCGTGTCCCACAAGTTCACGCACAACTCCGTAACCGTAACTTTCGGCATAGCTCTGCACTGCATGTCCGATGTCGCCCAGTCTTGTGTTGCCTCCTTCAATAGCTTTGATTGCCTGGAAGAAACATTCCTTGGTTACGTCGATCAATTTCTGACATTCGTCTGAAATTATACCAACGCCCACCGTACGTGCGGCATCACCGTTCCATCCCTGATAGATTGCTCCCACGTCGTAACTGACAATCTGACCTTCTTCCAATATCTTGTGTTTGGAAGGAATGCCGTGTACGACCTCACAATCAACAGATACGCAAATGCTTGCGGGATATCCGTTGTAGTTCAAAAAACTGGGAATGGCATTCTGAGAAACAATGTAATCGTGAGCCAACTTGTTGAGTTGCCAGGTGGAAATTCCCGGACGGGTATTGTCCATCAGCAACTGCAACGTGTCTCTCACAATAAGATTGGCTTTTCGCATCAATTCAATCTGCGAAGATGTCTTGACGGTAATCATTTTCCAATTGCACGCAATACTCTGTTGTACACTTCTTCGATTGTACCATTGCCGTCAACGTTTACCAACTTACCCTGGCGGGCGTAGTAATCAATCAAAGGCATGGTTGTCTTTTCGTATACATCCAGTCTGTCACGAACAGTCTGTTCGCTGTCGTCTTGACGAGTAATCAGCGTTCCGCCGCAATTAGGACACTTGTCTTGACCGTTTAAAGTGGAAACGTGATATGTTCCGTTGCAATCGGGACAAAAACGTCTGCCGCTAAGTCTGTCGATTACAGCCTGCTTGTCAACGTCGATGTTGACGGCGAACTGTACATCTTCAAACTTGTCAAGTTCTTCAGCCTGAACAAGCGAACGGGGGAAACCGTCCAGAATGTAACCGTTGGCACAGTCGTCCTGGGCAAGTCTGTCCTTTACGATTGCAACGGTTATAGCGTCGGGAACAAGTTGTCCCTTAGCCATGATTTCCTTGACCTGCAAACCCAAGGGGGTTTCTTCCTTCAGGTTCTTACGGAAGATGTCCCCTGTGGAGATCTGCGGAATGTTGAGTTCTTTAGTAAGTCTTTGTGCATGAGTACCTTTACCGCTACCCGGTGCACCCAAAAGTACTATTTTCATATTATTTCAAAAATCCCTTGTAGTGACGCATCAGGATCTGGTTTTCAAGAGTTCTGTTGAATTCAAGAGCTACTGAAACTGTGATCAGCATACCTGTTGCGCTGAACGAGTTGATAAGTTGTGTGTCTGTTGATGCAATTCCGATCCAGCTGGGAATCATGAACAGCAAGGATGGTACCAATGCGATGAACGCAAGGAAAATTGCACCCCACAGTGTGATACGGCTGATTACCTTTGCAAGGTAGTCACTTGTTTCACGACCTGGTCTGATACCGGGGATGAAACCGCCGTTTCCTTGAATGTTACGGCTGATTTCAACGGGGTTGAACTGAATTTGAGAATAGAAATAAGCAAATCCCAAAATCAGCAGAGCCAGGAAGATTGTGTAAACAACTGTACCTGTGCCAAGATATTGAGTCCACCAGTAAGCAAATGTGCCTGGTGTTGTAGCTGCTTCAGCCCAGAATGTGCTGATGAGCATTGAAGGGAAGCTCAAGATAGAGAAGGCAAAAATCAGAGGCATAACGCCAGATCCGTTTACCTTGATGGGGATGACGGTTGATTGTCCGCCATACATCTTGTTGCCCTTCACTTGCTTAGCGTACTGAACCTTGATCTTTCTTTCTGCGCCATCTACCCAAACGATAAATGCGAAGATAAGAACAATAGATACAAGGAATACTACCAATTCAATCCAGTTGTGACCAACGATTGTCTTGATCATTGCCTGACCGGCAGTAGAAATGATACCTACAAAGATGATCATTGAGATACCGTTGCTTACGCCGTATTCTGTGATACGTTCGCCAAGCCACATGCACAGCATGCTACCTGCAACAAGCACTACAATGATGAAGCTGTACACAGCCCAGATAGGCATTGCTTGCAAATTGCTCAAAAAGTTTACATTTACGGCGCTTTCGCCACCCAGACCCAAAACAATGCCCAGTGCACTTACGATTGCAAGAACAAGAGTTACAATACGTGTGATGAAGTTGATCTTTTTCTTGCCTTCTTCACCCTTCTTGGAAAGTCTTTCCAAAGGAGGCAGAGCAACTGTCAGCAACTGCATGATGATTGATGCATTGATGTAGGGGGAAATGCCCAGCGCAAAGATTGTTCCTTGACTCAATGCGCTACCCGTGATGGCATCAAGCACTGATGTCAGACCGTAACCGGCCGATGAATCAATGGTAATACCATTAAATCCGGGTACAGGGATGTAACAACCCAGTCTGTAAATGATTACAAACAGGATTGTCATAAAGATCTTTTGACGCACTTCTTTAATTTTGAAGGCATTTCTGATGGTTTCAAACATTATTCAATTACCTCTGCAGTACCACCAGCCGCTTCGATAGCTTCTTTAGCGGATGATGAGAATTTGTTAGCCTTAACTGTGAGCTTCTTTGTAAGTTGACCGTTACCAAGCACCTTGATGCCTCCGTTGTTCTTGGAAGCTACAAGGCCCATGTCCAGCAACAATGCCGGAGTTACTACGGTACCGTCTTCAAATACATTCAATGCTGAAAGGTTTACTACATCATAAGTTACTGCAAAGTGATTTTTGAAACCACGCTTCGGAACACGTCTTGCAAGCGGAGTTTGTCCACCTTCAAAACCGGGGCGAACACCGCCACCGCTTCTGGCCCATTGTCCCTTGTGACCTTTACCACTGGTCTTACCAAGACCACTGCCGATACCTCTACCAAGTCTCTTAGATGTGGTAACTGCACCTACAGCGGGTTCAATTGTATGAATTCTCATTGTTGGCCTCCTTACTTAACTTCTTCAACAACAACAAGGTGCTTTACTTTGAAGATCATGCCTCTGATTGCAGCATTGTCATTGTGAATCTTGCTTTGGCGGATCTTCTTCAAACCCAGTGCGTTAGCTGTCTTGATTTGGTTTTCAAGGCAACCGTTCAGACTCTTTACAAGTGTAACCTTGATTTGCTTGCCTGTGTTTTCGTAAGGTTGGAAACCAGCCTCATGCTTGTTGTTAAATTGCTTTTCTACGACATACTTGCCGTTGATGTACAAAGGAGCCTTTGTTGCTTCGTTATTTGCCATTGCTTCGCTCCTCCTTACTGAATTTCTTCAACGCTCTTACCACGAAGTTGAGCGATTTGTTCTGCCGAACGAAGTGTAAGCAATCCGTTGAAAGTTGCCTTTACACAGTTGATGGGGTTGTTGCTGCCGTAGGACTTTGTACGAATGTCCTTGATACCAACAGCTTCCAACACGTTTCTTACAGGACCACCAGCGATAACACCGGTACCTGCCTGAGCGGGCATGAGCAATACCTTACCACGGCTGAATTTACCGATTGTTTCATGAGGAATAGATGTATCCTTCAATGCAATCTTTACCATTGCTCTCTTGGCTCTTTGTGTAGCCTTTTCGATAGCTTGAGGTACTTCAGCAGCCTTGCCTACGCCTACGCCTACCTGACCCTTGCCGTCACCAACTACAACAAGTGCTGCAAAACGCATTGTTCTACCGCCCTTAACAACCTTGGTTACACGTCTGATGTCAACGGTCTTCTTGATCAGACCGTCATCTTCACGTTGGTTGTCACGGTTGTTGCGTCTGGAATTACGACGGTCAGGGCGACCTTCTTTATTAAAAGTTTTTCTGGATTGAGTTGCAGGCTGTTGTTCAGCAGCAACTTCAACCTTAACTTCTTGTACGTTTTCCATTGTGAACCTCCGTTAGAATTTAAGTCCGGCTTCTCTTGCGCCTTCTGCCAATGCAGAAACACGGCCGGTGTAGATGTAACCGCCACGGTCGAAAACAACTTCGGAGATACCCTTTTCCATTGCCTTCTTAGCGATGTCAGCACCTACTGCCTTAGCAGATTCCGTCTTGGTCTTTCCTTCCAACGAATTAGCCAATGCCAAACTCGAAGAAGATGCCAATGTGTTACCTGAAATATCGTCGATTATCTGAGCGTAGATAAATCTGGTGCTACGATACACGCACAGACGAGGTCTGATGCTTGTGCCGAAGACCTTTTTTCTAACTCTGGCGTGACGTACTCTTCTGTCAGCGTTTTTATCAATCTTTTTAATCATCTTCTACACTCCTTACTTACCTGACTTCTTGCCTTCCTTCAATACAACGACTTCTTCCTTGTATCTGATGCCGTATGCATGATAGGGTTCAACAGGACGCTTAGCCTTGATGTTAGCAGCTGTTTGTCCAACCAGTTCCTTGTCACAACCTGCAACAACAATTTCTGTCGGAGTTGTGCATGTAAATATGATACCTTCCGGAGCAATCATTTCAACAGGGTGAGAGAAACCGATGTTGAGTGTAAGTTTGTTGCCTGCTACAGCGGACTTGTAACCTACACCGTTGATGATTACTGTTCTTGTAAATCCGTTGTGAACGCCTGTAACCATGTTGTTGAGCAATGCTCTGTACAGACCGTGTTTAGCCTGGATTTCCTTAGAAGCGTTTTCAGGACAGGTAAGTGTCAGTACATTTTCCTTCAGTTCGCAACCGATTGTTGCGTCTATCGTACGAGTAAGTGTTCCCTTGGGTCCCTTTACAGTGATTGTGTTGTTTTCAACAGTAGCTGTTACACCCTGTGGAATGACGATAGGCTTCTTACCAATTCTTGACATAGTCTATCTATCCTCCTTACCATACGTAAGCAAGAACTTCGCCACCGATGTTGAGGCTTCTTGCTGTCTTGTCTGTCATTACGCCCTTGGATGTGGAAACGATGGCAATGCCAAGACCGTTCAACACCTTGGGAAGTTCGTTGGACTTAGCGTAAACTCTAAGACCGGGCTTGGAAATACGTCTGATTCCGGTGATAACCTTTTCACCCTTGGAGCCGTACTTCAATGTTACTTTCAATGTATTTTGCAATTCATTTGCAATTTCTTCGTATCCTGCGATGTAGCCTTCGTCCAACAGGATTTGGGCGATTGCCTTCTTAGCTTTGGAAGCGGGCATTTCCACATCAGCGTGTTTAGCTGTGATAGCATTTCTGATACGAGTGAGCATATCTGCAATAGGATCTGTTACAACCATGTTTTTCTACCTCCTTACCAGCTTGCTTTCTTTACGCCGGGGATTTCACCCTTGTAAGATTTTTCTCTGAAACAAATTCTGCAAATACCGTACTTTCTCAACACAGAGTGAGGACGTCCGCAGATGGAACATCTTGTGTAAGCTCTTGTGCTGTACTTAGGGGTCTTTTGCTGTTTGTTAATCATTGCTTTCTTTGCCATTTTGCCACCTCAATTAACTTCTGAAAGGCATTCCAAGATACTTGAGCAATGCCTTGCCTTCTGCGTCAGTCTTAGCTGTCGTTACGAAGGTTACGTCAAAACCTCTGGTCTTTTCCACTTGATCGTAAACGATTTCGGGGAAGATGAGTTGTTCTTTAATACCCAGAGTATAGTTGCCTCTGCCGTCAAAGTTGGATGGGATACCTTGGAAGTCTCTTACACGAGGAAGAGCGATGGACACAAGCTTGTCCATGAACGCAAACATGCGGTCACTTCTCAATGTTACCTTAGCACCAACAGGCATACCTTTTCTTACCTTGAAGTTAGCTACAGACAGCTTACTGTTGGTAACAAGGGGCTTTTGTCCTGCAATGGACTTGATTTCTTCAACTGCAAGCTGGAAGCTCTTGCTGTTGTCTTTAACGTCACCAAGACCGGAGTTGATTACGATCTTTTCCAGCTTGGGAACTTCGTTGATGTTCTTGTAACCGAATTCTTTAACGAGTTGAGGAACAACAGTTTCTTTGTACAGTTTCTTCAATCTGTTTTCTGCCTTTTCGGCTGTTGTTGTAGTAGTCTTTGCCACTGCTCCTTTCCTCCTTATTCAGCTGATTCAACAGCCTTCTTGGTTGCTGTCTTCTTAGCTGTAGTTTTCTTAGCTGTGGTTTTCTTTGCTGCAGTCTTCTTAGCTTCCTTAGCCTGCTTCTTTTCAGCCTTAGCGTCGATTACTGCTCCACATTGCTTGCACGCTCTTACGTACTTGCCCTTTTCACCCAGGACGTGCTTTACACGTGTGGGCTTGCCGCAAGATGGGCAAACGAGCATTACGTTGGATACGTTGATAGCGCTTGGAATTTGAATTTTGCCGCCCTTATCCTGAGCGTTGCGGGGCTTTCTGTGTCTTGTAACCATGCGCAAACCTTCAACAGTTACTGTCTGCTTTTCGGGATTTACGCTGATTACTCTGCCCTTCTTATTGCGATTTTCGCTGTCGCCGACCTGCAATTGAACAAGGTCGCCCGATCTGATATTCAAACTTGCCATTCGTGTGTCCTCCTATTAAAGCACTTCCGGAGCAAGAGAAACGATACGCATGAAGTCCTTCTCTCTCAACTCTCTAGCCACAGGTCCAAAAATACGAGTTCCACGTGGTTGCTTTTGATTGTCAATAATTACAGCTGCATTGTCGTCGAAACGAATGTGTGTGCCGTCTTTTCTGTTTACACCAGTAGCACTTCTTACGATAACAGCCTTTACAACGTCACCCTTTTTAACAATACCGCCGGGGTTTGCACTCTTGACGCTTGCTACGATGATGTCGCCGATGTTACCGAATTTACGGAAGGAACCGCCCAGCACTTTGATACACATAAGTTCTTTTGCACCTGAGTTGTCAGCTGCCTTTAATCTTGTTTGTGGTTGAATCACTGTCCTGTCCTCCTCTATTACTTAGCCTTTTCAACGATTTCAACCAATCTCCAGTTCTTGTCCTTGGACAACTTTCTTGTTTCGGCAATTCTTACTGTATCGCCGATACCGCATTGGTTTTCTTCATCGTGAACCTTGTACTTTTTAGTTGTAGAAACTGTCTTCTTGTAAAGAGGGTGCTTGTACTTGTTTACGATGGCAACAACGATTGTCTTGTCCATCTTATCGGAAACAACTACGCCTACTCTTTCTTTTCTGTAATTTCTTTCGATAGTCATGACTTACCTCCGCCCTTACGCTTTTTGCGACGTGATTTCTCTTTCACGAAGCACGGTCTTGATTTTAGCTATGTCCTTCTTGACATTGTGAAGCGCAAGAGGATTGTTAAGTTGTCCGGTTGCATGCGACAAACGCAGGTTGAACAATTCCTTCTTGAGGTCAGCCAACTTAGCAACCAATTCTTCGTTATTCATTTCACGGATATTACTTGCTTTCATCTGCACTCACCGCCTCTTCTTTTTTAACAAACTTGCACTTAACGGGAAGTTTGTGACTTGCAAGACGCAAAGCTTCACGAGCTACGTCTTCAGCAACACCGGACATTTCGAACATTACTCTGCCCGGCTTAACTACTGCTACCCAGTATTCGGGACTACCTTTACCGGAACCCATTCTGGTTTCAGCAGGTTTCTTTGTGATTGGTTTGTGGGGGAAGATGTTTACCCAAACCTTACCGCCACGCTTGATGAAACGTGTCATAGCAACACGGGCAGCTTCAATCTGATTGCTCTTGATCCAAGAAGGTTCCAATGCAACCAAACCGTATTCGCCGTAGCAAACCTTGTTGCCCTTATGTGCAGCGCCCTTCATTCTACCACGGAATTGACGGCGTCTTTTAACTCTTTTAGGCATTAACATTGCCGGTTACCTCCTTGTTTGCTCTCTTCTTCTTAGGAAGGATTTCACCCTTGTAGATCCATGTCTTAACGCCGATTACGCCGAAAGTTGTCTTAGCGATAGCGTAGCCATAGTCGATGTCAGCACGCAATGTGTGCAGGGGGATGCTACCTTCGTGGTATTGTTCTGTTCTTGCGATTTCAGCACCGTCAAGACGTCCGGAAACCATTGTCTTGATACCAAGAGCGCCGGAACGTGTTGCTCTGCCCATGAATTGACGCATAGCACGACGGAAGGAAACACGCTTTTCCAATTGAGCAGCGATACCTTCAGCTACCAATTGTGCATCCATGTCAGGACGCTTTACTTCAACGATGTTGATGTGGACAGTCTTGTCCTTAGCGATCTTTTCAACATCTTTCTTGATTTCTTCAACACCTGCACCAGCTTTACCGATCAATACGCCGGGTCTGCCTGTGTGGATGTCTACTGTAACCTTACCTTCACTTCTTTCGATTACGATCTTGGAAATTCCGGATTGGTAGTACTTTTTCTTAACGAATGTTCTGATTTGGTCGTCTTCTTTGATATATTTAGCAAAATCCTTGCCATTAGCGATCCACTTGGAATCCCAACCTTGAATTACGCCAACTCTCAGTCCGTGTGGATTAACTTTTTGTCCCATTCTGATGCCTCCTAATTACGCTCTTTCGTCAAGAATCACTGTGATGTGACTTGTTCTCTTAAGGATTCTGTATGCTCTGCCACGGGAAACAGGTTGTACTCTCTTAAGAGTAGGACCTTGATCTGCAAAGCATTCCGCTACATAAAGAGCGTCCTTGTTCATGCCTTTGTTTACTTCTGCGTTAGCAGCAGCGGAGTTGAGCACCTTGAGTACAGGTTCGCAAGCTGCCTTGCTTGTTGTCTTAAGGATAGCCACTGCTTCGATGTAGTTCTTACCACGGATGAGGTCCAGAACAACGTGAACCTTAGAAGGTGCAATACGAATGTATTTAGCAATAGCGTAAGGACGTGTATCTTTGTTAGCCTTACGGGTTTCTGCTTTTTGTTTGCTTCTTGTTGCCATTTGTATGCCTCCTATTTAGCCGAGCTGGACTTGCTTCCAGCGTGACCCTTGAATGTTCTGGTCGGTGCAAATTCGCCCAACTTCAATCCTACCATGTCTTCTGTGATGTACACGGGAACGTGCTTCTTACCGTCGTGAACGGCAATTGTGTGTCCTACGAAATCAGGGAAGATTGTGGAACTTCTCGACCATGTTTTCAACACTTTCTTTTCGCCCTTGCTGTTCATTTCCTGTACTCTTTTCAAAAGTACGGCTTGAACATAAGGTCCTTTTTTAACTGATCTGCTCATTTATCAATTCCTCCCATTAGTTTACACGCTTGATGATAAATTTGCTGGATGCCTTCTTCTTCTTTCTTGTCTTGTAACCAAGAGCAGGTTTGCCCCAAGGAGTTACAGGACCGGGACGTCCAACGGGTGACTTACCTTCACCACCACCATGAGGGTGGTCGCAGGGGTTCATTACGCTACCTCTTACAGTAGGCTTGATACCCATGTGACGGCTCTTACCTGCCTTACCGACAGATACGATTTCGTGATCAAGGTTACCTACCTGACCGATTGTAGCACGGCACTTGAGCAACACAAGTCTTACTTCGCCACTGGGCATTCTGAGTGTTGCGTACTTGCCTTCCTTAGCCATAAGCTGTGCGTAGATACCTGCAGCACGTGCAATCTGACCGCCCTTACCGGGGTTGAGTTCGATGTTGTGTACGATTGTACCTACGGGGATGAATTCAAGAGGAAGATTGTTACCAACCTTGATGTCTGCGTTGTCAGCAGCAACAACTGTGTCGCCAACGTTCAGACCTACGGGAGCAAGAATGTATCTCTTTTCACCGTCAAGGTAGTGAAGCAATGCAATGTTTGCTGTACGGTTGGGATCGTATTCGATTGTAGCAACCTTAGCAGGAACTTGCTTATCACGCTTGAAGTCGATGATTCTGTACTTGATACGGTTTCCGCCGCCGATGTGTCTTACAGTGATACGTCCGGTTGCATTTCTACCACCTGTCTTTTGCTTTGTAGCAAGCAGGCTCTTTTCCGGAGTTGTACAAGTAATTTCCTCAAAAGCCGACACCGACATGAAACGGCGTGCGGGTGAGGTTGGTTTGTATTTCTTAATAGCCATTTGTATTACCCTCCACTATTAGGACAAGCTTTCGAAGAATTCGATTGCCTTGCTGTCTTTCTTCAGGGTAACCGTAGCCTTTTTCCAATCAGAGGTGAAGCCCTGAGTTCTGCCCTGTCTTTTGAGTTTGCCTTTGATGATTGCTGTAGCAACCTTGTCTACCTTTACGCCGAAGATTTCTTCAACAGCCTTCTTGATTTCTACCTTGTTAGCGCTTTTAGCAACTTCGAAGGTATATGTCTTGTTAGAAATGCCGTCGTAACTCTTTTCTGTCAAGATCGGACGTCTGATGATGTCGTAAGAGTTCATAGTGTGTATGCCTCCTCAATTTGTTTAACTGCTTCTTCTGTAATGATTACGTTTACGTTAGAAACAATTTGGTAAATGTTTGCAAGGCTTGCATCTACGATTGTGAGTTTTTCGATGTTAGCTCCTGCTCTTACAACGTCTGCTTGTTCGCCGGCAACGATAAGCAACGTTCTTTGTGTGTAGTTGAAGTTTTTAAGGATTTGTGCAACCAACTTTGTCTTGGGTTGTTCGATAGCGAACTTGTCAACAACAACCATTTCGTTGTTTGCTACCTTGTAACTGATGGCACTGCGGAATGCTTGTGCCTTCATCTTCTTGTTGATCTTCTTGGAGAAGTCGCGTGGCTTCGGAGCGAAAACAACGCCACCCTTGATCCATTGAGGAGCACGGATGCTACCTTGTCTTGCACGGCCTGTGCCCTTTTGTCTCCAAGGCTTAATACCGCCACCACGTACTTCGGAACGTGTCAATGTGCTTTTTGTACCTTGTCTTTGGTTTGCCTGATACGCCACGATTGCCTGATGAATGAGAGCTTCATTGTATTCGCAACCAAAAACGTCATCGTGCAACGTCATATTGCCCACTTCTTGGGCCAATGTGTTGTATACTTTTACTTGCATTTTCTTTCTCCTTCATCCTTATTTCTTAACGGCATTGCGGACGTACACAATGCTGTTCTTCGCACCGGGGATAGCACCCTTGATGAGAAGCACGCCTCTTTCCTTGTCAACCTTGATTACGGAAAGGTTAAGTACTGTTACTTGTTCAACACCGTACTGACCGGGCATGTGCTTACCGGGCAATACACGTGAAGGTGTGCTGTTTGCACCCATTGAACCAACTTCTCTGTGTACAGGGCCCACACCGTGGGTTTCCTTCAATCTGCCTTGGTTCCAACGCTTGATTACGCCTGTGAAACCACGACCTTTAGTTGTTCCTGTTACGTCTACGAAGTCGCCTTCGGCAAATACGTCACATTCAATCTTAGCGCCAAGTTCCAATGCATCTGCATTGTCCAACTTGAATTCCTTAAGGTGTTTCAAAGAACCTGCATTAGCCTTCTTCAAGTGTCCTTGTTCGGGCTTGTTGAGCTTTCTGTCAGCTACTTCTTCGAAACCAAGCTGAATTGCACTGTAACCGTCTCTTTCAACAGTCTTCTTTTGTACTACTGTGCAAGGTCCTGCCTGTACTACTGTTACCGGAACCATTGTTCCGTCTTGCATGAACACCTGTGTCATGCCCAACTTCTTTCCTATGATTGCTTTATTCATTGATAAAGTTCACCTCCGTTGTATTTTACAGTTTGATCTTTACGTCGATACCGGCAGGCAGATCCAGCTTTGTCAAGCTGTCTACTGTCTTGGCATTGGGACTGTAGATGTCAATCAAACGCTTGTAAGTTCTCAATTCGAATTGTTCACGTGCATCCTTATATTTGTGAGTTGCACGCAACACTGTTACGATTTCCCTTTCTGTGGGCAGTGGGATAGGACCGGAAACAGTACTTCCCATCTTCTTTGCAGCTTCCACAATCTTTGTGCAAGCAAGATCGACTAAATTGTGGTCGTAAGACTTCAACTTAATTCTGATTCTTTGGTTAGCCATTTTGTTCTCTCCTTATAAATATGATTTTATTGCCGAATCCCTTTTCGCTGACAACACTTCCGTGTGTATCATACTGTGGCTTTTTATAAAGCAAATTTTCATTTGCCTAAATTGCATCAACTGACAGTTTGACAGGCCTTGTCACTTATCAACCAACGCCATGATTCGGTCACATCGCTCTTTACCGGCGATGCTATGTAGGTGTAAGTTTTCTGTTATCTCAGTAACCTCACACTTCAAGCCATATTCCACAGCTTGTATATGATATCACAACAGTCAATAGGCTGTCAAATATTTTTTGACATTTTTTTGGCACAAATTGAATATTTTTTTAGAGTGGACTTTTTTGTCAAGAGTTTGTGTCAGAGGGGCATTTTCCCGTTTTTTTGTTATCCCGACGCCGAAAGCAAACCATTGAAAAACCGCATGCACAACAGCACTGACACACTCACGACACACTTAACGACTACGAAGACAGTGGAACACATCTATATATAATAAGGAATGGCTTACCTTTCAATTGACACACCACCGTCAAACTAACTTCCACGATAGCGTATAAAGTATATCTATATATAAATAAGGAATTTCCACCGACCACTACCTACAATAAAAAATGCACTTTTAACAAGATACAAAACAGCCGAAACAAACTCCCAACCACAAACAGATGCGATACAATCAGATGCGCAACAGCAACGCCAACGCAAAACAACGAAACAAACGATATCTTTATATATCAAATAACGGCTACACACCATCTTCACAACACTGTTACACAGACAGCGCAACCCATAATGTAGTTTACGCATATGGGGAAGATTTTCCACCACCACTAACCGACAACAAACAAACGCAACCAACCACAAGACAACCGACACGCCGTTACATACAACAAAGGAGTATATCTATATATAATAAGGAATAACCTCTTTACAGTTTTTCACACCACTGTCCTAAACACTGACAATGCTAAAAACGTATCTATTGGAAATAAGAAATTTCTACTTGAAGTTAACGATAACAAACAAATACGCTTTACTTACCACATCAATTACAGCAAATTGCTTACACATTGAAGAACAATGATAATAAGTAAACAACCAATGGAAACAGCACATCACTTTGTTGTCCTTTAGATAAATCGCAACAGCAACAAAGATTTTAACCAAAAATAATTACACAAAATACAATTCACCCACAACTTTACCGACAGTTATTGCCAAAGTTACGGAGAAATGATAAAATGGCAATGAGGTGAATGAACATGAGAAAATCCAATCTTGAAAGACATCTTGTAAACTGTCCGCATTGCGGCAAAGAAGTGCTTGACCACTTCACACAATGTCCGCACTGCAAAGGGGAACTGACTCCAAGGGGATACACCGAAGGGGACGCAAAGTCACGCACTAAAATACGAAACATTCTGTTTGTAGTGTTGCTTGTAATTGCGGTTGCCGTGCTGATCACCTTGAAATCATGAGATTGGAAACACACTAAACTTTACAAATAAAGTTAATCTAATCGGGATGGCACCCGAAAACATTCTGGTTGCACAACAATGGGATTGCGTTGCGCCATTGACACACCGCTTATCCCACACCGTTTGTTGTCGAACAGTTATCTCTACACAGGAAAACCACTTGCCGGTTACAACACATTCAATTACCGACTTGAATTAAGTCAAAATTTCCAAAAACGTCAGAACAAATCCTTCGCAACGTTTTAAATAAACGCAAAAATTAAACCCCCTTGGATTTCCAAGGGGGTCTTCACGTGCAATTTCGCAAAGCGAAATCACACCTTAATGGGGTCAAAATTTATTAGCCAAATGCTCCAAACAGTGCCAGTATCAACACCCCAAAACCAATCAAACCAAGAGAAACAGGCAAAACAATCACCAAAAACGCAGACAGAATCATACTGAATTTATCTTTAGCAGTCAAATTTTCTTTATCTATCTGTTCCTTGTATTGTTCGTATTCCTCTTTATCTAATTTTTTGAGATGCTTCCACCAACGCAGCATTTCACTTTACCTCTGATTTAGAATTCTTTCTGGTAGATGGAACTTTAAACAAGTAATTTCCATTCTCATCTATCTTTCTTGCACAATTGTGACAAGCGACCAAGTGACCGTCGCCAAGATCAACCAATGGAGGCGGTACACGTTTACACTGTTCGGTAGCCATGTAGCAACGTGTGTGGAACTTACAACCTTGAGGAGGACGAATTGGGCTTGGGATATTTCCTTCCAACAGGATACTTTCCTTGTTAAGCCCGTCGGGATCGGTTGTAGGAATACTTGACAACAATGCCAATGTATAAGGATGGCGTGGATCTTCGAACAACGTTTTAGCGTCGGCAAATTCCACGATGTTACCAAGATACATTACACAAATTCTGTCGGAGATATAGCGCACTACCGACAAGTCGTGCGAAATAAACAGGTATGTCAGCCCTTCACGTTCCTTCAGTTCCAACAACAGGTTGATGATCTGCGACTGAATTGAAACGTCCAATGCCGAAACACATTCGTCACAAACAACAAACTTGGGTTTTACAGCCAATGCACGAGCAATACAGATACGCTGACGTTGTCCGCCACTGAATTGGTGAGGATAACGGTGGATCATGTAATCCTGCAATCCACAGTCATTCATTACTTTCAAAATGTACTGTTTCATACTTTCAGATCCGTGCTTGTAAAACTTGTGAGTAACAAGGCCTTCTTCAATGATCTGACCGATTGTCATACGTGGATTGAGCGAAGAATAAGGATCCTGGAAAATGATCTGCAAGTCTCTACGCAACAAACGCATTTCATTGTATGTCAGACGGGCAAGGTCAATACCCGTGTCGACAAACTGTTGGTAATATTGGAACTGGTCGTTGTCCTTATATTTTTCAAGGGCATTTGCAAGTTCTTCACGCAAGACAGCACGTTCAGACTGAGACTTTTCCAATTCTGCATTCAAAAGAGCTTCTTTTTCTTTTGTTTTTGCCAAAGCCGTTTGCAAGCCTTTAAGTTTTTTACTTTCGGGTTTTTCTTGTTCCGCCTTGATTTTACCTTCAAGCATATCCAATTCGGTAGCTAATGAATTGAGCTTGTGTTTGATCTGCGCAACCTTAACGTGAACCCTGTGTCTGCGAAGCAACAAATCCGCTCCCTGCGTGGGATCATCAAGTCCCATGAAACCACCAAGTACGGAAGCCACATTGTGCAACGCAGTGTTCATTTCAGCCACCGCAAGGTTCTTGTCCTGCAATTGGAAGAATGTAGCATTTTCACCCAATTCTTCGCATTTCTTTTCCGCTTCCTCAGCTTTCAAACGTGCTTTGTTGTACTTCTCAATGTATTTCTTGGAATTTTTCAAAGTACGTTCCACATATTTAGGAGCAAAGTCCGAACGGCTTCTACCGTAATACATCGTACTTCCGGCAGTTTGTTCATAAAGTTGAAGTATTACACGTCCCAAAGTAGACTTACCACATCCCGATTCGCCTACAATACCAATTGTTTCACCTTCATAAACGTCAAACGAAACGTCTTCATTCGCTCTTACATACAGTTGTTCTTTCTGAAAAATACTCGACTTGGCGATAGGGAAGTATTTTTTAAGATTCTTTATTGATAACAACTTCTTTCTTGTGTTGTTCACTCTTCCTCACCTCCTTGTCGGGATAAAAACATCTTACCAATTGATTTGGTGCAACCTCTTGCAATGTGGGTTCCTCTTCCATACACTTTTTCGTGCAATACTTACAACGGGGAGCAAATTTACATCCCTTAGGCAGTGCCAACGGGTGAGGTACAGTTCCAGGAATAGGTTCAAGCCTGTCTGTAATGTTGTCTATACGTGGAATAGAATACATCAGACCTTCGGTATAAGGGTGACTCACCTTACAATTGGAGAAAATAACTCTTGCAGGGGCCTTTTCCACAACCTGCCCGCAGTACATTACAACTACGTCGTCCGCCATCTGATTGATTACGCCCAGGTCGTGAGTAATGAAGATGATTGATGTGCCGTTTTCACGTTGCAACTCATTCATCAGGTGCAATATCTGCGCCTGTATAGTAACGTCCAAAGCTGTTGTAGGTTCATCCGCAATCAGGATCTTTGGCTTACAAGCCAGCGCCATTGCAATCATGACACGCTGACGCATACCACCCGAAAGTTGGTGAGGATACTGTCTTGCAACCTCTTCGGGGTTGGGAATTTGTACTGCCGCAAGCATCTCGACAGCTTTCTTGGCAGCCTCTTTTTTGCTGAGGTGCTGGTGAATGATAAAAGGTTCACTCAACTGTCTGGAAATTGTAAACACCGGATTCAAACTTGTCATGGGTTCCTGGAAAATTACCGAAATGTAATTTCCTCTGATGTCATACATGCTAAGACCTGCAGTATCTGTGTTTTCATCGGAAGGCTGTTGTTTCTTACCGTGATGTTTTTCCTTGGTTTCTGCCTTTAACTTAGTAAGATCAACTATGTGTTGCTCACCATCCTTTTCGATGTTGAACAGTATTTCTCCGCCTGCAATGTAGCCGTTGCCATCCAGCAGTTGCAATATGCTCATTGCCGATACCGACTTACCGCTACCGCTTTCGCCCACAACACCAAGCGTTCTGCCCGGTTCGACGGTATACGATACGTCGTTTACCGCCTTGACGGTACCCTTACGAGTTTCAAAATAAGTATGAAGATTTTTTACTTCTAGTAATGCCATTTTATACCTCCTTACTTATCCAACGAACTCTTGGGATCCAGTACATCACGCAACGTATCACCTATAATATTGATAGATATCGTTGCAATCGCCAAAAATAGAGCGGGGAAAAGCCATTGCCACCAATAATTTTGAATAACAATACTATTGTTTGCACCGTTTAACATATTACCCCAGGTAGGTTGTGGTTGCTGAACGCCGAATCCAAGGTACGACAGCGAAGATTCTGTTAACAGACATCCTGCAAAGGACAGTGTCATACTTACCAAAATTACCGAAATTACATTGGGAAGAATATGTTTAAATGCGATTCTATTTTCTTTTATACCCATAGCCTTGGCGGCAATTACAAATTCTTTTTCACGTTCGGCAAGAACCTGACCTCTTATCATACGGGCAAGCCCCGTCCAACTCAACAATCCCAGCATAACCATGATGATTACAATTCTAGTTGTTTCGTCAACAGGGTAGTTTCTGATTACCAGTGAAAGCATCATTGCGAAAGGAAGGAATGGAATTGATGCAAAAATTTCAGTTATACGCATCAACAACATATCTACCCAACCGCCAAAGTAGCCGGACAAGCATCCAATGATTATAGCAATGATGGAGGATACGATAACGGCTACAGCACCGACTGTCATTGTCATCTTACCACCATGTACTATACGTGTGAATATATCTCTTCCGGAACCGTCAGTGCCCATCAAGTAGCCCTTGAGCCCATGAGTTGCGATCAAATCATCACTTTCGTTTACCACATAAGTCTGCATTGCACCGGCAAAAACCTTGGATGCACCACTATCCGGATCGAATCCAGCCTGACCGTAGAAACTGTGTCCCCAACCGTAACAATTACCTTTATTTGTAACACCCACATAATGCCTTGTTCCAGCATCAATTTGAGTGAAATACTCTCCTTCGGGCAATTGCGGGATCTTGTCTTCATTGTTTTCAAAAACACCAGACATTACAAGTTCGTTGCCGTCAAGCAGCAAAGCAATCGAATAGTCTGCCGCCACAACATCTATTACTTCACGTCCATTCAAATAACCGGACAAACTACTGGAAGTGCCATTCACAGAAGACACTACGCTTGTAAAATAATCTTTACTTCCAGTGGTGAATGTACCATCTTTAAGAATGGCCATCGCTGTTGCAGTACTGAATTCAATTTTAGCAACGTTAGTCATTTGGGCGATTTCAGCAAGATTTTTTACTGTACCTCCGTTACCCCAAACATAAACCGAACCGTCTTTCATTACAATCGCAGTTACCTGATATCCACAAACCAACTGAGAAACCTGCGATGGATCTATAGTGCCGCTAATGAGCTCTTCCGGCATCTCAACCGCACCTATTGCTGTTGTGTGGCCGTACTGTCCGTTACTGTTAGCACCCCAAGCAACTACTTTACCTTCCTTGGTGATTGCAACAATGTGATCTTTGCCCGCAGAAACAAAAGCAACATTGTCATCCTTTATTTCCTCAGGAAAATCTGCAAGATCTACACCAGCCAATCTTAGTTTAGTGTCTCCCCAGATGTACATCTTACCACTGTTGCTCAACCCAACTGAGAAGTTTGAAAAACTTGAAATTGACTTAATATCATTTTTCAATGCATTAGGCACTTTCATCATTGTGTAATTGGGGGCAATATTTTGTTGCAATGTATCCGTGTAATTTACATCCATCGGAACAAACAATGGTCCGATAAACACAAATGCAAACATACACACAAGCACTACCAATGCAACAACTGCAATCTTGCGTCGGAAGAATTCCTTAGTCATCTGTTTCAATGGACTTTCGATGTTTTCTACATTAAATTTTTCCGTTTCAGTCAACTCTTTGTGTGAACCCATGAAAGCACGCTTGATCCAGCGCCAAACAGTCTTGCCGATATTAGCAATGCCCGATCCGACTGAAGCAAAGAAGTTCTTTTTTTGAAGTTCAGTCTGTTCAGCCTGAACTTCGTTGTTGTCCGCTGTCTGTTCCTGATCGACAACAACATTAGATTCGTCAATATTATTTAACTTTTTATCTGACATGTGTTGTCACCTCCTTATTTAGACACACGAATACGTGGATCAATAAATCCGTAAGCAAGGTCAACTACAAGGTTGCCTGCCAAAGCAATGAAGATGTAGAACATCTGCAGTGCAAGAACTACTTCGTTGTCGGAATTTTGCAATGCTGTAAAATACACCTTGCCGATACCGTTGTAGGCGAAAATGTTTTCAATCATGATTGAGCCTGAGAAAATGCTCAAGAACCAACCGATTACCAGTGTTACAATGGGAATCAAGGCATTACGCCAAGCATGGCTGTAAATAACCACCGATTCCTTGACACCTTTAGCACGTGCTGTGCGGATGCAGTCAAGAGACAACGCTTCAATCATGGATGCACGGACATATCTTGTCATACCGCCCAACGAACAGAATGTCATTACAATCAAAGGCAATGCCATGTAGTACATTCTGTCCAGAAAAGCACGAAATCCCGTAAAGTTATTACCAGGTGTTTCCATCCCCGAAACGGGGAAAATCCCCAATACTACCGCAAACAGCCATATGAACAGTATCGCAACAATGAATACAGGCATACTGTAACCGACAATTGTTCCTATCTGCACTACAACGTCACGCCTAGAACCACGCTTTACAGCACAGAAGATGCCCAAAGGAATTGTAATTCCCAAAGCAAGAACTGTTGCAAATATGTTCATGAAAATTGTGTTTTTCATTGGTTCCTTGATTAAGTCAGCAACAGGTCTGCCATTATCTATCGAACTTCCCAGATTGCCCTGCAACATTCCGTTTAAGGCACCCACACTACCGTCGACTGCTGTGTAAGGATAAAGTCCCAACCAACGAAAATAGCGTTGAAAAAGATTACCATCTAGCCCATACGTACGCTGCCAATACAAATATCTTTCTTCATATTTGAGATTTTTATTTGCGGCTACTTCAGCACGAGCCTGTGCTGCTGCCTTGTCGTTAGGTATCATGTTGTATATTGCGAAAACCAAAAACGACAATATAATAAACACTAGTAGTATATACAATATACGCTTTATTATATATCTAGCCATACTGTCCTCCGTTTTAAATCAGTTTATTTACGCACAGCGAGATACAAATTGTCTTATTTTGTAACTTGCTGTGCGCAAACAGTAGGGACAACGCCATAAGGTGTCGCCCCTACCTTTAACACACTTAATTACTTGGAATAATTAGAGAAGAAGTCTGCTTCGTCCATGAACATGTTCATGTTGTAGCCCTGTGCATACAAGTCAGGATTGATTGTCCAGTTGAACGAGTAGTCGTAAATAGAACTTGTAAATCCTGTTGCAAAGTTTACAGCGCCGCAACGAGCTGTTCCATTGAAACCACTTTCTGCCATCTGGTAATAGTCACCGTACAATGCTGTGTCGAGTTCACCTGATTTGTAAGTGATGTACATACCGATGTCGGATGTTGCAGTCTTAGAAGTTTGCCATGCTGTAATCAGCAGGTCTGTAACTTCGTTGGGTTGTGTACCTGTCCAGTTGATTACCAATGGCATGTAGTATTCGCCATCAATCTTGACTGTCTTGTACTTGTTGTCTGTAGATGCAAAGTTCAGGTTGTCGTAAGACAATTCGTAACCGCTCAACTTCTTGTAACGTACAGCGTCCTTGGATGCATCGAATTCTTTGCCTTCGCCGTTGTAAATCCAGCCGCCCTCTTCAAGAACCTTGATTGCACTTTCTGCACTGAGGTTGTAAGTACTCAACTTGATTTCATCCTTTACAGCCTGATACTGTGCAGATCCTGTATAGTAAGGTCCGTGAACGACAGCACCGTGTCCGCCTGTAAAGTCTGTAGCAAACTTTTCACGGTTAATTGTGTAAATAACAGCTTGTCTTACTTCCTTGAACATTGTAGGTCCGAAGTCGGAAACGAATGCCAACTTACCGTAACCTGCACGGTCATAGTGAGTTTCTGCAAATTTAGCATCTGCGCCCTTTGTCAAAGCAAGTGCAGCTTCTGTATCTGTAGCACCTGTTACACCTGCAAGAATATCAATTTCACCTTGTTTCAGCTGATCCAACTGTGTTTCAGAAACAATCTTGTTGTATGTGATTGTCTGGATAGCTGCACTACCACGGTGGTCACCTGTATAGTATTCGTTCTTAGTAAGAGTTGCTGTCTTAGTGCTTGCATCATACTTAGAAACTACATATGGACCTGAATACGGAATTGCCGAAGCGTCAGTGTTGTTTATGTTGCTCTTGATTACTTCAGCCATTGCGTAAGTCTTGATTCCGTCCTTTTCGCTGCTTGCATAAAACGGTTCTGTGATATAGCATCCATTACCATCGTCCTTAATGTCCGCACCCTTAAAGTACATATCCATATGAACGGGTGAGAAACTTGCATATGTGTCTACGTAGTAATAGTTTGCGTAATCTTTAGAAATAGTAACAGAGAATTCAGTGTCGCTAAGCAATCTGATACCAGAGAATACCGCACTTGCTCCGCCTGTAACGTTTGCATTGAATTTTTCGTAACCCACATAGTACATACCTGAGGATGCACTACCGCCGGCAGCCTCCATAACCTTTGTGCTGTATGCCAATACGGAAGCAACGTAGTTTTTAGCAGTGATTGCAGAACCATCACTGAACTTCAATCCGGAATTGATGGTAAGTTTGTATGTGATGTTACCTTCAGCGTCAGTTGAAGTTTCTGGAGCCTTAGCAAGTACTGCTGCTGATTTGAGTTGATACTGCTTACCTGCGACTTCATTGGTGATTGTAGATCCGTCTGCAAAGTGGAAAGCACCGTTCATATCAGTGTAAAGTGTGCTGTAACCACTTGTCAACTCTTGTACAGCAAGGTCAGCTGCACCAGGAGCAGCCTTACCGAAACTTGAGTTACGGAAAGAACCGGACAAGTCTGTGACGTCACCCATGTTTACAACGCCTGCGGAGTCTTTAGTTGTAGCACCTACAATAGCCGTAGATGGTGTCCAGTAAGGAGTTGTTACAAGCCCTTCAATTTCCTTGTTGTAAACATCGTAGTAAATATTTGAATACAAGGGAACTTCGGGAACAAGCATATTCCATCTCTGGATGTACAGCTTCCACCATTCGTTGTAGACGTCTTCCTTGGTTTCGTACTCTTCACTACCTTCAGGTACGGAAGTGTTGTAAACCATTGCCATGGACAGGAAGTCCATACCAAGTTCGTACTTAACTCCGTCAACTGTAGCGTAGGCTAAACCTTTAGAATCTTCTTCGACCATATCAATGGTAACCTTAGAACCGATCTTATCGTATACCGACGTATAGTCTGTTCTCTCCACAACGTCGTTGAGGTCAACTTGTCCCGAAGGCTTACAAGCAGTAAGAACAAATGGCACAGCCATGATGAGAACAAGCAACATCGCAACGAGCAACTTTACTTTCTTCATATTCGTTACCTCCATAAAAATTTCAAAATAAATATAGTAAACGTTTGTAACGTTGACTAACAGGCGGATGGGTTTTCAGTGTAACAAAAAAACCCAGAAAACAACCTTACAGACTTGTCAAACCGAAAAAAAGGATGGCGAAGCGTAAACAGAGATGATTCTGAGTTACCAAAAAACTTGTGTATTAAGTTTCAGACTAATCGCTTCAACGCCGAGAATACCTGTTAATTTTTTTTCAATTTAACAAACCCCATTTGACTCTCTTGGTTGTTAATGTTGAAATGTTACCACAATTTTTTTTACTTTGCAAGCATTTTCAACATGTTTTCAGCATTTTTTTTGCATTTTTACTGCCAAATGCAGGAATTTTGGCTATTTTCAAGCAATTTTTGTTACATTTGTGCTGACTTGTTCCAACTTCAAGTTGAATTTTGTTGAATCAACAGGACGTTGATATTAAGTATTGTATGTATTTAGCAGAAATGTGTTACTATTTTTTACGATTTTTTTTCTTACGAATGGTTTTATTTGCTAAGTTGCACGAAGAAAAGATTTAACACCACAATACAAATCGCATCCCGACACAAACATATACAACACAAAGTAAAAGGCAGGGGAAATTCCACTGCCTTTTTAAGCTGATTATTCGTCAAATCCAACTTAGAGTATCAATAAGCACGAGCGATGATAGCTACACGCAAGTTGTCACTCTTTTTGCCACAAATGCCACAAACGTCGTCGAACGGTTTTTCGTCGTCAAGCATTACACGAACGGTAGCCTGCAACTTTTCTTTAACCAGTGCTTCGCATTCGGGATCCTGATCCCACATAACCTTGGCAAAGCACTTGTCGTTCAAGGCTTGCTCCAGTTCTTGCATATTGTGGACTTCTCTTACGTGAGAGTTGCGGAAAGCAAGAGCCTTTTCGTACATTGCGTTCTGAACGTCTTTGAGCAATTGTTCAACGATTTCGGCACAGCCTTCAAGAGAAATAGTTCCCTTTTCAAGATTGTGACGTGTAACTACTGTTGCTACGCCCTGTTCGATGTCTCTGGGACCAACTTCAAGACGAACGGGAACGCCCTTCATTTCCCATTGATTGAACTTCCAACCGGGAGAGTTGTCGGTAAAGTCAGCCTGAGCACGGATGCCTTGAGCCAGCAGTGCGTCCACGATTTCCTGAGCCTTTTCCTTGACGCCTTCCTTGTGCATTGCAACGGGAACAACGATTACCTGAATGGGCGCAACCATAGGAGGCAACACCAAACCACGTTGATCGCCGTGAGCCATGATGAGTGCACCGATAAGACGTGTGGAAACGCCCCAGCTTGTCTGCCATACGTACTTGTGAGTACCGTCCTTGTCCAAAAACTGGATGTCGTAAGCACGGCTGAACTTCTGACCGAAGTGGTGAGTTGTACCTGCCTGCAAGCTCTTGCCGTCCAGCATCATTGCTTCCATACCGAATGTAGCTTCTGCACCTGCAAATTTTTCCTTTTCACTCTTCTGACCAACAAATGTGGGCATTGCAAGAACTTCACGTGCGAAATCTCTGTAAAGATACAGCATGTCCATTGTTTCCTTCATGGATTCTTCACGTGTGGCGTGGATTGTGTGACCTTCCTGCCACAAGAATTCACTTGTACGAAGGAAAGGTCTTGTGGTCTTTTCCCAACGCACAGCGTTTGCCCACTGATTGAGCTTCAAGGGAAGATCACGGTAGCTGTTTATCCACTTGGAATACATTGTACAGAAGATTGTTTCACTGGTAGGACGTACAACGTAAGGTTCGGCAAGTTTTTCACCGCCTGCAACCGTTACCATTGCAACTTCGGGAGCAAAACCTTCAACGTGTTCCGCTTCTTTCTGCAACAGACTTTGCGGAATGAGCAACGGGAAATAGGCGTTCTGATGGCCTGTCTTTTTAAATCTGTCATCAAGATTACGCTGTATGTTTTCCCAGATTGCGTAACCGTAAGGACGAATTACCATTGTACCCTTGATAGGACCGTAGTCTACAAGTTCAGTCTTCAACACCACGTCGGTGTACCATTGAGGAAAATCTTCGTTAAAATCGGCTATTTCTTTAACAAATTGTTTCTTGTCTGCCATTGTCTTTCTCCTTGACAAAGGGAACGTATTTTGTTTCCTTGCTTATCACGCAATATTATACATTACCTTTTGTTATTTGTCAAAAGACTGCGTGCAAAAAGATTGCCTGTCACAACGACTTTCGCACGAAAAAAGGCGGCGCAACGCACCGCCTTTCAAAGTATTTTGCTGCAACGCCATGATGAAACACTTAAAATACTTTGTGAAAATAAGTTTTATTGATTTAGCATCTTTAATTTGATGGAATGAAGTACCTTTTCCAACGGAAGATAGGCACAGGTAAAAAGAATGCAATTTGAGATTATGTGCACCACAAAAAACACCAGTCCCCTGAGGTACAATACGGAAAACCTGTACCAGAATTCCTTAGTTACCACCCAGAACCCCTTACTGCTGCTGTAGGCAAGCAACGTGTCCACAACGCTGGTCTGCACACCAAAAAGAAATGTAACGACCATAGCGCAGGCAGTAAAGCAGATAAGTTTCATTGCATTACTTTTAAAATGAACCTTTCCCAACAAACCGAACACCAGCGCAACAAAGGGCCAATGAATTAAATATTCTAAAACCCAGGTGTTGAATCCCCAAAGGAACACTTCCAGTATTACAAATATAATCGTTGCGGGAATAGAATACTTCCACCCCCAAACTGCGGAAAACAATGCAACCAGAATTGTAACAACTTCCACATTGGGTATTGCCATCAGTGCGAACTTGCCACCGGACAGCATTGCAGTGAACACCGCAACTACTGCGATGTACAGTGCTGTGTTCTTGCCGTTAGTCATATTAAATCCTTATTAGTAAGTAATCAATCCTACGTAAATGATGCACTTGCTTTCAAGTTTCATTTCGCCAACGCCTACACCGCTGCTCGTAAGGTCGTGACCGCCAACCTTGATTGTCTGAACGTAAGCAGATGTATCGAAGTCGCTTTCAACTGTTGTGTAGAAGTAAAGATAGCTACCGGTTGCGCTGTCATTCTTGATGTTACCGATTTCGTCAACGTAAGCGCCCCATTCACCGTCGCCAGAAACAAGGTGAAGGTCTTCGTTTTCTTTAAGGTAATTGAACATTGTAATTACTGTAGCGTCTTCAAGGTCTTCGATTTTCACACTCATTACGGTGCAGGGAGCGTCATCCTTTTCGTAAATTACAAGGTAAGCGTAACCTTCCTGAAGTTCAGGCAATGTAACGTTTACGTCGCTTTCTACCGAAGTTTCGGGTGCGCAAGCAACAAACAGTGTTACCATGGCAATCAATGCCACTACAAGTGATAAAATCTTGATTGTGTTTTTCATGTTGTTCTCCTTTTGTATTTAATAAAAATCAAGATCAAAAATAAAAAGTGCTGTCCCTCAGGACAGCACAAAAGATACAAAGATACACAGGTACACTGTTTCAGTCATGCCCTTACACCGAGGGGATTTTGCGACCGACTTGTGCGGCAGGTATCCGGACTTGTTGAATTACTGTAGAAACAGCTGTACTTCCCTTCCCGGCGAAACCAGTGGAAAGAACATTTCGCCACAACGTGGCGCAACTTACCGTAGCGGGACTGTCAATGATTTGCACATTGTTCCCTTTTAATGTCACCGTGTGACAACCGATAAAGTCAAATATTCTGTTATAAGCATTGTACTCCAATCGACGTCAAAAATCAACAGGTCTTTTGTAAAGATTGGGTAAAAATTAACCAAGTTTTTCGGCGTCTTCGCTACTTCCAAGTACAATGATGTGGTCATCCTTGCCGAACACGTATTCGGGGGAAACCAGCGGCACAAACTTGTCACCTGTCCTCACCGCAATGGCATTCAAGTGGTAGTTGTGACGGATGTTCAACTGCATGATGGATTTACCCACCCACTTCTTGGGACAACGCATTTCGATGAGGTCGTACCCCGCAGCAAGTTCGATGCGGTCGAAAACGTTTGTTGAACATTCGATTACGGCAAGTTTTTCGGCAATATCCTTTTCGCTGTAGATGATTTTGTCAGCGCCGTTGTTCAACAGGAACTTCGCCTGAACATCTTCTTCCGCCTTGCTGTACACCTTTTTAGCGCCAAGTTCCTTTAAAAGATTGGTGATTTGCAGGCTGTTCTGGAAATTGTTACCCATGCACACAAAACACACATCGAAGGACGGAATGTCGAAGGAACGAAGAACCTGTTCATCACAGCAGTTGCCGATCTTGGCACTTGTGACGTAAGGCAACATTTTTTCCACGCAGTTTTCGTCGGAATCGGCAATCATGATGTCGCACTTTCTTTTAGCCAATGCCTTGCAAAGATGTGTTCCGAATGAACCCATGCCTATGATTAAAAAAGATTTCAATGCCATACTAAATACTCCTAACCAATTGTAATACGTTCTTTGGGATTGACAACAGCAGGTCTTGCCCGTTTTTCAAACAATACCGTTGCAAACGAAATGCTACCCACTCTGCCAAGATACATCAACAATATAAGAACGATGTGTGAAACGGTGTCCAGTTCCGTTGTGATACCGACAGTCAGACCTACCGTACCGATAGCAGAAAAACATTCAAACATTACACTGCTGAACCTGATGTCGGGATTCAAACAGCTGATAACAAATGTACCTGCAACCACCAACAGCAAGTTGGTAAAAAACACGTACACGGCGCGTTTGAATGCTCCGTCGGGAATTCTTCTTCCGAACACGTCAGCACTTTGCTTGTGCGAAACTCCTGCAAATGTATATATGAAAATTACAGCGAAAGTCGTTGTCTTGATACCGCCGGCAGTAGATCCGGGGCTGCCGCCGATAAACATCAGCAACATTGTAACAAGTCGTCCGCCTTCCGACATTTCAGAAAGATTGATTGTGTTAAATCCTGCTGTACGTGCGGTAACAGAAGCGAAAAGACTGCGCAGCACTTCCTGACCGAAGGTAAGACCTGTGTCCTTGCCTGCGTATTCGGTGAGGTACATCAGCAATGCACCGCCAACAATCAGTATTGCGGAAAAACTGAGTACAATCTTGCTTGTCAGAGAATATCTCTTGACACGCACACCAAACTTGGTGATGTCGTCCCACACAAGGAAACCTATACCACCGATTACAATCAATGCCATGATAACGCCGTTTACAAGCAGATCATCGGCGTAATTGACAAGCGAAATAAAGGGAGTCTCCACGCCAAGCAGGTCAAAACCTGCGTTACAGAATGCCGAAACGGAGTGGAATAATCCGTACCACAATCCCTGTCCCCAGCCGTATTCGGGAACAAACCTTATCGCAAGAAGCACGGCACCGCTCAATTCGAATATCAATGTACCCCACAACATCTTGTTTGTTATGGATACAATTCTTGCAAGGTTGCTTGTATTGATGCTTTCCACCATTACTTCCTTGTTCTTCAACCCGAAACGCCGACGGAATATCCTTAGAAACAGTATTGCAAATGTCATGAAGCCCAGACCACCGATCTGAATCATGACAAGGATTACAATCTGTCCGAACAGAGTCCATTCCGTACCCGTGTCCATTACTACCAATCCCGTAACGCATGTTGCGGAAGTTGCAGTAAACAGAGCGTCAACGAAATCAACACTTCCGTTTGTCGACGCAAAGGGCAGACAGAGCAGACATGCACCAATAAATATGATGATGATAAATCCCAATGCAATGATCTGCATTGTAGAAAGTTTAATTCGTAATCTCATAATAATCCTTACCCCGAAAGGCTAGTATATAATACATCAGTACAACCTATTTGTCAATACAATCGACGCTGTTAGTAACTCTAACAAAAGTAGACAACAAGCAATTGCAACACACTGCACAACTTACACTAACCTGTTTATTGTCGAACAGGCAAAATATGATGATGATAAATCCCAATGCAATGATCTGCATTGTAGACAATTTAATTCGTAATCTCATAAAAATCCTTACCCCGAAAGGCTAGTATATAATACATCAGTACAACCTATTTGTCAATACAAATGGGTATATTCTACACTCTAATAAAAGTAGACTGCGTACATGCGGTAAAAAATGTGCGACGTGCAAAAAAAGACAGGATGTCGCCATCCTGTCTTGAATGTTTTAAAGATTACTCTTCTTCGCTTGGCTTTACAGATGTGATGTCTGTTGTGATGTTAGCTTCCTTTTCAACATCGTACTTGACAACCTGAACCTTGTCGCCGCTGAAACTGAAAACGTATTCGCCCAATACATCGTAAGCTGCCCAACCTGTTGTAGAAGCAACAGAGTAAGCAACAAATGTGATGTCGTCGCCTGTTGCAGGTTCACCGCTTTCAAGAACAGTCTTCAAGTTCAACGAATACAGCTTGCTGTCGATTGTGTAGTACAATGTGTCGCCGTCAATCTTGTTGATGGTGATTGTGCTACCCTGACTGCTTTCGGGAAGAACATAAATGATTTCTTCAGCCGAACCGCTTGTGTAAATCAGCTGGTAAACATTCAATGAAGATTCAGCAAGTTTGTCTGCAAGTACAACGCCTTCTTCGTAACCGAAGATACCTGTCTTGCTTTCATCAGCAAATACGCTTACAGCCTTTTCATCGCCCTTCTTGATTGCAAGAAGACCGTACTTCAATGATGTATTTGTGCTGTCTACCTGCTTGAAGTAAACTGTTCCCTTGTTGTTGGAAACAATTGTGTAGGTCATTGTGGAATCCTTTGTCTTTTCCACAAGCACTGTTTCGCTTTCATCACCTACTGTGTAACTGCAGATACTGCCGTCCTTGTTGTGATAGTAAGCAGAAAGTGTGTTCTTGTCAAAGGAAACTGTTGTAGCGCTTTCACTGATCAATGTAGCTGTTCTGTCGCTTGCAGTAAGTTCAACGCAGTACAGACCAGCCTTTGTTGTGTCTGTTGCTGTTGTTTCAACGTACATTGCGTAAACCTTGGAATCCTTTTCCATCAGGCTCATCACAAGGCTGTTGGATGTCATTGTAAACAACTTGGTGTTGTTCTTGCCGTCAAGGTCAGCACTGTAGATGCACAGTTCACTGTACTTCACACTACCGTTTGCTGTAAGATCATCGTTGGGTGTTGTGTAGTACAACTTGTTTCCGAAAATGTAGATACCTGTAACGGATGTATCTGTTGTGTTACCTGAGTAAACAACCTTGGGTACAACCAATTCAGACTTTTCGTAAACTTGTTCAGCGATCTTTTCAGTCTTCTTGCTTGTTGTTGTATCTTCATTGTTGATTTCAACAATTTCGGCAAGGTCGCTTTTTGCGATACGAACGATGTTGCCCAATGCTACATCTCCTTCGTACTTGTTGCTTCCTGTATAAGAACTGTTGTAACCGTTGACGTAGTAGATGTAGTCGCCGTAAGCCACAGCAATACCGCCGTTGCTGGACACTTCGCCCGCAGCAGGAAGTGAGGGGAATTCGTTAAATTCGCTGCCCGTAGGATTACATGCAACAAGCAATGTTGACACAAGCAAAATCAACGAAACTACCATGATCAACGCTTTTTTAGAAAAATTGCTCTTGAACATTTATATAAAACTCCTTTTGTATATGCTCATAGGCTTTCATTATAAAGCATAATTTGAAAAATTGCAACATTTTTTACGCAATAAATACGGCTGTTGCAACAACATACCATCAGCAAATGAGCATTCACAGAGCAATAAAGGGAAATTTACTCCTTATAGGATGTTATCTGACCGGTATTTGCGTCCTGGTAAAGCATCCAGAATCCCCCGTCACTGCATGACAGGTAAGAAAAATCCTTGTCGTCGAAACCTTCCTTATCGGCAGGCAATCCGTAACATATGTATCGGACGGCGTTGTCCTGTTGTAACAATCCCATTACAAAAAATCTGTTGCCCGTGGGAAAATCTACTCTGACGAAAAAGCAATCGGGGAATTGCCTTATTAAAGGATAGTAAGGCGGAAATTGTAAAAACAGATTGGTGATTTCCTTTTTTACACTCTGATAGTAGTTGTCCTGGCGTCCGCCTGCGTAGTACTTGTCGAATGCCGTACTGTATTCTTCTACCGTCTTGTACTTGCTTTGTGCGTTTTCAAGCAATTTACCCACATCTACCGCCTGTGCATTGCCATAGAAGTCATCAGTCGCAGCAACGAACTTTTCGTATTCCGTCCACTGATCGCTTGACACCAGTTTGGATGCATTCGCCAAAAGGTATTGCAGATTCGACGACTCACCTATACACGCTGTTGCAACTACAGTAGGATTTCCGATGTTTGCAACCAACACACAGGCAATATCTCCGGTTACATTTACAGGCAGCTGAAAACAGAAATTATTTAATTGACACTGTTTACTGAACACCTTGCCGTTTACACGCACTACACAATACCAGGTGTCAATGTCAGGTCTTGCGTTGGTCACAAATAACCGACAATCCGTGACATTGTTTCCAATGCCCTCAGTCTTTAACATACCGCACAACTGCCTGCCCTTTATCGCCGCACTGTTGTCAACATTGTTAAAAATCAGTATCTTCTTGCAATACATATTACCCTTCCTTGGTACTAGATTACTGTCCGCATTACCAGTTTACCACCGAAATTGTACATTAAATAAAACTACGCAATTTGTCAGAATTTGTAAATTGATGTAGCAAATACACTTTTTTCAAATACATTTGCAACAAATACCTCTTTGTGATACAATGTTGCAAAATGATAAAGGGGTAGAAAATGACAATAGCAATCGTTTACGACTTCGACAGAACGCTGTCCACGACTGACATGGAAGAATACAGTCTTATTCCTGCGCTGGGATTGACAGCCGACGAATACTGGCGCCTGTGTGAACAGCGGTCGGTTACTGACAACACCGACGGAATAAATGCAGCCCTGATTACGCTGATTGATGAGTGCAACGCTCACAACGTTGATATAAGCAAGGTAGGTCTTACCAAACACGGTAAAAATACAGTGCTGCAAAAAGGCGTTGAAGGTTGGTTCGACTGCGTAAACAAACTCTTTAAAGAACACAATCTCACTGTAGAACACTACGTCATTTCCTGCGGGCTGAAATCAATGATAGAGGCAACACCCATTGCCCACAAATTCAACTACATTTACGCAAGCGACATTGACTACACTCACAATCGCCCCATTGCGCTTACACATGACGATAAAGTGAGTATTTTAAAAACAATTGCAAGTAATGCGGATAGAATAATATATCTTGGGGACGGCTCTACCGATATACCAAGTTTCAAATTTGTCAGAGAAAACAACGGAATTGCCATAGGCATACGTCAGGCAGATATCGACAACAGTCACATTGAGCAATACGTAGACTATACAACCGACCCTGATTACACAGCCAACGGACAGCTTTACAACATTCTTGACAAAATGCTTTTCCAACTCAACTGATATACATTAATTTGAATGTGAAAAAATACCAACGTAACAAAAAAACCAAGCACGAATGCTTGGTTTTTTTTGTTTTGGTAATTAAATTTTAAGTACATTAACCATTCATCATTTCAGTTAAACGGAATGATGAAATCAGTGTAAAACCGAAATTCTCAGGCAGCCTGTACCGTGTACCATGTTTCTTCGCCGTGTTTTTCGGATACAACCGTGTAGCCTTCTGCAATATATGATGTTCCTTCACCTTCGGGATTAGCGGAGTAGTCGATACCGACGAAAGTTCCGCCATTGATTGTAATGGTAGCCGAACCGTCCTTGAAGTTAGCGTCAATGCAGTTGATGATGTACTTCGCATAGGAAGGATAAAGTTCTTTAACTGTTGTTGCAAGGTCAAAGTGTCCTCCATTGATTACAAGTGAACCCTTTTGTACCTGAACTGCAGAAATTGCACCGTAGTAGTTACCACCGTTGATTGTAAGAGATCCGCCGTTGATAATGTTGATACCGTAACTGTTGTTGTTTCCTGCTTCGGTGTCAAGTGTTCCTTCACCATTGATTACAACGTCAGCACCATTGATGGAGAACATGCAGATAGTTGATGTAAACACTGCTTTGCCGTCATAAACAACATACAGCTTGTGATTGTTGAGGTTAATTGTGATGTCAGCGTCAATTACAATGGACGGAGAAAGCGTAGATGTTCCAAGGTCAACGGGAGTAATTCCGATGTCGGAACCAAGAACGATTTCTTTTACACCTGAGAGTTTCAACGCATTGCAAAGTTCAGCTTCGTTATTTACAGTAAATGTAGCAACAGAGAAGTATTCAACTCTGTCCTTATACTTTGACATGTTGCTGTTGATCTTGCGCTGGCAAGGTTCAGCAGCCTTGATTGTCATGGATTCATCAAGAGTAACATTGGTCCAACCTGTACCGATGTGGTCAGCTTCCATGAACTTGATTCCTGTCAGTTTACCGAAATCAAATGCACCTCTCATTACATTGGACAATCTGTAGTCGCCATTTCCGCCAAGAATTGTAACTTCCTTAGCAACTGTACGGTCAGCAACAGTTACAAGGTAGAACGAATCAGTGCCTGATTCAAAATACAAAACGCTGTCGATTACCTGGAACTTTGTATTAGCTTCATTTACAGTAATTGTTTCAATACCTGTGCTGTAAGCAAATGCCATTACGCCAACGGTTGCAGTTTCCGGACGGATTTCAAATGTAGGACCTACAGATGACGGAATGAAAAGCAATTGCTTGTAACCTGCTGTATACAAAACTCCGTTGTCGGCTACAAACTTGGTATTGTTGGCACTTACTGTGATAGCAGTAATCTTGGAAGCGTCGGCAAAAGTTGTCTGCATGCTTCCGATGTTTGTGATTGTTGCAGGAATTTCAAATGTTGTAACGCCTGCAGGTACGTAAACAAGGTTGTTGTCACTGTACAACACGCCGTCTTCCGCAAAGTACTTGGTGTTTCCTTCAGCAACTGTCAATGTAAGTTTAGAACAATTTTCGAAACTTGTTGTAGAAATACTTGTTACAACAGAGGGAATTTCGAATGTTTCCAAAGATGTACAATCCTTGAAGATGTACTTGGCACCCATGTTCATGAATGTGCCTGCATTGATTGTAACGCTTTCAAGAGATGTGCAGCCTTCGAATGCGCTTTCGCCAATCATCGTTGCCGATGTTGTAACGCTTGTCAAAGATGTGCAACCGAAGAAAGCTCTGTTCTGAATTACTGTAGCGTTTTCAAGACCGTTGATTGTTGCAAGAGCTGTACAACCTTCAAATGCGCTTGCCATCAAGCTGGACTTGGAAGGAAGCGTAACCGTTGTGAGCTTTGTCAGGTCTTTGAAAGAACCTTTAATCATTACAGGACTTGTGCCGCCCTGTTCGAAAACAACTTCCGTAAGATTTGTTGCGCCTGTGAATGCACCTTCAGAAAGGGATTCAACTGTGCTAGGAATTGTAACCTTGGTGATTTTTGTGTTGTTTGCAAATGCACCGTCAGAAATGCCGGTGATTGCGATGTCGCCTACAGCGGAAGGAATTGTAACTTCACTTGCAGTACCTGTGTAACCTGTCAGTTCACCGGTTGCCGTGTTTACTACAAATTCGGAATCGCTGTTGCCAACTGTACCTGCTGCCATCTGAATTGCAGCAAGCAATGCCTTAGATGATTGTGTTGTACCTGTAACTACTTGGTTACCGCTAGGAGCGCCAAGAGCAATTACTTCTTCAAGAGTCATACCGATGTAGGCCTTGACAGCTTCGTCCTTACCTGCTTGCCAAGTTGTTTCGAAATTTGAGCCAGTTGTGAATTTACATTCACCGAATACCACTTCGGTAATCTTGTGAGATTCAACTCCGTATGTAAGAGCAAGTTTGATAGAAATGCCTGTTCCCATGATTGATGTTTCATAGGTGATTTCATCAGTTGTTTCTGTGGATTCAACAGAAATTGCTTCCCACTTAGCCTTCAATGTGATGTCAGATGTTACAGCTTCTTCAAAAGTATACTTGGTATCTCCGTTGTACCAACCAAGAAACTTGAAGTTGTCCTTTTTGGGATCATCAGGTCTGGTAGCCTTTTCTCCCTCTTTGACTTCCTGTGCAGCGGGCACAGGTGTGCCACCGTCGGCATCAAATGTTACCGTGTACTTGGTAGCAGGTTTACAAGCAACAACTAGTGTTGCCAGCACACACAGTGCTACCACAAGAGTCAAAATTCTAAGTGACTTTTTCATTTTTCTATTCTCCTTACCTAATATTTAGGCGGCTCAATTATCTACAAAAGAGGCTGCCTTGTCAAGCAAAAAACCACTTCAAAGAAGTAAATTTATAAAAAAAAACATAAAAATAATTAATTACGATAAGTGTTATTTATGTCAACAACAACTATATTTATTTTGGTGTAAAATTTTACATCTTTTAAAGTATTTTACATCTCATTTTTCAAAGCGATGTTATATGACAATTCTGTCATTTTTTAGTGTAGAAGGTGCTATATTTATTAAATTGCAGCCGGTATGATGACATTTAAGTTTAATTTGGACTTGAGTTTATAAACCTGTGTTATTTTACACTGCACGGAAAATAAACTACCTCTGTTCCTTGCAAAACACATCCCGAAAGACAATTATCGCAGCCCAATGGGTACGCTTGAGCGCTTTTACAATGGATTTCGTAATATAAGAGGCACACTGTCACATTGTGCAATGTTTACAACCTCATTATTGAAGGCTTTCAGTATGCGTAGAAGTTGAGAACAAACGAAAAAACTTCAACACTATTCATTTGACTGAGGGCGAAAGAAACAGCGGACTGACAACAGGTCAGTTCGCTGTGTTATCGTACATTGCGTTTATTATAATCTAAAACTTCCGATACGGAACTTAAAAGTACTTCATCATTGTTTTGTTTCCGTTTCAGAGTCTGTACCGCTGCAATCGGTTGCCGCAACTTCAGGCTGTTCCATTTTTTCCAAGTCTACAATGGCTGTTCCGTAATTATCGGCGTCAAAGGTGTAGTTCTTAAACGACACTCTCTTTACAATGCAGTAGAAACACGGAACAAGTACCAACGTTACCAGTGTACCAAGTAACAATCCGCCAAAAACGACAATGCCCATGGGCTGCATCAGTTCTCCGCCTTCGCCCAACCCAAGTGCCAACGGTACAAGGGCAAGAATTGTTGTCAATGTCGTCATGAGAATTGGTCTCAATCTGGACGCTGTGCCTTCAACGACAGCCTGTTGAACGGGAACACCCGACTTGATGAGCAGATCTATCTTGTCCACCATTATAATTGCGCCGTTGACGATTACGCCCATCAGCATGATGATTCCGACAAAGGATACAATACTTAAAGGTGTACCTGTAATAACAAGTGCAAGGAATCCGCCCGTCATTGCAAACGGAATACTTACTATTACAACAAGGGGTTTCAAGAGTGATTCGAACTGGCAAGCCATCACGCCGTACAACAGAAGGAATGCGGCAATCAGTGACACAACCAATCCGTCAAATGCCTGGTTGAGATACTTGCTTACACCGCCTTCCTGGTAGGTGTAACCGGGGTAATCTGCCAACACTTCGTTGACAATGTTGTTGATCTTCTTGCTGACAGTTCCGCTGTCGGCACCGTAGCTTTCCACATCCAGTGCGACCTGGTAACTGTCGTTCAACGTCTTTATTACGCTGACTACTTCTTCTTTAACAAGCCCTGTACCTTCGTAGTTGCCCTCATCGTCACGTTGCAATACGTCCACAAGACGAACGGAACTGCCGTCGGTTGCGAATCCCACAACCAGGTTGAGCATGTCTTCAAGACTGTTTACGGAATTTTCATTGAAACTTACAATGACATTTTGTTGTTGTCCGTCAATATCCAGCGTTGCGCCTGTCTGACCGGAAATTCCCACACGCAACATCATCACTGCATTGCTGTAGTTTACTCCCAGTTCGGTGCACTTGGTCTTGTCAATTACAATTGAGTACTGTGTGGATTTCTGTGCGTCCTGATTGATTACAGACACAATGTTTTCATCCTCTAACAGTTTTTCTTCCACCTTGCCTGCAATTTCGCTGAGCACTGCAGGATCATCACCCAACAACACTACCGAAGTACCCGACATACCACTGGTTATTTCAGCAACTACGCCGTCCATTTCCATTACGGAAACAGATGAAAGGTCGAACTGCTTGACAAATTCACGTATGTGTTGAGTTGTTGTACCCGTTTGGGCAAGTTTGGTGTCAATTGTTATACGTATTTTACCTGTGTTTTCCAATGCCACCATTCCCTGCTTGCCGGCTGTGATTGCAATGTCCGTCACTACATCACCAAGATCGGCCTTTATCGAATCGGCTACATTGAGGGTAGTTTCGTACACATCTTCCAGGCTGTCCTGCGCAGTAAATCCAATGTTTACTTCTATCTCGCCTTTGTCAACGGAAGGCATGAATTCCATTCCGGTACTGAACACAAGCAATACACTGCTTGCAAACAGAACCAATGCCACAACACAAATTACTACCTTGTGTTTCAAAGCCTTACTCAACAACTTGCCGTACTTTCTTTCGCTGTTGACAACGGCTTTCTGCATTTTTTCCACCTTGCGCTGTGCCTTTTCGACAATTGCCTTTTTACGTGGTTCGCCTTCTTCACGACTTACCATTGTCACACTGCCGTCTGCGTTGACAACCTTCTTTTGCGGGTTGCGTTTGTAAACAAGGTGATACAAGGACGGAATGACCGTAACCGCAACAATAAGACTCATTACAATTGAGTACAGTATTGCCCATACAAGGTCGTAGAATATTTCACGTGTCAATCCCTGCGTAAACAGAATGGGGAAGAACACGCAGATGTTTGTAAGAGTTGACGCAAGCAATGATCCTGCAACTTCTCTTGTTCCCTTGACACAGCTGTCAAATATACTGTAACCACTGTCACGATACTTGGTAATGCTTTCAAGTACGACAATACTGTTGTCTACCAACATACCTATACCTACAGCAAGACCGCCAAGAGATACCATGTTCAATGTCAATCCCATTGCCCACATACACAGCAACGCTACCAGTACCGACAAGGGCATTGTGATTGCGACTACCAGCGAAGAACGGATACGACGTACAAACAGGTAGATTACCAAAATTGCCAGTACACCACCGATGATGATAGAACTCAATACGTTGGATATAGACTGTGAAATAAATTCCGACTTGTCGTCCAGCAATACAATAGTATTGGCACTGTCAGCGGAAATTTCAGCCATTGCTTCCTTTACCTTGTCAACAATATAGGTTGTATCGGCGTCTGTACTTGCGTAAACCTCTACCATTACGGCAAGATGACCGTTCATCTGTGCGTATCCTGAGTAGGTGTCAACTTGTTCAACCTTTCCCAAAGCACACAGCGGAACAACAATTGTTCCATCTGAAGTATTGAAATCTGTTACTCTTACAAACCTGATTGTGTCGGTTGTAATGCCAAATTCAATACCTACGTCAATGCCCATTGTATTGTACAGTTCCAGTAATTCTTCATCACTGAAAATAATGTATTCGCCAAGGTTGTTGTACCTTTCAATCTTCTGAGCTTCTGTCAACGTCAGCACGTTGCCCTGTTGGTCAACGTATCTGCCACTACCGTCTACCAGCCAGCCGTAGTTGTTGACAAGCTGTCCGTTTGCAGTCAGTCTGCCGTTGTCCACTACGCACAACTGTCCGTTGGAATACACAGGCTTTCCGTAATCTTCACCTTCATCCAATACAACGTGCTTGCGCTTGTACTCAAGCAACACCGATGACACGTTGGTCTTGAAGTCACTACGTCTTACAATTTCAACAAGTTGTTCGGTTACAGGAACGTCCGTAACGGAACTGAACAGTCTGACGTAAACTTCATTGTCAATTGTTGCAGTTGTCCCTGCTTCTTCGGCAGCTTTCTTAGCGTCCACAATTTCCTGAAGAATTGCACTGTCTACATTTTCGGCAAAACGCAATATTTCCGCTACCTGCTGATAGGTGTATACGTCCTGTGTACATGTATCGTCACAACTTTGATGAGCAACATCTGTGTGGAAAAACTTGTATCCGTCGAATGATACCTCTTCACCGTCAATTACCCTGCTGCCACCGTCGGTAAACAGCAATGCATATTGTTCGTATGTAATATCTTTGCCGTCCAATGTGCCGTCGCCGTTGGTATCGCTGTCGGGATACACTTTACGGAAATCGTTGTACATTATACCGCCTTCACGGGCACCGTTCAACATATTTGTGACAATGGGCAGCAATGAACTCATCTGTTGAAGTTCAGCAGATGTCATGCCGTCAATCTGCGTCATCAGATCGTGCATTCCGTCCGCCTGCGAAACGTACTGTTCCACTTCCTGCAAGGTTGCCGTCTGGTACATGTTGACAATGTTCTTGACGTTGTTCAGTTGACTTGCAACTCCGCCCAAAGAAACGGATACAGGCAATGTCATGATGTCGTAAATGCTGTTAGCGTCCGATGAATTTCGTATAGACACCACACTGCCGTCCGCCATGATAGAACCGATAGGTATATCAAGGTTTTCCGACTGCAACGCCTGCATGATGAGCAGACTTGCCATGTCAAATCCCTGAAGGGAATGTATCTCAATCTGTTGAGTGGGTGAGCCAACCAGCGAAACACTTTCAACACCTTCTATACCGCCCATCATTTCCTTCAATTTCTCTGCGTCGGCATTGAGTTTGTCTATGTCGTCGCTGTCGTTGTACAACGCAACTGTAGCCACCGCTCCGCTGTTCATATCAACGGCAATGACAACGGGTTTGTAGCAGGATGAAGGCAAGGATGTGTTTTCCACAACCTGAGCTATTTCGTCACGTTTCTTGTCCACGTCAATGCCGTAATCGCATGTCAGAATGACCATACCTACGTTTTCATAGGAATAGGTTTCCGTTTCGACTACCCCGGTGACGGACTTCAATCCGCTTGCCAGTACCTTGGTGACATCCTTCTCCACAGATTGCGCACTTGCACCCGGATAAACTACCGATACGCCGAAAATGGGCATCTGTATACCGGGAAGCAATGCAGTAGACATGTCCATGGTTGCAAGCACGCCCGTAGCCAGCAAAATGATTACCAATACACATATGGTAACCGGTCTTAAAACTGCTGTCTTGATAAAGGTTTTCATGCCTGACCTCCCTGTTTCTTAGGTTAATAAAAAACAACTATCATTTTATGTAATAAATTATATGATATTTGATATTTGATGTCAATATTGGCAATTTTACAAATTTTTTTATAGTGTAATTTAACGATACAGATTGTATTCGTTGTATGTTTTTTGGCTTTAAGTAGTCTTAAACGGCCAGGAAAAAATTGTTGGTTGAAATGCTAAATGCAAATTTAACACAAAAAATTGGCTTGTAATTGTTGACTTTTACTTTCAGTTGCTGTATAATTGATTAGCATTTGAAATCAGATGCCCATGCGCCTTTAGCTCAATTGGATAGAGCGTTGGTCTACGGAACCAAAGGTTAGGGATTCGAGCTCCTTAAGGCGCGCCAAGAAAAACACCGAAACATTACGTTTCGGTGTTTTTTTTGTTTCGATAAATATTATTAAAACGGCTCAAGTCGTAAAACAAACTGAAACCAACATTATTTATTTAATTGAAATTTATGCACGAACTTAATTTTTGTCAAATTCATCGCATATATCTTTAAATTGCCCTTCACAGACATTAAGATCTTGAATCATGCTTTCATGTTTATTTTTATCAATTTGAGAACTCATAGTTTTAATCAAAGAAATAATAGTCTCAACCCTTTCTTTTGCAATCAAAGACCCAATAATCGAAGGACTTCTGGTAAGTATTTCTTTAAGCACTCTAGCTGCACTTGATAAATAATAGGCTAACTCCGTTATATATAATTTATATTGAGCTGAATCCACCCCGTAGGTTTTCTTCACTACACTTAAATTTTCACTTAACTCAATCGCACATTTTACATTTGGTACAACATATTCATCAAATCTGGTACACCAATCATATTTACTGTACCCAACCACCGTGACAAACTTTTTTTTGACCATAGTCACAACAAGAGTTATCACTGCCACAAGTACAATACAAATAACTATTATATTGATAACTAAAAATGAAGTGTCACTAATTTCGTCTTTCAACAACCCCAACACTATAGAAACAATGTTACTAAGAAATCCAATAACCAAAGTCAGAATTGCAACATTGGAGCTTTCGACTTTTCTTTGCAATCTTTTTATCTGTTTAGAAATATTGTATATTTCAACATCATTACGTTTCAAAATTTTTACAGATACTCCAACGCTATTGCGTTTCAAAATTTTTCTGGACACTCCAACGCCCTTGCGTTTCGAAATTTTTCCAGACACTCCAATGCTCTTGCATTTCAAAGTTTTTCTGGACACTCCTATGCCATTACGTTTCAAAATTTTTCTATCTCCTTCAACATCATTTTTAAATAATCTTTAACCTCATCACTTGTTACAGAATTTAAATTGTAGAATGTATAACACATTAGCATGTGACAAGGTGCAATATCTTTTGAAATTTGTTCCTTTAAAATTTTTCCAGAATTAGTGGGAAATTGTCGATTGAATATTCCCACTAGATCATATGCTTTAAGAAATACTTCATGAGACTTTCCTAAAAAAAACTGACACTTATGTTTTACATTGCCAAACTCAATTACTTCTTTTAACCCGAATGCTTTTTTTATCAAAGTTAATGAGTATTTAGATTTACCTAAACTTTTTTGCAAATTAAGTAGTCCCAATTTAACCATTCCACTAAATGACAAATTTTTACTCACTTTTCGAGTCGGTGAAATCTTACTAATATGATATTGATTGTTATTACCAATACATTCAAACAGCTTTAAATTTTCACTATTGACATCTTTGGCACGTACTCCCGGGAAAGACTGAATTAAACTAAATTTTCTCATTTGCAATCATCCTTTTAATCATGTGTGTAATATAGTAGTTTTATGTAATATAAAACATATCATGTCAAGATAAAGATATCAATTAAAATGAAAAATTAGTTGTATTTTCAATTTTGAAACATTTTTACATAAGGTGCAATTGATTATATAACATGAAAAAAAATATACTGAATCTTTTAATTAAATAAAATTTGAAAGTTAAGATAATTTTGTCAAAATCTATAAAGTTGTTTAGTGACAAAACAATACTCTTTACTCAGCGATGATTTAAAGGCATTTGAAACTACCTACTCCACTTCCTTGGCGAAGGAACGCACGATGTCCAGCACAACGGATTTCTTGTTGTCGGGAACTTTGTCGAAAAGAGTCAACAATTCCACCTGCTGCGAAGTGAGATTGTCCAGATCCACATCGTTGAAAAATGCCGACACCGAAATGTCAAAGGCACGGCAAATGTCTTCAATAGAACTGCGTGAAGGAGTAAATTGATTCTTGTTAAACCAACCGTATACTGTCGTTTCGGAAATTCCCGACTCGTGGGCAAGCTTGTACAATGACCAATTGCGTTGTCTACACAGTTGTAAAATACGTTCCTGAATACTCACAGTCACAACACTCCTTACTTATGTTACTTTATATTTTACACCACGACCAACCGCAATATACCACGGCTACTACATAAAGATTTACCACGATTTGTTTGTGTATTTGCTTTCAATTTCCTATTGACTATGGTAAAATGCAACTGAAAGACAAATCAAGGAGGTAATGTCAGTGACTTGTGCTTTTTTCGGACACAGAAGATTTGACTACTCAAAATGGGAAAACAAAATTTTCCAATGCATTTGGGATTTAGTAGAAAACAAGAACGTAACTCAATTCTATTCGACGTACAGCAGTCAATTCGACAGATTGTGTGCAAATTACATTTTCGAAATTCGAAAAAGTTTTCCTGACATTGTGAATACAATGGCACTGTGCTACTACCCAAGTAAAAACTTTGAACTGCCATCATGTTTCAATGACTCGCTGTATACGATAGATAGATTTGTTCCGCCAAAATTTGCGATACATTACACAAACAAAAAGATAGTAGACATTTCCGATTTCATTCTTTCGGGAGTAAAATACACGACGGGAGGAGCATCAACGGCGTGCAAGTATGCAATGAGAAAAAACAAAACCATAATCGATATATTCAATCTTTAAACGTCTGATACTACGCACGGACATGTCAGTCAATGTTGCTCACTAAAAAACACGGTTTTTCGCACTGAAATTAAAAAATAGTTGGGTTTATTGCCTTTCTTTTTAAAGACAAGTATTGACTTTGCCATATAGACATTGTACAATGAATGTAACTTGGAGGAGGGAGAAAAATGACTTGTAAACGATGTGGAAAAGAGGTAAACGAAGGAGCATTTTGCCCTTACTGCGGTACACCACTGTATGTTGAAACTCCGCAAAAGGTTGACAAACCCGATGCAGGATACACAGTACTCGGGTTCTTTCTTCCTGTGATAGGACTCATTCTTTACCTTGTGTGGAAGGATGATTACCCGTTGCGTGCCAAATCCTGCGGTAAAGGGGCATTGATTGGTGCAATCGTCGCTGTGGCACTGTGGGTGTTGAGCATTGTGCTCACACTACTGATAACAATGTTGGGATTGCTCGTCACCGTACCGGCATTTACACTGCTGTAAATTGACTGTTGGGTTAATCAAATGCAGTGTGTTGCAATCGCCCAACTTGATGTAATGCAAGCCGACATTCGCCGACATGTGCTTACCAAGGTGGTTTCATTGCGAAAAATCACACAACGTACCACTCTTTTAGACAAAATACAACAAAATATTGAATACACAATTGACGAGTAACTGACAATTGTGTATACTTAAGTCAACTTGATAAATCAAATGACGTGCTTGATGTTTCAAGATGTCAACTGATACACCGCTGAGACACAATGCAGGCAACACTGTAAAGTGCCCGTTGTGAAAGTTACAACAAGTAATATTACCTACGCAACTGCGACGGTATTAAAATAGGGGGATTAAAAATGACTTGTAAAAATTGCGGGAAAGAATTTCAGGAAGGGGCTTTCTGCCCTTACTGCGGAAGCGCACAGTTTACTGCAGTAAGACAAAACAACGACGCACCCAGCGGCGGTTACGCTGTACTGTGTTTCTTCATCCCCATTGTGGGATTGATACTGTACCTTGTGTGGAAGGACGAATATCCACTGCGTGCAAAGTCCTGCGGTAAAGGTGCTTTAATTGCCGTAATCGTATACGCAGTACTGGCGGTAATTTACGTAATTTTATTGTTCGTTATAATAGCAATAGCTGCTGCCGCAAGTGGTTCGGCTACAATGGGGCTGTCAACGCTACTGCTACTGTAATATTAAACTTTTAAAAAATATAGGGGGTAACTACTATGACATGCAAAAAATGCGGCAGAGAGTTCAATGAAGGAACATTTTGTCCGAACTGCGGCTACAACAACGCCGAACAGACACAGGCACCTACACCGGTAGTGAATGACGCACCAAGTTTCGGATACGCTGTGCTGTGCTTCTTCTTCCCGATCGTCGGTCTGATCCTGTACCTTGTATGGAAGGACAAGACACCGCTTCGTGCCAAGTCCTGCGGTAAAGGCGCATTGATCGGATTTATTGTTGGCGTTGTGCTCAACATCATCAACATCTTCGTTCTCACACCGATGATTGCTCAAATGGGTGGAACATACGGAATGCTGCTGCTTTAAAAAATTGTTAACTCAAAAACGGACAAAGCTGAATGCTTTGTCCGTTTTTTAATGCAGAGATAATTTTAAAAATCAATCAATTCTGTAATTCAGTTTGCTGAAACATCTTCTTTTCAAGACGTCTGAACAACACAAGGAAGGTTACAAACGCTACTGCAAGCGTCACAATCCAAGATACCGGATAGGACAAATAAATGTTTTGCAACGTCGGGTCGATGGGGAAAATACAATAAATCCAGAAAATACGGAACGCACACGTACCCACCAATACAATGATCATGGGCGTCATCGAGTAACCTATACCACGCAAGGAAAAGTTGACGACTTCCATTGCACCACAGATGAAGTAGGTACTGTTGATGATAATCAAGCCAATCAGTGCTATTTCCATTACTTCGGGATTGCTGTTGTAGATGGATATGAGAGGTCTTGCGAACAACAGTTCCAGACCGCCGATAATGATACCCACGGCAGTGGTAAGTCCCAGGCACATCCAGAAAGCACGCTTGACACGATCCAACTTGCGAGCGCCAAGGTTTTGACCTATTGCGGTGATTACGGCGTTGCTGACGGAGTTCATTGCCGTGTAGATAAATCCTGACAGACTGCTGTACACGGAGTTTCCTGCCATTGCAATGTCGCCGAAGCTGTTGATTGTGGACTGAATCAGCATGTTGGAGATGGAAAACAGTGCGCCCTGAATACCGGACGGAACACCGATTCTTACAATTTCACCCAAAGCACGTTTGTTGATACGCAGCTTCTTCCAGCTGAACTGAACAAATCCGTCCTTGCGTCTCAATGCAAAAAGCACCATTACAGCTGAAATTGTCTGAGAAGCGATGGTAGCGTAAGCAACACCGGCAACGCCCATCTTGAATACAACAACGGAAATGATGTTGACGATGATGTTGATTACACCCGCAATTGTCAGGTACAGCAATGGTCTTTTGGAGTCACCTGTAGAACGCATTACCGCTGCGCCGAAGTTGTAAACCAGGTTCATCGGTGCGCCAAGGAAATAAATTGTAAGGTATTCGGTTGACAAATCTATTACGTTGTCGGGTGAACCCATGAGTTCAAGCAACTGTCTGCAACAACTTACGCCGATTATGGTAACCACTATACCCGAAATAAATGCAACGGGCAACGAAGTGTGTAGTACCTTTTCGCCGTATTCCTTGTTTTTAGCACCGTAGCAGCGTGACATTACAACGCCTGTACCTACTGACATACCCATAAACAGGTTGAGCACAAGGTTTACAAGACTGTTGGTGGAACCAACAGCAGCCAATGCCTGATCGCTGACGAATTGTCCCACCACCGCCATGTCGGCAGCATTGAACAGCAACTGCAATATACCACTCAACATTACGGGTAACGTGAAGGCAACAATCTTGCCGAACAGACCGCCTTCCGTCATGTTTATTTCCACACGTGATTTTCTGACTTTTTCCACTTTATCACCTTCAAATAATTGTCTAAACATTGTACGCTTGTTTTTACCTGTTGTCAAAGGTATTTTTACAAATAGACAGCACAATGTGTTATACTACTACAATTTTCTTGATATTTTGTTGAAAAAAGCAAATATTTTAATTAATTGAACACCTTGTACATGTTGATGTGCATGCATGAGTACTTGACGGGGAAAGGTTGTCCGTACTCAACGCAACCGAAAGAACGGTAGAAGTTAACAAGATGAACTCTGGCATGGAACCACACCACATGTGCGCCTCTGCTTACTGCAATTTCCATGCCCTTGTTTATAAGTTGAGTTGCGTATCCCCTTCCACGGTAATTTTCGTCAGTGCAAAGCGCACGCATTCGGTACTGATTTTCGTAAGGCAAATCGGGATTGGTACTTGGGAAAAACGTGATGCACGCAACAATCTTGTCATCCTCTACAGCGGCAAGGTGGAAAGACCCCTCATTGTTGTCCTCATCGTACATTACGTAGGACAAGTCCATTCCCGGACGCATTACATCACGTCGCAGATTGTAGATTTTTTCCACATCGGTAAATTCAATTTTCATTTGTAGTGTTCTCCTTTTTGTTGCTACGTCTGTATCTCAACGTACTTCCCAGTGAATCGGTGACATCGGTTATAACAACAAACGCATCGGAATCGGTAGAAAGTACAACCTCTTTAAGTCTGTTTACTTCAAATCTGTTGACAACGCAGTACAGCAGGGTCTTGTCACTCTTGGAATAGTACCCTTCGGCGTCCATTACCGTCACACCCCTTCCGAACTGTTCGGACAGTTTCTCAGCAAGAACATCTCCCCTGTCGGTAATGATAAATGCCGACTTCGCCTTATCAAGACCGTCAACAATGAAGTCAACAGCCTTTAATCCCACGGCGTAGGCAACAATGGAATACAGCGCAATGCTCCATGAAGATGTAAAGATACCTGCAATTACGTACAGCAACACGTTGTAGGACATAACGAATGTACCAACAGTCATACCCAGTTTTTTTGCAAACATGATTGCCAGTACTTCCACACCGTCGATTGCACCGCCGAACCTGATTGTTGTGCCGCTTCCGATACCCGACACAACGCCACCGAATATTGCACACAACAAGAGATCGTTTCCGGCAATGGGTGAACCGTTGGTGAAATCTATTGCAAATACATCCTGAAACAGGAAGGCGAACAGCGAATAGACTGCAATTGTGTAGATAGAATAAACTATAAACCTGATTCCGAGTTTCTTGTAACCGAATATAAAGAAAGGAAAGTTGATTACAATAAGGAAAATACTCATATCAACGGCGGTCACGTCGGCAAGCAACATTGACGTACCGGAAAATCCGCCGTCAAACAGCCCTACTGCACCAAGAAACAAGGTAACGCCCACAGCATTGATCACACCTGCCAAAGTTAGAAACACAAAATTTACTACACTGAATTGTCTCAATACACCTTTTTTCATAAAAAACTCCGTAAAATTGAATTAATTTCATTATACACCAAAGAATTGATTTGTTCAAGTGCACTGTAACATGCAAATCATACAATTACAACCTACTACACAACACTAATATTTGTAAACTAATTAAATAGATGTACAATATTATACATTTTCTTTACAATTGTATAGTTACGTGTTAAAATATAAAACAGAGGTAGCTATATGAAAGAAGATCTTAGAATTGTAAAATCCAAAAGAGACCTGCGCAATGCAATGATCACATTGTTGCAGACACGCACATTTGACAGCATCACCGTAAAGGAAATCTGCGACCTTGCCCTCATCAACCGAATGACCTTTTACAAGCACTATGAGGACAAGTACGATTTGTTCAACGACACTGTACGTTTCACCATTGAAACAATCAAGAATGCCGTAATAAGTGAAGTAAAGCCGCAAAACATATACACAAATCCCGCAAAGTTCTGTTCTACAGTTATTTCGTTGTGCCTTGACGAATGTATTGCACGCAAGGAACTGTTACAGAAACTTGTTCAACAGGACAATCCTCTTGTATCGCAGATAATCTTCGAATCGGTAGAATCCACATTGAAGGACTTCCTTAAAATCATGGACGTAATGCTGAAAAGCAAGTACCCCATCGAACTGGTGAGCAACTTCATTACAGGGGGAGCAAGCCACGCAATCTACTACTGGTTGTGTCACCCAAACAGTTCTTCGAAGGAACACTTCGTTGCATCTTGCGAACAGTGCTTTACCGAAATCATGAGCAGCAAGATATTCTTCTACAATCCGCTGCCCAGCCCGGAACAGCAGTAAATTGAAAATGCCGTAAGCGTAAGCCTACGGCATTATTTGTTTTGTAATCAGTCTATCTGCCCAATGATGTCCTTACCTTCAACAAAGCTGTCAAACACGCCCGACATATCACTTCCGAATGCTCTGGAAAAACTGTCCATCATCTGTTCGGGATGGGCAATTGTCAGCTTGCAGTTGTTGTAGTAATCCTTCAATGCGTTGAAGAACTTTGTTTCGCCCATTGTCTGATACAATGAGTAGAACAACAGACTTCCCTTAGCGTAAGTCATGTAGACGTATTCACTGTCCGACTTGTACTGCGAAATGGGGCGCAATGAAACATCCAGCTTACCAAACTGACTGAGCACATCAACAAAGGTTGTGTAATTGCGGAATGCACTCTTTATCATTGTGTGAAGACTGCCTTCCTCCACGCTGTCCATGTACAGCATGGTGAGAAATTCCACAAGACCTTCGTCCATCCAGGCAAAGTTTATCTGATCGTTGCCGACCAATCCGTAAAACCACTGATGTGCTGTTTCATGCGCTGTGGCAACAAGGTACTGCGAAGAATTGCTTGTGACCATTACAAGATTGGGATATTCCATGCCGCCGTAACAGAAATCCGTTTCGGCAACGTTGTACACCTTGTAGGGATACTTGCCGATTTTTTCCGACAGATAGGTCAGCATGCCCACTGCCGTTTGCAATGTTGTGTTGCTGTCACTATCGGCAAAGTGGTAGTAATTGACCGTAACATCACCCACCTCAGCAGTTGATACTTCGAATTTGTCCGACAGCACCATTGCGAAATCTCTGACAGACAATGCTGTGTAGCGTGAAGATGTGATTCCGTCGGTGACTGTGCTTTCCTCCATATTACCGCTGGACGCAACTACAAATTCGCTTGGAGCATTGATGGTCACGTCGTAGTTGGCAACTCTGCTTACAAACGGGTCGCCGATGTTGTAGTAAGGCGTGGTCTGGAAACCGTCTTCCCACACGCACAGTATGGGGTAGAAATTACCAAGATTTACAGTGTTGTCGCCGTAACCCAATCTGTGTAGCACATTGGCAAGTTGTATTTCGTAGGTCATGTCAATTGTGACCGTTTCATTGGGACCAAGACTTGAAATGGGCACCGACAAGATGTCCATGTCCTGTCCTTCGATGACGTAGGCAACGGAATTGCCATTGCAACTTACACTGTCGAAAGTGATGTTGCCCCAACTTTCTCCGTTGGGATAGGCCTTGCTGCGGTAACCTGACGTAACAACCGACCACGCTGCCCCTTCACGGTACTGATTTGCGTAAATGTGAAATTTCAGGCAATCTACCGGTTCGTCCCATCTGTTGGTTATCTTGACAGACTGTGTGGCGCTGACCTTGCGATTTTCATGGTCGTAGGACATAACAATTGTGTAGGTCTCCAGATTGTGCGATGTCTTTTCCACAAAATTGTTGTCGCAGGCAACCATCACGAAAAGCAACGAAACAAGCAACAACATGGTAATAATCTTCTTCATTCATTCACCCCTCTGCGAAGTTAGTTCAACATACTATATTTACAACTCAAATGAGATATAACAACCACACACAAAAAACGTCAAAATACCGCTGATATGTTGTAAAAAACGCCAAAATGTGGTAAAATAGTTTAAAAGGAGGAAGGTAACATGCGTTTGTTCATAGCCATCACCTTGCCACAACAAACAAAGCTCAACCTGGTAAGAAATATAGAACAGCTGAAGGCATTTGCAACTTCGGGAAACTTTGTTTCGGAAGACAACCTGCACATCACACTGCACTTTCTTGGAGAAACTCCGGAAAGCCAGCTCATCTACATACAGTCTGCAATGGACAAGTTGAAAGGAATGGAAAAACCGCAGTTGGGAATAAGCGGTGTTACCGTGTTCCGATCCGCAGATCTTGTGTGCGCAAGATTCAAGCACAACAATGCGCTGCTTGAAATTCACAAGACGCTGGGCAGCTGCCTTGAAGAATCGGGATTTTGCGTGGAACACAGGGCTTACCGTCCTCACACCACACTGGTGCGCCGTCCAAGATTTACCCTGCCTTTCAGCGAAGTGAGCAAGAACATCACCGTGTACAACAAACCGTTTGAAGTACAGACAATAACATTGTATCAGACGGTATTCGGTGAAAAGGGAGCAAAGTACATTCCGCTGTACAGCGTTGAACTGTAATTTTTAGCCAAATCAAACTAAATACAACCAAACAAAAAGGAAGGGCTGACAAGTCCTTCCTTTATTGTTATTGGTGAACTATACTTTCAAGTGTTGCACTTGGTTTGACAATTCATCCACATTTAATTGCGTTTATACTGAATTTAACGTAAATACACTAAACAGTAGTTCAATTGCGTAGACAATCAGACTATATCCGATTGACAAACAGGTCTTAAACCTCACCTACCATTGAGTTCCACTGATTTCATTGCCATCACACTGTCTGTTTCAACTTTTCCATGACGAAGTTGTCAAGAACCACGCCGTTTCTTTCCACCTGTTGCTGACGTACTACACGGTAACCCCTGCTCTTAAAAAAGGGTAATGCGGTAATTGAGGAATGAGTAACAATGCGTGTTCCTGCCTGCCCTTCTAACATGTCGCAAATTGCCGTAGCAATTCCACGACGCTGATACATGGAATGGACATACAGTCTGTCAAGATAGCCTGTTTCATCGATGTCGCCAAATCCCACAATTGCGTCGCCTTCCACCGCTACAACGGTAAAGTGTTCAATGAAAGACCTGTTCCACTGCTGTTCGTCCACATGTCCCGTTGCCCAAGCGTCAAGTTGCTCAGGGGTGTAATCCTTGCTGTTTACCGTGTGGACGGTGTTGAAAAACAACTGTGTAAGTTGCGGACAATCCGTAGTCTGATACCTTCTGAGATACATGTCAACCTTCTAAAACTCCGTTTCATCCTGTGGGTCATCGCATTCGTCCTCAGGCACCACTACAAGGTCGGCAAGTTCCCTGCACCTTTCAAGTTCGCAGTAAGGCACGAAGAAACGGTATCTTTCTCCCCATGGGCCGCCTCCAAGTCCCAATCCCATGTTGTAGGCTGTACCCATCTTCTGTCGCAATATGTAGGGGATCTTCAGTTCCTCAAGGTTGGTTCTCAGTGTTTCGCCATTGAAAAAGTTACACTCAATTAAAAACACAGGATCATTGGGTTCAATTTCCTTGATGTTCTTGCTGTAGCAGTTAGGACAACGTTTGGTCTTTTCTTCAAACATGTAGTAACAGTTCTTACAGTACATATCTTCCCCCTTTTTTAAATCGTAACAAAAATGTCAATCGAACAACGGTGTGCTGAAATATCTTTCGCCTGTGTCGGCAAGTACGGTAACGACAGTCTTGCCCTTTCCCAGTTTCTTAGCAAGTTTCAATGCCGCAACTACATTTGAACCACTGGAAATGCCGCACATGATACCTTCTTCGGAGGCAAGTCTTTTAGCCATTGCAATTGCTTCTTCGTCTGTTACGACACACACTTCGCTGTAAATTTCCGTATTGAGATTTTTAGGAATAAATCCGTCGCCGATACCCATCTGCATGTGAGTTCCTATTGGTCCGCCGCTCAACACTGCTGCGTTCTTGGGTTCAACTGCCCAGATTTCAATGTCGGGATTGTGTTCCTTCAACACTTCGCCGATACCGCTCAATGTTCCGCCTGTACCTACACCGCTGCAAAATCCGTCAATCGGGCATTGTGCCTGTTCGACGATTTCCCTTGCTGTGTTGTGAACGTGTGCAAGAGTGTTGTCAGGATTTTCAAACTGACTGGGAATGTACACATTGGGATCGCTTGCCGCCATGTCCTTGGCAGTCTGTGCGCACTTCTCAATACATTCACCGATGTTGCCTGCGTCATGGACAAGCACCACTTCCGCACCGTAATGAGTGATGAGCTTACGTCTTTCTTCCGAAACTGAGTCGGGCATGATGATCCTTACCTTGTAGCCCTTGACTGCACCAACAAGAGCAATACCGATACCCTGGTTACCGCTGGTAGGTTCTACAATGATCGTATCTTTACCGATAAGACCCTTTTCCTCAGCACCTTTCAACATGTTAAAAGCAGTACGTGTCTTGATTGAACCGCCTATATTTACGCCCTCATACTTGACAAGAATTCTTGCATCGTCGGGACCTGTCAGTCTGTTGAGCTGAATTAACGGAGTATTTCCGATAGCTTCCAATATATTTTTGTAAACCATTTTGTTCCCCTTTTTGGATGTGTTAAACAAACGAAATCATTATACCACCTGATTGAAAAAATTTCAACAAACTTATTCAGGTAAATATATGAAAAATTGTAATAAATTGTACACTTCTTTCGTACCACGTGACAAAAAAACAAGCCGACCATAAAGTCGGCTTGTTGTAAGACTGAAATCAATAAACCTTTTGCAAAAAGTCTTCGATAAAAGGTTGAATATTTCCGTCCATTACATCGGTGATGTTGGCATTTTCGTACCCTGTGCGGTGATCCTTGACCAGCGTGTAAGGACAAAATACGTAAGAACGTATCTGACTGCCCCACTCAATTTTCTTGATTTCCCCCTTGATGGACAATGCTTCTTCCATTTGCTGACGTTCTTTCAGTTCCGCCAACTTGGATTTCAACATCAACATTGCCTGTTCACGGTTCTGTATCTGACTGCGCTGCGTCTGACAGGATACGACGATACCTGTTGGTATGTGTGTTATACGAATTGCACTTTCCGTCTTGTTGACGTGCTGTCCGCCTGCACCTGACGAACGGTAAGTATCCACCTTCAAGTCTTTTTCTTCGATCTTGATGTCGGGGTCTGTTTCAATTTCGGGCATTACTTCAACGGATGCGAAACTTGTCTGTCTGCGCTTGTTGGCGTCGAAGGGTGAAATTCTGACAAGACGGTGTACGCCCTTTTCCGCCTTCAGGTAACCGTAGGCGTTGTTACCGCTCACCTTGAATGTCACGCTCTTGATACCTGCTTCATCGCCGTCCAGTTTGTCCAGTTCCTCACGCTTGAATCCCTGTCTGTCGCAGTAGCGTGAATACATGCGGTACAACATTTCCGTCCAGTCCTGTGCTTCCGTTCCGCCTGCGCCCGGGTGCAATGTCACAAGTGCATTGAATGAATCGTACTTGCCCGACAACAATGTTGCTACGTGCAATTGTACAATTTCTTCCTTGACTGTTTCCAGTTCGTTGCTTGCTTCCTCAAGCATTTCCTCTTCGTCACTCAGCTGGATAAGCTCTTCAATGTCGTTCAAGTGCTTGCACAGACGATTGTATCCGTCAATCTTGTCTTCGATGTTTTTAGCTTGCTTGCTCACCATCTGTGCGTTGGAAATGTCATTCCAGAAGTCCGGTGCATTCTGTTGTTCCTTCAACTCTTCAAGTTGAGCTGTCAACTTGGGCAAGTTAAAGTGAATCACCTATCCCCTTGAGTTTTTGTTGCAATTGTCTGATATCCGTTTTCAAATCTTCAATCTGAATCAACTCAAATCACCACCTTGTCTGTATATTTTTGTTGTATAATCTGTAAATCTTTTTAACAAGCAATTACTTCTTGTTCTGTTTTTCCAATTTGCGCTGTTCACGCTTCAAACGATATTCTTCCTGTTTGGTAAGAGGTCTGTTTTCTTCAGCTCTTGCAAGTTCGGGGGCAGCACTGATGTTTTGCTTAGCAAGGTCTTTCTTGTAGCAGCAATTCTTGTACTTTTTACCGCTTCCGCAGGGGCAAGGACGATTTAACGACTTGTTGGGATTGAGATCCACTTCCTGTTCTACCTCAGCGCTGGGCAACTCACGGTGCAAGAGACTCCGGATTGTAGCTTCCTGAACTGCATCCATCATCTTGTCAAATTGGTCGAATGCCTGTTGTTTGTAAATGGCAAGCGGGTCTTTCTGTGCAATTGCCTGCAGACCGATACCCTTGCGCATTTCGTCCATTTCGTCCACGTGGTTCTGCCAGAAATAATCAAGGAAACCAAGCAATGTCTTGCGTTCCATCTCAGCAAAGGTAATTGTTGTTTCGTCACCTTCATCAACACGTTCGTTGAGTTTTTCTGTGATGTAATCGCAGATGAGCTTGTGAGCTTCACGAACGTTTGTAAACTGTCCTTCTGTCAATATTGGTTGCAATTCGGTGTTTCTGAGAATTACATTGACACGTGCATTGACCTGGGGAATGTTCCATTCGTCTACACGCTGATTTTCGCCGCATGCCTTACCCAGTACCACACGGGCGCAGCCTGACACCATTTCCAGAATGTCGTTGTGTATGTTGTCGCCGTCAAGAATACGGTTTCTCAACTGGTAGACGGACTTGCGCTGTACGTTTACAACGTCGTCGTACTGAACGACGTGTTTACGACTGGCAAAGTTCATGGATTCACGCTGTTTCTGCGCACCCGTTACAACTCTTGTGTACGCCTTAAGGCTGAGACCGAACACGCTTTCAAACATCTTGGCGTTGGCAAGACCCGCAAGGATAGAGCTGTTCTTGATGAGATCATCTTCCAAAGAAACGTAAATGACGCTTTCACCGGGGTCACCCTGACGTCCCGAACGTCCACGCAACTGGTCGTCGATACGTCTGCTTTCGTGCATTTCGGTACCGATTACAAACAAACCGCCCAGTTTGATTACCTCTTCACGCTGTTTGTCGGTTTCCGTCTTGTATTCCGAAACATACTTGTTGTAAATTTCACGCAGTTTCAATATATCGGGATTGGTTTCTTCGGTAAATCCCGTAGCAAGTTCTATCTGTTCTTCGGAGTAACCTTCCTTGCGCATACGCTTGGTTGCCAATGCAGCAGGGTTACCGCCCAAAAGGATGTCCGTACCACGACCTGCCATGTTGGTGGCAAGGGTTACCGCACCCACGCTACCCGCCTGAGCAATGATTTCCGCTTCACGTTGGTGTTCCTTAGCGTTCAAGACGTTGTGCTTGATTCCTGCACGCTTTAAAAGAGCAGACAATTCTTCGTTCTTCTCAACTGTTACCGTACCGATGAGCACAGGTTGTCCCTTTTCGTGACATTCCTTGACCTTTTCAACAATGGCATCAAGTTTGTCGTTGCGTTTTCCGTAAACGATGACTTCGTAGTCATGACGGATTACCGGCTTGTTGGTGGGAATTGCCACTACGTCAAGATTGTAAATGGAATTAAATTCATCTTCTTCCGTCTTGGCTGTACCTGTCATACCGCTGATCTTGCGATACAGACGGAAGTAGTTCTGAATGGTAATTGTTGCAATGGTTACGTCTTCGTCACGGAGTTTGACGCCTTCCTTGGCTTCAAGCGCCTGGTGTAATCCGCCACTGTATCTGCGGTCAGGCATCTTACGTCCTGTAAATGGGTCGACAATTACAATTGCACCGTTTTCCACGATGTAATCTTCATCACGCTTCATCAGTGTGTTGGCACGCAATGCATTGTTAATGTAGTTGTTCCATTCCAGACTAAGTCGTTGCTGTTCGTCCGTCATGTATTCCGAACCGGAAAGATTTTCCAGACCGAAATATTTTTCCGCCTTTTTGATACCTCTGTCGGTAAGACGCACATTGCGATCTTTCCAGTTTACTACGTAGTCGCCGTTGTAGTCTTCTTTCTCATCGTTGCCGCTGAGTCTGTTCGCCATTGCCTGAACGCCGCTACCGCTTTCCCAGGGCAACTTACCTTCGTTGTCAACGTTTGTGGAAGGTTTGAGCCCTCTGACAAATCCGTTGGCACGATTGTACATGGCTCCCGACTGCTTTGCATGAGCAGAAATGATCAAAGGTGTACGTGCTTCGTCTATCAAAATACTGTCTACTTCGTCGATGATTGCAAAGGACAATTCACGCTGAACCTTGTCTTTCTTGTCGGAAACACGGTTGTCACGCAGATAGTCGAAACCGAATTCCGCATTGACACCGTAAACGATGTCACGGGAATAGACATCCTGTTTTTCAACTGGACTGAGTTTTGCAAGGTTGACGCCTACAGTAATGCCCAAAAAGTTGTACAGCTTGCCCATCCACTGTGCGTCACGGGCAGCAAGATATTCGTTGACTGTTACGATGTGGACTCCCTTTCCTGTAAGTGCATTGAGGTAAGCAGGCAATGTTTCCGTCAATGTCTTACCTTCACCTGTTGCCATCTGACAGATACGTCCCTGATGCAGTGCAATACCGCCCAACAACTGAACGTAGTAATGACGCTGATTGAGTACACGTTTAGCAGCTTCACGGCAAACGGCATAGGCATCACACAAAATGTCGTCGGTAGTCTTGCCTTCACTAAGCTGTGCTTTAAAGTAATCGGTCATTTCCCTCAGTTGCTGATTGCTCATTGCCTGATACTTGGGTTCAAGTTCTTCGATAACATCGGCAATCTTGCACAGTTTCTTGACCTGTCGTCTGTTTGCACGTCCGTACTTTTTTATATCAGGCGCTTTAGACCAATCGTACTTTTTAACCTTTTCTTTCATGTCTGTCTCCTTTTTCGACAAGCACTTTTTCTTCACGGGATGCGACAGTCAGGCAATAAACCTTGTCTGCTCCCGCCTCCTTTAACGCACGGGCACACTCTTCAAGCGTAGCACCCGTAGTCTTGACGTCGTCAATTACAAGTACCGTCTTGCCCGTAACATCGTATTGCTTGTCTACTGCAAATGCTCTATTAAGATTGCACTTGCGACTGTATTTGCCCAGCGTTTCCTGCCGTGCCGTTTCACGCACCTTGACAAGAAGCGGTTTCGGACAATCTTTGCTAAGTATATCACAAAAATACTGTGATAGCAACTGCGATTGATTATAACGTCGCAATTTTTGCGATTTCGCCGTCATCGGAACGAAACACACTTCATCAAACGTTATATTGTTTGTGACAACAAGATAGGCAAGATAGGCTGCAAGCACTCTTGCGTAGCCTGCCATGTTGCCGAATTTCAATGAGTGTATCACCCTGACAATGTTTCCGTCGTAGGTAAATGCCGAATACGCCCTGTCGAAATAGTTGTTGTCAGAAACGCAATTGGAACAGTAGTTTTCCTCACCGACAAGATGCACACCGCACCGCAGACAGGTCTTGCCGTTGTTGAACACAACGTCCTTGACGCAATGACTGCAAAATCCCGTGCTGTTGTCAAATATATCGACGCCGCACACCATACATTTTTGTGTGACGTCACTCAATAAATTGCGTAAAATGTCCTTGTCAATCATCTTGTGTAAAGAAGGTATTGAACTTCTTTTCTTCCAGTTTTAAAAACCATTCCAGCATTGTTGTACGTGCTGCAATGTAGTTGTTGTGAATCATCATGGCAAGAACCTTCTTGCTTCCCACAAGCACTACCACCTTTTTGGCACGGGTGATGGCTGTGTACAGAAGATTTTTGTTGATGATTGTCGGAGGTCCGTTGACAAGCGGGATTACTGCCACATCAAATTCGCTGCCCTGGCTCTTGTGTACCGTGATTGCGTAAGACAACTGCAGGTCTCCAAGATCATTTGCAGTGTACTGCGAAATTCTGTTGTCGTCAAATTCCACTTCAACGTAGCCGTTTACCTTGTCAACACGGGTAACAAATCCTATGTCGCCGTTGAATACGCCCGTTCCCTCTTCTACTGTGCCGTCGGGTTTCATTCGGGTGTAGGGCATTTCGTAGTTGTTTACCGTCTGCATTACCCTGTCGCCCTGACGGAACACCGTCTTGCCGTGTGCAACTTCTCCCTTGTCGGGACGGGGCGGATTGATTGCCTGTTGTAATCCCACATTGAGGTTTTCAACACCGGCAACACCGCTTTTCAACGCACCCAGCACCTGAATGTCACGGGGGGATACATTAGTGAATTTTGGCAGACGTGTGGTAACAAGTTGTATTACTGTATCATGTACCTCTGTGAGATCATTGATACTCATTACAAAGAAATCCTTACCGCTGTTGTTTATTTCCGGCATCTTGCACTGATTGATGAGATGCGCATTGGAAACAATCAGGCTGTCTTCCGACTGTCGATAGATGTAGGTCAGGTAGTTTACGTCAATAGTCCTGCTGTTGATGATGTCGGCAAGCACGTTTCCTGCGCCTACGCTGGGAAGCTGATCCTTGTCGCCCACCATTACAAGACGTGTGCCGCTGTCCAAGGCACGCAACAGGCTGGACATGATGTACACGTCCGTCATGGAAACTTCGTCCACAATGACCACATCGCATGGCAACGGGTTGGACTGATTAAACTTGAAGTTTGTTTTACCGTCACGGAATTCCAATCCCAACAGACGGTGTATCGTCTTGGCGTCGTAGCCGGTACTTTGCTGCAGACGTTTGGCTGCACGTCCTGTAGGAGCGCACATTTCAACACGCAGATTGTTGGTGGAAAATATTTCAGCAATACACTTGATAATTGTGGTCTTGCCTGTACCAGGCCCGCCTGTAATTACGCTGACGCCGTTTAGCGTCGCAGACATTATTGCCTGGCGCTGGCTGTGGTGAAAGGTGATGTGATTGGTCTGTTGAAACTGTTCAATGATACTGTTGCTGTCCATTGAAATCCGTCTGACTTCGTGGTTGAGTCTTATAAGTCTGGTTGCAATTGCCGATTCCAGCGAATACAGCCTTGCAAGAGCAACGCAATCCTCACCCTTGTAACTGTACATCTTGATTGTCGGTTCAAGCACAAGCCCCGTCAATACGTCTTCGAACAGTGATTGGTGTTCGTTCAGATTCATGTTGAGCAAGGCATTACAACGGTCAACAAGATCCTTTCGTGTAAGATAGGTGTTGCCCTGCTTGTCGGCACTATCCTTCAATGCGTACACCACCGACGCACGAATACGGAAACTACCGTGCAGATCATGTCCCATACTTACGGCAATCTTGTCTGCAGTTGCAAATCCCACTCCGTCTACGTCGTCAATCAGTTTGTATGGATTGGCAGAGACAATGGACTTGGTGTGATCCTTGTAGGTGTTGTAAATCTTCATTGCAAGGTTGGTGGAAATGTTGTACTGTTGCAGAAACATTATCTGCGACTGCATCTTCTTCAACTGACCCACGCTTTTTGCAATGTCCATTGCCTTCTTGTCGGAAATACCCTTGACTTTAGAGAGCAGCATGGGGTTTGTTTCAATGATGTTCAACGTATCTCCGCCGAAAACATCGTAAATGTTGTTGGCAGTAACTTCCCCGACACCCTTTACAAGTCCGCTGGCAAGGTACCTTACAATACCCTGTCGTGTGGTCGGATTGTCTATTGTGTAGCTTTCCGCAACAAGCTGTTCGCCGTATCTCTGGTGGTAAGTCTCCCTGCCGGTAACCGTCAGTACTTCACCCACCGAAAGGGCAGGAAAAGTGCCGACAACAACAATGTCGTCGCCGTCCACAGTATCAAGACTTATTACCGAATAGCCGTTTTCGGAATTATAAAAAATTACCGATGCGACAGTTCCCTTTACCGTCAAGTTCCACCTCTTAAAAATTTCTTCTGATCACACATTATACCACACAGGCATATAAATATCAAGTGCACACTGCCCTGTCTGTAAGTGTTGACAAACACAGTCATTTGTCGGCAAAGTTTTTACAGCAAATACATGACTTTTCAACGCCGTAAACGTTGTGTTTGGTCGAAAAACACAATTGCAAAATTTGGTGACACTTTAACTCAGGTTTTGCTAAAACACAAACAACACGCCCTAAGACGTGTTGCTTTGTAAAATTATTGAGGAAGATACTTTTTAAGGTCTTCTACTCTGTCCAACTTTTCCCATGGGAATCCTTCACGGCCGAAGTGACCGTAACTTGCCGTTTGTTTGTAAATGGGCTTCTGCAAGTCAAACAGTTCGATGATTGCCTTGGGACGAAGGTCGAATTCTTCGCTGATGATATTTGCAATTACTACGTCGTCCAGTTTACCTGTACCGTAGGTGTTGACGTCCAACGATACGGGCTTAGCACGTCCGATTGCGTAGGATACCTGCAACTGAACACGGTCGGCAAGTCCTGCGGCAACAATGTTCTTGCAGATGTATCTTGCCATGTAAGCGGCACTTCTGTCCACCTTTGTTGCGTCCTTGCCGCTGAATGCACCGCCGCCGTGTGCACAGTAACCGCCGTAGGTGTCAACGATGATCTTACGTCCTGTCAGACCGCTGTCCGCAGCAGGTCCGCCAATTTCGAAACGACCTGTAGGATTGATGTAGTACTTGGTCTTTTCGTCCAGCAAGTTCAAAGGAACTACCTTGCGGATTACAAGGTTCATCATGTCGTTGGCAATCTTTTCATTTGTAACTTCAGGGCTGTGTTGTGTACTCAAAACAATTGTGTCAACACGGATGGGGTTGCCCTTGTCGTCGTATTCAACGGTCACCTGACTCTTGCCGTCGGGACGAAGGTAGTCTACAAGACCTTCCTTTCTGACGTCGGCAAGACGCTTAGCAATGCGTTGAGCAAGAGTGATTGCCATTGGCATGTATTCGGGAGTTTCGTTACAAGCGTAACCAAACATCATTCCCTGGTCGCCTGCACCGTACATGTCCAGAATTTCACCACGTTCGTTGTATTCACCGGAGTGGTCAACGCCCAATGCAATGTCGGGTGATTGCTTGTCAAGTGAAATGATTACGCCGCAACTGTCGGCATCGAAACCGTATTTAGCACGTGTGTAACCGATTTCTCTTACTGTATCTCTTACAATGTTAGCGAAGTCAATCTTGGCTGTTGTGGTGATTTGTCCCATTACAAACACTGTTCCTGTGCAAACTACAGTTTCGCATGCAACACGTGCTGTGGGGTCTTGTTCAAGTACAGCGTCCAGAATAGCGTCGCTGATCTGGTCGCACATTTTGTCGGGGTGTCCTTCCGTTACACTTTCCGATGTGAAAAACTTTCCACCTTTGATCATTAGTTTTCCTCCTAAATAAAAAAATGTCTTGCCGCAGCAAGACAAGACAACATACTAGTATAGGTTGTCCCATCTTCCAAGGCTTACCTTGCGGAATTTAGCACCTTAAAAAACCAGGTTGCTGTGTCTTCACTGAGTCCGTCTCTCCAACACTCTTGATAGGTTAGATGATTATACCATTGTGCAGGTAATTTGTCAACAATTTAGTGAAACATTGTTTATTTATTGATTTTATGGTAAAATTGTGCTACAATTTGTTAAAGTTAAAACACAAAGGCGGTGATGTTGTGACAAAAAGAAAAATTGTAATAATTGTACTGTTGTGCGTTGTGTCAACAATGACACTGTTTTCCGCAATGCACTTTGTGGGCGATGACTACATTTTAAACTACGCACAAGAGCTTACAGTTGACAACGTAAATGACGGCGTGCACTTTGTAAAATCCGACAACACCGCAACTGTGTTCACCGACGATGACACACTGCGTGTGCTTCAACTTTCAGATCTGCACATTGTGGGCAGCAGACTTACTCATTCTACCGACAGACAGAGTGTTGACGCCATTGTAGACATTATCGAGGCAACACGACCCGACCTTGTGGTAATCACGGGGGATCTGACCTACAGCACACCGCCCCTTGGGAACATCAACAACGAATGGGCGTACAAGACGATAGGTACATTGATGGAAAAATTCAACATTCCATGGACGTTTACTTTCGGCAACCATGACGGCGATCCGTTCTTAATGCACGACAAGAAAACACAGGCAGAATACTACTCATCCCTGAACAATTGCCTGATGTACAGCGCAGCCGAAGTTGACGGATACGGCAATCATGTTGTAATGTTTGACAGCAACGGCAGTCACAACACAGCGCTCATCATGCTTGACTGTCTGGGATACGACTTATTCCCCTTCAAGTACGCCACATTCAGTGACAGTCAGGTTAGTTGGTACAGTAAAACGGTAACACAACTCAACACACAGTCACTGTTGTTTACACATGTTCCGCTCAAAGAATACGACAACGCACTGAAACTTTACAAAAACGGCGAAGCAGAATTATTGAACGGAACAACAGATAAAAGAGTTGCTTCCGCAAGCACTTCCAACGGACTGTTTGACGAAATAGTAAAACACGGCAGTACCAAGGCGGTATTCTGCGGACATGACCACACCAACAACTGGGCAATAAAGTATAAGGGCGTTGCACTCTGTTACGGGATGTCCATTGACTGCATTGCCTACCCCGGCATTGCAAAAAAGACAGCCCAACGTGGCGGACGTCTGATAGAAATAGATGCCGACGGAACAATCACACTGTCGATGGTTCCACAAGACAACGATTACCAGCCAATCAACGCAGTGACGTTATAAATAAAAGTAAGTCAAAATTTGTTGAAAATCAAAACACCCTTGACTGTGTTGTCAAGGGTGTTTTTTCATTAGTTCAATGACACTTTCAGGGGTGTCAAATCATATTCTTTTCTCCGTTTACACGGTATCAGGCTTGCTGACCTTCGTTGCGCTTGGAAATTTCTTCCAACATCATATCGTAGTACTTTTCGTCGATGATGAACTTCTTGTTCTGTATGATCAGTGAAGCAACCAGCAACAACATTGGCACTACCGAAACACATGCACGCAACCACAGTCTCATACCAAGCGTTCCCTTTTCCGCAAAGTTTTCGTTTGCGGCATTGAAGTCCTGTCCCGTGATTTCCAGTGTTACCTTGTTGAAGTTGTCCTGTGTGACAAGAGTTGCGTCAAATTCTCTCAACGTTGTGCTGATTGTTCCGTCTACGGCTACACGCACGTCGCCCAGAGCGTCAAGGTATTCCGCCTGAATCTGGTACTTGGACAACACATCGTCTTGTTGAAGCAGTTTGTTGATTTCCGCAATCTGTTCGGCGTAATCTGCCGCTTCGGGATCAAGGTCGTAACCGTTGAGATATCCCTGTACTGCCGTAATGTAGTTTTGTTTTTCGGTGTAATCTTCCATGCGTGCAAAGTAGTTTTTCTGTGTTTCCATTGTAGAGATGTTTTGCGACAACAGGAAAACACCTGACACTGCAAGAACAAGCGTTACGATACCGTATTTCATTGCGTCGGCAAATTTAGCCATGAAGGGACGCAATGTGGAAATGACCGCTTCATTGCGCTCTCCACGCTTGTATTCATTGTATTCAACGCAGTTAGTCATGTTGATGATACATGCAACGTAGTAGATTGCCTGTCCGCCGAATACCAGTACTCCGAACAATGACAACGTCCACAGTTCGAAAGGAAGGATATTTGTCCATCCAAGCAAAGCAATACCAATGTAACCGATACTTGTAACAATGATACTTGCGTTCTGCAACTTTTTACGTGTAAACCTCTTTTCCAATGCAGGATACATCAAGTTGGCGAAAATGTTGACTATACCGAATATAGCAATGAAGATGATTGTCTGACCGTCGTAACCGATTTCAATGTAGTACAGGTTGTACGCCAATGCAACAAGCAACGAACTTCCGATGTTGTAGAACAACATTACAAGAGTCATCCACAGCACCTGATCGTTCTTCCTGATGGTATTCCACATGTGTTTCAAAGAAACCTTGGTTTGTTGTTCCGCTTCGGCACGTGGACGTTCCTTGACAAAAATTGCCGTCATTGCCTGCATTGCAACAAATATCACAACCACAGCAATGGAAATCCAGCTGAACGCCTGTCTTACGTTACCCGGGTAAAGGAAGGAAATACCGCCCTGACCAATGAATGCACCAAGAGCTGCAAACATTACTGTCAGCATTGTGATGCTGTTGCGCTGTTCCTTCTTGCTTGACAAACTTGCAAGCATTGACCAGTAACCGATATCATTCATGGTAAATGTCGTTTCCCACAACAGGTAAAGAACCGACATCAACACAACAAAGTTCCAACCGCTGACACTGACGGGAATGTTGAACATTGAGATGATTACTGCACCGCAGGTTACCGCACCAATCAATATCCATGGTTTGAACTTGCCCCACTTCATGTGAGTACCTTCGATGATTGCACCCATCATGGGGTCATTGACAGCATCCCAGATTCTTCCTGCAATACCGATGATAAGGCTGATTGTTGTAAATTGAGCAACGTTCAACGTTGCACCAAACTGTATGTACACCAACAAGAATGAAGCAATCAGTTGATAAGACATGTCACGTCCTATTCCGCTGACGCTGAACAGCCACTTGTTTCTGTTAAATTGCCTGTCTTCTGCCGACAGGCTGCTTGCTACTGCTTTGGACATAGTATCCCCCTTAAAATTTCACATGCAGAATCACTCCGCACGTCACTATAAAAATTATACCACAACTACGAAGTTAAAACATCTGAAATGAAAAACTTTGGCGGTTGTTCACTCATATTTTGAGTGTAACAGAAAACTTAAAGGCAAAAAAGCATACACAGTATATAAATCCCGCAGGGTATTTAAATGAAACATTCAAAAACCACATTGCAACCACATTAAAACACGAAAAAGGACACGTTTTAAACAACAAACGTGTCCTTTAAACTCAATTTCTTTAATCAAAATGTGAGTGTGGGATCAATCTGTAATCATCTCCGTCCCGCCTGAATGTTGATTGCGAATGTTCACAATCGGTTTATCGGAAGTAACGGAAATCGCCGGCACACAACATTGTCAACAGCACTGATACCCCCGCATCGGATTACCAACGCCAACGTTCCAATATGCTGTCGTAGTTGCTTTCAACTTCTTTTACAACATCTTCCCAGCTGCGGTAGACGAATTTACGGGCATTGCTTCCCACTTCCTTGAGCTTGGTTTTGTCGGAAAGAATGTCGACAATACGTTCAGCCCACAATTTCGAACTGTCTTTTTCTTCGTAACCGGAAAAATCGTTCTTGATTGTTTCAGCTGTAGGGCAATCCTTCAACAACAGCGTGGGCAATGAAAAGGTTGCCGCTTCAAGCGGACAAAGAGATGCCGTGTCGTATTCCGATGGGAATACAAACAGATCGGCACGAAGATAAAACGCCTTCAAATACTCTCTGTCGTAGATAGCACCGGTGAAAATGACGTTGTTTTCCAATCCCCATTCTTCAATGAGTTTCTGGTAATTCTTGCGTTCTTCGCCGTCCCCTACAATCAACATCTTGAAGGGCACACGGCGTTGCTTGATGTATCTCAATGCGTCGAATACAAAGGGAAGGTTTTTAGTACAAACGATACGTCCGACAAAAAGCAAAACATTTTCTTCATCGGTGAGATTGTATTCTCTGTTCACACGGTCAATGAGCTGTTCGGGATTTTGGGGTAACGTCATGTCAGTTCCGTTGCGGATTACTGTTACATCTCCTGTGTAACCGTAGTCTCTGAGCATCTTTTCAGCACCGTCGCTGACCGTCCAGACGTAGTCCGTTTCATCAATGACCTTCATCATTCGTTGCATCATGAACTCCGTCAAGACCTTACTCTTGGTGCAACGCATGAAGTCATCCTGATACTTGGTGTGCATTGTAAGTATGGAGGGCTTGTTGTACTTTTCCGCTTGAGTTGCGAAGAAGTGTCCCAGACCAAAGGGCGAGTGACTGTGATAAATGTCAACACTTTCGTTGGCAAGTTCCAGCGCCCTCTTGTCCAACAGCGGCAAGGTGTTGCGGTATCCGCCAAACACTACGCTTACCGACTTGATGTGTTCTACTTCCACACCTGTTTTTTCCAGTGCTTCGGCAGACAGTTTCTTGCTGTACTTTGGTACAAGCAATTTGCATTCATTGTTTTGTTCAAGATACTTCTTGTAATTAGTAACAACGACATTGGGACCTGATATCTGAGGATACCAGGCATCCAATGACAACAGTATATTTTTTCTCATAAATTCTCACTTTCTGTAAACTACAGTTTCCTCCTTCGTCTTACAGCCTTGCGTATGACATCAAACAATGTCAGCGCCATTCCTATCAGAATGTAGATGTAGTAGGTAAAGAATCTCCATACAAATACTACCCAGAATGCCACAGTTGACGCAATGTTGGCAAAAGCAAGCAACACTGCATTTTCCGCAAAGCCGCTGTTGCCGGGTGTGGGAATGATGGCAACACTCATTGTTGCGTAAACGTTCAGCGTCATTACAGCCAACAAAGTTACCCAGCTGATATCTGTTGTACCGCCCAACGCCACCATTACGACGTACGGCAGCGACATGGAAATCAACGGTTCCAATATGCACAGGCAAATCAGCAAGAAAAACTTCCATGGGTTTTGCGACATGATCTTGAATGCCAAACAAAATTCGTCCACAGCACGGCGTGCCTTATTCATGGTTTTCTCTTTGTCTTTTACAATACGCATCTTATTTAACAGCCAGATACATGCCGATACAACCTTGGTTGTCAGTCTTGGGAATATAACAAACAAAATTATCATCACGGGGACGGCAGAGTTTACTGCAACACCAATCCAACCTGCGACTAAAAACAACTTACGTGTTGCCTCATTGGTCACGTATTGATTGAGTGCCCCTGACTGAGTTGCCATGAGCAAAATACAAATAAACATCCAGCAGAGCATATTTACAAAGTACTTGATGAATACAATAGCCGTAGATTGTCCTGCAGAATAGCCTTTCTTGTGCAGATAATAAATCTGCATTGGCTGACCGCCTGATGCAAAGGGTGTGATGTTGTCGTAGTATCTTCCCAACATTGCCACCTTGGTACTTGTAAGAAGATTTGCCTTGCCTATAACAGTATCAGTAATGACTGCGTACTTGAGCGAATCGGCAACAATCGCCAACAACAACATTCCCACCGCTATAGCAACGAATGTCCAGTTGGCGTTTTGTATAATGCTGTCAAGAGACTGAATTTCACCTTCGCCTATAGTCATGGCAAGCTGTACCATGATGTAGATACCAAAAGCAATCAATGCCAACAGCAAAACAGATCCCACCCAGCCGTACTTTTTCTTCTTGGGTTCGACCACTGTGACATTTTCCAGTATTTCTACTGTTGATGGATCAATTGACTTTTTTTTGCGTGAAGATTCTTCTTTGTCAGATGTAGGTTGCTGTAAATCTTTGTTTTCCTTCATAAGTTCTTCGCCGTGCAAGTAGGCGCAACAGACTTCCCCTTTTAGATTATTTTGCAGACAATTCCTGTGCTACGTCCTTTAACGCTGCAGCAATTACCTTGTCCATGTCGTAATATGTATAGTTACCCAATCTTCCTCCGAAAATTACATTGTCAAGACTGTCTGCCATCTGTCTGTACTGATTGAACAGTCTGCTGTTTCTTTCGTCATTGACAGGATAGTAGGGTTCTTCACCCTTGTGCCATTCCGACGGGTATTCCCTTGAAATTACCGTCTTGGGCTGTGTTCCGAATTCAAAATGCTTGTGTTCGATGATGCGGGTGTAAGGCACTTCCGCTTCGGTGTAGTTGACAACCGCATTGCCCTGGTAATTGTCAGTATCCAGCACCTCTCGCTCAAACCTTACGCTACGATACTGCAGTTCGCCGAGACAGTAATCGAAGTACTGGTCAATTGCACCAGTGTACACTACCTTGGCGGCAAGCCCCTTGTCGCACACATCCTTGTAGTCGGTGTTGAGCATTACATCTACACCTTCTAGCATATTCTCAATGAGCTTGGTATATCCGCCAATCGGTATACCTTGGTAACGATCATTGAAATAATTGTTGTCGAAAGTAAATCTCAAAGGCAATCTCTTGATGATGAAAGCTGGCAAATCCTTACATTGTCTTCCCCATTGCTTTTCAGTGTAACCCTTGACAAGAGTTTCGTACACGTCCCGTCCCACAAGACTTAAAGCCTGTTCCTCAAGGTTAGAGGGCGTGCCGATGTTTTCCCTTTTGCGTTGTTCTTCAATTCGTGCCTTAGCCTGTGCCGGTGTCAACACGTCTTTCCACAGTCGGGTAAACGTGTTCATGTTGAATGGCATGTTGTACAGCTGACCCTTGTACAGAGCAACAGGACTGTTTATATAATTGTTAAATTCGCCAAACCTGTTGATGTACTTCCACACTTCCACGTTGCTTGTGTGGAAAATGTGAGCTCCGTACACATGTACGTTGATTCCTTCAACACTTTCGGTGTAGACATTTCCGCCAATGTGAGGACGGCGGTCTATCACCAGACATTTCTTGCCGGCGTCTGTTGCCTCACGGGCAAACACACAACCGTACAATCCAGCACCCACAATAAGATAATCGTACTTCATATACTCTCCTTATGTTGCTGTGTAGTGGGGAAATTATACCACATTAACACATTAATTGCAATTGAAAATTTGCTGTAAACAGCCTTGCCTTGGAAACAAAGACACAATTTGATGTCAAAATTTGTAAATAAACAACATTTGTATGACAATCAAAACAGTGTCTTGCTTTACTTAAATGTCTTAAATTTGATACACAATGGTGTCATAAATACAAAAGAAAACGCAGGCCACTCATGTGACCTGCGCTCTCCAAGAGAAGAATACTGACGGTGAGGCATCCACCTTCACCGTTGAACGCCTTACTTAACTACTACTTTACCGATGCTGACAAGTCCTGCCAAACAGGAGAATGCACCTGACAAAATTGCACCGATTCCCAATCCCCAAACACCTGTAGTGTCAACATAGTCACTGCCGATCAATGTCTTGGGGAATGTTTCCACCATAAGAAATGCGCACACTCCGGAAGCAATGAACACTGCCGCCCCTATAAAACTCAGCATAGATGATCTTCCCGAAATTGCAAGCACAATGATTCCGGCAATGGGCAACATATACGCAACAAGGGCAAGAATGTTCACTTCAAGAATGGGGATTTCCTGTCCTAACAATGTTTTACTGTAACCAAACGCCGTCTGAACACCGGTAAAACTTGAATCTGTGTCAGGGATTACAACGGCAGGAGCAAACATCATCAACACTGCTGCCAAACCGAACAAACATGCTACTGCTGTAAAAATCAGATGATTCTTGCTTTTAGACTTTCTTTTAGCCATGGTATATCTCCTTCTTTGATACTTGGGACTGAACTCCCTTTTTTTTTAATATTACCACAGCAAAAGAAAAAATAAAAGATGTTTTTATAAAAATGAAATATTTTCCTTTTTGTTACACAAAACCGCTTTCGGTTGAATTTTCCAATGACATCTGCTACAATGAGTAAAATTGAATGTGAGGAGACAATCATGATACGACGTTACACACCGCAGGACAGACAGACTGTATATGAAATGTTTGTAGAATTTTACAACAGCCCTGCCGTGCTGCACAATGTAGATACACAGTACTTTTCAAATACTCTTGACCAACTGGACGCTGGCAGTCCTTATACCGAATTGTTCATTCTTGAATATGAGCAGTCTGTTGTGGGATACGGTTTGGTAGCCCTGACATACAGCAACGAAGTGGGCGGACAGGTTGTGTGGTTGGAAGAACTGTACGTCCGTGAACAGTACCGCAGTTGCGGACTGGGAAAACAGTATTTCCAATTTGTCTTTGACAACTACCCTGCCGCCAAGAGATTCCGTCTGGAAGTTGAGCCCAACAACACACGTGCCATTTCACTGTACGAAAGATTGGGATTTACCAACTTGAATTACCTTCAATACGTCCGTGATATTGACTGACCAGGTTTACAGTCAATAGATTTAAACCCGAAAGTATAAGCAAAAGAAAAACGCACCGAAACAAGTAATGGGGTGTACCCCAAAAGTTGGACAAAAATTAAATAATTAAATTGTTACTTGCGACTGAGTTCGGTACTGTACCGGACTCAGTCCTTTTAGTTTTATGGATATTCTTTCATTGTTATAGTAGGCTATGTAC
>DVLO01000007.1 GCA_018715495.1 Candidatus Limihabitans stercoravium | reverse complement strand
CACTGTTCATCATCATTGTTGTGTTGAAGCAATCGGGTAACTCCGACGGCATGGAAGCTATGACAGGTTCAAGATCTGACAACGATTCTTACTACGGCAAGAACGCATCTCAAAGAAAGGAACATGTATTGAAGGTTTGGACCTACGTTGCAGCAATCGTAATGGCTGTTGTAGCAATTGCATTCCTTGTATTGACAGCGGTACTTGGTTGATTTTTAGTAAAAATTTCAGGCGATCGACTTAATGTTGATCGCCTTTTATTTTTGTGTGCATTACATCGGGCAATTTTGGGCAATATTGTAGTAACTATGAATTTAAATTCTAAACTTTTACAACTAATTACAGACAGCAAGGCGACCTACCTTTCGCGCAAGCAGATATTTCAGCTTGCAGGCGCTAGCACCCGTTGGGAAAAGGACGCTGTGGGCGACACATTGGATTTCATGGTAAAGGAAGGCTTGCTGACATTCGACAAACGCAATGCACGTTACCGCCTGAGCAAGGCAGATGACTTCATTGTGGGCAGGGTTGACGGCAACGCAAGAGGATTTGCGTTTTTAATACCCGACGACGGCGAAGGGGAAGACCGATTCATTGCCCCTCACCGACTGCACGGAGCATTACATCGTGACAAGGTTCTGGCACGACCCATTCCCGACACCAAGGACGAAGTGGAAGTGGTGAAAATCATCGAACGTGGAATGCCTCAGCTTGTGGGAACATATACTGTGGGTAACGGCGCAAGATTTGTCATTGCCGATGACAAGAAGTTCAGCCGTGACGTGTTCATTCCGCCCCGCAAGAATTTAAATGCCAAGGAGGGCGACAAGGTAGTAGTCAGCATTACCGTGTACCCCGAAGACGGCAGACTGAATCCTGAAGGGGAAGTAATCAAGGTGTTGGGCGCAAGCGGTGTGTCAACGGACATGGAAAGCGTGGCAGTCAGCTACGGATTGACTCACAGCTATCCCGAACAGGTGGAAAAACACATTTCTAAGATTGTCGAACCCAAGGCGGGCGAACAGTATCCCGACAGGGAAGATTTTAGAAACCTTACGGTGTTTACCATTGACGGCGAAGACGCTAAGGATCTTGACGACGCAATTTCCGTCAGGACTCTTTCGGACGGCAAGATTGAACTGGGCGTACACATTGCCGACGTTTCACATTACGTAAGACCGGCTGATCCCGTGGACAAGGAAGCATTTCAAAGGGGAACAAGCGTGTATTTCCCAGACAGAGTGTACGCAATGCTACCCAAGGTGTTGAGCAACGGAGTGTGTTCACTGCACGAAGGTGTGGACAGACTGACGCTTTCATGTATCATGGTGTTTCAAGGCAGCGAAATTGTTGACTTCCGATTGACTAAAAGCGTCATCAACAGTAAACACCGCATGACATACCGAAAGGTGCAGGATATACTGGACGGCGACAGGGAAAGCGTAAGACAGTACGCCGACATCGTGGACGATCTCAAGACAATGCAACGTCTTGCACAATTGTTGATCGATCGCCGAAACAGTAAAGGTAACATAGATTTCGACAGTAAGGAAGTCAAGTTTGTAATTGACAACGACGACGTGGTGGACATCAAGCCCTACGAAAGACTGTTCGCACACAGGCTGATCGAACAGTTCATGATCAGTGCAAATGAAACTGTTGCGGAATTTGTGTTCAATTGCGGTTACCCGATGGTGTACCGTATCCACGAAAAACCCGACCAGGAAAAACTTGCATTGTTGCTAGAGCTGCTTGGCGGATTGGGAATAAACATTCATGAAACGCAGGACGTCCATGTGCTTTCGTTGCAAAAGGCACTTGAACAGGCACGTCTTACGCCTTACGGAAATCTTGTCAGTGACGTAATGCTCAGAACCATGCAAAAGGCAAGATACAGCGTGTTGAATCTGGGACACTTCGGGTTGAACAGCACGTGTTACTGTCACTTTACATCGCCGATACGAAGATATCCCGACCTTGTTGTTCACCGCATTGTCAAGACGATACTTGACAGCAAGATGACCGACAAGGCAGTGCTGGCGTACGAAGAAATGACAAACGATTGTGCAAAGCAATCCAGTTTGAAGGAAAAGCAATCAATGGAAGCGGAGCGCAAGGCGGACGACATGTTGAAATGCAGGTACTGTACACGTCTTGTAGGTCAGCAGTTTGAAGGACGTATCAGCGGTGTGACGGAAAACGGTCTGTTTGTACAGGTTCCCAATACCGTTGAAGGGTTTATCGAACGTGCGGAACTTCCTGAGCACGACCTCATTTTCGATGCACAGCGTTTCAAGTTGTACAACGACAACGTGACCTACCACTTGGGAAATGCCGTTAAAATTGAGGTGCTGTCCGTCAACATGACGGCGACCAAGATTTACTTCGGCTTGGTTCAACAGTAAATTGAAGTTACTTTTTTCCATCTACAGTTGACAAAAACAGTCAATGTGGTAATATCATATCAGTAGATTTATTCGGGGAGCAAGTATGAGTAATCCGGTAGTACTAAACAGAAAGGCACTTCACGACTACACAGTAATCGAGAAGTTGGAATGTGGTATAAATCTTGTAGGGTGCGAGGTCAAGTCCGTCCGCACAGGACAAGTCAATCTTGGCGACAGCTACTGTTCGGTAGATGACGGACAACTGTTGTTGCACAATTGCTACATCAAGAACTACGACAAGGGCAGTTTCAGTAACGTTGACGGCAGACGTGACAGACGTCTGCTTGCTCACAAACGTGAAACCATGCGACTGTTGGGCAAGGTGCGTGAAAAGGGCTACTCGCTTGTTCCGCTCAAAATGTACTTCAAGCAAAGCCTTGTCAAGGTGGAAGTTGCACTTGTCAAGGGCAAGCACTTGTACGACAAGAAACAATCAATTATGGAAAAGGATCTTGAACGTGACAAGCAACGCACATTGAAGGAGTACTCCCACAGATGAACTGTGACAGAATCATGATTGTAGGTTGTCCGGGCAGTGGCAAGACCACATTTGCGGTAGAACTGGGCGAAATTCTTGAGCGTGAAGTAGTGCACCTTGACAAATTGCTGTGGCTACCCAACTGGCAGATGATGGAGTACGAAGAAAGACGCAAGATACACGACGACATCATTTCGGGTGACAAGTGGATTGTGGACGGAATGTGGCGCAGCCACGTTGCCGAACGCATTGAACGTGCCACATTGGTGTATTTTCTCGATTACCCCAGACGCATTTCCATGTGGCGTGCGTTGATTCGCAGGATACGTTTTGGCGGCAAACAGCGTTTCGACATTGCCGACGGTTGCAAGGAACAACTTGACAGTTACTTCATCAACTACATAAAAAATTTCAGAAGGGACGTCAGACCCTACCTTGTCAGTCAGTTAGAGTGTAACAAGGATCATCTTGAAGTAATTACATTTACTCATCCAAGGCAGGCGAAAAGGTATCTCAAGCAATTGCGTGCCCGACAATTGGACTGAAATTGTAAAAAATGTTACAATCTTTTTGACTTTTTACAAACAATTTGGTATACTAGACAGGCACGAAGTTGTGCTGGCGTGGCTCAGTCGGTAGAGCAATTGATTCGTAATCAATGGGTCGGAGGTTCGATTCCTCTCGCCAGCACCAAGGGGTGGCAAGCTAACATGCTTGCCACCTTTTTTATTTGTCCGACGGAAGGTGAATTTACTTCATCACTTCGCTTGTGCCTTCCTTTCGCCTTACACAGAAAACCGTTTGCCTGAACACAGTTGCGACGGTGGTGACAGTAGGTGTCTCTATTTTGTCCAAAAACCCCAAGACATGGGCGAAAAGCGAAAAAAACTCTTTATTTTTTTCGGCTCAGATATTGACAAAATGGCGTGGGGAGGGGTATACTTTATGTATTAAAAAAATCAGGAGGATGAGTGTTTTCATGAACAAAAATATGAAGCGAGCATTTACCATTACCGAATTGGTAATTGTAATTGCAGTAGTGGCAATACTCGCAGCAGTGTTGATACCTACATTTAGTAATTTAATTGAAAAGGCCAACGTGTCCAATGACACAGTGTTGGTACGTAATCTCAACGAAGCTTTGATCATTGCCGAAACAACCGAAGGCAAGCCTCAAACAATGCATGACGCATTGACAGCAGTTGCCGAACAAGGCTACACGGTAGAAAAGCTCACACCAAGATCTACAGGCGACATCTTGTGGGAACAGACTTCAAATCGTTTCGTATTGGTTGACAGTGAAGGAACATTTGTTTTGAAGGATGACGCTACAACAGCCGAACTTGGTTACACCTACTGGAAGATCACAAGTGATCTTGGAAAAGTTTCCACAGGTAAGTACAGCTACTACCTTGCAGATGAAGTAGACGAATCAGTATTGACCGAAGCATTGTCAGTATCAACAGGTGTTGACGTTGGTAACAACAGCAACGTTTCAATCAGCTACGCTAACAATGGAGCAAGTGCAACAGCGCAAAATGTAATCTTCCGTACAAATGGTGGCGAACTGACAGTCAACGGTTCGCAAGACACAGTTTCTCACTACGGCAGTCTTGTAACAGCAGATGTACAAGCAGTTGCTAACAATTCTTACCACGAATATGGCACAATCCTTGGAAACATGAAGTTGGGTTATGGTCGTGTAGTGTTGGAAAACAAGTCGGAAGTTGCAACAGTAGTTGTTACAACAACAAGTGACTCTTTGACAGGAACAACATTGGACAAAGTTGTAAAAATTGAAAACAACTCCGGTAACAGCACAACAGTTGCAGCAACTGATTCAACAGTAGCAAGCAATCTTGAAAGTGTAGTTACAGGTGACGCTAACGTAAGCACTGACGCTGTAGCCGAAGACGACCTCAACATGTTTGCAGGTGGTCTTGGTACAGAAGCAAGTCCTTACCTTATCGAAACAGCTAAGCAGTTTGCAAATATTGGACAGTTTAGCGATAGCATGAGTAAAGGCTCGCCATATAACTTTAAAATGACAGCGAATATTGACTTGTCGGAAGTTAGTTTCGGTGCTGACGAAAAATGGGTAAGTGCATATTTTTGTGGAACATTGGACGGTGGTTCATATAATCTCATTGCAAACACTAAATTAAGTTTTATTTTTGCGGACGCTTCACATGATGTGGTAATTAAGAATTTGAATTACTACATAGCTGATAAAAATATTTTCTTGTGTAGCGGTGTAAAACTTGGTGTTAAAAACACTGTTTTGTTAGACAATGTTGACTATTATGCTGTTGAAGGTGCACAAGCAGTTCAACTTGGACAAAATGAAGGTATTGTATATGCAACAGCAGGATATAGTTATGTAGAGGATAATTGGGTTGTTTTGTCGAACGGTTTGCACAACGAACTTACTGTAAAGAATTGTGACGTATATGTTGATATTGTCGGTGTAAGCTACAATGCTGTTTTCTTCGGCGGTAACATAAACTATGTGACAGTAAATCTTGTCGACTCTACATATCATGGCACGTATTACGGTGAAGATGTAAGTCTTGCTTTGGGTAATCCTGCTGGATTGGATAAGACTTTGTATGGCTTACCTAAGTTTACAATCGTAAATGTTAGAAACGCAGGAAATATGTTTGGCACAAATAGACAACCTCTTTTTGCAGCTAGCACAAATACAACTGAGCCAAAAAATAGCCAATATTTTAGTCTTGATGAAGCTTCCGACCTTGGTAATGTTAAGCACCTTAGTGATAGTTCATTGAATATTTCTAAGGAAAGTGACGGAAGACTTGCTATTACAAAACCTTCCGCAACAGGGGTACAAAAGTATGTGCTTACACTTACCGGTGGAACTAGACTTATTGCACCCGGTAGCGAAAATTCATCTTATAGATTCGGTATAGATTTGGGTAGCTTGACATTTGACGGAACTAAGTCAATTTTGAACTATAAAGACGGTAAGATGGCAACTGTTGAACAATACAAGGAAATCGATCCTTCCTATACATTCGATGAAGAAAACGCAATTCAAGTTTACCTTGAAGACGGTGCAAGATTCTGTGTCGTTGAAAACAATGGTACAATTTACTATGTTTTCGATTTCGAAAATGATTTCTATAAGTTTATTGACAATACTGACACCCCAGCAATAGTTGATGTGAACAGTGCAATGATTACAATTTACGACGAAAACGGTTTGCCAATCGCACAAAAGAAAGTGGCTCTTTGATATTGTTTAATTCAATTACATTTAAATAAAAACCACTAACAAAAACGCCTCGACGGTTTAGTCGGGGCGTTTCGTCATTTTGTGGGGATTTTCGGGGGCTGTCGTCAATGCGCTAATCAAATTCACTATTGACTTTTACTGGTCACTGTGCTACAATTTAGGGGTAAATATCTATACAGTCGCATGTTTAAGTTTACGAAAATGGCGACGACGGAGGGATAAGTCGAATATTTTTGCAAACCAAGTTGCGTTCAATCACAATTTGGATTTTTGTCGTGCGGCGAAAAGGAAGGAGAATATGAAGATTTCACAAAAATTCAGTGAACAGATTTTGCAAAGCAAGTTCCCCGTTGTCGGAGCAAAGGTAAACAACACTTACCGCAACCTCAATGACGAAATGTCGGACAACGACGTTGTGGAACTGATTGACATCAACTGTAAGGAAGGCATGAAGATTTACCGTGCTACATTGACTTACATAATGAGCAAGGCATTTTTCGAAACCTACCGCAGGGCAAGACTGACTGTTGACTACCAATTGTCCAATGCAATGTACTGCACCCTGGACAACATGGAAGTGACGGATGAAATGTTGTCCAATGTCAAGTCACGCATGCAGGAAATAATCGATCAGGATTTACCCATTGACAAGGTAGTGATGACCAGGGAAGAAGCTACGGAGTTTTTCAACAACGAACGCACTTCCAAGGGCAGGTTACAGTTGGACGTGGTGGAAAACGAAACCATCAAGATGTACTACTGTGAAGATTACTACAACTACTTCTACGAAACCATTGCAACACGCACAGGCGTAACCAAGATTTTCGATCTCATCAAGTACGGCAAGGGATTTCTGCTCAGATACCCCAGCTCTGACAACGTGACCGTTTTGCCTGCATTCAAGGAAACCAAGAAACTGCAATGGGCGTTGGAAGAATACGAAACAATTTACAAGATCCTGAATGTCGGCACAATTCACAAGCTCAACACAGTCATCGAAAGCGGAAACGTTCGTCAGTTGATATTGCTTTCCGAAGCATTGCATGAGAAGAAGATTGCCAACATTGCCGACAAGATTGCCGGTCGCAAGGGCGTCAAGATGGTGCTTATTGCCGGTCCGTCCTCATCAGGCAAGACTACATTTGCCCAAAGACTGGGCATCCAGTTGCGTCTGAACGGTCTGAAACCTGTAACCATTTCCGTTGACAACTACTTCGTTGACCGTGGACAAACACCCTTGAACGAAAAGGGCGAACCGGACTTTGAATGTCTTGAAGCAATTGACACCAAGTTGTTCAACAAGCAACTGCTTGCGCTTTTGGATGGTCAGGAAGTGGAAATGCCAACATTCGACTTTGCTCAGGGCAAGAAGATTTACGACGGAACAAAGACACGTCTTGCCGATGACGAAATCCTTGTAATAGAAGGCATCCACTGTCTGAACGACAGGTTGACTTCCGAAATTCCAATGGATCGCAAGTACAAGGTGTACATCAGTGCATTGACGGTATTGAATATCGATGCGTTCAACCGCATTTCCACAACGGACACACGTTTTGTGCGTCGTATTGTACGTGACCATCAGTTCAGGGCGTACAGTGCGCAAAACACAATCAAGACATGGCCCAACGTTAACAAGGGTGAGGAAAAGAACATCTTCCCCTTCCAGGAACAGGCAGACAGTATCTTCAACACTTCGTTGATTTACGAACTTGCCGTATTGAAACACAAGGCAATGAATTTGCTGTCGGAAATCACCAACGATGTTCCCGAATACGCTGAGGCAAAGCGCCTGATGGACATTCTTAAAAACTTCCGTGAAATACCCGAAGACCTTGTTCCCGCCAACTCTTTGGTAAAGGAATTTCTGGGCGGTGGCGATTTCAAGGGTTGATTTTCACTTGAACAAATGCTATAGGTTGTGATACAATACCTGTAAAGAGGTATTTATATGAGAATTTTTATTGCAACAGACATACACGGTTCAGCACATGCGGCACAACGCATTGTTGAACAATTTAACAAGCAAAATGCAGATTTACTGGTGTTGTTGGGGGACATCTACAACCACGGGCCACGTAATCCCTTCCCCGAACAGTACGCCCCAATGCAGGTTGCGGAGATTTTAAACGGCATTGCAGACAAGTTGATTGTCATCAAGGGCAACTGCGACAGTGAAGTAGATCAGATGATCAGTAACTTTACCTTCCTGCAAAACAACATGTTGCTGGCATTGGGCAGAAAATTGTTCTTTACTCACGGACACATCTTCAACACCGACAACCTGCCTTGTCTGAGTGCGGGCGACGTGATGTTCTTCGGACACTTCCACATCAACAAGTTTACCGATGTCAACGGTGTGACATGCGTAAATGTGGGTTCATGTGCATTGCCCAAGGACGGCGTTCCGTCCTACTGCGTTGCTGATGAAGACGGTATTTCTCTTGTTTCACTGGATGACGGTAGTGTAATTGCTCAACACAAATTCTGATTTTTAGAAATTTATAAGACGCCTTGCATTGTTCAAGGCGTCTTTTTATCTGATTTCACGCTGTTTTACTATATTTAAATTGATTACTTTATATATACCATCAACAAAATGTAATGTTCATTGTTGAAAATTGCACTTGAAATTGAATCTTCGTTGTGCTATACTCAAAATCAGTAGAAGGAGATTGATATGTGTAAAGAAAAAATCGTAATCGCTGCTGTCAAGGGAGATGAGTCGTTTGAAGATGCGCTCACCAGTCCTTGTCAGCACATTTTTCTGTTAAAAGCCAACATCAACACAGCAAAACACATGGTGGAGCGTTGCCACAATGCAGGCAAGAAGGTTTACATTCACATCGATCTTGCTGAGGGATTCGGCAAAGACGAAGCGTCGTTGCAGTACATCAGCAGAGAAGTCAAGCCTGACGGAATCATTTCCACCAAAAACAACGTAATCAGGATTGCAAGGGAACTTGGGTTGTTTACGGTATTTCGTGTCTTTCTTGTGGACGCTCAGTCAATGGAACTGGCACTCATCAACATTGAAAAGACATGTCCCGATGCCGTAGAACTCATGCCGGGCATTGCCTATGACGCAATCAAGATGATGAAGGAACGTGCGGATGTTCACGTCATTGCAGGAGGTTTCCTGCGCACACAGGAAAACATAGACAAAGCCTTCAGCGTTGGTGCTTTTGCATGTTCTACCAGTAACATTTCTTTATGGAAAGGTAAAAACTGATATATTTTTATATAATAAAAAAAATTTAAAGTTATTGAAATTGCTTTTGATTTTTGCTACAATCAATTCGCAATCAAATATAAAGCTAAATTGTCTAAGGAGAAATGGAGTGTCAGACAGTAGGCGGAAGTAAGTGGTAGAACGTTTTGTTCTGCGTATTTTTCTGCTGTTTGACGCTTTTTTTTGTTGTAGGAGGTCAAATGAAAGACGTAATTATCATTGGAAGTGGTGTAATCGGATCGGGCATTGCAAGAGAATTGTCCAGATTCGACGCCGATATTGTTGTTCTTGAAAAGGGCAACGATGTTTCTGTAGGAACAAGCAAGGCGAACAGCGGCATTGTTCACGCAGGTTTCGACGCTAAAACAGGCAGCGCCAAGGCTAAGTACAATGTCATGGGCAACAAGATGTTTGACGAACTCAGCAAAACTCTGGATTTCCCCTTCCGTCGTAACGGATCCATGGTACTGTGTTTTGATGAGGCTCAGATGGACGATCTCAAGGCGCTGTACAACAAGGGCATTGCCAACGGAGTGGAAAAACTGTCCATATTGACAGGCGACGAAGCAAGAAAACTTGAACCGCACATTTCCGACAAGGTTGTGGCTTGTCTGCTTGCTGAAACGGGCGGTATTGTTTCGCCTTACGAAATGAACATTGCTTACGCCGAAAACGCAGCAGCAAACGGCGTCAAGTTCGAATTTTTAAAGAATGTAGTTTCTATCGACAAGATTGATGGCGGTTTCGAAGTGAAGTGTGAAGACGGCACAAGTTACAGCGGCAAAGTTGTTGTAAACTGCGCAGGCGTTCACTCCGACGACATCAACAATATGGTTTGTCCCGAAAAGATCAACGTGTGGGCAAGAAAGGGTGATTACATCCTGATGGACAAGACCTGCGGATACCTTGCAGATCACACATTGTTCCAACTTCCCACCAAGATGGGTAAGGGCGTACTTGTTACACCGACTACTCACGGCAACATCTTGATCGGTCCTACCGCTGTTGACACCGAAGACAAGGAAGATGTAAACACATCTATAGAAGAACTCAACAACGTGTTCGACAAGGCTTCTCTCACAGTTCCCGAACTGTCAAGACGTACAATCATCACACAGTTCGCAGGTCTGCGTGCTCATGCCGAATGTGACGACTTCATCATCGGCGAAAGCAGTGTGGAAGGATTTTTCAACGTTGCAGGTATCGAATCCCCCGGTTTGTCGGCTTGTCCCGCAATTGCCGTTGACGTTGCAGGTAAGGTTGCAACCAAACTCAATCTGAAGAACAAGAGCAACTTCATCGAAAAGCGCCAGGGTATTCCTCATTTCGCTACAATGAGTAACACCGAAAGACAGAAACTCATTGACGCCAATCCGTTGTTCGGCAAGATCGTTTGCCGTTGCGAAGTTGTTACCGAAGGGGAAATTGTTTCAGCAATCAGACGTCCTGTAGGTGCTAAGGACCTTGACGGCGTAAAGCGTCGTACCCGTGCCGGTATGGGCAGATGTCAGGCAGGTTTCTGCACTGCAAGAGTAATGCAGATACTTGCACGTGAACTCAATGAGGACATGCAGGACATCACCAAGTGCGGCGGACACAGCAACATTGTTGAAGGGAGGACGAAGTGATGATTGAAAAAAATCTTGTTATAATCGGCGGCGGCCCTGCAGGACTTGCTGCAGCGAAGTCGGCTTACGACTGCGGCGAAAAAGACATACTCATTTTGGAAAGAGAACATGAGTTGGGCGGAATATTGAATCAATGTATCCACAACGGTTTCGGTCTGCACACCTTCAAGGAAGAACTTACAGGTCCCGAATACGCACAACGTTACATTGATGAAGTACTTAAACGCAACATTCCCTATAAACTTCAATCTACTGTAATCGACATTTCCAATGACAAGGTAGTAACCTACGTCAATGCCATGGACGGCCTTGTACAAGTAAAGGCAAAAGCAATTATTCTTGCATGCGGTTGCCGTGAACGTCCAAGAGGCGCAATCAACATTGCAGGTATGCGTGGTGCAGGCGTGTTTTCCGCAGGTACAGCGCAGAAACTTGTAAACATCGAAGGTTACCTTCCCGGTAAGGAAGTTGTAATCCTGGGTTCGGGCGACATCGGTCTTATCATGGCACGTCGTATGACTTTCGAAGGCGCACATGTCAAGGCGGTAGTGGAACTGATGCCCTATTCATCGGGTCTCAATCGTAACATCGTTCAGTGCTTGAACGACTTCAACATTCCTCTGATGTTCAGCCACACTGTTGTCGACATCAAGGGTAAAGACAGGGTAGAAGGTGTTGTGATTGCCGAAGTTGACGAAAAACTTCGTCCCAAACTGGAAACTTCTCAGTACATTCCTTGCGACACTTTGCTGTTGTCGGTAGGTCTGCTTCCCGAAAACGAACTTGCTAAAAACGCACAAGTTCAACTTTCACCCGTAACAGGCGGTGCGGAAGTTGACGACACCATGATGACAAGCGTAGAAGGTATCTTCCAATGCGGAAACGTGCTTCACGTTCACGACCTTGTTGACTTTGTTTCTCAAGAAAGTGAAAATGCAGGCGCTTGCGCAGTAAGATATATCAATGAAGGTGCTGAAAAATGCAGTCAGGTTGCAATCAAGTGTATCAAGGGCGTAAGATATTGCGTTCCTCACAAGTTGAACTGTGACGGCAACTACCAACCGTTGAATTTCAAGATGCGTGTAGGCAATGTCTACAAGAAGGTGGAACTGACAGTTACTGCCGATGGCGTCAAGGTGTTCGGCAAGAAACGTCCCGTAGTTGCTCCCGGTGAAATGGAAAGCATCACATTGAATTCCGACCAGGTAAAGCAGCTGAAAAATGCCAAGGAAATTGTCATCTCCTTGGAAGGAGGTCAACAATGATTAAAGAAATGATTTGTATCAGTTGTCCCATGGGATGTCATCTGACAGTGGACGCTACTGATATCAATGATATAAAGGTTACGGGCAACACCTGCCCCAGAGGTGTTATTTACGCTAAAAACGAAATCATCGCTCCTAAACGCATGGTGACAGGTTCTGTTCGTGTGATGGGCGGAACAATCCCGATGGTTTCCGTCAAGACAAGAGAGGCAATCCCCAAACAACTGATTTTCGACTGCCTTGAACAGTTTAAAGGTGTGCAGTTGCAAGCTCCCGTACACATTGGCGATGTGGTAATCCCCAACGTTGCAGGTTGCGGAGTGGACGTAATTGCTACCAAAGAAATAGAAAAAGCGTAAAACTACTTATAGAAAAGGGAGATAATCCATGACCAAGTACATTCTTGCTCTTGACCAGGGCACAACAAGTTCACGTGCAATCGTCTTCGACAAACAAGGTAAAATCATGGGAAAGGCACAACAGGAATTTCCCCAGATTTACCCCAAGTCGGGATGGGTGGAACATGACCCGCACGACATATTGGGTTCGCAGGTAGGAGTAATTGTAGAAGCTCTGATTCGTGCCAACGTATCCGTCGCAGATGTTGCCGCAATCGGTATCACCAACCAACGTGAAACAACATTTGTGTGGGACAAGGTTACGGGTACGCCTATTTACAATGCAATTGTGTGGCAGTGCAGACGTACTGCGGAGTACTGCGACCAGTTGAAAAAGCAGGGTTGGGCGGAAAAAATTTACGACAAGACGGGTCTTGTAATAGACGCTTACTTTTCCGCAACGAAGATCAAGTGGATTCTTGACAATGTAAAGGGTGCAAGAGAACGTGCCGAAAGAGGAGAGTTGATGTTCGGTACAGTTGATACCTACATCATGTGGCAGCTCAGTAAAGGCAAAATCTTTGCTACAGACTACACAAACGCCAGCCGTACAATGTTGTTCAACATTCACACTTTGGATTGGGACGACGAACTTTTGCAACTTTTCGACATCCCCAGATCGATGTTGCCCGAAGTGCATCCCAGTAGCTACAACTACGGATGCACTGATGAAACATTTATCGGAAGATCTATACCCATCTGTAGCGTGGTAGGGGATCAGCAAGCGGCGTTGTTCGGACATCTGTGCGTAAACAAGGGTGACATCAAGAACACCTACGGCACTGGTTGTTTCCTGTTGATGAACACAGGTGACACGGCTGTAAAGAGTAAAAACGGTCTTGTAACAACATTGTCGGCGTGCCTTGCCGATCAGAAACCCCAATACATACTGGAAGGAAGCGTATTCATCGGCGGTGCAGTCAATCAGTGGTTGCGTGATGAAATGCGCATGATCAAGACGGCAGCCGAAACGGAAACTTACGCCGAAAAAGTGCCCGACACCAACGGAGTGTACATCGTTCCGTCCTTTACAGGACTTGGCGCACCCTATTGGGACGCTCAGGCAAGAGGTACTATCACAGGTGTGACACGTGGTACAACCAAGGAGCATTTCATACGTGCTGCATTGGAATCCATCGACTACCAAGTTTACGATCTTGTGTGCGCAATGGAAAAGGACAGCAACACAAGAGTTATATCTTTAAATGTTGACGGCGGCGCAAGCATGAACAACTTCTTGATGCAGTTCCAGGCAGATATACTGAACGCAAGAGTGGTGCGTCCCAGTGTGATAGAAACAACCGCTTTGGGAGCTTGCTACCTTGCAGGCTTGAATATCGGCTATTGGACAGACATTGACGACATCAAGCAAAACATCAAGACAGAAAGAGAGTTTGAGCCTCACATGGATGAGGAACATCGCAAGAAGCTGATTGAAGGCTGGGCTCACAGCGTTCGTCAGGCAAGATTGCAGTAAAACAGCGCTTTACCCGATCGGCTTATCGGGAAAGAAATAAAAAAAACATAGGGAGGAAAACAATGAAAAACTACATGCAGAAGCACAAGATTTCTTTGATATTCTTGGCAATTGCACTGGGCGTAATCCTTTTGTCCAGTTTCTTCGGAAACATGGTGCAAAACAGCGGTTACAGCGTAAAGGTTTACGACCTTAGAGACGTTACTGCAAGTGACTATCTCGGAACGGCAAAAGAGGATTTGCTGACATCAGACTTTACTGCAATAGGCGGTAAGTCTACACAAGTAACAGGCTTTGTAGAAAGCGGCCTGTTGTTTGTTCCCAAGTCGGCAACAGCTACCAACAAGGCACCGGCTGTTGTACTTACTCACGGTTACCTCAACAACAGAGAAATGCAACTTCCTTTCGCTGTTGATCTTGCAAGACGTGGATTTGTAGTACTTGCAATCGACAGAGAAGCTCACGGTAACAACACTGTTGTATCTTCTTCGTCCTATTCGTCAAGTTACGGTAGCGGTGCTTACGGTGCTTCCATGTACAATGCGGCTGCATTCCTTTACTACATGGATTGCGTTGACCAGACACGTATCGGTATTTCCGGTCACTCCATGGGTGGTTCTGCCACTAACGCAGGTTTGTTGTTGGACAAGGTAGCTCGTGAGGCAGGCGGTACAGGTATCATTGCCGCAGGTCTTGTTCAGGCTAACGACGCATCTCCGTCCAGCTACGCAGAAGGCGTGTCTGTCGGCATTCTGAAAGCTGACGATGACGAATTCTTCTTCAAGAGCAAGTTGGCTGACGGCACTCCGTCCATTTCCAGACAGTACCTCAACTCAGTTGCAGCTGCACAGTTTGTAGGTCTTACAGGCTACGGCAACACAGCTGACGCTATTCAGGTTCAAAACCGTGCCGTTTATATCGACGGTAAGGTTACAAACGTAGAATTCGGTCAACAAGCACCCAAGGCATTCCGTGCTGTTTACGAAGAAAACGAAATTCACCCCTTGAACCACTTCTCGACAAAGAGTACTGCAGACCTTATTACATTCTTCTACACAGCATTCGGTACACCTGCAGGTCGTACTGCAATCGCAGCAGGAAATCAGACATGGTGGATCAAGGAAGCATTTGCAACAATGGGTCTTGTAGGTTTCTTCATGTTGGTACTGCCTTTGGCTGACCTTCTTTTGACAATTCCTTGCTTTGCAGGTTTGAAGAGAAAGGATGAAGAAGGCGTTGACAGAAGAGAAATTCTGCCCGCTTTGAAGGGTGTAAGAAAGCATGTTTCTTACTGGATTGCAGGTATTGCTACTACATTGTTCAGTGGATTCAGCATTGAACCAATCATGGCAGGTAAGTGGGCAAACCTTTCCAAGCTGTTCTTCACTCAGAATACATACTATCCTCAGGATACAACCGGTAATGTTGCTACATGGGCTATCGTTTGCGGATTGTTTGCGCTTGCAGCTACATTTGTAATCTGGCTCATCAACACAATCATCAATCAGATCAAGTACAAGGAAGAAGCTCATCTTTACAACGAACATCCTTTTGCAGCTGCTAAGATCGGCGGACTTGCTAACTTTGCTAAGACAGTCCTTGTGGGTGCAATCATCGTTGCAGTAATGTACCTCATCGTATTTATCAACTGGGATATCTGGAAGGTTGACTTCCGCTTCTGGACATTTGACGTAAAGGTATTCAACGTTTACTACATGTTGCCTGCTATGTTGAGATATGCTTGCGCATTCTTCATCTTCTACGCAATCAACAGTATTTTGAACCAGAGCTACAAGGTAAAGAACCTCCCCGAATGGGCTACAATTGCAATCAATGCAGTGTTCAGCGTCTTCGGTATCCTGCTTGTAATGCTCATCCAGTACGGTACATTCAAGTCGACAGGCGTGTTGTGGCAACCTAACATGAGCTTGTCCTACATCGTATTGTTCCCCATCATCCCGGTACTTGTAGTTGCTACAATTCTTTCAAGAAGATTGTATGAACGTACAGGAAACGCTTGGCTGGGCGCAGTTGTCAACACATTGATTTTCACAATCATGACAGTTGCAAATACATCTGCAAGTTACACATTTGCAGGATTCTTTGCTTGATGTTTTTGGAAACTTAAGTAAACAAACCCTCAAAAACTCCCCGTCTCAGTACGGGGAGTTTTCTATGTACTGACTGTTTGTAAGTCCTTCAAGAAGTTCCTTTAAAGTTTGTACGTGAAGTTGTTCGTCCAGTATTATGCGTTGTATGATTGCCGACACCTGTTGATTTTTCAGCAACGTCAGCATCTTTTTGTAATCGGCAATGGCGTCCAGTTCACCTTGAATGTCATCCATCAACATCTTTTGCGGTGATGTGGATTGTGCAACGGAACAGGTGTTGAAGTAGGGCGCATTGCATGAGGCGTACTGTACGAAACGTGGGTCAACGCCCGTTTTCAGCATGGTTTCTCCCAGAATGAACAGGTGTTCCATTTCCGTGATTGCAATGCCTTCCATTGTGTCGGCGTACTTCTTGTCAAATTCTTTGAAATGCAGTGCATGGTAGGTGTACTGCAGTATTGCCGTCAATTCGCTTTTTAATGAAGAGTAGGCGAAGGTAATTATTTTACCTGAATACGGGTCATATGTAAGACTGTCTCTGGAGGGGTAGGGTAAATCAACCTTGATTGGTTGCATGGCTATGTTCTCCTTGTGCTTTTTGGTACAATGTATGAAGTGGTGTATTTTTGTGTTACTTGCACACAAGAGAACATCAGCAAGTGTACACATGTGCACATGTATATGTGTGACAGTGATTGTTGTGTTGTCATAATGTATTGTATGAAAACATTGACAGTGGCTTTTATTGTTAAAAACGAAGAAAAGGTACTTGAACGTGCGTTGAAGTGTCTTACATTTGCAGATGAAATAGTTGTGGTGGATACAGGATCGGCGGACAGCACTGTTGAGATTGCAAGGCGTTTTACCGACAATGTGTACACAGCAGAGTGGCACGACGACTTTTCGGAGGCACGCAACGTTGCATTCAGCAAGGCAACAATGCAATATGTAATGTGGATGGATGCCGATGACATTGTAACTGCATCCAATGCGGAAAAGATTTCGGAATGGAAACAATCGGAGGAACATCCAGACACGGTGATGGCAAGATACTGCACTTCATTTCGTGGTAACGTACCGTCGTTTTACTTTTTCAGAGAACGCATTTTCGTCAATGACGGAAGGGCGGTGTGGGTAAATCGTGTACATGAAGTGGTAGTACCTTTCGGACAGGTACAGTACTGCGATTTCGAAATCTGGCACAAACCTATTGGAAGTCACGGTTCAAGAAATCTTGACATTTACACACGTGCAATGGAAGGAGGCGAAGTGTTTGACGCAAGAAATACCTACTACTACGCAAGGGAATTGTTTTACAACAGGAAATACAGACAGAGTGCAACGTGGCTCAAAAAATTTCTGCGAATGCAGTCATGGTATGCGGACAGATTGCAGGCAACAATCATGCTTGCCGATTGCTACGTGCTGATGAAAAAACACAAGTTGGCACTAGATACACTTGTGTCCACATTGGCAGTTGTTCCCCTTTCGGAAGCATGCTACAAGATTGGCAACATCTACGTTGAAAAGAAACAGTACAGCAGTGCATTGTTCTGGCTGGAATGTGCAACACGTTGTGTATGTCTTGAAGGTGGGTTTGTCAACACCGATTACAGTGATTTTCTTCCCTACATGCAATTGTGTGTTTGTCACTATCACCTTGGCAACGTGAAAAAAAGCTACAGTTACTTCAGACGTGCCGAAAAAATCTATCCTCATCATCCGTCGGTTGTTTACAACAGACAGTTTTTCGCCAACCTCAAAAACAAGGTGTAAATCAATTTATTGGCTTTTGTGTTGTCATACTGAGCATTGTGTGGTACAATTAGTAAAACGGAGGTGCAGTATGAATCAATTTGAACAGATTTACACCCAGTATATAAAGCGTGAAGGTTCCGAAGCCTTGTTGGAATATCTCAAGAAAAGCGACTTTTTCACTGCTCCTGCAAGTACTAAATTTCACTTGGCGTGTGAGGGCGGTTTGGCGCAACACTCCGTCAACGTCTACAAACGTCTTGTGGATCTTGTAAAGAGAGAAGTAGGCGAAGATTACACCAAGGTTTACAGTGATGAAACGCTGGCGATTGTGGGATTGTTGCATGACGTGTGCAAGACCAACTACTACGCAGTGGAAATGCGCAATGTCAAGGAAGGCAACGAATGGGTCAAGAAACCACGCTACATTGTCAACGAAAAGTTCCCCTTCGGACACGGCGAAAAGAGTGTATTTATACTCAGTCAGTACATCAGGGTAACTCCCGAAGAAGCCATGGCAATCAACTGGCACATGGGCGGCTTCGACACCAGGGTATTGGGAGGAAGTTACGCTGTGAGCGATGCTTTCTACAAGTTTAAATTGTCCTTGTTGATGCACATTGCAGACCTGTCCGCTACCTATATTGATGAAGAAAGAGGTTGAGATATGCTACTGGAAAGATTTTTGAAATACGTAAAGGTGGACACACAGTCCGACCCTGAATCAACAACATCACCTTCAACTGAAAAACAGAAAAACCTTGCTGTGATTCTGGTTGACGAACTGAAAGAGCTTGGACTGTCCGACGTCAGGACGGACGACTACGGATACGTTTACGCAACGCTTCCCACCAACTGCAACAGCAGTTACCGACTGGGATTTATTGCCCACATGGATACATCAAGTGCGGTAAGCGGTGCAAATGTTTGCCCTGTAATCACTTCCCATTACGACGGCAGTGACATTGTGTTGAAAGAGGGCGTAAGATTGTCTGCGGAAGAATTTAGCGAACTGAAAAACCACATTGGCAAGACAATCATCAGCTCCGACGGCACAACTTTGTTGGGAGCAGACGACAAGGCGGGTATTGCCGAAATCATGGAAGGATTGCGCACTCTTATTGAAAGCGGTGTTGATCGTCCCACAATCAAGGTGGCATTTACTCCCGACGAAGAAGTGGGCAGAGGAACGGATCACTTCGACATCAAGGGATTTGACTGCGACGGCGCTTATACACTTGACGGCGGTGAATTGGGTGAATTGGAATACGAAAACTTCAATGCTGCAGGCGTCAAGGTGACAGTCAACGGAAAGTCTGTGCATCCCGGTTCTGCAAAGGGCAAGATGATAAACGCAGGTCTTGTACTGATGGAATTGCAAGGATTGTTGCCCGCATTTGACAATCCCATGTACACCGAAGGTTACGAAGGATTCTTCCACCTTGACAGCATGAATTCCACTGTTGACAGGGCAACTGCCAATTACATCATTCGTGACCACGACAGACAGAAATTTGAAGCTAAAAAGTTGTTGTTTAGTCAGTGTGTGGATTTTCTCAACAAGAAGTACGGCGAAGGTACTGTGATGTGCGACATTACGGACAGCTACTACAACATGAAGGAAATCATTGAACAGCACAAACACCTTGTTGACAATGCGTTGGTTGCAATGGAACAAGCAGGGGTCAAACCTTTGGTACGTCCAATTCGTGGCGGAACGGACGGCGCAAGACTGTCATTCGACGGGCTTCCCTGTCCTAACCTCTTTACAGGCGGCTACAACTTCCACGGCAGATATGAGTACATTCCGTTGGAAGACATGCACAAGGCGGTAGAAGTAATGGTAAACCTTGCTAAAATTTACGCAAAGAAGTAAATATAGCATTGAGTTGTGTTGTTAAATTGAATAGAAATGCCAAATGCACCGAAATTGTACATTTCGGTGCATTTTTATTGTAGCAGTGTTTTTGTGAGAAAGTAGTGTTGTGAATTTCTACAGTTTTGGTCTGTTCGTCATTGCATTTTGCAATGATTGAGTTGGTTGTTTTATCTGCCCACTTGTGTGTTGTCATGCGTTCTGTCACGCATTGGTTCAAGTGGGTGCATCTGCCTTTGCAGTCTCCAGTCTTCTCCTTCGTCGGCAATACGTTTGTCAATGACGTTGTGGCTTGCAACGTTCTTGACGTTGTGGTTTACCTGTTCCTGGTATTGGAAAAACATCGAATCGTCAGGCAGTTGCGACACTTCGGAGTATTCCTCACGGTTTTCGGTAATGGCGGCTTCTTCGCTGATTATCTTTCTTACGTAATCGATGTTGCTTGATGTGCCGAATTTCAACAGTTCGGGGAAATTTCCGTTGGAAATGATTTGTCTCCATTCTTTCTTTTCGTACTTTTCAAGCATTTCGGCAGCCTGATGCAGGTGTAACAGTTCGGTGTTGAAGTGTTCTTCAAATATCTTCTTGACGTGCTTGTCCTGTTCGTCCTGCCACAGAGAGTAGTACATGTAGCACTCAGCGTATTCGTGCAACAACAGTTTTTCCAGCCATGATCCGTTGACATCCAGCAAACTTCCGTACATGGAAACGTGCTGTTCTTCAATCATGGCAATTTCCGAAAACAGTTGTTTGCCCAGGTTGTTGTGGTAAAATGCTGCCTGATTCATGTAGTAGTTCATTGTCTGCTGTTCGGCACACACAAGTATTGAACTGTCAAGGACAGTCAACTGGTCGCACTTGTGAAAGTTTACAAATCTTTTTATTTCATCGGTAGGGTAGCGGTGTTCGGAAATGGTAGGGCGTGCAGGCATTACTTCTGTGTAGTTTCCCACAAGATCTTCCACCTTGACGCCCTGATCCATGTCCAGAAGATTGGCGTATCTGTACAGATGGTCGAAATCCTCTATCAAGGCGAAGTTCATTGCTTGCTTGACATAACTGTCCGTTTCACGCTGGGCGAAAATTGCCGTCAGTTCTACAGCCAGTTGTTCGTACCCGATTGTGTGTTCAAGCAAATCTTCATTGGTGGGTTTCAATGCCGCAATGCGCTTTTGCTGTTGTTGTTCCTGACGTCGTGACAGTGCAATCTGTCGGCGAATGTCGTTGTTGTCGCAGTGGCGGTTGAAGCGGTGGGAAAACCACACGGCTTCGTATTCGGCACCGTTGGCAAGTATTATACGCAGTCTTGTGGTAGGGTCGATCTGAAATTTGTTGTAGGGTTTTACCGACAGCTGTTTCCAGTCGTAGAAGTTGTCTGAAACTAAAGGTTTTTCTGCAAATGGATTAAAGTTCATCGTGTCCTCCTTGTAATGGTACAATTGTTGACCTTCCCGCAACATTTTAGTACATTGATGGAAAAATTTGCGTTAAAGAGTTTTAAAATACTATTGTTCAAAAGTCACTTTTTAATGCTGTAAAGCGTACAATTTCATTATTATTTTACTGATGAAGCGTTCTGCACGGCAATTAGCAAACATATTTTAATTGTGTACATTTATAGTGCGTTTCATGGGGCGATGTGAAACAGTTTATCCACACAATTGTGGATAAATGTGGATAACTCTGTGGATAAGTGTATAACTTGGGGTATTTTTGCACGAAAATGTGTTGTTTTTTGTCGTATCGTGCTGAAAAAAGCTGGTTGGGGTGTGGAAATGTTATTTGTGCTGAACAGTAGAAAATTATTTGTTGTTTTGGCGTTGCTGTGCGCATTGCAGTTGACGTTGACCGTTTACCTTTACTTTTCTTCATCGGGCAATGTTACTTCTCTGTTGGACTACACCGTTGTAATAGACGCAGGACATGGCGGCGTCGATGCCGGAGTTACGGGAGTAAACGGGACAAAGGAAAGTCACTTGAATCTGGTTTATTCCAAGCAATTGGGACAGTTGTTTTCCCAATGCGGATTTAACGTAGTGTACACACGAACGGACGAAAACGGATTGTACGGACTTCCCACCCAGGGGTTCAAGATGCGTGACATGAACAAGCGCATGGAAATAATCAACGAAAGCGAAGCCGACATAGTCATATCTGTGCACATGAACAAGTATTCGTCAGATTACCGCACAGGTGCGCAGGTATTTTACCAGAAAGGAAGTGAAAACGGACAATTGCTTGCAGGCAGCATACAGCAATATGTAAACCGTTTGAACAGTCGAAATCTTGAAAGTCTTTCGGGCGATTATTTCATCACACGGGAAAGCAGTTGTGTGGCAGTTATCGTGGAATGCGGATTCCTGAGTAATGCTTCCGAAGAAGAAAAGCTAAACTCTACACAACATCAACAGCAGTTGACCAATGCTATTTTTTGTGGAGTGATGATGTACCTGTATTCGCTGTAAATGAGTTGCAAAAAAATCCTTTCAGTATTACAATGTACACATGATAAAGAAAGTTACCGATTTTTTAGACAGTTTGGGTATTTCCTACCGACTGTTGCGTCATCCTGCCGTAGTTACTACGGAAGAATCACGTCAGATCATTCATGTTGACAATTGCATTTCCTGCAAGTCATTGTTTGTAAAGGACAAGAAAAGCGACAACTACTACCTTGTTGTGTTGACCTTCGACAAACGTGCCGACATGCGTGGATTGGCGTCCTTGGTAGGGTGTCAGAAGTTCGAATTTGCAACGGAAGAAGTGTTGTGGGACAAGTTGCAGGTGCACCGTGGTTCGGTGTCGCCTTTCGCATTTTTGAACGAACAGGGCAATGACATCACACTTATTGTCGATTACGACGTGTGGAACGGCAACAACGTCAAGTTTCATCCTTGTGACAATACCGCAACCGTTGTAATCAGTGTCGAGGATTTTCACAAGTACATCAACGCTTTGGGCAAGCGTGTTGTGGTAACTCCGAAATTGAAGTGACGTAGTGGAAAATGTGACAATTTTTCCCTTTAAACACTTGAAAGTTTTTGTCAATGTGTATATAATGTAAGTAATTCTTTAAGGAGGATTTAATATGGCTAATAAAAGTAAATCGGGCGGTCTCGGTATCAGCCTGAACAAAGCATCATTCTGGTTGTTGGTAGCAACAGCTGTCATTTACCTGGTTGCAATGATTTTGTCTATGGCAGGAGTCAACCTGAAGATTGTTTCTGCTTTGCAGGGATTGGCAAGTGCGTTGATGATTGTTGTAGTTGCTATTCTTGCTTGGAGATATGTGAGCAAGAAACAAACAGTATGGAAGGTTCTGTACTTTGTTGTATTGCTGGTAGTAATTCTTGCAATCATTCTTCCGCTCATTGTTTGATTTTTGTGCAATTGACAGCGTGCCGTTATTCGGTGCGCTGTTTTTTGTGCAATTAACAGCGTGCAGTTATTCGGTGCGCTGTTTTGCTGTTTTGTACATGTCAGACGACAGTGTTTCAACAACTTGACAATCCTGTCCCGTTGTTGTACAATGTCGCAAGTAATTTTTTTTAAAAGAGGATACAACATGAAATACAAGACAAGCGGAGTTTGTTCAAGAGAAATCAATTTCGAAGTTGTGGACGGCAAACTGCACAATGTAAGTTACGTTGGCGGATGCAACGGCAATCTTCAAGGTATTGGCAAGTTGGTAGAAGGTATGGAAATTCATGAAGCCATCAACCGTCTTGAAGGAATCAGCTGTAACGGACGTCCCACATCATGCCCTGACCAATTGAGCAAGGCATTGAAACAGTACCTTGCAAATAACTGAGCGGCGTAAAGGGATTGAATTACAAGTTCAACACAGAAACGGGCGACAAAGATGTCGCCCGTTTGTTTTTGCGTTTAAAGTTGTTTTTAAACGCAAGTCGTTGCCGAAAATTTGCTGTTTAGTGCAATGAGTTGTATTTAGTAGATATCAATTAAAGTGAATTTTACCGCACAAGCTAAACTAAAAATCAAGTGCAACAGTCTATATGATGATTTAATGCAAATAAAAATGCCACAGTTTTGAGCCCTGTGGCATTTGTTTTACAAATTAAATTGCTTTTTTAGTCAGCAAAGTTTTTGAAGTAGTTCTGAATAAGGATGATGGGTGTTCCCTTGTCGCCGCTACCGCTTGTGAGGTCGGACAACGATCCCAACAGGTCTGTAAGTCTACGTGGTGTAGTGCCCTGACTTTGAATGTTGTTGAACAGGTTACCCTTTTGCTTGATTTTTTCCTTCATTGCGTCAACAGCTTCCTGACCGCTGAGGTTTGCCAGTTCGTTGTCGGCAATGTATTTCAACTTCAATTCGTTGGGTTGACCTTCCAGTCCCTTGGTGTAACCGGGTGAGCAAACGGGATCGGCAAGTTCCCAGATTCCGCCAACGGGATCTTTAAATGCGCCGTCGCCGTAAACCATACATTCGATTTGTTTTCCTGTCATCTTGATGAGCTTTGCCTGAAGTTCTTCAACAAACTGCTGGCTGTTGCGGGGGAACAACTTTACGCTGTCCTGAGTTGCAAGGTTGCTGCCCAGTACGCCGTACTGTTCGTTGTAACCCGATCCGTCAACGGATTCGGAAAGAATTTCATCCAATGACACAACCTTTTCTGCACCGTTGTCCAACAGCAACTTCTTTGTCAGTTTGCGTGTGTGGATGTCTGCATTGATTACGTACTTGGTGTGGTTCAATATTTCCAATGGATTGTTTGCAAGGATGAGCTGGCAGTTACCGCCCATTTCCTGGTAGTACTGAATGTAGTCAACACCTGTAAACTTGTGGTGAGTATCCTTGAACAGTGCGTGGAATTGGTCAGCAGTAAACACGTCTGTGTAGGGGTTTATCTTGCTTTCGTACAGTTGTTCTCTACTGATGAAACTGTTTCCCACTTCGTCGCCGGGGTAAGTAAGCTGAATGATGAGCTTTTTAGCACCCTTGGCAATGCCCTTCAGGATCATTGAAAAGCGGTTGCGTGAAAAGATGGGGAAAATGAGTCCCACTGTGTTTTCGCCGAACTTGTTTTCAATATCTTTTGCAATCTGTTCGGTGGTAGCGTAGTTGCCCTGTGCACGTGCAAGTACCGCTTCAGTTACTGCAACAACGTCCTTGTCCTGTAATGGGAAGTTGTGAGTCTTGCTGCTTTCAACAACAGTGTTAGCTACGATTTCTACAAGGTTGTCGCCCTTCTTGATGATGGGAGCACGCAAACCTCTTGAAATAGTTCCTTGGTAATCCATATTTGATGCCTCCTTGTTGGGGTTTTCAAAAATCAAGTTATTATACCAAATACACAAAAAAAAGTCAAATTTTTTTGCGTTTGTGAGTTTATCATATGTGCGACATTTGTATATTTTGAGGCATCTGCGTTTTCTATAAGAATACCTAATAACTAAAAACTGTATTTACAAACGCAATTTGCTGTGCTATACTATTCTACAAGGGTAATGATGGTAATTGATATCTCACAGAATTTATTGGGTTGTCGTGTGTTTGACGGCGACACTCCGCCGACGTTCAAGCAGGTCAAGAGTATAGAACAAGGCTATCGTCTGACGGATGTCAACATGTGTCTGCACAACGGCACGCATATAGATGCCCCATCGCATTACATCGCCGACGGCGAAACGGTGGAACGGACACCGCTTGAATATTGTTACGGCAAATGTCAAGTGGTGGATTGTCACGCCCTGAACAAGTTGCCCGATACCGATTGCGAACGTGTATTGCTGAATGGCGGTCAATTGACGGTACAATGGGCGGAACAACTGCTCAATCGTGGAATTGTACTTGTGGGAACAACCAAGATCAGCATTGCCGACGAAGATTGCGCAGAGGTTCACAGGCTACTTCTTTCTCACGGAGTTGTGATTTTGGAAGGTCTTGTGTTGTCGGGAGTTGCCGATGGGCATTACACGCTGGCATGTTTTCCGTTGAAGTTTGACGGATGTGAAGCCAGTCCTGTCAGGGCAGTATTGATTACTGATTAAGAAGGCAAAATAAAGGCAAAATATATGACAAAGTATTTACAATTTAATGATGAAGACCTGCATATAGCAGGAGAGATAGTACGAAAGGGCGGACTTGTGGCATTTCCAACCGAAACGGTGTACGGATTGGGGGCAAATGCACTTGATCCCGAAGCGGTAAAGAGCATTTACGTTGCCAAGGGACGTCCGTCGGACAACCCGTTGATTGTTCACATTTACGACAAATCACAACTTAATGAAATTGCGTCACGCATCAGCGAAGATGCCGAAAAGGTTGTTTCGGCGTTGATGCCGGGCAGTATAACTGTGGTATTTCCCAAAAAGAGCGTCATTGACGACTGCGTTACAGGCGGGCTAAACACCGTTGCAGTACGTATGCCGTCATCCAAGGAAGCGTTGGCGTTTCTAAAGAGTTGCAATGTTCCCGTTGCCGCACCCAGTGCCAATACATCTACACGTCCAAGCCCAACAACGTGGCAGGCAGTCAAGGAAGACATGGACGGAAGAATCGACGCATTGCTTATGGGTAGCGATTGCAAGGTGGGTATTGAATCCACAGTACTTGACCTTACGGGCGATGAACCGTTGGTACTTCGTCCCGGTATAGTTACACCCAAGGAAATTTCCCAAGTGCTGGGCAAGCCTGTCAGAGTTGTCACCAATCCCAAGGAAAAGGTCAATTCGCCGGGGGTAAGATACAAGCATTACGCTCCACGTTGTCCGATGGTGTTGAACCTTGACGGCAACAGAGACAAGATCAGGTCTTTTTACGACAAGTGTGTAAAGGACGGATATAATCCGGTAATACTGACACGTCACCCCGAAGGTTATCCCGATTGCAACACCTGTTTTTTGGGTGCAACGGACAGGGAAGTTGCGCACAATCTGTTTCTGTTGTTGCGTCGCTGTGAAAAACAGTACGACTACATCATTGCAAGCTACAACGGTGATGACGAAGTTGCGTTCAGTATTTTAAACCGTATTACAAAATCAGCAGGACAGAATATACTGTAAATTTTACAAGGAGTACGACATGAAGATTTCTATCGGATGTGACCACGGCGGATTTGCGCTGAAAGAACAGGTGGCAGAACATCTAAAACAACTTGGACACGAAGTGGTTGATTGCGGAACTTATTCCACCGACAGTTGCGACTACCCCGAATTTGGTGCAAAGGCAGCAAGAATGGTTGCCGACGGACAATGCCAACGTGGCGTTGTAATCTGCACAACGGGTATCGGAATCAGCATTTCTGCCAACAAGGTCAAGGGTATAAGATGCGCCTTGTGCATGAACACCGACATGGCGATGATGACACGCAAACACAACGATGCCAACATGATTGCAATGGGCGCTAAGTATGTTACTCCGCAATTGGCTTTTGAAATGGTGGACATCTTTCTTGCCACTGATTTCGAAGGCGGAAGACATCAGATTCGTGTAGACAAATTGATGAATATTGAGAGGTAAATATGCTTGAAAATGTAATTCAGTCAATAGTGGAAGCGGAAAAGCAATCGGAAGAAACTATTGCACAAGCGGAAAAGCGTGCTGAAGAAATTGCTCTTTCCTACGAAAACAAGGCGGAAGAAATCCGCACTAAAGGACAGGAACAGTTGAAGGCATTTGTCTTACAAAACACCGAACAGGCCAATGCCTACGCCAACGAACAGGCGGAACAGTTGATACGCCAAGGTCAGCAGGAAATTGACAAGCAGGCGGAACTTTACAGTAAAAACATCGACAAAGCAGTTGCGTTTATATTGGAGAAGATGTAAAGATGGCAGTTGTAACTATGAAAAAGTTTACACTGGTTGCTCTTGCTAAGGACAAACAGGCGCTTTACGACGGAATGGTAAAGACAGGCTGTGTACAGTTGACGGAATCTCAGCCAATAGAACAGTGTTTTACCACAACAAGCGAAGCGGAAGTGTCACGATTGCAGGAGAACATTGTCACCTTCGAAGAGGGCATCGACTGGATTGACAAGTGCAGTCAGTCCATCAAGATGTTGCTCACGAAAGAACAGCTAAAAGCGGGAAAAGGAACCTTTTCTCATCCGCTGTTTGAGGTGACATTTGACCAGTTCAAGGGGTTGGAAGATACGTTGGATGTTACCGTTCAACAGTTGAACCAACTTTTGGACGGCAAGAGGCGGTTTGCCACCTTGTCGCAACAGATTGCCGAAACTCAGGAACGTATTGACGGAGTAATTTCATACATGTTGCTGGAGCAACCGTTTACCTACTACCATGACACCGACAGTGTGTTTTACAGGGTAGGAACGGTGTCGGAAGAAAACTTTTTAGCATTCAGTCAGTTGTTCAAGGACAATGAACTTGCGCAGTTCAATGAAATCGGCAGAACAAACAAATACATTGCAGTAGAAGTAATGGTGCACAAAAGTGCTACCGACGTGGTAGAGCGTCTGAGTCACGGATTGTTGGACAACTGCAAGTACAGCGATGTGGACATGACCGCCAAGCAGTACTTGAAAGAGCTGAAAAAACAGGTGGAACAGTACAAGACCGAAATGTCGGGCATTCAAACAAACGCAGGCAAGCAGACATCATTTATGAAGTGTCTGAAGTTGTACGTTGACTACTTCAATCTGAGGCTGCAGCAATGTCAGAATGACGATGAATTCCAGAAGACGGCGGAAACTTTCGTAATGCAGGGATTTTTCCCCAAGGACAACGAACAACAAGTTCGTGATGCAATTGCGGAAGTCACCGACAGTGTGGTGTTCAATGTCGAAGACATCAAGGATGACGAATTTGCTCCTACATTGAACAAGAACAACAGTTTTGTAAAGCCATTTGAAGGTATCACTAATACCTACACACCGCAAAATTACCACGAACCCGATCCCAACCCCGTGATGTCAGTGTTCTACTTCCTGATTTTCGGATTGATGACGGCGGACATCGGCTACGGATTGGTACTTGCAATCGCAGGATTGTTTATTTCTTCCCGTATCAAGCAAAATACAGGAATGAAATCCATGTCGAAAATGATTGGTATTTGCGGATTTTCCACAATACTGTGGGGCGTTGTTTACGGCAGTTTGTTCTCAATTGACCTTGCAACAGTCATTCCCAATTGCCCCGATTGGTATCCGTTGTTACCATCGCCAAGTAACTACCCAATCATTACGATGATTGTTTCTCTGGCGCTGGGAATACTTCACCTGATGGCAGGAGTTGCTTGTAACGCAAGAAAACTTGCAACAAGACACGATTCGTTGGGTGTAATCTTCGATGCTCTGGTGTGGGAAGTGTTCTTCGTGGGCGTGGTGCTGTTGGCAATGAAGCCTGCATGCAATATGATCATGGACAACATCAACGACGCAATGAAACAACCGCAGATTCTTGCGCTTGCCAATGCTCCCGATCTCACAATGGTGGGATTGTACATCATTGCAGGTTCTCTTGTAGTGGTTGCATTGACTGCAGGACGTAGCAGAAAGGGTATCCTGGGTAAGGCAATGGGAGGTTTCGGCGGAGTGTACGGAGTAATCAACTACTTCAGTGACATTGTCAGTTACGTTCGTATCTTCGGTCTGATGCTGTCGGGAGCAGTGTTCGGTTTCATCATCAACCAGATTGCCGCAATGATCATGACAAGCGTAGTAGGATACATTCTTGCAATCATCTTGTGTGTGTTCGCTCACCTGTTCAACCTTGCGTTGGCTGTGCTTGGCGCGTATGTTCACAACTCACGTTTGCAGTACGTCGAATTCTTCGGCAAGTTCTACGAAGGTGAAGGTCAACTATTTGCTCCTCTGGGCAGCGGATTGACCTACACATTGATTAAATAAATTACGCCACGTGCGTTAAATAAACTAAAATTTAGAAACATATTTTGGAGGACAAAATAATGGATGGACAAGTAATTGCTATACTGGGTATTGCTCTTTGCGCAATCACATGCGGAATCGGTTCGGCACTGGGCTTGAAGTTTACAGGTTCGGCTGCTGCAGGCGTAATGGCGGAAGATCCCAAGAAATTCAGCCGTATCATCGTGGTGGTACTGTTGCCCGCTACACAAGGTTTGTACGGATTGCTCATTTCCTTCATGGGTTTGAGTTACATTCCTCAAACAGGTGCTGCCGCTTCTGAAGGTTGGGCAGTTTTCGGCGCTGTACTTCCCATGTTGATTGTAGGTCTTGTTTCTGCTATTCTGCAAGGACAAACTTCCGTTGCAGCAATCAACGCAGTTGCCAAGAGGTCGGAAATTTCCGGTAAGCTCATCATGTTCCCTGCCATGGTAGAAACATACGCTTTGCTTGCGCTGGTTGTATCTATTCTTCTGTTGCAAGCACTGTAATTTTTGGTGATAAATATGGACGGTAAAGAAAAAATAATTGCCCGTATTCTTGAAGATGCTGAGAGTAAAAGTCGTGCAATTGTTGACAACGCAACGGAATCAGGCGAAAAATTGTTGAATGAAGCTACCCAAGAAGTAGCCGAAGCCCGTGCGGTTGCGGAAAACAAGTGCCAGCTTGAACACAAGGAAATCCTGAGACGAAAGCTGTCAGTTGCGCAGTTGGAAATCAAGAAATACAATCTTGCTAAAAAACAACAATTGGTTTCACAATCTTTCGACAAGGCATTCCGCATGGTGTTGGACATGGATGACAAGAAGTATCTTCTTTTCATCACCAACCTGTTGAAGATGTATGCCGAAAAGGGCGAACAACTTGTGCTGTGTCCCAGGGGCAGAAAGGTTGTGACACCTAAACTAGCATCGGAATTCGGGGTAACGTTGTCTGATAAAACCGCACAGTTTGAAGGCGGATTTGTGTTGGAAGGCAACGGCTACGACAAGGACGTTACATTGAAGACGTTGTTACAACAGTTGCGTTTTAAGTACGAATCAGACGTTGCGTCCTTGCTTTTTGGAGAGTAACAAATGGCTGTCAGTAAATATTTTGCTGTGGGCAGAACGGCTGTTCTGTCACAGAGGTTGTTGTCTGCTGAAACTTTCAACAGACTGGCGGATTGTCAGGATGTTGAGCAGGCAATGAGGTTCTTGCGTGAAACGGGGTACGATTCGGGCGTTTTCGGCGATTACGAAGAAATGTTGAGAAAACAACTGAGTGACGCTGTTTCCTACCTCAAAGACATGACTTCCGAACAACGTGTTACGGATGCCTTTGTGCTGTGCTACGACTACATCAATGCCAAAATCCTGATGAAGAGCAAGTACATGCGTCAGGACAACCTGGGCATGTGCTACAACTGCGGATTGATTGACAAGGACAAGTTGTGGCAATGGATTTCAAACGACAACTACAAGGATTTGCCCACGTTCATGGCGAAGGCCCTGGCGGAAATCGACTGGCTGTTTGCCGAAGGCAAGCGCAGTCCTGCATTGATTGATATGTTGTTGGATGTTGCGATGTATCGTGACGTAAGACAACACATCAAGGGAAATGTTCCGCAATCGGTCAAGCAGTACTTCTTCTTGGAAGTGGATTGCAACAACATCATGGCGTTGTATCGTGCTAAACGTGCTGATATTCCCGCTGACGTTGTGGCTAAAACTTTGGTGGACGGCTACACGTTTGATGTTGAAGAACTCAGGGAAATTTACGAAACGGACATAGCGCAGATGACTGAGTGGTTGTCCAAGACGGATTACCGTTGGCTTGCCGAATACTGTCAGCAGTGTGTTGACGAAGGCAAGGATTTCGGTAAGTGCTACCGTGAAATTGACAAGAAAAAGCACGAATTCATGTCACAGGGCAAGAACAACATTTCCGTAGAACCGGTAATTTGCTACTATCTAAGCAAGGTTACCGAAACGGAAAACATCCGCACTGTACTCATCTGCATCAAGAACGGTGTGGACAAGTCAGCAATCAAGGAAAGGATTAAAGAATTGTATGTATAACAAAGTGGGCGTAATAGGCGATAAAGATTCGGTAACTGCTCTTAAAGTGGTAGGAGCGGAGATTTTCAATGCCGACAATGCGGAACAAGCCCGTGAACTGGTAAAAAAACTCAGTCACGACAAGTTTGCCGTGGTGTTCATCACCGAACAGTTGGCTGTACAGATTGCCGATACTTTAAACAAGGCTAAATCGCAACCATTCCCTGCAATTGTGCCCATTCCTACATCTTTCAATTCCAACGGTTTTGGAATGGACGGTATCAAGAAAGATGTAGAAAAGGCATTGGGAACGGACATTTTATTTAATGAAGAGGACAAATAATGGAAGGAAGAGTAATTAAAGTCAGCGGTCCGCTCATTGTTGCCGAAAACATGGCGGACGTTCAGATGTACGACGTTGTCAAGGTCAGCGACAACAAACTCATCGGCGAAGTCATCGAACTGAGAGGGGACAAGGCGTCCATTCAGGTTTACGAAGAAACAAGCGGTCTTAAAGTAGGCGACAAGGTTGTTTCCACAGGCGCACCTCTTTCTGTTGAACTTGGACCGGGTCTGATTGAAAGCATTTTCGACGGTATTCAACGTCCGTTGAACGTATTGTACAACCTGTCGGGCGATCGTATCGGACGTGGTGTGGAAGCTACTGCGCTTGACCGCACCAGGAAGTGGACGTTTGTTCCGCTGGTGCAGGTGGGTGACAAGGTTGTCGCAGGTGACGTACTGGGTACTGTCCGTGAAACATCAATTGTCGTTCACAAGATCATGGTGCCTTTCGGCAAGGACGGCGTGATCAAGAGCATTGCTCCACAGGGGGAATATACCGTCGACCACATCATTGCGGAAGTGGAACAGGACGGCACTGTACATTCCCTTTCAATGGTACAGAAATGGCCCGTTCGTCGTGGACGTCCTTACAAACAGAAGATGCCGCCATCCTTCCCGTTGGTTACAGGTCAACGTGTAATTGACACACTGTTCCCCATTGCCAAGGGCGGTGTGGCAGCAGTTCCCGGCCCCTTCGGAAGCGGTAAGACAGTCGTTCAGCACCAGCTTGCCAAGTGGGCGGACGCACAGATCATCGTTTACGTAGGTTGTGGCGAACGTGGTAACGAAATGACGGACGTATTGAACGAATTCCCCGAACTGAAAGACCCACAGACGGGAGAACCGTTGATGAAACGTACCGTACTTATTGCCAACACAAGTGACATGCCCGTTGCCGCACGTGAAGCATCCATTTACACAGGTATTACCATTGCCGAATATTTCCGTGACATGGGCTATTCTGTAGCAATCATGGCGGACAGTACCAGCCGTTGGGCGGAAGCGTTGCGTGAAATGAGCGGACGTCTTGAAGAAATGCCCGGTGAAGAAGGCTATCCTGCATATCTAGCAAGCCGTATTGCGGAATTCTACGAACGTGCAGGTATCGTCAAGGTACTGGGAAGCGATGACACCGTTGGCGCAATTTCCGCAATCGGAGCGGTTTCCCCTCCAGGTGGTGACCTTTCCGAACCCGTTGCGCAATCCACATTGCGTATTGTCAAGGTTTTCTGGGGATTGTCGGCAAACCTTGCTTACCAAAGACACTTCCCTGCAATCGACTGGTTGCAGAGTTACTCACTGTACGATGACAAACTTGCCAACTGGTACAGCGAACACGTTGCGGATGACTACAATCAGTGCAAGGGCGAACTGATGTACATTCTGCAAGAAGAAAGTCAATTAAATGAAATCGTTAGATTGGTAGGTATGGACGCACTGGGAAGCAGGGACCGTCTTGTAATGGAAACAGCCAAGACCATCCGTGAAGACTACCTTCACCAAAACGCTTTCCACGAAGTGGATACCTACTCATCACTCAATAAACAGTACAAGATGATGAAATTGATTCTGGGATTTTATCACCTTGCGTTGCAGGCGTTGGAAAAGGATGCGGAACTCAACGACATCTTAAAACTTCCCTGCCGTGAACAAATCGGTCGTGCCAAGTACGTCGAAGAAGCACATCTCGACAGACTGGACGACATTGCTAAAAACGTTCGTAAAGAACTCAATGCTTTGACAAATAAAGGAGAGTAACCGATGCTTAAAGAATACAAGACAATCAAAGAGGTAGTAGGACCGTTGATGCTTGTTGAAGGCGTCGAAGGTGTCAGTTACAACGAACTTGTTGAAATTGTGCAGAAAAACGGTGAAATCCGCAAAGGTAAAGTACTGGAAATCAACAAAGACCGTGCATTGGTACAGATGTTTGAAGGCGCACAGGGATTGCAGATTTCCACAAGTAAAGTCAGATTCCTGGGCAGAAGCCTTGAACTTGCCGTATCCGAAGACATGCTTGGTCGTGTCTTCAACGGTATGGGCGAACCCATTGACGGCGGTGCGGAAATCATTGCCGACAAGCGTATGGACATCAACGGTCAGCCCATCAACCCCTTTGCAAGAGACTACCCCAACGAATTCATTCAGACGGGTATTTCCGCAATCGACGGATTGAACACGCTTGTTCGTGGACAGAAGTTGCCCGTGTTCTCTGCAAGCGGTTTGCCTCACGCACAACTTGCAGCGCAGATTGCACGTCAGGCTCGTGTTTTGAAGGGTGATGAAAAATTCGCCGTAGTGTTCGGCGCAATGGGTATCACCTACGAAGAAGCGGAATACTTCATCAACGACTTCAACAAGACAGGTGCAATCGAACGTACCGTACTGTTCATGAACCTTGCCAATGACCCTGCAATCGAACGTATCAGTACTCCTCGTATGGCGTTGACAGCCGCCGAATACCTTGCCTTCGAAAAGGACATGCAGGTGTTGGTAATACTTACCGACATCACCAACTACGCCGAAGCACTGCGTGAAACAAGTGCCGCACGTAAGGAAGTTCCCGGCAGACGTGGTTACCCCGGTTACATGTACACCGACCTTGCGTCACTGTACGAAAGAGCAGGACGTATCAGAGGCAAGAAGGGTAGTATCACACAAATACCCATTCTGTCCATGCCCGAAGACGACAAGACGCACCCTGTTCCCGACCTTACCGGTTACATCACCGAAGGACAGATCATTCTTTCCCGTGACTTGTACAAGAGAGGTTACAATCCTCCCATCGACGTACTGCCCAGCCTTTCACGTCTGAAGGACAAGGGCATCGGTAAGGACAAGACACGTGAAGACCATGCAAGCACAATGAACCAGTTGTTCTCTGCTTACGCACAAGGTAAGCAAGCCAAGGAACTGGCAACAATTCTGGGCGAATCGGCATTGACTGACGTTGACAAACTGTACGCCAAGTTCGCCGTAGAATTTGAAAAACGCTACATTGCACAGGGATTCGACAGCAACCGTACAATTGAGGAAACACTTGACCTTGGTTGGGAATTGCTGAGCATCCTTCCAAGAAGCGAATTGAAACGTATTTCCGACACATTGTTGGACAAGTACTACAAACAAGCCGATACGGAGTGATCAGATGAGCATCATGAACGTCAACCCCACACGCATGGAACTCAAGCGTCTGCAAGGCAGACTGAAAACAGCGTCAAGGGGCTACAAATTACTAAAAGACAAGACGGATGAAATGATACGAAAGTTCATTGTTCTTGCCCGCCAGAACAAACTCTTGCGTGAAGAGGTAGAAACTCAACTTGCCGACGCACTGCAAAGTTATGCTTTGGCACGCACTTTTTCCGACAGCAGGGCAATTGACGAAGCGGTGATGATGCCGTCACGTTCGGTAACTCTGCAATGCGGTAGAAGCAGTATCATGGGTATCAACGTTCCGTCCATTGAGATTGCCGAAAGTCACGGAGATGTCTATCCTTACGGTTTCTTGACCGTTCCGGAACAGTTGGACAACTCCGTCAACAGACTGAACGCTGTGTTTTCCAAGATGGTTTACCTTGCGCAGGTGGAAAAGACCTGCAATATGCTTGCTGACGAAATAGAAAAGAACAAGCGCCGTGTCAACGCTCTTGAAAATATCATGATTCCGCAGATGCAGGAAACAATCAAGTACATCAAGATGAAACTTGACGAAGACGAACGTTCTTCCACCGTCCGCCTGATGAAGGTAAAAGACATGCTTGCACAAAAACAGTAAATATTTTGACATTCAACCGTGTTGCGAAAAAGGCAGCACGGTTTTGTTTTTTGGCTGTGCAATGAGATTGGTTGACAAGGCTGTGTGTTTGTATTACATTGTGTAAAAAGGAAGGTTTTTATGAAGGCTTTTTTCAGTGATATAGACGGAACGTTACTGGACAGTAACAGCAAGTTGCCTGATGCCAACAAACAGGCGGCAGAGTTGTTGAAACAACGTGGTATTCCCTTGGTGGTGTGTTCGGCACGTTCGCCCAAGGGCATGAAGGTGGTGCTTGATCAATTGGACTACCCGTGTGTTTACAGTGCATTTGGCGGTGCGTTGACGTTGGATGGCGACAATGTTCTTGACAGCGTTACAATGTCAAGGCAAGACGCCATGGAAGTGTACAACTTCGTAAAAAGTCATTGGGACGCACAGTGTTTTGTTTACGACAAGGACAACTGTTACGTCCATTGCGTGACTCCTGCCGTCAACCGTGAAGCGAAAATAGTGGCAATCGATCCCGTTGTGACTCCGCTTGACAAGGTTGTGCCCGATGTGGACGTGTACAAGTTCCTGTACTATCAAGAGGACGGAAGGGATTTTAATGAAATGCAACGTGTGTTGTCGGAATTATTCCCACGTCTCAACTTCACGCTGTCAAGCAGTTTCTACATGGAAGTGACGGCTAAGGGTGTAGACAAGGCAAGATGTATAGAAGTTGCCTGCCGTCATTACGGCATTGAATGTAAAGACGTTGTTGCGTTCGGCGACAACTACAACGACATTCCCATGTCAACGGTGGCGAGATTCGTTGCCGTTGCCAATGCTCCCGACGAAGTCAAGAAACACGCAATACAGGTGTGCGACAGCAACAACGACGGTGGTGTGGGCAAATACATACTGCAATTGTTGGAAAAATAAAGGCAAATTTTTTAATTGTATTTCAAAACAGTTTACAATTTCAATTTCATTTGGTAGAATGGTACAAATCCCAACGACGAAGATGTTTCTTGTTGAAATGCTTGTGTTCGTTTGGTGTTATATCAGCATGTAACTTCAAATTGCTTGTTGTTTCGACAAGCAATTTTTTGTATATTTCGGGGAAAATCCCCCCCGCTTGAAATGTAGTTTAGTTGTTTACGGCAACACCAGAAATACAGTTTACACAGGAGGGAACAAAATGGAAAAAATTTTATTTGAAGGTCTGACTTATGATGACGTGTTGGTAATTCCCGGTGCATCCAATATCTTGCCTGCAAATACCGATTTGCGCACGACAATCTGCCCCGGTATCACATTGAACATCCCAATGCTTTCTGCGGCAATGGACACTGTTACCGAACATCGTCTTGCAATTGCGTTGGCACGTGAGGGCGGATTGGGTATCCTTCACAAGAACATGAGCATTGCCGAACAGGCCGGAAACGTTGACAAGGTAAAACGCAGTGAACACGGCGTAATTACCGATCCGTTCTTCTTGCATCCTCACAACATGGTTACCGAAGCATTGGCTCTGATGGCAAGATACAAGATTTCCGGTGTTCCCATTGTAAACGAAAACAACATTCTGGTAGGAATTCTTACCAACCGTGACTTGAGATTCGAAACAAACTTCAATCAACCTATCGAAAACATCATGACCAAGGAAAACCTTGTCACAGCAAAGGTAGGCACAACTCTTGCCGAAGCACAGAAGATTCTTGGCAAGTACCGTATCGAAAAATTGCCCATCGTGGATGAAAAAGGCGTGTTGAAGGGCTTGATTACAATCAAGGATATTGAAAAATCCATTCAATACCCCAACTCTGCAAAGGACGCACACGGCCGTCTGCTTGTAGGTGCAGCGGTAGGTACTGCTGCCGATACAATGGAACGTGTTGACGAACTTGTAAAGGCACGTGTCGACATCATCGCAGTTGATACAGCGCACGGTCACAGCAGTAAGGTTCTTGAAATGGTCAGAAAAATCAAAGCAAAGTACCCCAACCTTCCTGTAATCGGCGGAAACGTTGCTACACCCGAAGCAACAGTTGCATTGATTGACAACGGCGCCGACGTGGTAAAGGTAGGTATCGGCCCCGGTTCTATCTGCACAACACGTGTAGTTGCAGGTGTGGGCGTTCCTCAGTTTACAGCAGTAATGAACTGTGCTGAAGCTGCCGACAAGTACGGCAAGACAGTAATTGCCGACGGCGGATTAAAGTACAGCGGTGACATCGTGAAGGCAATCGGCGCAGGTGCTGCCAGCGTAATGGTGGGAAGCCTTCTTGCAGGAACAACGGAAAGTCCCGGTGAAATGGAAATATATCAGGGTCGTTCCTTCAAGGTGTACCGTGGCATGGGTTCACTTGGTGCAATGGCTAGCGGTAGCAAGGACAGATACTTCCAGGAAGAAACAACCAACACGCAGAAATTCGTTCCCGAAGGCGTTGAAGGTCGTGTTCCTTACCGTGGTTCTCTTGGCGACATGGTATATCAACTCATGGGCGGTTTGCGCAGTGGTATGGGCTACGCAGGAAATGCCACAATTGAACAGATGCGCAAGAATACACGTTTCGTTCGTATAACAGGCGCAGGATTGATTGAAAGCCATCCTCACGACATTTCCATCACCAAGGAATCTCCCAACTATTCAACCAAGGTGTAATTGGGTACTACGTAAACATGTATTTACAGCAGTCGGGTGTACCCATCCGACTGCTTTTATTTTGCGATGTTCGTCGTGTCTGAGACGGCGGTGGGTTTTCTTTGCCGTGTTGTCTGTCAAGCAAACCTTGCAGAAACAAGTTGTGTAAAGACGGGCTTTGACATGTCGAAGTAAATTTTGTATAAAAAATGTGTACTCCGAAAGTGTCTTGCTTTCGGGGTACACATCATTTTTTTGTACTTAATAAATTTAAAATGTGTAGTTGCTTACTTTTTAAAGTACTGTTCCTTGGTGATGTAGTGGCGCAGTACCGTCATCTGTTTGTCAAGGGTGCTGACGTATTCCGAAACCTGATCTAAAAATACCATTCCGTTGTGTTCCATCACCCTTCGTGAAGCAATGTTGTGGTCGAAACAAGTTGCCGTCACTGCGTCAAGTCCCAGTGTTCCGAAACAGTAGCGCAGCACCTTTCGTATGCAGTCGGACATCAATCCGCAGTTGTGGTAGTCTTTACTGAGGACGTACCCCAATTCCTTGACTCTGGTGCCAGCAAGTTCTATGTAGTGACAGGACCATTTACAGGGGTGTATGCCAACCGAACCTATTACCTTGTCATCTTGCTTGTGGTAAATTGCTAGTACGTCACCGTTTTTTATAAAACTGTTGAGTATCGCTTCGGTAGTGGTAATGGAAGTGTGGGGTAGCCATCCTGCGTTGGGACCCACTTCCTTGTGCTGTGCGTAGTTGTAGAAATCCTGTAAGTCAGTCGGCTTCCATGGACGAAGAACAACCTTTTCGGTGTTTAGTACCACGTCGGCAACGTCGTAGTGGGTAGGCTTTTTCCATTCGAATGCCATACGTGGTGTGTTGTCTGCCATGTACACAATGCCACTGTAAACAAATCCCATCTGTTCGATTACCCTGAGCATCGGTTTGTTGCATTGATGTGTGTCGATACGCAGATTGTCGAAGTTGCTCTGACACCAGTCAATACATGCCCTGCCCACACGTGGGTGAGTGTGTGCGGACACAACACGGTGTATTGTTCTGTACTCATCATCGTATTTCCAGGCGCCTTCAATGTAGTTGTAGGTGGGTTCAATTCCGGGACACAGTGCAAATGCTCCGGCAATCACGTCGTCGTACTGGCATACGTACAGTCTGTCGTTAGTAATGTCGTCTATTACGCTCTGTCTGTTGGGATATTCCCCCGTCCACTGCACATTGTTGCCCACCGAACGCAGGTAAAGTTTGGCATCGGCGTACAGTTTTTCAAGAGTGTCAACGTCATTTAATGTAGCGGGTCTTATCATATTTGTTCCCCCTTGTCATGCTACAATTGTATTAAATTACATACGCTGTTGTCAATAGGAGTGTAAAATATCACAAAAAAAACCGCAACAATTTTGCTCAACTATTGAAAAACACATCATTTTGTGATATACTATTAATACAAAACGGCGGTGTTTCCGTTGGATTGGGAGGGCGTTTTTTATGAAAATGGTAATTACGATAAATAGAGAATACGCCAGTGGCGGACGTATCATTGGCGAAATGCTTGCTAAACGTTTGGGTATTCCTTTCTACGACAGGAAACTCATTGAACTTGCAGCGGAAAACAGCGGACTTGCTCCTGATTTCATCGAAGAAACACAGTCACGTCCCACAAATACATTCTGGCAAAATCTTGCAAGAGGCACCAACTTCACTGTTGGTTACTGTGCGTCCGACGAAGTTTACGCCGTTCAGTGCCGTACAATCAGGGAAGTTGCCGAACAGGGTTCTTGTGTCATTGTAGGCCGTTGCGCAGGATACGTACTGCGTGAAATGAAGGACAAGTTCAGTATCTTCATCCATGCTCCCGTGGCTGACAGAGTAAAGCGTGCCATTGAAACCTACGGTGTTGACCCCGACAAAGCAATGGAAACGGTAACTCAGCACGACAAAGGCCGTGCCAATTACTACCGCACCTACTGTGAAGACAACTGGGCAGATCTGCACAGCTACGACATGACAATCAACAGCAGTACATGCGGATTGGAAGGAACGGTAGACCTGCTTGTTGACGCAATCAAGGATCGTTTCGGACTGAACAAGTAATGATTGCGATTGTTTAAATTGAATAAGGGTTTAAAAAACATACCTAAGTCGACTGTATGCACTTCGGAAGTTAAACGCTTTCGGAGTGCATTTTTTGTTGCTTGTACTGATGTGTTTTTAAGTTTGATTTTTTTAATTTGCAGGATTTGTGATTTTTTTCATATTGAAGTTTGGAAAATAAAACTGTTTTTATTGTGCTTTGGTATAAAATTGGTGGTTTTAACTTGATATTTTGTATTGCGTGTATTATAATGATGACAAATATAGGAATGGGCTGTACTTTTCATTGATAAATTTAAACAAGGAGATAGGGGGAATGAAAAAAAACGCAACGCTATTGCTTTTACTTGCAATACTTATTGTGCTCACGTTTGCTCTTACCGCTTGCAACAACACAGTAAGCAAGGAATACCAACAGTACAAAACAGTGGTTGAAAATGTGAAGAAAAACAGTCTTGACCTGTGGAACAAAGAGGGTGACACGGCGTCGAAATCAGTCAACATGTCATTGACGCAGCAGAAACAAGATGGACTGCTGGGGCTGTTGGATGCTTACAAAGCGCCTCTCAGTCGGGAAGATTCCGACTATATAAAGGGGTACTTCAATGCAGTCAGTGAAGTGACATTCAATCTTCCGTTGGTAGCAGGCTACGCACTGTCGGAGTACAAGAGAGAAAGTAAGTTCTACGGTGTGGTTGTCAATATCGAAGAACAGGGATTTTACATGGTAACGGACAACAACGGTACCGATTTTTACAGCAAGGTGCTTGTTTCGATGTCGAGTGACCCAAGTGATGACGTGTTTTACTACCTTAACGTTAACTATGTGTCGGAAACACAGTTTGACTTTGTGGTGTACGAAATAGGCGGTGAAGATAAGGGGACAACTTGTTTTTACGGCAACAGCAATCTGGACTTTGTAGTGTTGCACAAAGAAGGCGGTTTTGTAATGTTCAGCACGACTTCGGGCGGTGCAATATTAAACGACAACGATGATCTTGTTGCTCAGTGTTATCAATATTTTGAAGAAAGTGTTAATGCAGTTGACAAGGAAGAAATGCGTTCTTACCGCAAGCAGTACGACTACCAATTCTCTTCTTCAGAGTGGATGGCGGCATACAACAAGTTTATTGGAGGAACTAGTGCTGCGGACAATGGCGAATTTGGATTTGAAGTGGTCGATGGCGTGATAACTCAACTGAAGGGAGACATCAACAATTGTCCTTCCGAACTTACGTTGCCTGCCAACGCTACGGCAGTTTACTACCATCTGGAAATTCCTTCACAAGTTAAAAAGTTGATTATCCCAAGCAACATTACATCTGTCAAGATGGAAAGGCAACAACTTGAAAACTACCAAAACGGAAGTGACAATTATGACTACGAACCTTTCCGCAATCTAGTGAACTGTCCTGCCAGGTATTTGAGCATTGTTGTTTTTGATGAAACGACTAACGACTTGTTGTTGGAATCGGTAGAGGTGCAAGGTAATTCGCCTGTATTTGAGGTTAACAACAATTGTTTGTATGACAAGGACGGTAATTTGCTCTACATCCCCAACAACAGTGGTATCACCAAGCTGACTTTGGACTACGACAAGGTGGGTGAATACATTCTGTCCCGTCAGAACTTTGTCAATTTTAGTTTCAGTAACATCAGAGAGATTGACTGCAAGATAGGCTACGACAGTCAGAAAGACTTTGTAGTGGACTTGTTTTATGAATTGGCGTACAGCATCGAAGGAGGTACTACGCTCAATCTTGACTTACTCACCCTGAGGATAGATACGAGTTGGTACGAATTCCGCAGTCTGGACAGCACAGGATCCGACATTACAATAGACCGCATTAATATAATTGGCGTTTCCAACGGATGTCAGATGACATTTACAGGAGCGTTCGACTTCGACGTCAACGAAATGTATTTCGACAATGGAATCGGCAGTGCGGATGTGTATTTTATTGACGGCGCAACAGTAAAAGACGTGTATTTCGAAGAAAACGTATCGCATTTTGACGCTATGTGCAACGATTACACGCTAAAAATGCACCTTCCGTGGACGCAGTATGAATTCGAATACGGTGGCAAATATGCTTTAATGAACATGAGCTATACTCAATACCAATTGTTGCAGTGGGATTACTCTACCAACGTACATGAAAGGGTGTTGAATGAAGAGGAAGGACTGTCGGTTTTGTACGAATTTTTGCCTTCAACAGCGGACGAACTGGAGAAAGTAGAGTTGGTGAAGCAGTTTGCCAATGTGGAATTGCACGACAATAACTACAACTGCAATCTTATGTTGGAGTATAAGCATGCCGAGCTTAAAGGCTATGTAGGAAGTGGAGATACAATTACAGTGCCTGCCGATGTTGCAGGATATCCTGTCGTCAAGTTAACACTTACCAATCTAACAGAAGATTATACGCCGACAATAGACGGTGTAAGCAGATTAGTCTTGCCCGAAACACTTTTGGAACTGTCCTTCGAATCTCATTTCAGTGAAGAATTCTACTATTTTGAAGAGATAGTTTACAACGGCACTGTTGAACAGTTTAAGACGGAGTTGTTCCCTCAATGGGAAATCAATTCGGTGTATCGTATTTGCGACAAGGTGACCTGCACAGACGGCACTTTGCGCAGTTACGAATATGAACAATGGCAGTTTGTTGACAGTGAGAACGGTCAGATTCAACTTAATATCATTATCGACTGGGCAAATTGGCAGTACGGAAATGACTATATCACTACGTTGCAAGTGGAGTTTACATACGACGGACAAGTTTACACCCAAAGACAAGAAATGGCTTACAGTACTACTTCATTCCGGTTTATGATTGGAGAGGATCCTGAAATGGTAACGTGTGAAATGTGGATAGCTTTGGAAATTGATGTTGAAACAAGAAGTATAACTATCACTAGTGCAAATTTGACAGAATTCAAATTAGGATGGGAAGTTGAATTAGCATTCGAATTTGTCTCCAAGCAGCCTTATTACGGCGAGTTGTTGCCTACAACCGGAGGTTTTTGACGGCAAGTAAAACGGTGTTTTATCAGTCGGTTTGGCGATTTATCCTCAATTGACAAATGCATGAAACCAACTGAACAACAGTAAACAGCGTGCGATTGACTTTAAAGGTTGGTCGCACGTTTCTTGTATTGTGTGGGTTACAGAATTTAAGTTTTTATAGTGGCAAAACTTGCATTTGGACGTGTTTAAATTAAATTGCAAGATGATTTTAAAGCTTGAAACACGTTGAATTGAGAGTGGAGCAACAGCACTGCTAAACGTGTCTATTGGTGGACTGTAAGAATGTCAGTAAACAAATTGTTACGGTTTCTAAATGTTGATTTGTGGTGTGTTGTGAAATGGGTTTTTAATGATTTGTAATGTTCTGTGTGGGTATGTCTGGTTGCTAGTTAGGTTGAGTATGGTCTTTTATTGTGAGTAAATGGCGATGTTAAACGGGTATTTGGGGTAAAGTCTTACTTGAAGTAGTAGTGTTGGGGGGCTTTGTCGTGTGTGTTGCTATTTATCCAGTAAATATATTTGTATATAAAATAAACATTAAGTAAACAACGGCGAAGTGGGCAGTAGTACAATTGATTTAATGGGGCTGAAGGGGAACTCTTTCAGTGTCCGGGGATTCTAAAGCAGATGCAATATTTGAAAGTAAATTCATCGTGTCAAAAAACATCTTCGCTGTATACTATAGTACCGACAACTGCTGTTTAAATTTTAAATGTTCACAGACGAAAAAGCCATTAAGCCATGGCAAAGTCGATGTGCCTAAAACAACTGTTTTTCCCTTTGGTATATTGATTGCCCGACTGCGGTATAATGTAAATGTGCATACGCCGTGCATCTGTCAATTTTTTTTGTAAAAGAGTTCTAAAAGTTGCACAAAACTATTGACAAATCCGATGTGCGGTGGTATATTTTAGTCAAGATTTAGCAGTCTTACATCGAGAGTGCTAACACTCTGGAAATATTTGTGACAGGAGGGCTTGCTGATGTTATCCGATCGTAAGAAAAAGATACTGTGCGCAGTAGTGGACAGTTACATTGAAACTGCAAGTCCTATCAGCAGTAAGGACATTCAGCAAAACCATCTGCGTGATTGTTCCTCTGCAACGATACGTAATGAGTTGTCGGCGCTTGAAAGCATGGGTTACCTTGTTCAGCCCCATGTCAGCGCAGGACGTATTCCGTCACAGAAGGCGTTTCGTATTTACGTTGACGAACTGATGCACGCATCTCCTCTGACCGTTGCAGAAGTGGACATGATTGACAGGTACTTTTCTGAGAAGTGGTCTGACGTTGAAGATGTGGTTACAGCAGTTGCTAAGGTGATTTCCGATGTCACTCACTACACGTCGGTAGTGGTCAAGGAAGATTTGTCCGACTGTATCAAGACAATCAAGTTGCTTGACCTTTCCAACGGACAGATGCTGGTTGTCATTGTTACCGATTCACGGTTGTTGAAAGACGCCGTGGCGGAACTTCCCGACAACTGCACTGCGGAAATGCTTGCCTACGCCGAAAACTGGCTCAACAAGATTTTCGTAGGACGTCACATATCGGACTTTTTGAATTTCAGTTACCCATACGCACTTGTCAACAGTCAGTTTGAGCAGTTCAACGCACTGTTTAAAAAGATCATCGATGTATTGAAGAAGGTTTCTCTTGCAAACGGCATGGACGTTGTGACGGAGGGAAGCAACAACATCTTCAATCACAGTGAGTACAAGGACGTAAACAACGCCAAGTGTTTCTTGACAACATTGGAACACAAGGACGAACTGGCACGAATCTTTACAGATGACAATGAAGGATTTTCCATCAAGATCGGTGTTGATGACAGTGTTCCGGAAGGTTGTTCGGTGGTGTCGACAAAAATCAATCTTGGCGGAAATGTAAGCGGTAATTTCGGTGTTATAGGACCGATGAGAATGAATTACAGTAAGGTTGTAGCGGTACTTGATCGTATCGGAGTGATACTTCAGGACATGCTCAACCCAAAGGAGTAGAAATGGAACAACAAGAACAAAGCAATGTTGAACAGCAAGTTCAGACTGAAACTGAACAGCTTACTGTCGAACAACAGTTGCAGCGCAGCGAAGAAAACTACAAGTTACTTGTGGAAGAAAACAGCAAGTTGATTGAAGAAAATGACAAGCTGACTTCCGAAAAGGAAAAGTTACAGGCAACGGTCAACAGACTTCAATCTTCTGCAGACAAGAGCGACACCTATTTAAATCAGCTTGTAGCAATGAAAAATGACTTCGAAAGTTACAAGCGCAGGATGCGTTTCAACGAAGAAAACAGCAAGTCACAGGGCATTGCAAGTGCGGTAGAACGCATTTTCCCCATCATTGACACATTCAATATGGCTAAAAAACATCTCACAGACGACAATCTGAAAGCATTTGAAATGGTGGAAGAGCAGTTTGTAAAGGTGCTGACCGAACTGGGCGTTGTCAAGATGGACGTAATGGGCAAACCCTTTGACGCAATGACAATGAACGCATTGGCTAAAGTGCCTGCCGAAGAAGGCAAGCAAGACATTGTAGTAGAAGTTTACAAGGACGGCTACATGCTGGGCGACAAGGTGCTTCGTTACGCCGAAGTAGTTGTAGGACAGTAATTTGGGAAGAAACGGATGTGACTTCCCGTTTAAATAGAAATTTTACTTAAAGGAGATTATAGATTATGGGAAAGATTATTGGTATTGACTTGGGAACAACTAACAGTTGTGTCGCAGTTTTGGAAGGTGGTGAACCGGTTGTAATCACCAACTCTGAAGGAAATCGTACAACCCCGTCTATCGTAGGTTTTACTAAGGACGGCGAAAGACTTGTAGGACAGGTTGCTAAAAGACAAGCAGTTGTAAACGGCGACCGCACAGTTTTGTCCATCAAGCGTGAAATGGGAACAAATCACACAGTAGAAATTGACGGAAAGAAGTACTCACCGCAAGAAATCAGCGGTATCATTCTTTCCAAATTGAAGGCAGATGCCGAAAGTTACCTTGGCGAAAAGGTAACACAAGCTGTAATCACAGTACCTGCTTACTTCTCTGACGCACAGAGACAGGCTACTAAGGACGCAGGTAAGATTGCAGGACTTGAAGTATTGCGTATCATCAACGAACCCACAGCCGCAGCACTTGCTTACGGTCTTGACAAGGGCGAAAACAAGAACCAGAAGATCTTGATTTACGACTTGGGCGGCGGTACATTCGACGTATCTATTCTTGAAATCGGCGACGGCGTATTCGAAGTTCTTGCTACAAACGGTAACAACCGTCTGGGCGGTGATGACATCGATGAAATCATCATGAAGTATCTGATTGACGAATTCAAGAAGTCCAACGGTATTGACTTGTCCAATGACAAGCAGGCAATGCAGAGATTGAAGGAAGCTGCTGAAAAGGCTAAGATTGAATTGAGCAGCACATTGAAGACAACAGTTTCACTGCCCTTCATCACAGCTGACGCAACAGGTCCTAAACACCTTGAAGTGGAAATCACACGTGCTAAGTTCGAATCTCTGATTGACGGAATCATCAAGAAGACAATCGAACCCATGAAGCAGGCTATGCACGACGCAGGTCTTACTTACAACGACATCAATCGTGTAATCCTGGTTGGTGGTTCTACACGTATCCCTGCCGTTGTTGAAGCAGTTAAGAAGTTTACAGGTAAAGAACCCTACAAGGGCATCAACCCCGATGAATGTGTTGCAATCGGTGCAGCAATTCAAGGCGGTGTACTTGGCGGCGAAGTAAAGGACGTTCTTTTGTTGGACGTTACTCCGTTGTCACTTGGTATCGAAGTTTTGGGCGGTGTTACAGCTAAACTTATCGAACGTAACACAACAATCCCCACAAGCAAGTCGCAGATCTTCTCTACAGCTGCCGACAACCAGACAAGCGTTGACATTCACGTATTGCAAGGCGAACGTGAAATGGCTGCCGACAACAAGACTTTGGGACGTTTCTCCTTGACAGGTATTGCTCCTGCTCCAAGAGGTATCCCTCAGATCGAAGTTAAGTTCGACATCGACGCTAACGGTATCGTACACGTAACAGCTAAGGATCTTGGTACTCAGAAAGAACAATCCGTTACCATCACATCTTCTACAAACCTTTCCGAAGCAGATATCGACAAGGCTATCAAGGATGCCGAAAAGTACGCCGAAGAAGACAAGAAGCGTAAGCAGGAAGTTGAAAACCGTAACGGTCTTGACCAGATGATCCTGTCACTTGAACAGTTCATCCGTGAAAGCGGCGACAAGCTGGACGCTGACGACAAGGCTAAACTTGAAGAAGAAATCAAGAAGGGCAAGGAAGTACTTGAAAAGGGTACATCCGATGAAATGAAGGCGGAAACAGATCGTATTGCTCAGGCAAGCGCATCTATCTTCCAGAAGTTCTACCAACAAGCAGCTCAAAACTCTCAGCAAGGTAGCACAACCGATCCTCAGACGGGCGAAGAAGTCAAGTACGACGTTTCCGACGACAACAAGTAATGACAGTTTACCATTGCACGCAACAACCGTTGCGTGCAATGTGTAATGATGAGGTATAAATAATGAAAGACTACTACAAGATTCTGGGCGTGGAAAAAACTGCGTCGCAGGATGAAATCAAGTCGGCTTACCGCAAGTTAGCCAAGAAGTATCACCCCGACCTGCACCCCGACGACAAGGTGAGCGCCGAAAAGTTCAAGGAATGTAATGAGGCGTACTCTGTCTTGGGCGATGCCGACAAGAGGGCGAAATACGACCGTGGCGAAATGGATGAGGGACAAGGTTTCAATCCGTTTAGTGGCGGCGGTGGCTTTACGGCTAGCGGTTTTGACGACATCTTCGATATTTTCAGCGGTTTCATGGGTGGCGGCGCAAGACGTCGTACTGCTCAGCAACCCGTGGGCGCAGACATCACGCAGACAATTGAACTTACATTCATGGAAGCGGCATTGGGCGTCAAGAAATCGGTGAGTTTCACCCGCATGGAACGTTGTGGTACATGTAACGGCACAGGCGCTAAAAATGCCGATTCGTTGAAGACTTGCCCCAAGTGTAACGGTACAGGTCAGGTGAGATATACCCAGAACACTCTTTTCGGTCAACAGATCACCGTGGGCGTGTGCAACAACTGTAACGGTACCGGTAAGATTGTAACGGACAAGTGCACCGATTGTGGCGGTAGCGGTGTTGTGAGAAAGAAGAAGGTAATGAACGTAACAATTCCTGCAGGAGTGGAGAACGGTTCGGTCTTGCAGATTGCAGGCGAAGGCAATGCGCCCAGAGGTACAGGAAGAAACGGCAATCTTCTGCTGGTACTCAGTATCAAACCAAGCAAGGTGTTCAGCCGCAGAAATCTTGACATCTACACCGAAGTTCCCGTAACATTTTCCACCGCAGTAATGGGTGGCGAAGTGGAAATCCCATCGCTTGACGGCATGTTTGTACACAAACTTTCCGCAGGTTCGGGCAATGGCGAAACGGTGCGTTTCCGTGGCAAGGGTATAAGGTCAGGTCGTGGTTCGGGCGATTTGTACGTTACATTCAAGGTGGAAGTTCCACGCAGTATCAGCCGTTCGCAGAAGAAGGCTTTAGAAGACTTCGAAAGAGATTCCACAATCAGTAGCTATCCAAAGCGTAAGGAATTTCTGGATGAAACAGCCAAGATGTACAACAACAAGTAACGCAGCTTGTCACAAGAGAACAACTTGACATTTATTTTTTATTTGGCAATACCACTTTACAAATGTGATGTAAAGTGGTATTCTTTTTATGTTAGACATAGGAGAAAGGAAATGAAAGTTATTTCAAGTGACCTGTTGCGTGGACACATCGACACATTTGTGTTGTCTGCGCTGATGGACGGAACTAAATACGGCAACGAAATACGCAAGTTCATTGCCAAGAAGACGGACAATCTGTACGTTCCCAACGAACAGAGCTTGTATTCTGCTTACCACCGCCTTGAAGACATGGAATGTATCAAGGGTACATGGGGCGAAAACGTCGGTGCAACACGTAAGTACTACACAATCACCGAACGTGGTAAGGCGCTGTACCTTGTGAACAAGCGTGAGTGGGAAAACGCCAAGAAACTAATTGACATCTTGATTGGGTAGGTTGACATGAAGAATTACTCACAAATTACAGTCAGTACAAACACAGCCACAAGCGAACTTGTGGCGTATTTTTTGCAGGAGTGTTGCATGGACGGCGTCAGTATCTACGACCGCAAGGATTTCGACAACGGTTCGTGGGATTACGCCGACGAAAACGCAGTCAACAACTACTCTGACGAAGTGCTTGTCAAGGGCTACTGCAACATTGAAGAGGTGGAAAACGCCCTTGCTTACTTAAGACAAAACCTGTCAGGGCTTACCGACGCAGGAACATTGAACATCACCGTTGACGAAGTGGACGGCGACATGTGGATAAACAATTGGAAGAAGACATTCCGCCCCTTGGGAATCGGCGGTATTGTCGTGTGTCCACAGTGGATGACTCCCGAAGAGAATCAACAGGGATTGCCTGTGTTGTATCTTGACAGCGGTTCGGCATTCGGTACCGGTCAGCACGAAACAACTGCTATGTGTATAAGATTGATGGACAGGGCGGATGTCAAGGGCAAGAGCGTTCTTGACGTAGGATGCGGAAGCGGTATCCTGGGGCTTGCGGCACTTTTAAAGGGTGCAAACCATGCAGTTCTTACCGACATTGACATGCAGGCTACCGAAGCCACTCTTGTAAACGCCGGTTTAAACGGACTGACTGACAAATGCACAGTGGTGTGCGGTGACCTTGCCAAGGACATCGACGAACAGTTCCCTGTTGTATTTGCTAATCTCACTGCGGAAATACTGTATCTACTTGCCGAAGGTATCACCAAGGTGACGTTGCCCAAGGGTAAACTTGTGTTGAGCGGTATATTGAACGACCGTGCGGACAAGGTGGAACTTGCCTTTTCCAAACAAGGATTTACCAAGATTGACAGCATGAGCGAGGGCGAATGGACAGCCCTTCTTCTGGAACGCCTATGAGTCAGGTTCGCAGATTTTTCGCCCTTTCCGAAGAAAGGAATGGCGACACAATTACAGTAGAAAGTCAGTATCATCACATGGCACGTGTACTGCGTATGCGTGTGGGTGATGAAGCAATAATTTGTTTCAACGACGGAATGGAACACCTGTCACGTGTGGATTCCATTGACAGTAAGTGCGTCAAACTTACAATATTGAGCAGTAAGCAGTCTGATTCGGAAAATTCCTACGACACAACACTGTATTTCGGTGTATGCAAGGGGGACAAGAACGACTTTGTTGTACAAAAGGCTGTGGAATTGGGTGTCAACAGAGTAGTGCTTTTCGACAGCAAGTATACAGTGGGCGGTTGTGATGAAAAAAAACTGGAAAGATTGAACCGTATTGCGCTTGAAGCGTCCAAACAGTGCGGAAGGGCTGTGCTTGTGGAAGTTTACCACATGACGTTCAATGAAGTGTGCCGACAGTTGTCGGCTTACGACATTTCATTGATGTGTTACGAAAAGCAACAATACACAACCCTTTTCGATGTTTTGCCCGAACGTCCACAAAAAATTGCGGTAGTCATCGGCAGTGAAGGGGGATTTGCTCCCGAAGAAGTGGAACTTGCAATAAACAGCGGTGCGGTTGGTATAACTTTGGGCAAACGTATTTTGCGTGCCGAAACAGCTCCCCTTTACGTTCTGTCGTTGTTGGACGGTATTTTAGGTAGACAATGAAAATCAGTGTATTTACTCTTGGTTGCAAGACCAATTTTTACGAAAGTCAACAGATAATTTCGGCATTAAAACAGCTAGGGCATCAAGCCACCGACAAACTGGAAAAAGCCGATGTATTCGTGTTGAATACCTGCGCCATTACGGGGGAAGCGGAACGCAAGTCCCGTCAGGCGGTAACAAGGGCAAGAAGACTCAATCCCGATTGCCGCATTGTTGTAATGGGGTGTGCATCTCAACACAATGCAGGGCAGTTCGAACATCTTGCAAATGTAAGTTTTGTCAAGGGTACGACGGGCAAGACAAATGTTGCCGACATTTTAGACAACGTTGGTGTTGAAGTGTTGCCTTTGGAAGAAAAGTACAGCGAAACACTCTTTGCCGAAGACCAACGCACACGCAGTTTTGTCAAGATTCAGGACGGTTGTAATCACTTTTGCAGTTACTGTATTGTACCGTATCTGCGTGGACGTAGCCGTAGCCGAAACATTGACGACATTGTACGTGAAGTCAATCAGTGCCAATCTCATGAAGTGGTGCTGATCGGTATCGACATAACACAATTCGGTAAAGACAACGGAACTTCTCTGCAACAGTTGTTTGACGCTCTGCCCCAACACAAACGTTACAGATTGGGCAGTCTTGAAGAAAGCGCACTTACCGAAGAGGTTTTAAAGAGTTTGAAGAACAAGGATTTCTGTCCGCATTTCCACCTGTCGTTGCAGAGCGGCAGTGACAGCGTGTTGAAACGCATGAACAGACACTACACAACGGACGAATTTTTGAAGGGTGTACAACTGATACGCAGTTACTTCCCCGACGCCGCATTTACAACGGACGTCATTGTGGGATTTTGCGGCGAAACGGAAGATGAATTTCTTGAAACCTGTCGGTTTGTGGAAAAGGTAGGATTTTCCGACATTCACGTGTTCCCCTATTCGCCAAGAGTTGGTACAGTGGCGTACCGAACAATGACGGACGTGGACGGCGAAACCAAGAACCGCCGTGCGCATGAGTTGGGAAAAATCAAGGAAAGTTTGAAAAACAAGTTTCTTAATCAACAAATGGGAAAAACCAAGGACGTTCTTGCCGAACGCTGTCGCAACGGATTGTGGGAAGGCTACTCAAGTGATTACACAAGGGTGTATTTTAAAGGTAACGTCAGTGAAGGTCAGATTGTAAATGTAGTTGCAACGGAAATTTTTAAAGACGGTGTAAAAGGAGAACTAGTATGACAGATTGTATTTTTTGTAAAATTATCAAGGGGGATATTCCCAGCTACAAGATTTACGAAGACGACAACGTCTACGCATTTTTGGACATTGCGGAAGACTACTACGGTCACACGTTGGTAGTTTCCAAGAAGCATTGCGAAAACATGCTTGACTGCGACAGCGAAACTCTTGCAGGCATCATGACAGCGGTGCAAAAGATTTCAAGACACTACGTTGACAACTGCGGTTTCGACGGGGTAAACATCATCAACAACAGCGGTGTGTCTGCAGGTCAATCTGTAATGCATTTACATATGCACATATTACCACGTAAGGCGGATGACGGAGTCAACCTGTGGCCTGAAAGAGAAAAGCTTGGTATCGACCTCAAACAATTGCACAATCAACTCAAATTACAGTAATTGTGCAGGTATTTTGTTGACGTTTTTTTTATTTCAAATCGTTGACAAAAAGGACGGCATTAGGTAAAATGTACAATAGATTTGCCTTTGGCAGGTCTGTAGTTTGACCCACAGTGGGGAAGGAGGCGAAAATATGTCTACAATCAGAGTTGGTGAAAACGAAACTTTGGACAGCGCATTGCGTAGATTTAAGAGAAGATGTGCACGTGACGGCATCATCGGAGACCTCCGCAAGAAGGAACATTACGAAAAGCCAAGCGTTCGTCGTAAGAAGAAGGCTGAAGCTGCTAGAAAGCGTAATTCCAAAAACTAATATCGTATTTTCACTAAAGATAAAACTGCTTGTTCCAATTGGACGGGCAGTTTATTTTTTGCGCCGAAATACAAATTAAGAAGGGGTAAAGACAGTGAAAGGTACATTTAAGAAGTTTGCACAACAGGCTAAGCAAAGGATGAAGAGCGGATTTTGGCAGGAAACACGCAACCGTCTTGAGATGGAAAAGCAAGTTGCAGTCACTAAGGGGCTTGACTGTGTTGCCGTGCGTGAACAACAGCACCGTCAGTTGGAAAGGATGATTTACGACAGTGAAGGGTACAACAGGGAAAGGCTGTTCCAGCAGAAGGTAGAGGAAATTCTGACAAGCGAACACATCGTTTCCAATCCCATCAGTATTCTTGCCGACAAAAACTACATGAGTACATTGAACGCCTACGAAAGGCAGACCTATCTCATCAAGTTGTCCGCCAAGTATCAGGAAGCGGTGGAAAAATATCGGCAGTTACATGGTTGAAAATATTTTTCCGTTGTGATATAATTGTTGTGGTTGAAACACACCTGTCTGTGTTTAGAAGTAAGTTTACTTAGAAGGAATGTACAATGCCCACAATCACCAACCTGGAAGTGCAGAAGAACAACAAGAACAGAGTCAACATTTACATTGACGGTGAGTTCTGGCGTGGTGCGGAAGCAATTTCGGTTGTACGTCACGGATTGAAGATGGGCATGGAAGTTTCCATGGAACAACTTACCGAAGCTATCACGGACAGTGAGTGCGAACGGGCTTTTTCGAAGGCGTCGGAGTATCTGTCACGTGCAATGCACACAGTAGACGAAATGAACAAGTATCTGACAAAGAAGGGGTACGACAGTCAGGTTGTTCAGTACGTCACCGACAAACTCAAGGACTACGGCTATCTTGACGATGAGAGATACGCAAGGACTTACGCAGAGCAATTCGGCAATGCAAGGGGGCAGCGCAGGATTGCAATGGAACTGCAGCGCAAGGGAGTAGGGCAGGAAACTGCGGAAAGATTCGCCGCACAGGACAGTGAAGTCGCTGTTGCAAATGCCAATGCCGTTGCCGACAAGTACATGAGAAACAAGACGCCCGACACATCTAATCTTGTAAAACTTCAACGACATCTGTTGTCACGTGGGTACGATTTCGACACGGTAAATGCTGTTGTCAACAGATTTCGCAGTGAAGACTAGTCAACACAATTACTATTACATACACGGAGGAAAAGTATGGCAAGCATTCAGCAACAAGTATACGACTTGATTGTTTACGCACAGAAGAACCTTGGATTGGACAAGAAAGACAGTCTGTACTACTACAACAGAGTACTGTCCATGATTGGCGCACAGGGAACAACCGCAAGATTGAAGAAAACCCGTATTTCCGACACATGTCCCGACAACGTAATGAAACCGTTGTTGGAATACGCCGCTAAGAACGGCTGTGACAACGGCGACAGCGAAAAGTTTGCAGGGGACATCTTGTCACTCATCAGTCTTCGTCCGTCGGAAATCAACAAGCGTTTCCACCAGACAGGCAAGCGTTCGGGATACGAAAAGGCAATGGAAGATCTTCACGCCTACGGAATTGCCAACGACTACGTCAAGGCAAGCGCAATCGCACGTAACATCAAGTGGGAAAGTAAGGACGGTCTTGTAATCACAATCAACCTTTCCAAACCGGAAAAGGACAACAAGCAAATTGCCAAGTTGCTGACTCTTGCTAAAACAGGCTATCCCGCATGCCAATTGTGTGCCGAAAACATCGGTTACTGTTCGGGTAACACAATCCGTCAGACATTGCGTTGGGTAGACATCACATTGGACGGACAGAAGTGGTTCTGGCAGTTCTCACCCTATGCGTATTTCTACCAACACGGTATTGCGGTAAACTACGAACACACACCAATGAAGTTGACCGATCGCACGGTTGCAAGACTTTTTGACTTTGTCGAACAGTTCCCGTTCTACTTCCTTGGAAGTAATGCCGCATTGCCCAGAGTAGGCGGATCTATCTTGAATCACGACCATTACCAAGGCGGTAAGGAAGTTCTGCCCATGCAGAAGGTTTCCGTCAAGACAAGTCTTGGCACAGTTGACGGCGTTGAAGTGGGTATATTGAACTGGTACAACAGCGCATTGCGTATGCAGTCCACCGACCGCAAGGCGATAGAAAAACTTGCATGGAAGTTGAGCCTTGCATGGGAAAACTACGACAATGCCAAACTTGACATAATTTCTCACACCGACGGCGAAAGACACAACATCTACGCACCCATTGCACGTAAGCAGGGCGACAAGTATGTGTTGGACATCATTCTGCGCAACAACCGTATGTCGGAACAGTATCCCGACGGTATCTTCCACGCTCACAAGGAATACCACAACATCAAGAGCGAAGGTATCGGTCTTATTGAAGCAATGGGATTGTTTGTATTGCCTGCACGTCTTGACAGACAGTTGAAGGTGGTGGAAGGATTCCTTTGCGGACAGCAGTACAACAGAGATAATCTTGCCGACGACATGAAGATTCACGGCGACATGATTGACAAGTTGCTTTCTGAACACGGCAATGCAAATAGCGCCGACGACGCTAAAAAGTTTGTACGTCAGTATGTAGACGACGTTTGCAAGAACATTCTGTACAACACGGCAGTGTTCAAACAGGACGAACAAGGTCAACAAGCTTTTGTGGATTTCTTAAACAAGGCATTGAAGTAAACAATATGAAAATGCACTCAGCGGTCTGAGTGCATTTTTTTTGTTTCAGTATGTTGTTTCAGTTGTTGCAATTGCTGTAAATGTAAGTTTGTCTGCAATTGCGGCTATATGTTTTAGACAAAAGGCAAGGGCAGTTGATGCGCAAACAACTGCCCTTTGAATATGGTGACAGGTAGGTAGTAGCGTTGATGTCACCATTTATTAAACACTTTTTCGGCAAATCCCATTTTGTTTTCGAAGCGTACCGTCACGCCCTCTGCGGTGATTGTGCCGTTAAACCGTCCGAACACCTGATGTTGCTTGCTGGCAAGTACACCAAGGTCGGTAATGTCCGCTCTGTCAATGATTGGGGTAAATTGCAAGTATATGTCATGGCTTTTAGAAGTCAATGTCCACGGTGACATGAAGTCGTCGTTTCCCTTGTCGTCTTTGGGAATGTTGAAGGTGACGTCATCCAGTTTCAATGCCTTACCGTCGTAAAACAGCATGTTTTCGGTAGCGTTTGAAGTATCGCCGAATCCGTAACCAAGGTTAAACCCTATTCGTTTTCCCTCATCGTTGTAGCCTTGCAGACTGCTCCAATACCATGTGTTCTTGTATGTCCAGATTCCACGTCCCCAATCAAGAGTGGCAAGTGCGGTGTCCTTGTTGAATGGGTATTCGTCGTTTCCCAATTGCACGTATCCTTCGGCACGCATGCAGTTTATCTTGCTGTTGTAGTAGAATGCTCGTTTGTTCTCTTTAAAGGGGGTTGCAATTACCATGTATTCCGCCGGTTGGTCGGTGATTTCAATGTCAACCGTCAATGTCTTGTCGTCAATGAATTTGTCGAATCGACAAGTGAGATGTCGTGTGGTGCCGTCGTTTTTAAAGGACATGTCCACACGTTTGGAACGGTAATTTACGTCCCCCTTTTCCAACGTCGAAGGCAGATTGAGTTTTCCAAACGTCAGAAAATCCATCTTGCTGGTAGTCTTGAACCACGGCTTGGAAAAATCAAGGTAACTTGCCGAAACCATCGACATGTAGGAGTTGTCGGCAATGGTAAGTGCTACGGCACGGTATCCGTCGGAAATGTAGTAGTAATCCCATTCCTTTATCTTGAACACCTGCCCCTTGATGTCACGGCGGTCGTACTGCCTTACCATGGTGGTGGAGTATCCTGCTTGATCAAGAATTCCATTGCTGTTGAGTAATCGTCCTGCGGAAAGTTTCTGTTGATTCATTGGAACGTCCTCCTTACGATAAGTATATCATATTTTTTTGTCCGTTTCAATACCGATATTGACTAAAAGTGCATTTAGTTGTATCATTTTGCTGTAAAGGGGGTAGCTGAAATGAAAATCAGACCTTACACAAGACATGACAGAACGGCGGTGCAGGACATCTGCGTGGAAACGTCCTTTTTAAAAGAAGACACGCCAATCGGACGTGCAATGCTCACTGCATTGTACAGCGACTACTACACCGACATGACGGACAACACATTCGTTGCCACACAAGACGGTCAGGTTGTGGGGTACATTCTTGCGGCGGACGACTTTCAGCACTTCCGTGACAGCATGAAGAAACTGTACCTTCCACTGGCAAAGAAACTCAATTACAAGCAGTACGTCAGTCAATTGTACGTATTGAAACTGTTTGGCAAAATTCAGCAAAAGGGTGTTGCTCACATGCACATCGACATCACCGAAAATTGTCAGCGAATTGGTGTGGGCAGACAGTTGTTGCATGCCCTTGCAAGTCATCTTATAGGCAAGGGATTACACAGCGTTGTACTGTTGTGCGCAAGCGACAATGTCAAGGGGTGCAATTTCTACCGCAAGTACGGGTTTATTGAACAATCACGTCATTTCGGTTGCACACTGTTTAGTGCAACATTGTCTAACTTACTTGCAAAAACATCTCAAAATGTGGTACAATAACATATAAACAATTTGCTTTACACTGTGTGTTGCGAAAGGATGGTTTAATGAATTTTTTTGGTTCTATGACAAAACTTGAAGCAGTCAACGTCAGTCCGTTGGTGCTTGCCTATGTTGGGGATGCCGTACACAGCCTTATTGTACGTGAACAACTTGTTCATCAGCACGATTTCAAGGCGGGACGTATGCACCAACTGGCAAGCAGTCAGGTCAACGCTCACAGTCAGTCGGAAATGGCTGAACGTCTGTTGCCGTTACTGACGGAGGAAGAACATGACGTTTTCATGCGTGGACGTAATGCCAAAAACCATCACGTTGCCAAGAACCAGACTCTTGCCGATTACCGAATGGCAACGGGAATGGAAGCCGTCATCGGCTACTTGTATCTCATCGGCGAAAGCGACCGTATCATACAGTTACTTGGAGAATTACAATGAAAGTATTTGGTAGAAATGCAGTAACGGAATGTCTTCGTTCGGACAGGACCATTGACAAACTTCTTGTTGAAAAGGGGGACAAGAGCGATCTTGTTTCGCTTGCACGCAACAGGGGCGTCAAGGTGCAGTTTGTGGACAAGGCTGTTCTTGACAAGGAAAGCGACAACGGACGTCATCAGGGTTGCATTGCTTTTACGTCGGAGTTTTCCTACTGCGAACTTGAAGAACTGTTGCCTCAAAACAACGATCACCCCGTATTGCTTGTGGTATTGGAAGAAATCACCGATCCCCACAACCTTGGCAGTATCATCAGGGTGTCGGAGTGCGCAGGCGTGGACGGTATCATCATTGGCAAGAACCGTCAGGTTGCCGTCAACGAAACGGTGGAACGCTGTTCGGCGGGTGCTGTTTCGCACGTCAGGATTGCAAGGGTAACCAACATAAACAACGCCATCAAACAGTTGCGTGACAGCGGTGTGTGGGTGTACTGTGCCGACATGGACGGACAGAGCATGTATCAGGCGGACCTTACAGGCAACATCGCACTGGTGATTGGCGGAGAAGGTAAGGGAGTAGGCAAGTTGACACGTTCGTTGTGCGACGGAGTTATATCCATTGCTTTAAAAGGCAAGGTCAATTCTTTGAACGCATCCGTTGCATGCGGTATCGTTGTTTACGAAGCAGTAAGGCAAAGACAATGAAAGATCTCATTTTACGTGCAAGACAAGGCGACGGCGACGCAATGGCGGAAATCGTCAGTCAGTACAAGGGACTCATCCGATCCGTTGCCAACAATTTCTATCTTGTGGGTGGCGACAAGGACGATTTGTTGCAGGAAGGTATGCTTGGACTGTTCAATGCAGTCAACAACTACGACGGCAACAAGGGAAGTTTTCCGTCTTTTGTCAAACTGTGTGTGTACCGTCAGATTGTCAATGCGGTACGCAACAGCAACAACGACAAGAACAAGGCTTTAGCAAGTTCCGTCGAATTGTCGGCATTGAACGATACGGCGGACGGACTGGACAATCCGCTGGACGTACTGTTAAAAAAGGAGTACGCCGAAAAAATCCAACAGGTAATCGACCTTGAACTTACCAAGACGGAAAGACAGGTGTTGCGACTTTTTGCCGACGGATACACCTACGAAGATATAACCGCTGCAACGGGCAAGAGTTTCAAGGCAGTGGACGGAGCATTACAACGTGCCCGCAAAAAATTGCTTGCCCAGAAGGAGTAACAGATGAACTACACTGCATTGTATCGCAAGTACCGTCCCGAAACATTTGACGGAGTAATAGGACAAGACCACATTGTTGCAACGCTGAAAAACCAGATTGTCAACAACAAGGTTTCGCATGCCTATCTGTTTACGGGGACACGTGGTACGGGTAAAACAAGTACTGCTAAAATTTTCGCACGTGCCATCAATTGCGTTGACACCAAGGACGGCAATCCTTGTCTGAAGTGTCATGTGTGCCGTGAACTGTCGGGCAACAGCATCGACATCATCGAAATGGACGCCGCATCCAACAACGGTGTGGATTACGCAAGAGATATCCGTGAAAAGGTACAGTTTCCGCCCGTAACGGGAAGATACAAGGTTTACATCATCGACGAAGTTCACATGTTGAGCCAGGGCGCATTCAACGCACTTTTGAAAACAATCGAAGAACCGCCCGAACACGCAGTGTTTATTCTTTGTACAACGGAAGTGCACAAGATTCCTGCAACCATTCTGAGCAGATGCATGCGTTTCGACTTCCGACTGGTGTCGGTTGAGTTGCTCTCTAAACACATTGAAGAAATTTACAAGAAAGAAGGTATTCTGTACGACAAGGAAGCAGTCAACGCCATTGCAATGGCAGCGGAAGGAAGCGTCCGTGACAGTTTGTCCATTGCCGACAGATGCCGTCCGTCGAAGGGTAAACTGACCTATGACGACGTAATGAACATCCTTGGCGTATCGTCAAGAAGAAGTATCGCACAGCTTGCCGACGCAATCATCGGTAACGATGCGGGACAGATTTTGAACAGCATTTACACCTTGACTCAACAGGGAAAGGATGTCGGCAGGTTGCTGAAAGACCTGTCGGGATATTTTCACGATATTCTTGTTGTCAAGACGTGCAGCAATTCACAGCAGTTGTTGTGTCTTCCCGAAGACATGTACAACATGCTAAAACAACCTGCCGAAAAGGTCACAACGGCTAAACTGTTGTATGCAATGGATTGTCTTGCAAGGCTTGAAGCCGATCTCAGATTTGCGTTGTCTCCCGTCATGTTACTTGAAGCAATGTGTTTGCGTATTGCGTCAAGCACGGGTGAAGTGGATGTCGAAGGACTTGACCGCCGTATCACAAGGCTGGAACAACAACCCAAGGCACTCAATTCCGAAAGTATGCTTGTGGTGGACAGAACCAATCGTCAATCTATTTGGAAAGCCGTCAAGGTTGCAATCGAAAAGACCAATCAACCGCTGTTTTCCGCAGTGTGGAGCGAAGTTGAAGTGGAAATTGCCGGTGAAAACTTCGTTGTCAAGTGCAACAAGGGACAGTACAATCTCATCAAGTTGCAGTACGAAAAGCAACTTCGTGAAATTCTTGCCAACATTGTCAACCTGAATCTTGTGTTGCGTGAAGTGGAAACGCCATCTGAAGTGGACATCGACAAGCAGTTGAAATCCCTTGGCAACGACGTAAGATTTGAAAAATAAAGTTCGAAATTGTAAATGACTTACAATATAAATAAAAAATCATCAATTTACAACATAAACAATATAATTAAAAGGAGTTTTAAACAATGGGTAACAAGTACGGATACAATCCCGGCGGAGCAAGTGCCGGCGGTGGAATGAAGATGGGCGGCGGAATGCAAAACCTGATGAAACAGGCTCAACAAATGCAACAGAAGTTGACCGAAGCGCAACAACAACTGGAAGAAATCACCGTGGAAGGTAAGGCAAGCGGATTGGTTTCGGTTACATGCAACGGCAAGAAGAAGATTTTGTCGGTATCCATCAAGCCCGAAGCTGTTGATCCCGACGACGTTGAAATGCTTGAAGACCTTGTGCTTGCAGCCATCAACGACGCTTACACTAAGGCGGAACAGGAAGAAGAAAAACTCATGGCACCATTTGCCGCAATGAGAGGAATGTTTTAATGTTGAATTACATTGAGCCAATTGCCAAGCTCATCAATCAATTTGCAAGACTTCCGGGAGTGGGACAGAAGACTGCCCAGCGTTACGCATTGAGGGTGGTGGACATGTCGGAAGAGGAAGTCAGGGCATTTGCCAATGCTCTTGTGGAAGCCAAGACCAAGGTAAAGGTGTGTTCGGTGTGCGGAAATCTCACCGATACCGACCCGTGCAAGATTTGTCAGACGAGAGACCATTCGGTAATCTGCGTTGTGCAGGAAGCAAAAGACGTAATGGCAATCGAAAGACTGGGTGAGTACAAGGGCGTGTACCATGTGTTGGGCGGAGTGCTGAATCCTTTGCAGGGAGTCAATCGTGACGACCTGCGTTTTGCCGAGCTGTTCCAACGCCTGACGGGTGACGTTGCGGAAATCATCGTTGCAACGGACACAAGCGCCGAAGGCGAAGCCACTGCAACATACATTGCAAGGATGGTCAAGAATTACGGTATCAAGGTGACAAGACTTGCACAGGGTATCTCTATCGGTAGCGAATTGCAGTACGCCGATGAAATCACACTGTCAAGAGCCTTTACCAACAGAAGGGAAATGTAAATGAGATTGGACAAGTTTTTGAAGGTATCCCGTATATTGAAACGTCGTACAGTGGCGCAGGAAGCATGTGACAGCGGTAAAGTCGATGTCAACGGCAAGCCTGCCAAACCGTCCTGCCGTCTGAAGATAGGTGACGTTGTGACAATTCACTTTGCATCGGGACAACTGTCTTTCAGAGTCAAGGAAATTTCCGAAACGGTAAGAAAACAGCAGGCTACCGAAATGTACGAGATAATTACGGAGTTGTGATGAAAAGTGTAGTAATTGTAGCCTACGGTACAGGTCAGCGATACGGTTCGGACAAGTTGAGTGAGATGTTACTGGACAAAAAGGTGTTGCGGCACACAGTGGATGCCTTTTACAATCTGGTGGACGAAGTTGTCATTGTTGCGGACAGCAAGTGGAAGGATGACTTTCCTTTTGCCAAGGTGGTGGAAGGGGGTGCAACCCGCACACAATCGGTAATGAAGGGGCTTTCGGCATTGAGTGACAAGTGCGACCTTGTTGCGATTCATGACGGCGCACGTCCTTTTGTCAGTAAGGGACTTGTTGCGAAATTGTTTGAAGTGGCAAGAAACACAGGCAGTGCAGTTCCGTCACTTAAAGTAACGGACACATTGTTCCGTGTGGACGATGTAGAACCCGTCAATCGTGACGACTACCGCACAGTTCAGACACCGCAGGTGTTCGACAGACGCAAGTTGTGTCAGGCGTATCAAGAATGTAACGGACAGTTTACCGATGACGCCACAGTGTATTTCAACAAGTGGGGCAGTTTGTCGTTGGTAGACGGTCAGTTGAGTAACCGCAAGATTACCTATAAAGGTGACGTTCCGCAGTACCGCACAGGGGTGGGATTTGACGTTCACCCATTGACAAGTGGTGACGGAATTGTTCTTGGCGGTTGCAGGATAGATTGCAATCTTCATTTGGTAGGACATTCCGATGCGGATGTGGTAGTGCATGCCGTAATGGATGCTCTGTTGTCCGCTTGCGGTTTGCCCGACATCGGTCACCTTTTCCCCGACACCGACAGCGCATTTAAGGGTATCGACAGCACCAAGTTACTTGAAGAAGTAATGGCAATCATTTCCACCGAAGGGTATCACGTGGTAAATGTTTCGGCGGTGGTGATGGCGGAACAACCCAGGATTGCACCACACATCGAAGCAATGAAAAACCGCCTTTCGTCCTTACTGGACATTTCCCCCGATTGCGTGGGAATTTCCGCTACCACAACGGAAAAGCTCGGCATTGTGGGCGAAGGCAAGGGCATTGCCGTCCACGCTTCCGCATTGGTCGTCAAGCCTTAACAATTAAATATAGTTTTCACAAGACATTGCACCCCGCAATGTCTTTTTTTGTGTTGCAAAACATGTATAATATTTATGTATAAATCATTGAAATTTGTATGGCACAGTGGTATAATGATTATATATGAAAGGGGTGCAAATATGAAAAAAATAAAATTTGGCATAACGGTGCTTGTGATTTTAACAATTATTGTTGTTTTGGCAGCATGTCAGCCAAGCAATCCAACGCCACAACCTGCCGGTAAAGTCACAGTTGTATTTGATCTAAATGGTGGTGAAATGAGCGAACAGCCCACTGTTCAAATAGACAAAGGCGGTTACTTGAAGTTACCTGTTCCTACACGCATAGGATACGCATTCATTGGTTGGTTTGTCGGCGAAGGTGTAAATGCAGGACAAGTAACGAATACTACTGTCATTACGCAAAACATTACAATCACCGCACATTGGAAAGCAAATAAATATATAGTATCTTTTGTTGAAACGGGTGACAATTCTATTGCTGATGTTTCAGTGACTTACGGACAAGATTGTACATTGCCAACGCCTACACGCACAGGTTACACATTCATTGATTGGTTTAACGGTGACAACAAGGTTGAAAGTGGCACTTGGAACATTGCAAGAAACACAACCCTTGTCGCGCATTGGAAGGCAAATACTTACACTGTAACATTCGAAACTGGTATAGGCCAAGAAATTGAACCAATGGAAGTAACATTTGGCGATCAGTACACGCTTCCATCTCCCGAACCTGAGCATTACACATTTATGGGTTGGTACAACAATTACAGCGAGGTAGGGCTGACAGGCAACTGGTCAATTGCAAGCGATGTCACCCTAGTTGCAAGTTGGCAGGAAGTGGAATACACTGTTACCTACAACAATGCAGAAGATTGTTTCAATGAAAATCCAACTACCATTACAATCAGTCAGTTGCCCTACACACTCAAGGACGCAGGCAAGAACGACCATGTATTTGAAGGTTGGTATGTTGATCCCGACTTTACAACAAGGGTTACGCAAATCGATCAGTTGGACATGACGCTTTACGCCAAGTTTACAGTCGCAACAAGTGGATTTCAATTCAAGACTACGGAGAACGGCGTCGCTGTTACTGGTTACAATGGTGCGGGAAGCGACATCATCATTCCGTCCTACCACAATGGTTTTGTTACGAGTATAGGTGGTAGCGCATTCATTGAACATTCCGTTACAAGCGTTGTAATTCCCACAAGTGTGACAAGTATCGGAGAAAGCGCATTCTCTGGTTGCAGGAATCTGATAAGTGTAGTCATTCCCTCAAGCGTAGTAAGTATTGGAAATAGTTCGTTCTTTGGTTGCACTAGATTGACAAGTATTGAAATTCCATCAAGTGTAACAAGTATTGAAGATAATGCATTCTACGGTTGCTACAGACTAACAAGCGTGATCGTTCCATCAAGTGTAACAAACGTCGGACAAGATGTATTCGCCAATTGCAGCGGATTGACAATCTACTGTGGAGTGGAAGGTCAACCAATTGGTTGGAACGCTGATTGGAACCCAAGCAATCGCCCTGTTGTGTGGGGGATAAAAGGAGTCGGATCCACTGCAGAGTATGACTATGTATTGGTTGAGGGTGGAATATATCTCAGTAAGTGGAAGGGGGCTGATACCATTGTGACGGTACCATCGGAAATTGATGGATTGGCTGTTGTTGGTTTAGGCCAAGCATTTGCACACAGCAACGTGGTCGCTGTTAAAATCCTATCAAATGTAAAAAGTGTTGCAAAAAGTGCATTCTATGATTGCAGCAGCCTAGTGAGCGTTGAGATTCCATCAAGTGTAACAAGTATAGGAAGTAGCGCATTCTCATATTGCAGTAGCTTAGCGAGCATTGAAATTCCAACCGATGTGACAAGTATCGGCGAGAATGCATTTTGGAATTGCAGCAGTCTTGCAAGCATTGTCATTCCCGTCGGTGTAACTTGCATTGCCGATGGCACATTCTCTGGTTGCAGTGATTTGACAAGTATTGTAATTCCAACCAGTGTAACAAGTATTGGAAATAGTGCATTTTCAGGGTGTAGTAGTCTGGTCGGTATTGTCATTCCATCAGGTGTAAGAAGCATTGGTGACTATGCATTCAATGATTGCAGCGGTCTGTTCGGCATCGAAATCCCATCAGGTGTAACAAGTATTGAAGGTGGAACATTCTATGGTTGTAGTAGCTTAGTCAGTGTTTTCATTCCATCAAGTGTAACAAGTATTGGGTACAGTGCATTTGGCAACTGTAAAAATTTAACAATTTACTGCCAAGCGGAAAGCCAACCATCGGGGTGGAATACTAATTGGAATGGTTCTTTTTTTGATATTGTTCACTCTGTTGTGTGGGGATACAAGGGTTAATCCAACTAACCAACGCTGTTCAAAAACAACTAAATAGTTTCAAAAAAGCAGGAAGGCGACTTCCTGCTTTTTGTTTTTGTGTTGTTTAGTTTAAAAGAGTTGGTGGGCAAACTCTATATTATTTAAATCTTGTATCGGGCGTTCAACTGCGGTGGTGGTATATAATGCAAGACTGAAATGCTGCTTTCATTTGTGTTGTGGTGGCGGTTGGCGGTGACTTTACACTTTTAACTCAAATTGTGTGCGGGATTGGTGGTGGGTAGTGAAATCCGAAGTAAATAAAAAATGACGGCTGAAATGCCGTCAAAAGTGAAAAAATTTTGTTGGATTTATTTTTTAAAATATATTTGAAAAAATGCTTTGACTATTGACACAACGGGTGCTATTATAATAATCGTAGCATTTTGCCCTTTGTGGGCAATTGTCCCCTTTGCCGTAGGCAAGTGCAAGGGATTGTAAGTCGTTTGATGTTTAGAATATACAACAACTTATTGTCGCTTGCAAGCGTTTACGACTAAATTTAAAAAATATTTTTAGGAGAGATTGTCAATGGCACAAGACATCCGTACCGTCAAATACGGTACACATGAAAGAAAGACTTTTTCCAAGACGAAAGAAGTTTTGCCTTTGCCCAACCTGATTGAAGTACAGAAGGACAGTTACCGTGCTTTTGTAGAAGAAGGCCTTCAGGAAGTGTTTGAAGATTTTTCGCCCATCGAAGACTACGCCGGACACTTCCGCTTGGAGTTTTTGCAACACCATCTTGACCCCACCCCCAAGTATTCCGAAGCGGAATGCCGTTTGAGAGACGTAACATATGCAAGTCCATTGCGTATCAACGTTCGTCTGACCAACAAGGGAACGGGTGAATTTGTCGATCAAGAAGTGTTTATGGGTGACTTCCCCCGCATGACAGACACAGGCAGTTTCATTGTAAATGGTGCTGAACGTGTAATTGTCAGCCAGTTGGTACGTTCGCCCGGCGTGTACTGTCTTGTTGCGCCTGACAAGAACGGCAAGATGCAGTACAACACAACTGCAATGCCATCAAGAGGTGCTTGGTTGGAATTCGATCACGATGCAACCAACGACATCCTGTACGTTCACATCGACCGTAACAGAAAGTTGCCTGCAACAGTGTTGTTGCGTGCAATCGGTTTGAACGACAACAAGACCATTGCCGAAGTGTTCGACAACGATCCTACAATTTTCAATACACTTGCTAAGGACACAACCTACGACCAGATCAGCGGTCTGATTGAAATCTACAAGCGTCTGCGTCCCGGTGAAATCCCCACAGACGAATCCGTCAAGAAGACATTGGACGATTTGTTGTTCGACAACAAGCGTTACGACCTTGCTAAGGTTGGTCGTTACAAGTTCAACAAGAAGCTCTGCCTTGCAGAACGTATCAAGGGATTTGCTCTTGCTAAGGAAGTTGTAACACCTACAGCCAAATACGAAGAAGGCACAGTGTTGACAACCAAACAGGCACGTGACATCCAGAACAGCGGCATCAACGAAGTTTACGTCATTGCTAAGGGTAACAATGTAAAGGTAATGGGTAACGGTACAGTTGACATCGCTTACTACCTGTCTAACAAGGACAGCAATTACAGCACAGTAGATTTCCGTCAGTTGGGCATCACGGAAATGGTAAACACAGCTGTATTGAACGAAATTCTGGAACAAGGTTTGTCCTTCGAAGAAACATTGGAAACAATCAAGGCTAACAAGGACCTGTTGATTCCCAAGCACATCACACGTGAAGACATCCTGTCTACCGTAAACTACAACATCAACCTGAAGCACGGTATCGGCAGTGATGACAACATCGACCACTTGGGTAACAGACGTGTTCGCAGCGTTGGCGAATTGTTGCAAAACCAATTCCGTATCGGTATTTCCCGTCTTGAAAGAGTAATTCGTGAAAGAATGGCTATTCAGGAACCCGGCAAGGCAACACCTCAATCATTGATCAACGTACGTCCTGTTTCCAGTGCAATCAAGGAATTCTTCGGTTCTTCACAGTTGTCACAGTTCATGGATCAGTCCAACCCCATTGCCGAACTTACACACAAACGTAAGTTGTCTGCACTTGGTCCCGGCGGTCTGAACCGTGACAGAGCAACATTCGAAGTTCGTGACGTTCACTACACTCACTACGGCAGAATGTGTCCTATCGAAACTCCCGAAGGTCAGAACATCGGTCTTATCACGTCACTTGCGGGATACGCACGTATCAACGAATACGGATTTATCGAAGCTCCTTACAGACGTGTTGACAAGGTAAACCACACAGTTACAGACGAAGTTGTTTACCTTACAGCTGACGAAGAAGACAAGTACATCATCGGTCAGGCTAACGAACCATTGGACGAAAACGGCTGGTTCATCAACGACCGTATCACTTGCCGTCGTAGAGAAGAAATCCTGGAATTCCCTGCTGAAAAGGTAGATTTCCTTGACGTATCACCCAGACAGCTGATTTCAGTTGCTACATCGCTTATTCCTTTCCTTGAAAACGACGATACCAACCGTGCGTTGATGGGATCTAACATGCAACGTCAGGCAGTTCCGCTGATCAAACCCGAAGCACCCATCGTTGCAACAGGTATTGAAGAACGTATCGCTTACGACAGTGGTGTAATGACCATTTCCGAAGCAAGCGGTACAGTTGTAAAGGCAAGTGACGACCAGATCATCGTTCAGACAAAGGACGGCACACTTGTCAGCCACACATTGAAGAAGTTTGTACGCAGTAACCCCGGTACATGTATCAACCAAAAGATACTTGTAAAGAAGGGTGACATCGTAGAAAAAGGACAAGTTCTTGCAGACGGTCCCAGTACCGAAGGCGGTGAACTTGCGCTTGGACGTAACATCTTGATCGGCTTTATGACATGGGAAGGTTACAACTACGAAGACGCCGTACTCATTTCGGAAAAACTGGTGAAAGAAGACGCATTCACATCTATCCACATTGAAGAACACGAAATCGAAACCCGTGAAACCAAGTTGGGACCGGAAGAATTTACACGTGACATCCCCAATGTCGGTGAAGATGCGTTGAAAGACCTGGACGAAAACGGTATCATTCGTGTTGGTGCCGAAGTACGTCCCGGTGATATTCTGGTAGGTAAGGTTACACCTAAGGGCGAAACCGACCTCACACCCGAAGAAAGACTGCTTCGTGCAATCTTCTCTGAAAAGGCAAGAGAAGTCAGAGATACTTCATTGCGTGTACCCAACGGCGAAGGCGGTATCGTTGTAGACGTTAAGGTATTCACTAAAGAAAACAAGGACGAACTCGATCCCGGCGTAAACAAGCTGGTAAGAGTTTACATCGCTCAAAAGCGTAAGATTTCTGTCGGCGACAAGATGGCAGGACGTCACGGTAACAAGGGTGTCGTTTCACGTATCCTTCCCGAAGAAGACATGCCATTCATGGAAGACGGCACACCGTTGCAAATTGTACTTAACCCCTTGGGCGTACCTTCACGTATGAACATCGGTCAGGTATTGGAAGTTCACTTGGGATTGATTGCCAAGATGTTGGGCTGGAAGATTGCAACTCCCGTATTCGACGGTGCTACCGAATCGGAAATCAGACAATTGTTCGAACAAAACGGAATGGTCAACCCCAAGACGGGCGAAGTTGACGGTAAAGTTCAACTTTACGACGGACGTACAGGTGAACCTTTCGAAAACCGTGTAACGGTAGGTTACATGTACTACCTGAAACTCATCCACCTGGTTGACGACAAGATCCACGCAAGAAGCATCGGACCGTACAGTCTTGTTACACAACAACCTCTGGGCGGTAAGGCTCAATGCGGCGGTCAGCGTTTCGGTGAAATGGAAGTTTGGGCTTTGGAAGCATACGGTGCAGCAAACGTACTGCAAGAAATGTTGACAGTCAAGTCCGACGACGTGGTGGGACGTGTAAAGACCTACGAATCCATTGTCAAGGGCGAAAACATTGCAGACCCGGGTGTTCCGGAATCCTTCAAGGTTTTGATCAAGGAATTGCAATCTCTTGGTCTTGACATCAAGGTACTGTCTGCCGACAACGAAGAAATTGTCGTTCGTGACGCATCGGATGACGAAGCTGATTACAACGACATTGTAATGCGTGAAAAGGAAAAGACCAAGGAACAGATGCAGAACTTCACCGAAGACGACGAAATCAACCTTGGCGACATTTCCGACGAAGGATTCGACTTCGACAAGAACGACGACTTCTCACTGGACAGCCTGTTTGGTGATGACGAAGAAGACGACAAAGAAGACGATCTTGACGACTTGTTTGGTAAAGATGACGGTCTTGACGATTTGTTCGGCGATGACGACGAAAACGACGAAAACAACTAATCCAAGGAGGTAAAAAACATTGAGTATGACTGAAAAACAAGGCATCATAAGTCAATCCGTGTCGACATTGAAACCTGCCGTACACGCTAAAACCGGCATTATGAGTGATTTTGCCTCCATTCAAATAGGAATTGCTTCCCCCGAAAAGATCCGTGAATGGTCTTACGGGGAAGTAAAAAAGTCTGAAACAATCAACTACCGTACACAAAAACCCGAAAGAGACGGCTTGTTCTGCGAAAGAATTTTCGGACCTACCAAGGACTGGGAATGTCATTGCGGTAAGTACAAGAGAATCCGTTACAAGGGTGTAGTGTGCGAAAAGTGTGGTGTAAAGGTTACACAAGCTAAGGTAAGACGTGAACGTATGGGTCACATCGAACTTGCAGCTCCTGTATCCCACATCTGGTACTTCAAGGGCGTTCCTTCCCGCATGGGTCTTATCCTGGACATGTCCCCCAAGTACCTTGAACAACTGATCAATTTCCAAAGCTACGTTGTAATCGATCCTAAGGAAACGGGACTTCAATACAAGCAAATCCTCAGCATGACGGAATACGCCGAAGCTCAACAAACTTACGGCAAGACAGCATTCCGTGCAGGCACAGGTGCTGAAGCTGTTCGTGAATTGTTGCAAAACATCGACCTTGAAGCAGAAAGCAAGGAACTTAAAGAAGCTCTTAGCAAGGCTCAAGGACAGAAGCGCATCCGTATCATCAAGCGTTACGACATTGTGGAATCCTTCCGCAAGAGTGGTAACCGTCCCGAATGGATGATTCTGACAGTACTTCCCGTACTGCCTCCCGAACTTCGTCCCATGGTTCCGTTGGACGGCGGCAGATACGCTACAAGTGACTTGAACGACTTGTACAGACGTGTCATCAACCGTAACAACCGCTTGAAGAAGTTGATTGAAATCAACGCTCCCGAAATTCTTGTCAACAACGAAAAACGTATGTTGCAGGAAGCAGTAGACAGTCTTATCGACAACCAACGCAGCAAGCGTCCTCAATCGGGCGCAGGCAACCGTGAATTGAAGTCGTTGTCAGGTTTGCTGAGAGGTAAGCAAGGACGTTTCCGTCAGAACCTTCTTGGTAAGCGTGTTGACTACTCCGGTCGTTCCGTTATCGTCGTTGGTCCCGAACTCAAGTTGCATCAATGCGGTCTTCCCAAGGAAATGGCATTGGAACTGTTCAAGCCATTTGTAATGAAGAAACTTGTTGAAACTAACCAGTGCCACAACGTCAAGTCAGCTAAAAAGCGTGTTGAACGTGCTGACGCTAAAGTTTGGGACATCCTGGAAGGCGTAATCAAGGATCACCCCGTATTGCTGAACCGTGCTCCCACATTGCACAGACTGTCTGTACAGGCATTCGAACCTGTACTTATTGAAGGACGTGCTATCAAATTGCACCCATTGGCATGTACCGCATTCAACGCCGACTTCGACGGCGACCAGATGGCTGTACACGTTCCTCTGAGTGTTGAAGCGCAAGCTGAAGCAAGATACTTGATGCTTGCAGCTAACAACATTTTGAAACTTTCCGACGGTAAACCCGTAATTTCTCCCACACAGGACATGGTATTGGGATGTTACTACTTGTCAACAGTCAGGGATGAACATGCTGACATTGCTGATCCTGTTCTGAGAATGCAGGCTTACAATCGTTACACAAGTTTTGACGAAGCATATCTTGCTTATGTTTCTCACGCAATCACACTTCAGACAGTTATCGTAGTTCGTATTGCATTGCCCGAAGGCGGTTACAAGAGAATCCTGACCACAGTAGGTCGTATGATTTTCTGCAGTGTTATCCCCAACGACATCGGTGTTTCTCAAGAACTCACCTTTGCCGAACTTGACAACCCCAAGCAGCCTTTCCTTATCGGCAAGAAGCAGTTGTCTGCATTGGTTGAAAAGTGCTTCAAGTTGCACGGAACAGCCGACACAGCCAAGATGCTGGACGATGTCAAGGCATTGGGTTACAAGTATTCTACAATCAGCGGTCTGACAACCAGCGTATTCGACATGAAGATACCTTCCGAAAAGAAGGAAATCCTTGAAGACGCCGAAGGAAAGGTAATTGGTATCGAAGAAGAATTCGAAGAAGGTTACCTGACAGAAAACGAAAGATACAAGGCTGTCATCGACGTATGGAAGGACGCTGCCGGCAAGGTAGAAGGCCTGGTAGAAAAGGGCATGGATAAGGACAACCCCATCTGGATGATGGCTAACTCCGGTGCCCGTGGTAGTATGAACCAGATTCGTCAGCTGTGCGGTATGCGTGGTCTGATGAGCGACCCCTCCGGTAAAACAATCGAATTGCCCGTTAAGGCATGTTTCCGTGAAGGTTTGTCGGTATTGGAATACTTCATTTCTTCACACGGTGGACGTAAAGGTCTTGCCGATACAGCTCTGAAGACAGCCGACTCCGGTTACCTTACAAGACGTCTTGTAGACGTTGCTCAGGACATGATTGTCCGTGAAGACGATTGCTCCAAGGGTGGACGTCCTCAGGGTATCTGGATTGAAGCGTTCAAGGGTGCAGGTAAGGAAGAAATCATTGAAAAGTTCTCCGACCGTATCATTGGTAAGTACGTCATCGATGACGTGTTGAACCCCACAACAGGCGAACTGATTGTAAAGGGCGACACAATGATCACCGACGACATTGCCAAGGCTATTGTGGACGCAGGCATCACACGTCTGTACATGCGTTCGGTATTGACATGTAAGAGCAAGCATGGCGTATGCAGCAAGTGCTACGGAAGCAACATGGCAACAGGTAAGCTCGTACAACTGGGCGAAGCAGTTGGTGTAGTTGCTGCCGAATCTATCGGTGAACCCGGTACACAGCTGACAATGCGTACATTCCACACCGGTGGTGTTGCTACAGCGGACGACATCACACAAGGTCTTCCTCGTGTAGAAGAATTGTTCGAAGCAAGAAGACCCAAGGGTTGCGCAATCCTTTCGGAAGTGGATGGCGTTGTTACAATCCATCAGGACGCTAACGGCAAGAAGACTGTTACCGTTACCGAAAAGGACAAGTCAACCGATTACGCTATTCCTTACACAAGCCGTGTCAAGGTACATGACGGCGACGTGATCAAGGCAGGTGACGCATTGACTGAAGGTTCTATTTATCCTCAGGATTTGCTTGCTACCAAGGGTCTGCGTGCCGTTGAAGAATATCTTTTGAAAGAAGTTCAATCCACTTACCGCAGCAACGGTGTAGAAATCAACGACAAGCACGTCGAAGTAATCGTACGTCAGATGTTGCGCAAGGTTCGTGTTGAAGATGCAGGCGACACAGATTTGTTGCCCGGCGATACAGTAGATATCTACAACTTCGACGACGCTAACCTTAAGGCAATCGAAAACGACGGCATTCCCGCAAGTGGCAAGAGAGTACTGCTTGGTATTACCAAGGCATCCTTGGCATCCGACAGCTTCCTTGCAGCTGCATCATTCCAGGAAACATCACGTGTGTTGACGGAAGCAGCAATCAAGAACAAGCGTGACCCGTTGAATGGCTTGAAGGAAAACATCATCATCGGTAAGATGATTTCCGCAGGTACAGGTATGCCTGAATACAAGACAGTTGAACTTGTACCAACAACTCCCGAACAATCGGAAGAAACAACGGAAGAACAACTGTAAACTAAACAAAACAACAGCGTCGGCGCATTAACGCCGGCGCTGTGTGATATCATCGATTTTACCCGAAGGTTCGCTGTTGCGGCAATTGTTGTGAAAACGCTTGACGGTAACACGGGCTTTTGGTAGAATATACGTTGGTGAATATGGCGCATATAGACAAAAAACATGTAGTCGGCTTGCGACAGATACTGAAAGAGGGTAAAAAAGGCAATCTTTCGTCAATAATGGTTGCAAGGGACGCCGACAGTCATTACCGTGAGCAGCTTGTGGCATTTGCTGAGCAACAGGGTATAGAACTGACAATCCACGGTACACGCAAGAGCATTGCAATGCGATTCGGTATCGAAGTGGACAGCGCAGCCGTTGGCCTGCTCAAGCAACAGCAGTAGACCCTCTACTGCATTTTATCATGGTATCGACGGAGTAATCCGTTTAATACACTTTTGGAATTTTTCCGACTAAATCATTAAAAGGAGGTAAACAAAAAATGGCTACAATCAACCAATTGATCAGACATGGCAGAAGAAGTGATGCTGAAAAGAGCAAGTCACCTTTGTTGGACAGCTGCCCTCAAAAGAGAGGCGTTTGCTTGAACGTAACAACAACTTCTCCTAAGAAGCCTAACTCTGCTCTCCGTAAGATTGCAAGAGTACGTCGTACAAATGGTATGGAAGGTACATGCTACATCCCCGGTGAAGGTCACAACCTTCAGGAACACAGCGTTGTTCTGATCCGTGGTGGCAGAGTACGTGACTTGCCCGGTATCCGTTACCACATCATCCGTGGTACATTGGACGCATCCGGTGTTGCAAACCGTAAGCAAAGCCGTAGTAAGTACGGTGCTAAGCGCCCCAAGAAGTAATTGAATCTTGGATGTGCAAATTTACAGTTCAATTAGTGATTAGTCGGATATTTAATTTTGACTGTCACTATTAAGCAGTATGCAGTAATGCAGAAGTTTCTCCGAAACGTTGTTTCGTTGAGTTGGCTGTAATAGTAAAACAAAATTAAACTTAAAAATTCTAAAAAGGAGGACTTTATTGAAATGCCAAGAAGAAGTGGTGTTCCAAAGAGAGATGTTTTACCGGATCCCGTGTATAACAACAAGGTTGTAGCTAAAGTTATCAACCAGGTTATGCTGGACGGTAAAAAGGGTACAGCTCAGGAAATTGTTTACGGCGCATTTGACGTAATCAAGGAAAAAATGGGCATTGAACCTATCGAAGTATTTACACAGGCAATCAACAACCTGATGCCTATGTTGGAAGTTAAAGCAAGACGTGTAGGTGGTAGTAACTACCAGGTTCCCATGGAAATCAGACCTGAAAGAAGACAAACTCTTGCTATCAGATGGTTGGTAATGTACGCACGTAAGCGTAGTGAAAAGCAGATGTATCTGAGACTTGCAGGCGAACTTATGGACGCTTACAACCAGACAGGTTCTGCATTCAAGAAGAAAGAAGACGTTCACAGAATGGCTGAAGCTAACAAGGCTTTCGCACATTTCAGATGGTAAGAGAGGTCTAAATCACAATGGCAAGAATTTATCCTTTGCAAAATGTACGTAACATCGGAATCATGGCGCACATCGACGCCGGCAAGACCACAACCAGCGAACGTATCCTGTTTTTCTCCGGTAAGACAAGAAAGATCGGTGAAACACACGATGGTACAGCTGTAATGGACAGTATGGCGCAGGAACAGGAACGTGGTATCACCATTGCTTCTGCTGCTACAACAGTACACTGGATCAACAAGTACGACGGCGTTGATTATCGTATCAACCTCATCGATACTCCGGGACACGTTGACTTCACAGTAGAAGTTGAACGTTCCTTGCGTGTATTGGACGGCGCTGTTGCAGTTTTCTGTGCTAAAGGTGGTGTAGAACCTCAGTCTGAAACCGTATGGCATCAGGCTACCAAGTACAATGTTCCCCGTATCGCATTTGTCAACAAGATGGACATCAACGGTGCAAACTTTGAAAACGTTGTTGACATGATGCGTACAAGACTTAAGGCAAATGCTTTGCCCATTCAATTGCCAATTGGTAAAGAAGAAAATTTCGTTGGTATCATTGACGTAATCACCAAGAAGGCTTACTTCTACCGTGATCCTCAAGGTATCAAGATTGACGAAGAAGAAGTTCCCGCTGAATACGTTGAACAGACCAACAAGGCTCACGAAGAATTGGTTGAGTTCCTTGCCGGTACAGACGACGCATTGATGGAAAAGTTCTTCGAAGAAGGCGATTTGTCAGTAGACGAAATCAAGAAGACTTTGAGAAAGGCAGTCCTGAACTTGCAAGTAAACCCCGTTTTGTGCGGTACAGCTTACAAGAACAAGGGTGTCCAGAAGTTGCTTGACGCTGTTTGCGATTACCTTCCTTCTCCTGTGGACATTGACCACGTTGAAGGTTTCGAAGTAGGTAACGAAGAAGTTAAACTTGTTCGTAAGACAGCTGACAACGAACCTTTCTGCGGTCTTGCATTCAAGATCGTAGCTGACCCGTTTGTAGGTAAACTTGCTTATGTTCGTGTTTACAGCGGTACATTGCAAGCTGGTTCTTACATCTACAACGCTACAAAGGGCAAGCGTGAACGTGTAACCAAGGTGTTGCAGATGCACGCAGCTCAACGTGAGGAAATTCCTGAAACTTACGCAGGTGAAATCGTTGCTTTGGTAGGTCTGAAAGATACTACTACAGGTGACACTCTGTGTGATGAAAAGAACCCCATCGTTCTTGACAGCATGAACTTCCCCGATCCCGTTATCCGTGTTGCTATCGAACCCAAGACCAAGGCAGGTCAAGAAAAGATGACCATGGCTTTGATCAAGTTGGCTGAAGAAGACCCCACATTCAAGACCTACACAGACCAGGAAACAGGTCAAACAATCATTGCAGGTATGGGCGAACTTCACTTGGAAATCATCGTAGACAGATTGTTGCGTGAATTCAAGGTTGAAGCAAACGTTGGTCAACCTCAGGTTAGTTACCGTGAAACAATCACCCGTGCCGTTGAAGCTGAAGGCAAGTACGTTCGTCAGTCCGGTGGTAAGGGTCAATACGGTCACTGTAAGATCAGGATGGAACCTTTGGAAGCCGGCAAGGGCTACGAATTCGTCGATGCTACAGTTGGTGGCAGCATTCCTAAGGAATACATCCAACCCATCAACAACGGTATTCAGGAAGCAGCTAAGACAGGACCTCTTGCAGGTTACGAAATGGTTGACTTCAAGGTTACAGTTTACGACGGTAGCTTCCACGCAGTAGACAGTAGTGAAATGGCATTCAAGATTGCAGGTTCACTTGCATTCAAGAACGCAGCTGAAAAGGCTAACCCCGTATTGCTCGAACCCATGATGAAGGTTGAAGTTACAATGCCCGAAGAATATCTGGGCGACGTAATGGGTAACGTATCCAGCCGTAGAGGTAACGTTGAAGGTATCGAACTGCGCAACGGTTTGCAGGTGCTCAATGCAAACATTCCTCTGGCAGAAATGTTCGGTTACGCAACAGACTTGAGAAGCCGTACACAGGGACGTGGTAACTACACAATGCAGTTCAGCCACTTTGCTGAAGTTCCCAAGAGCGTAAGAGACAAGATGGTCAAGGAAAAATCCACAAAATAATTGTCAAAACTTTACGCAAAAGTGTAGACCAAATACAAAATATAAGTTATAATTAAAATATTAAAAAATAATTTTGAACAATTCAAAATTCAGGAGGATTGAAAACAATGGCAAAAGCTAAATTTGACAGAAGCAAACCACACGTTAACATTGGTACAATCGGCCACGTTGACCATGGTAAGACAACCTTGACAGCTGCTATCACAATGGTTATGGCTATGCAAGGTAAAGCTGAAATCATGAAATATGACGAAATCGACAAGGCTCCCGAAGAAAGAGCACGTGGTATCACAATCAACACAGCACACGTTGAATACCAGACAGATAAGCGTCACTACGCTCACGTTGACTGCCCAGGACACGCAGACTACGTTAAGAACATGATTACAGGTGCTGCTCAGATGGACGGTGCTATCCTTGTAGTATCCGCTGCTGACGGTCCTATGCCTCAAACACGTGAACACATCTTGCTTGCTCGTCAGGTAGGCGTTCCTTACATCGTTGTATTCATGAACAAGACAGACCTTGTTGACGACGAAGAATTGCTTGAACTTGTTGAAATGGAAGTTAGAGAACTTCTTTCCAAGTACGACTTCCCCGGCGACGAAATCCCCGTTATTAAGGGTAGTGCTAAGGCTGCTATGGACGCTTGCATCAGCGGTAACACAAACCTTGCTGATCCCGTTTACAAGCCCATCCTTGACTTGATGGATGCTGTTGACAGCTACATCCCCACTCCTGAAAGAGCTACAGACAAGCCTTTCTTGATGCCCGTAGAAGACGTATTCACAATCACAGGTCGTGGTACAGTTGCTACAGGTAGAGTAGAACGTGGTTCTGTTAAACCTCTTGACGCTGTTGAAATCGTTGGTCTTAAGGACGAAATCACCAACACAACAGTTACAGGCGTAGAAATGTTCCGTAAGCTTCTTGACGAAGCATTCGCTGGTGACAACGTAGGTTTGTTGCTTCGTGGTATCACAAGACAACAAGTTGAACGTGGACAAGTTATCGCTAAGCCGAAGTCAATCACACCTCACAAGTACTTCGAAGGTCAAGTGTACGTATTGACTAAGGAAGAAGGCGGACGTCACAGCCCGTTCTTCAATGGTTACCGTCCTCAGTTCTACTTCAGAACAACAGACGTTACAGGTTCTATCGAACTTGACAAGGGTACAGAAATGGTTATGCCCGGTGACCACACACACATCACAGTTAAGTTGATCACACCTATCGCTATGGAAGAAGGTTTGCGTTTCGCTATCCGTGAAGGCGGCCGTACAGTAGGTTCCGGCGTTATCTCCAAGATCATCGAATAATTTAATTGATTGATTGCAAAAAGTCCGTTGATTTCAACGGACTTTTTTGTTTGTGCGATATGTCTTTGGCGGTTAAATTACCGTGCATTGAAAGAACAACAACGGCTGATCTGATTTATATATATGGATATGGTAAAAATTTAAAAAGATGTTTACTACACAGGCATCTATTGAAATGTATTTGGTTGAATTGAAGCGGATTGCTTGGTGTTTACGGTCACTGTGGTTGAAATTGCTTTCATTATATATGGAAACAGGCAGCCGCAACAAGAGGGCTACCTGTTTCTGAATGGAGGTTAGAATAAGAAAAAAGTACATTTCATTTGCTGGAAAGTGGCAGTGACACCAGTGGCAACAATTGCGCAAGGGTGTATACCTTGTAATCGGTGTAACTGCGGGCTATTATCACTTCGAAAGTTTCGGGGTCGCAAAACTCCGCCATTACCTGACGACATACTCCGCATGGTGGACAGTAGTCACCTTCTCCAATTGGGGTGTTTACGTCATTTCCCACAATGGCAATTGCCTTGAAGTTGCGTTCTCCTTCGCTGACAGCCTTGAAAAATGCTGTACGTTCGGCACAGTTAGTAGGGGAAAATGTGGAGCTTTCAATGTTGCATCCACGGTAGAGTTTTCCTTCTTTTGTCAGCAGTGCAGCGCCGACTGCCCAATGTGAGTAGGGGGCGTACGCCATTTTTTGTGCTTCGTAAGCTTCTCTTACAAGTTGTTCGTAGTTCATCTGTTCTCCTTTACCTTGCTTACGGCAACAATTCTGATGTGTTGTTTTCGTGTGTAATGTCTGAACAGTCGTTTGGGATTGAGGTACAGTCTGTTCATGTGTTCGGGTGAAGTGCACAGATAGATTGTGTCCACATCCCAGTTGCTCAATATTTCACTGCAAAACTGTGCGTTCTGTTTGGTGGTCAGTGATTTGTCTTCGCAGATTATGGGAAGTGTCACGCCGTTTTCGGTAAGATATTGTTTCATCCAATGTGCTTCGGCAATGTTGGCGGTGGGGTTGGCAATTCCGCCGCACACCACAATGTTGTCGGGGTTGTAACGGTCTATTGCATCAAGCGCAATTGCCATCCTTTTCAACATCAGTTGCGAAGGGGATGCATCATCATTCATTCTGTTGCCAAGTATTACAAGTGTTTTCATATTCCAATACAATTGTATCACACAAATGTGTTTTGTCAATATACAAACGGTGAGTTTTGTTTAAATCACAATGTATTTTGCACAAAATTTCGTTGACATTGTTGATGTGTTGTGCTAATATATATAAGCACCTAATTATGGGGTGTAATTTTTTGCATGAAAAAATATCCCAATTGCATTAAAATACAGGAGATGGTACAATTATGGCAGCAAAGAAAGGAAACAGAGTAAAGGTTGTTCTGGCTTGCACAGAATGCAAACAACGCAACTACGACAACTTCAAAAACAGTAAGAATACTACTGAAAGACTTGAAATGAACAAGTACTGCAGATTCTGCAAGAAGCACACTGTACACAAAGAATCTAAATAAGGAGTAATTGCAATGGCATCCACTCAGAAAACAAAGAGACCTAACATTTTTGTAAGGCTCGGAAGATTTTTCAAGAAAAGTTGGAGCGAACTCAAGAAGGTTTCCTGGCCCAACTTTAAGACAGTTTGCAAAAACACAGGCGTAGTATTGCTGGTTGTGCTGTTCTTCCTTGCCATCGTTCTTGCATCGGATCAACTGTTTGCACTTCTGCTCAGATTGGTAGCGCCTCAGGGTTAAGTGATATGAGTCAGGAAGCGAAGTGGTATATTCTGCACACCTACAACGGTTACGAGAACATGGTCAAGACAAGTCTTGAACAGATGATTGAAAACAACAATCTTCAAGACGTAATCCTTGACATCAAGATTCCTACCGAAACGGTAATTGAGGAACGCAACGGCAAAAAGAAGGCTTACGAAGCCAAGATTATGCCCGCCTACGTCTTCGTAAAGTTGGTGTACTCTTCACAAATCTGGTTCATGCTGACAAACACCCGTGGTATCACAGGTTTTGTAGGTCCTAACGGAAAGGCATGGCCTTTGGACGAATCGGAAGTAAAGAGATTGCACCTTGAAGACGTTGTTGTCAACTTCGACATGGAAGTGGGCGACAGTATCCGTGTGGTTTCAGGTCCGTTTGAAGGTTTGGTGGGTGTCATCAAGTCAATTGACAAGCCTCATCAGAAGGCTCAAGTGATGCTCAACATGTTCGGCAGGGAAACAGCTGTTGACATGGATTTTGTGCAGTTTGAAAAACTCAACAATGCTACAACGGTTACAACAGAAGAGTAATCTTCCGCTGTGCCTTGCGTCGTGACGGCCTTGGACGTAAACTGACCGTCAACAATTTTGGGAGAAAGGGACAAATACTCTCACCGTCCTTTTCGCTACAACCAATAGGAGGAATTACTAATGGCTAAGAAAGTAACAGCAGTAGTTAAACTGCAACTGCCCGCTGGTAAGGCGACTCCTGCGCCCCCAGTAGGTTCTGCATTGGGTCCCCACGGTATCAACATTCCCGGTTTCACAAAGGAATTTAATGCCAAGACTCAGGACAAAGCGGGTCTTATCATCCCCGTAATCGTAACAATTTATCAGGACCACTCTTTCACATTCATCCTGAAGACACCACCGGCTCCCGTTCTCATCAAGAAGGCTTGTGGTATTGAAAGCGGTAGTGCTGTTCCCAACAAGACAAAAGTTGCCAAGATCACAAAGGCGCAAATCGAAGAAATCGCTAAGACCAAGATGGTTGACTTGAATGCTGCTTCTTTGGAATCTGCTTGCTCCATGATCGCCGGTACTGCTCGCAGTATGGGTATCACTGTAGAGGAATAAGGAGGTTAGTATGAAAGGTAAGAAATATGTTGATGCGTTGAAGAAGTTTGACCAATCCAAGCAATACGAAATGGCTGACGCTATTCAAATTGCATTGGACACTGCAACAGCTAAATTCGACGAAACACTTGAACTTCACGTAAAATTGGGCGTTGACAGCCGTCACGCTGACCAACAAGTTAGAGGCGTTTGCGTACTTCCCAACGGTACAGGTAAGTCTGTAAAGGTTTTGGTTATCGCTAAGGGTGCTAAGGCTGACGAAGCTCAAGCAGCCGGTGCTGATTTTGTTGGTGCTGAAGAATACATTTCCAAGATCCAGAACGAAGGTTGGTTCGGATTTGACGTAATGATCACAACTCCCGACATGATGGGACTTGTAGGTCGTATGGGTAAGGTACTTGGTCCTAAGGGATTGATGCCCAACCCCAAGAGCGGTACAGTTACAATGGACGTTGCTAAGGCAATTCACGATGTTAAAGCCGGTAAGGTTGAATACAGAGTTGACAAGCAATCCACATGTCACGTAATTTTCGGCAAGAAGTCCTTCGGTAAGGAAAAGTTGCTTGAAAACGTTACAACAATCATGGACGCTCTCATCAAGGCTAAGCCTGCAAGCGCTAAGGGTGTTTACCTCAAGAGTATTGCTATTGCAACAACAATGGGCCCCGGCGTTAAGGTAAGCTACAAGGCTTGATTAAACAGATTAAATAACCCATTCCGGTACTTAAGACAGCAAGTGTAAAGGTAAATCTTGCCGAGGTACAAGAGTGAAACAGCTATGCTGACTGACCCTTGTACTGACTTGGTACAAGGGTTTTTTAATAAAAATATTAAAAGGAGGAAGTCAGATCAATGTCAGAAGTTAAACTCAGCCCTGCTCAGTTGGCTAAACACGAAATCGTTGCAGAAATCAAAGAAAAGATTGAAAACTGCCAATCTTTCGTTATTGTTGACTACAAGGGCTTGACCGTTGCACAGGATACAGAGTTCCGTAAGGAATTCCGCAACAACAACGTTGAATACAAGGTTTACAAGAACACCTTGGTAAAGAAGGCTTTGAACGAATTGGGTTACACCGAATTCGATGAAGCTTTGAACGGACCTAGCGCATTTGCTTTCGGTACAGAAGACGCAGTTGCTCCTGCTAAAATCACAGCAGAAGGCGTAAAGAAGTACAACACAATGAAGATCAAGTGCGGTATGTTCGACAAGAAGTTTGCCGACGCAGCAGTTGTTGATGCTATGTCCAAGGTACCCGGCAGAGAAGCTTTGCTTGGTATGTTGGTATCAGTATTGTCCGCTCCTATGAGAGGACTTGCAGTTGCTCTTAACGCAATTGCCGAAAAACAAGGCGAATAATTTACGCCAAACGTGCAGTAGTTGCACGACAATCTTGCGAACATCCATTTCGCACATCAAAATAAAATTTAAGGAGAAATACCATGGATACAAAGAAGTTTATTGAAGAAATTAAAGCTCTTTCCGTATTGGAACTTAACGAACTTGTTAAGGCTATCGAAGAAGAATTTGGCGTAAGTGCTGCTGCTCCTATCGCAGTTGCCGGCGGTGCAGTTGCTGCTGCTCCTGTTGAAGAAGAAAAGACAGAATTCGACGTAATCTTGAAGGCTGCCGGCGCTAACAAGATCGGCGTTATCAAGGTTGTACGTGAATTGACAGGTCTTGGTCTTGTTGACGCTAAGAACCTTGTTGAAGGTGCTCCTAAGGCAGTTAAGGAAGGTCTTCCTAAGGATGCTGCTGAAGAAATGGTTAAGAAGCTCAAGGACGCTGGCGCTGAAGCTGAACTTAAGTAATCTGACTGACTTCAAATTTAATCAAAAAGCGAAACTCAAACAGAGTTTCGCTTTTTTATTTTATTGCATGAGTGTTAAATTGAGTGTGTTGAAACCTCAAACAGTTGGTAGTTCGTGATTTAAACTCATTTAGTTTACTTTGTCGGTGGTAAAGTGCGAAAAAAAGCACCGAACACATTCGGTGCTTGATTGTCTTGTAAATGGTGACAGGTTACTCAACTTCAACGTTGATTGTTGTGGAAATTTCCGTGTAAACCTTGACTGTTACGGTGTATTTGCCCGGCATCTTGATTGGGTCCTTCAACACAATCTGTTTCTTGTCAACGGTGTAGCCAAGTTTGTTCAAACCGTCGGCAATTTCCTTGGAAGTGATACTTCCGAACATCTTACCGTTAGCTCCCTTGGTGCTGACAAGGTTTACAGTCTTGCCTTTGAGATCGGCGGCAAGTTGCAATGCCTGTGCTTTCTCCGCCTGCTTTTGCTTTTCAACGGCTTTGTTGTGAATATTCACACTGTTTATTGTGTCGGCGGTTGCAATTGTTCCAAGACCTTTTTTCAACAAAAAGTTGTTGGCGTATCCGTCGGAAACGTTGATGATGTCGCCCTTTTTGCCCTGTCCCTTGACATCCTGAAGAAGTAAAACTTTCATATTGGTATCTCCTTTTAGTTGTATACATTTTACAACGACTTGCTTTTTTTGTCAAACAATCGGTATTGTAATGTGATTTTTGGGTACAATTAGACTGTAAGGAGGTGTTACAATGAACAATCAAAAGATCAATTGCGATGTTAAGGCTTGCAAGTTCCATGACTGTCAGACAAGAGGATGCAATCTCTCCTGCATCACAATCGTACCGACAGAAGACAACAAGTCAGCACACTTTTGCAACAACTACGAACAGAAGTAGTGTTGCAACAGACAACCTGCCAGATACGGCAGGTTGTTTTTCTGTATCTGAAACCTCTTTAAAATCCTACGTTATTTGTAAATTTCTCAATGAATGATTTTGATAAATGAGAAGATTGCAGTGTGCGGCATTAAAGCCAATCTAATGGAATGCACGCCCACATGACGATTGTATTGCGGTCGGTAATCGACTTGAGTAAGCATTATATAAATGCTCTGTTCGGAAATTTTTACGTGGAAAACCATTGCATACAATGAGTTGATTTTATCAGGTTAATGTAATTAGTTTAATCAAGTGAACAACAATTGAAATGCGTGCTGTACATCAGTGAGTGAGTTTTGAGCATCATTTACAAGGTAGTGGCGTATTGGTACTTGTACGTCGTAAATGTTTGTCACTATCAAAATTTGTTATTAACTTAACCTTGTCGAAAAATATACTTATTTCCCGTCATTTCACCCGTTTGTGCTTGACACTTTTCAACTAAACTTATACAATTGAATTGACTAAAATAATTTGTGGGGTAAGGGCAATGCTCAATCAGACACACGGAACAATTAAGGTATTTGCAGGTAATGCAAGTAAAGAACTTGCATTGGCAATTTGTCAGCGTCTTGACCTCGAACTGGGCAAGATGGAAGCCGGCAGATTTTCCGATGGTGAAATTGCCGTCAACATCAAGGAAACAGTGCGTGGTTGCGATGTTTTCATTGTGCAATCCACCAACACTCCCGTCAATGAAAACCTGATGGAACTGCTTGTAATCATCGACGCTTTAAAGCGTGCGTCAGCCGGTCGTATCACAGCGGTTATTCCCTATTTCGGATACGCTCGTCAGGACCGCAAGGCAAGGGCTCGTGACCCCATTTCCGCTAAACTTGTTGCCGACATTCTGCAAACAGCGGGTGCCAACCGTGTGTTGACAATGGATCTTCACAGCAGTCAGTTGCAGGGATTCTTCGACATCCCCGTTGACAACCTGAGAGGTATGCCCGTTCTTGCAAGACACTTCATGAAGCAGGGTATCAATGACGACAACTTCATCGTTGTAAGTCCCGACGTTGGCAGTGTTGCGCGTTCCAGATCCATGGCAGCCAAGTTCAACGCACCTCTTGCCATCATCGATAAGCGCCGTCCCAAGGCAAACGTCATGGAAGTAATGAACGTCATCGGCGACGTCAAGGACAAGGTTTGCCTGATGATGGACGACATGATTGACACTGCAGGTACAATCTGTCAGGGCGCTAAAGCGCTTGTGGACAACGGTGCTAAACGTGTTGTTGCATGTTGCTCACACGCAGTACTGAGCGGACCTGCTATTGAAAGATTACAGGCAAGTCCTCTTGACAAGATTGTAGTACTTGACACAATAGAATTACCTCCTGAAAAGCGCATCGACAAGATTGAAATCATCTCCGTTGCCGATCTGTTCGCCGAAGCAATCGAAAGAGTGTACACAGACCTTCCCGTATCCAAGTTGTACGAATAATCTTTACAATTTAAATAAACTTACACCGCACTTCAAGTGCGGTGTTTTTTTTGCGTCAAAATAAGTGTACGTCAGTCACATTTCGACATTGTTCCCCGTCAGTAGTAAGGAAAAACGGGCAACAATTGATTGCAAAGGAGAGACTTATGAAAAGGATTTTATATTTATCGGTATTTGCAGTCATTGTGTTTCTTGCCATGTCCTGCCCTGTAGGACTGGTCAGCCGTCTGGATTACATACAACAGGCAGATGTGTCAATCTACTGCCTGGAATACGACGGCGATTGCGTAAACATAGGCATTGCAAAAGAAGTACATTCAACAGTAAGCCTATACAGTGAAATTGTGACTCAGTGCAAGAATGTGCAGGGAGTAACGATGACTTTTGAAGGCACAAGGCAACAGGCAATGGATGTTTTGTCCTCACTGTCTGCGGACATTATAGACATTCAGCAACTGGACAGTATCATGACCGTGTACGCCCATTCGCCTATTGTAAAGGGTGGAATCGTCGTCGACGGAAACCTGGTCAACATTCAGATTGCCTATTGTGACGGTGTGGTACATGTGGGCAGTCCGCTGATACTTGGCAGTTACTAGAAATTTTTTAATTTGCTGTATAAAACAAATTGTTGCAGTCAACAATTGCAACAGTAAACAACAATTTACGGAGGTAAACATGAACAGTAGTAAAGACAGTAATCAATTTGTAAGATTTATCAAAAACAATGTGGCGTTGTTACTGATTATTTTTTGTATCCTGGCAATTGCAACGGTGGTTCTTGTAGCGGCATTGAATCCCGGTGAACCTGACAATCCTGCGGTGGTAAATCCCGACGAAGACAAGCAACCCCCAAAGACAGAAATTGTCAAGGTGTACTACGGCAGTCCCGTACAGTACACATCGTTAGGTATGGAATACACCGACGGTAAGGATGTTATGTTTGTATTCAATTCTACATTGAACACTTGGAAGACTCACAATGCGCTTGACCTCATTGCTGCGGAAAACACAGCGGTGGTTAGCATGTTTGACGGAACGGTAACAAATGTGGAAGAAACTTACGGAATGGGAAACAGTGTAACAGTTGACCACGGTGACGGAGTAATTGCAACCTACTCATCTTTGGGCAGTGTAGATGTTGTCAAGGGACAAGTCCTTGAAAAAGGTGAAAAGATTGGTACCGTAGGCACAACGGCATCCTACGAATTTTTGCAAGGACCTCATCTTCACCTTGAAGTGTACAAAGACGGTAAACACACAGACCCCAGCCCATATGTAAACGGTGAAATCTTCATTGAAGAAGAAGTGACTGTAGAAGAATAACATCTGTAGTCAACAAGACCAAATTTAATTTAAGTATTTTATATTCAAGGAGCAATGTCATGATGACGTTGCTCCTTGCGTTTTACAATATGTCTTGCAATTTTACAAAATTTTCCAAGTTTACTGTCGTTGTAAGTTTTATTTTGTAAAGGATGGTAGTATATGTAGAATATGTAATTGCGGACAACATGACATTTGACGCACTGGTGTTGTGGGCAAGTGCCAGAACGCTCAAACTTTGCCCGAAAAAATGGCGGATATTGTTGGGCGCAATAGTGGGCACTGCAACTGCATTTGTTTCGGTGTACCTTGAGGGATGGTGGACAATTCTTGTCAAAACATTGATGTTGGTTGCAATGTGTGTTGCCGTTGTGGGAAGAACAAAGTTGCTCTTGTACATAATCACAGTGATGGCTTATACATTCGCAACGGGCGGTGTGATTGTAGGGCTGTTTTACCTGTTTAAAGTGGAGTTTACCTACGACGGAGCGTTGAATTACAACAGTGTTCCGTTGGGACTTTATCTCTTGGGAATTATTGCTGTCATTTGTCTTGTCGGATACGTAAAGAGTTACATTTCAGCACGTCATTCATTGACCAATATTGTCGACATCAAGGTTCAACTGGGCAACAGCGTCATTTCTTCACAGGGATTCGTGGACAGCGGAAACACTCTCACTCATGACGGAATTGCCGTGTGTTTTGCAATGAATGCTCTGCGCAGTAAGGTGATCGAATACATGGCGGAAATGATGGTTCGTGGTAAGTGTGTGACGGTGCAGTACAATACGCTTACTTCCCGACAGAGTACCGTTGCTATACCGTCAAAGGTGATGTATCGGGGACGGTGGGTGGATGTCTACATTGCGCTTCCCAACAACAAAACAAACGTACAGTACGGATTACTGTTGAACGGCAGCTTTTCGGAGGTGGAAAATGAAATTGATTGATTTACTTGTAAAGGTATTTAAGAAGATAGGACTTACAGACAGCGTTGTAAACTACATATGCGGAAACGAAGCCTTGCCGCAACCTCTGGATGCTGAAACGGAACAACAGTACATAAGGCAAAGCATAAGCGGAGACGGAGCGGCACGTGACAAACTTGTAGAACACAACCTTCGACTTGTAGTTTATCTTGCCAAAAAGTTTGAAAGTACTGGACTGGAGATGGAAGACCTTGTGTCGGTGGGTACAATTGGGCTTATAAAGGCAGTCAACAGTTACAATCCCGATAAAAACATCAAGTTGGCAACCTACGCAAGTCGTTGCATCGAAAACGAAATACTGATGTATCTGAGAAAGGTCAACAGACGGCGCATGGAAATTTCGTTGGACGAACCGTTGAACGTGGACGGCGAAGGTAATGAGTTGTTGCTGGGGGACATTCTGGGCACTGAAAGCGAAGAAGTGTACAACCATGTGGAAAATCAGGTTGAACGTCAGTTGCTCATGGAGGGACTCAACAAACTGTCCATGCGTGAACAACAAATCATAGAAATGCGTTTCGGACTGGGCTGCGAAGAGCGCACGCAGAAGGAAGTTGCCGATCTTCTGGGAATCTCTCAATCCTACATTTCACGCCTTGAGAAGAAGATAATCTGTCGTCTGCGCAAGGAAATAGGCAAATTGATGTAGTGCAGTTGCAACATTTTTACAAAAACTGTTGCTAAAAATCATCATATAGGGTATAATAAATATACTGTGCTAGGCGGGGAGCTAGTGGTGCCCTGTTACTCGCAATCCACTACAGCGAGGCTGAAAGTTACGGACGGCCTGGTGCGTGGAAAGCTGGAATGTATAAGGAGTGTTGATATCAAGGTCTTGTGCAATGCCTTGCTGTGAACCGTGTCAGGGTAGGGATACAGCAGCACTAAGCAGATTTAGGCGTGTGCCACGAGGGTGCTTTGAAGTAGCCACCTGTACAGATACCGTTTCGGCGTATCTTGTCAACCGTAACGCACAGTGTTTCGAATACACAACGCAACCGTGTGGTTGCGTTTTTTTTTGTATATTTTTGCGTCAACTTCCCAAACTAATGGCAAAAAGGGGGTATGTTATGGCAAAAAACAGCAAGACGGAGTCGGCGGAAAAAACGGCGGCACGGTCTGATAAGAATACTTCGGAAAAGAAAAGTAAGAGCGCAGACAAAAAGACGACGGTAAAGAAATCCGTTGCCAAGTCGGCGGACGGCACTAAAACAACCAAAAAGGCGGAACAGAGTGCCATTGTTGAAGCTCACGAACGGGCAGTGCCCGTTACCAAGAAAAACGGTGTGTTGTCGGCGGTAATCGGTATTGCGGCGCTGGCAGTCATTCTTGGGCTTTTGATATGGGCGTTTATATCGGCGTTTACCGACAAGGTTTTTGTACCTTTGAATGTTGAAGGAAATGGACGTGCAGGCGCAACGCAGCACTTTACACTTACACGTCAGGATACAATGCATCTTACAGAGGGAGAGGAAATCAACTGGTACGTTGACGGAGTAAAGGTACAGGGGGATGTTTACAAGAGTGACGGCAGTTACGAATTCGATTACATTTTCCCTAAGGCAGGCAAATACAGAGTGCGTGTTGACATCGGTAACAGATTGTCACGTACTTCCGACGTAGAAGTGGGCGAACCGCTACTGGAAGTTACTGCCGACAACCTTGTGGTTGTGTACGGCGACAGTATTCCGAAATTGACCTATACTGCAAACGGTATGGACTGGGAACTTGAACCGCACGGTATTTCTGTAAATGTAACGTGCGACTGCGGAAACAAACCTTGTGTCGGTACTTACCCCATTACCGTTTCGGTGGAAGGATGCGAAAGCCGGGTGACGGAAGGTACACTTGAAATTGTACCACGTCCTTTGAAAATTGAGGGACTTTCACGTCAGTACGACGGAACAACAAAGGTGGATGCAGCAAGCGTGGTGCTTGATGTCATCAGAGGAGATGACTTGCGTGTGGAAAGCCTGTCCGTGAAATGCAAGGACGTGGGCAATCAGCCGATAGACATTTCAAGCGTGGTGCTTGGAGGCAAGAGTAAGGACAATTACGTCATTGAAGGCGGTAGCGTGGAAATTACGCCAAAACCATTGTATCTGAAAGGACTTCAGGCGCAAAACAAGATGTATGACGGTACTAAAAACGTGACTGTGGTAGGTACTGCACACCTTGAAGGCGTAGTGGAAGGAGACAATGTAACGGTGGGCGGATATACTGCACAGTTTTCCGATGCTGACGGCGGCACAAACAAGAGCGTACGAATTACCGACATCACGTTGGTTGGCAAGGACAAGGACAACTACACAGTCAAGGGCGATACATTTACTCAGGCAGATGTGACGAAATCTTTCTGGGATGTCCTGGACGGAGCGGTACACGGTCAAAAAACACAATGAAAAGTTGCCAAATATAAATAAAAGTGGTACAATACCTGTACAATATTATAGGTATTGTACTTTTTTTGTTACAGGGGGTGGCACATGAAGGAGTTGAAAAGAGCAATGCAGATTTCTTCGGGAATTTTCTGTTTTTTCGGCGCAGTATTGCTGTTCAGTTTCACGGTACTGGCTGTAATCCCGTTGTATGTAGACCATCAACAGTTGGGAAATCCGTTGATTGAAATGTTCAACAATCTTGTTGTAGCGTCGCACAACCTTCACATCAACACCCAATTGTTCATGTGGATGTTCGGAGGACTTCCTGCAGTGCTGCTGGTAACGTGCGGTATTGTGTTGTTGTCCGCTCCACGAAAAAGGGCTGTAAAGTATGTCATTGCTAATATTCTTGCCATTGTCACTTCCGCATTGAGTCTTGCGTGCGTTTTTCTTTACCAGCAATCCTTCGGCGTGGAATTGATGGTGTTGTTCGGAACGATATTTGTAATGGGTTGTGTAATGTTGTTTTCGTTGGGTTCGCTTGCTGTAAAAAGTGACAAGCGCAGGGCGGAACACAACAACAGACGCACTGAACACAGCGTGACTTCCGTTGCCACACGTACAGATGGAAGCGCCGAAAAGGACAAACAACTGGCAAGTAAACTGCAACAGTTAAAGAGATTGCTTGAAGCAAAGGCAATTACCCAGGATGAGTACCAGAAACTGGTCAAGAAATACATAGACAATTGATTTAATCACGGAGGACATCATGCAGGAAAGTAAGCTGCAACGTATCAACGAACTTGCACACAAGAGCAAGACGGAAGGTCTTACAGAAGAAGAAAAGAAGGAACAAGCCGATCTTCGTGCGGAGTACATTGCCGAATGGCGTGTAGGTGTTCAGCAGACGTTGGACAACGTGTACATCATGGACGAACACGGCAACAAGAAGAAACTTACCAAGAAAGGTCACTGATATAAACAGTGCCGTAACTGTTGACAAAACGGTTACAAATCGGTAAAATGTAAATACAACTTAACAAATGCGTTGAAGCGGACAAGGTCGTGCGTAAACCGTGCACAGAGAGTGTGTGGTTGGTGTAAACACATCACGGAGCGCAGCAGATTATCACCGATTGAGCAGACAAAGCCAAAGCAGTAGTGCAAGTAGTTTTGTACGGGTGTTTCCCGTCACAGAAACAGGGTATCATGGCGGACAATCCGCTGTCGCACCCCTAATCGTTTTGAATGGTAATGGCAGTACAACTCCGTTGTTTCAAACGACGGAGTTTTTTTTATTTTAACAGGGGAAACCCACAAGGAGTAAAAATGTCTAAGTACAAGAAGGTATCCACAGGACTGAATTTCGTTTCAAGAGAACTTGAAGTATTGAAGTACTGGAAGGAAAACAAGATTTTCGAGCAAACCGCCAACAAGGGCAAGGAAAGTTTCAGTTTCTACGACGGCCCGCCAACAGCTAACGGCAAGCCTCACATCGGACACGTTCTGACACGTTCCATCAAGGACCTCATTCCCCGTTTCAAGGTGATGAAGGGTTACCACGTATTGCGTAAGGCAGGTTGGGATACTCACGGTCTGCCCGTCGAACTGGAAGTGGAAAAACTGCTTGGTATTGACGGAAAACAACAAATTGAAAAGTACGGTATCGAACCGTTTATTTCCAAGTGTAAGGAAAGCGTGTGGAAGTACAAGAAGGAATGGGAAGAACTTTCCGACCGTGTTGCCTACTGGGCTGATATGGAAAATCCATATGTTACCTACGACAACAACTACATCGAATCGGAATGGTGGGCATTGAAGACCATCTACGACAAGGGATTGTTGTACAAGGGATTCAAGATTGTTCCCTACTGTCCACGTTGCGGAACAGCGTTGTCCTCTCACGAAGTGGCACAAGGTTACAAGGACGTCAAGGAAAAGAGTGCAGTTGCCAAGTTCCGTCTTGCCGACAGCGAAAACACCTACTTCCTTGCATGGACGACAACACCTTGGACATTGCCCAGCAACGTTGCACTGTGCATGAACAGTGAATACGACTACGCACTTATCGAAAGCGAAGGTTCAAGATACATTCTTGCCAAGGAACTCATCAGTAAGCATTTCGAAGAAGGCACTTACACAATTATTGACGTCAAGAAGGGTAAGGATTACGAACACGTTCGTTACCTTCCTTTGTTTGACTACGCTCATCCCGACGGCGATTGCTACTACGTAACCAATGCCGAATACGTCACATTGACAGACGGTACAGGTATTGTTCACATTGCTCCCGCATTCGGTGAAGAAGACGCTAATGTCGGCAGACAGTACAACCTTCCCTTCGTTCAGATGGTAGGCGAAGACGGTAAGTTTGTCGAAGGTTGCGGTGAACTTACAGGTGTGTTCTGCAAGCAGGCTGACAAAATCATCCTGAAGATGATGAAGGAAAACGGCACTCTGTTCAAGGAACTGATGTACGAACACAGCTATCCTCACTGCTGGCGTTGTGACACTCCGTTGATTTACTACGCACGTAAGTCATGGTTTGTCAAGATGACGGCGGTCAAGGACAAACTGTTGAAGGTAAACAGCACAATCAACTGGATTCCGCCTACAATCGGTTCGGGACGTATGGGCAATTTCCTTGAAAACGTAATCGACTGGGGTATTTCCCGTGACAGATACTGGGGAACTCCGTTGCCTGTATGGATCTGTGACAAGTGCGGCAAGGTTCACGTTGTGGGAAGCCGTGAAGAATTGTCCAACCTTTCGGGATGCGACAAGAACATTGAACTTCACCGCCCGTTTATCGACAACGTTACATGGAAATGTGATTGCGGCGGTACAATGCACCGTACACCTGAGGTAATCGACTGTTGGTTTGACAGCGGTAGCATGCCTTACGCACAATTCCATTACCCGTTCGAAAACAAGGACTTGTTCGAAAAGAACTTCCCCGCCGACTTCATCAGCGAAGCAGTTGACCAGACAAGAGGTTGGTTCTATACACTGATTGCAATTTCCACATTGTTGTTCGAAAAAGCACCTTTCAAGAACTGTATCGTTTTAGGTCTTGTAGGCGACGAACACGGTGTCAAGATGAGTAAACACAAGGGCAATGTAGTAAATCCCTGGGACAGTTTCAACAAGCAGGGCGCAGACGCCGTAAGATGGTATTTCTACACAGCAAGCGCACCTTGGTTGCCCAGTCGTTTCTACGACAATGCAGTGTCGGAAACTCAACGCCGTTTCCTGGGAACGTTGTGGAATACCTACGCATTCTTCGTACTGTATGCCGACATCGACAACTTCGATCCGTCACTGTACAAACTGTCGGACTGCAAGCTGACTGTCATGGACAAGTGGATTTTGTCCGAACTCAATCAGCTCATCAAGACGGTGGACAACGGACTGACAAACTACGAAATTATAGATTCCGCCCGTGCTATCGAAAAGTTTACCGACATGCTCAGTAACTGGTACGTAAGACGTTGCCGTGAAAGATACTGGGGCAGCGAATGGACGGATGACAAGCAATCCGCTTACATGACACTGTACACAGTGCTGGTCACTCTTGCTAAGGTTTCAGCACCGTTCGTACCCTTTATCTCCGAAAGCATTTACCTCAACCTTGTGCCGGAATTCTTCCCCGATGCTCCTAAGTCTGTACATCTGTGTGATTTCCCCGTTGCAGATGACAAGGCAATTGACACGGAACTCAACCGTGAAATGGAACACGTACTTGACATTGTAGTGTTGGGAAGGAGTGCACGTAACAGCGCAAACGTCAAGAACAGACAACCGCTTGCAACAATGTATCTTGTAGGCGAACAGTTGTCCAAGGAAATGGCAGATGTCGTTTGTGATGAACTCAACGTAAAGCAACTGCTGTGTGCCGACAACCTGTCGCAATTTGCCCGTTACGAAGTAAAACCGCAACTGCGCACAATGGGTCCCAAGTACGGAAAGATCCTGGGCGCAATCCGTGAACGTCTTGCTACATTGGGCGACGAAGCAACTCAACTTGTCAACACAGTAAACAACGGTCAAACCTATACAATGGAAGTCAACGGAACAAAGGTAGAACTTACAGCAGATGACGTACTCATCAGCAGTGCCAACGCCGAAGGTTACTGCGTTGCGTCTGACCACGGTGTAACGGTAGTACTTGACGTAAGACTGAACGACGAACTGATTGCCGAAGGTCTTGAACGTGAAATTGTTTCCAAGATTCAGACAATGCGTAAGGAAAGCGACTTTGTCGTAACCGACCACATCAACATCCGTTACATGGCTGACGAAACATTGAAGGCAGTAATGGAAAAATTTGCTTGCGACATAAGAAAAGACACTCTTGCCGACACTCTGGAAGAAGGCAACGAAGGTCAGTTTGTAAAGCAATGGGATGTCAACGGTCACAGCCTGACACTGGCACTTTCCAAGAGCAACAACTAAACAACTACAAATGCGGTTGCAACACAATGTAACCGCATTTTTTTTTGTGTATAAGTAGGGTACAAGCAGTGCATTTCAACAAATTGCGTGCGTTTGCTTGTTAAAATTGCTTGCCTGATATATAATTAATATATTATGAAAATCAACAATGAATGGAAAGATTACACCGTAATAGCAACGGGTGACGGCGAAAAGCTGGAACGCTGGAAGGACTGCGTTCTGATACGTCCCGACCCACAGGTTATCTGGCATCCTGCAAGACCTTTGGACAGCATCACCAAGGTGGACGCACGCTACCTGCGTTCGGACACCGGTGGCGGTCACTGGGAGTACTACTCACGTCTGCCCGAAAGCTGGAAAGTCAGTTGGCGAAACCTGACTTTTTCCGTCAAGCCCATGGGTTTTAAGCACACGGGATTGTTTCCCGAACAGGCGGCGAACTGGGCAATGATGATTGACCTTATAAAGAATGCCAACCGTCCCATCAGCGTGCTGAATTTATTTGCCTACACCGGTGGAGCAACTGTTGCGTGTGCGTCTGCGGGCGCAAGCGTTTGTCACGTTGACTCTGCACGCAATATGGTAGAACGTGCCAAGGAAAACATGGCATTGTCCAATCTTTCCCACTGCCCTGTGCGTTACATTGTGGACGACTGCCGCAAGTTCGTCAAGCGTGAAATCAACCGTGGCAGGAAGTACGACGCCATCATCATGGATCCGCCAAGTTACGGTAGAGGAGCCAACGGTGAAGTGTGGAAGATTGAAGAGGACATCGCCGATTTCGTTACCTTGTGCAAGGACGTATTGAGTGATCAGCCGCTGTTTGTATTGATCAATTCCTACACAACGGGATTGCAACCTGCTGTGTTGAAAAATATTCTGAACAGATGTATCGGACGCAAGGGAGAAACTCAGGCGTACGAAGTATGTTTGCCCACCGAAGAAGAAGGCATTGTTTTGCCCTGTGGAGCAAGCGGATTGTTTACGGGGGTAAAATGAGAAAACAGTTTACAATGGACGATGTGCAGATACTGCACGAAGACAACAGTGTGCTTGTTGTCGTAAAGCCACAAAATATTCCAAGTCAAGCCGACTCATCGGGCGACCTTGACTTGTTGACATTGCTCAAACAGTACATCAAGGAAAAGTACAACAAACCGGGCGAAGTGTACCTTGGATTGGTTCACCGTCTTGACAGACCGACGGGTGGTGTGATGGTATTTGCACGCAACAGCAAGAGTGCCGAAAGACTGTCACAACAAATCCGTGACGGCAAGATGAACAAGATGTATCTTGCAACAGTTGTCAACCCGCCCAAACAGCGCAAGGGCGAACTGGTGCATTACCTGAAGAAAAATGCTCTTACCAACAACGTTTACGTTGCTACATTCGGCACAACGGGTGCTAAATGCGCACGTCTTGATTACGAAGTGTTGGAAAGCGCCGACAACCTTGCTCTTGTCAAGGTCAGACTGGAAACGGGCAGAAGCCACCAGATCAGGGTACAATTCCAGGCAATCGGCAGCCCTCTGTTCGGTGACGCAAGATACGGCGGTGACATTGTAAAGGGCAGAAACCTTGCATTGTGGGCTTACCAACTGTCATTCGACCACCCTGTAAGTAAGGAACGCATGGTGTTTGTAAGTTATCCGCCCGACACACATCCGTGGAACACATTCAACATTAGCGAACACCTTGACGTTTACAAGGACAGCGACGATTTCGGCGAAGAAATCGGCATTGTCAACAAGGTTGAAGTCTCAGACGACCTTGATTGATGTTTTTCAGCGCAATTTTTGACCGACAACCAAATATTGTCAAGGTAAAGTGTTGACAATATCAGCAATTAATTGTAAAATAACAAGTGATTTGCACAAGGGTGTCTTATGCCCTCTGCAAGAATTAGTAAAAAGGGCGGTTTTTCCGTCTTGGAGGATCATATAGTGAAAAGCAAGTTTTTGATTAGTTTGGTATTGGCTTTGATTCTGGTATCAACAGTATTTGTGGGAACATTTACTGCTTTTGCCGAAGTCAAGACCGGTACTTTCTACACATTGGGCGAAAGCGGTGCAAGAGAAGACAAACTGACTGCTGTTGACGGCGTTTACTACACAAACAAGCAATTTATCTACGTTGCTAACGGCGACAACACTGCTTACTACGTTGAAGCTGACAGCAAGGATGCTTTGCCTGCAGATGACGCAGATCTTACAACTGTTTCATGGACTGAATACGACAGCGAAACATTTACTGCACAAGACAACAAGTGGTACGCTTTTGTAGAAAAGCAGGACGATGAATACAGCGCAATGAGCAAGCTCTTGGTTGACAAGATTGCTCCTGTTGTTGACGCACAGAAGCTGGACGCTTGGTTCACCAGTGCAGACGAAGGACACAACTTCTACAACTGGACAATCAGTGCCAACAAGGAATTGGAAATGCCTACAGATTGGGCAACAAACGTTGAAATTGTTGTTGAAGCAACAGCTGTTACAACTACAACTGAAGATGAAACAGAAACAACAGTCAACGACAAGGATTTGCTTGAAATCCGTATCGAATACTGTGATCCCAGCGATTACTACGATGACAAGGAATGGACAAGCACATCTGCTGACGAAATTTCCGTTACTACAACAGGTTACTGGTACTTCCGTATCTACGTAACAGACGCTGCAGGTAACGAAGCAGTGTTTACAAACGGCGAAAACGAATCTTACTACCAGTTTGGCAGATATGTTATCGATACAGATGCTCCGGAAGTTGAATTTACATCCTCTCAACTTTCTGTAGAAACATCCGGTATCCCTGCAGGTAGCAGCTACACAATTCCTACACCTACAGTAACTGACTCTACATCCACAACAACAACCGTTTACGATGTTTACAAGAAGGTAAACGGCGAATGGGTCAAGATTTACGACGGAGAAACCAAGGAAGTAACTGAAGGTTACGAAGATTTCTTTGTAGGAACAGTTCTTTACCCAGGCGCTAACGAAATTTCCAACGGTGACGACGATTACATTTACAGAGTAACTTACACTGTAACCGATACTTACGGTCACAAGACTGTCAAGGATCTTCACATCCTTACAACCAATCCTGACAACGGCGACACAACAACCGACACAATCACAATCGTGTTGATCTGCATTGCATGTGCCGCAGCAGTAGGTATCATCGTGTTGTTGTTCGTTAAACCTAAAGAAAAGACAACACCTGAAAACAAGTAATTGAACGACACACAACCCGTCCGATAAAGACGGGTTGTTTTTTTGTTACGTTGTAATAAATTCTGTGAAGGATTTCAAGGTTTTTACATTGTACAATCTGTCAACAATAGTGGAAGATAGTATTTTTTTATGGTAAGATAAATTGTAAAAATACCTTTTTTTGTAAAGAAAATCTTTGCAGTTTCCACAATGTTATGGTATAATCAATGTGTTTGAAAAATTATTTTTCGGAGGACGACTTTTTATGCAATACTCACATGAAGTAGAAACAATGGTTTGCGTTAAAAAAGGTTGCAATCACGGTCCTGCTCCCATTCCCGAAGAAGGTAAGTGGGTGCAGTCTTACGACATCAAGGACATCAGCGGTCTGACACACGGTTGCGGATGCTGTGCTCCTCAACAAGGAACTTGCAAACTTACACTCAACATCAAGAACGGTATCATCGAAGAAGCACTGGTTGAAACAATCGGTTGTTCCGGTATGACACACTCCGCTGCCATGGCATCGGAAATCCTGCCCGGCAAGACATTGCTTGAAGCATTGAACACCGACCTTGTTTGCGACGCCATCAACGTTGCAATGAGAGAACTGTTCCTGCAAATTGTTTACGGCAGAACACAAAGCGCATTCTCTGACGCAGGTTTGCCCATCGGCGCAGGCTTGGAAGACCTTGGTAAGGGTCTCAGAAGTCAGGTAGGTACAATGTACTCAACCAAGGCCAAGGGTCCTCGTTACCTCGAAATGGCTGAAGGTTACGTCACACAACTGGCATTGGACGAAAACGGCGAAATCATCGGCTACGAATACATCAATCTCGGCATCATGATGGACAACATTTCTAAGGGCGTAAGCGGTAACGGAGCCTTGGAAAAGGCTAAGAAGCATTACGGTCGTTTCGAAAATGCTGCTTCTTACATCAATCCACGTAAGCAATAAGGGAGGTATGGAAAATGTCAATCAGATTTGAAGGTTATGAAAGAAGAATAGACAAAATCAATGCCGAACTTAAAAAGTACGATATCGCAAGCCTTGAAGAAGCTCGTCAGATTTGTCTTGACAAGGGCATCAACGTTGAAGAAATCGTAAAGGGCGTTCAACCCATCGCATTTGAAAACGCAGTTTGGGCTTACACACTGGGTTGCGCAATCGCAATCAAGAAGGGTGCTAAGCACGCTGCCGACGCTGCTGAAGCTATCGGTCTTGGACTGCAGGCTTTCTGCATCCCCGGTTCCGTTGCCGACCAACGTAAGGTAGGTCTTGGACACGGTAACCTTGCTGCCAAGTTGTTGCGTGGAGAAACACAATGTTTCGCTTTCCTTGCAGGTCACGAATCTTTCGCCGCTGCTGAAGGTGCTATCGGTATCGCTCGTAACGCTAACAAGGTCAGAAAGAATCCATTGCGTGTCATCCTGAACGGTCTTGGTAAAGACGCCGCTTACATCATTTCCCGTATCAACGGTTTCACCTACGTTCAGACTAAGTACGACTACTACACAGGCGAACTTGCAATTGTCAAGGAAACAGCTTTCTCCGACGGCGAAAAGTCCAAGGTTCGTTGCTACGGTGCCGACGACGTAAACGAAGGCGTTGCTATCATGATTCATGAAAAGGTAGACGTATCTATCACAGGTAACAGTACCAACCCCACACGTTTCCAACACCCCGTTGCAGGTACCTACAAGAAGTGGGCTGTTGAAAACGGTAAGGATTACTTCTCCGTTGCAAGCGGTGGCGGTACAGGTCGTACACTTCACCCCGACAACGTTGCAGCAGGTCCTGCATCCTACGGTATGACAGATACAATGGGACGTATGCACAGTGACGCTCAGTTTGCAGGTTCTTCTTCCGTTCCTGCTCACGTAGAAATGATGGGTCTCATCGGTATGGGTAACAACCCCATGGTAGGCGCATCCGTTGCTTGCGCAGTAGCAGTTTCTCTTGCTAAGTAACATTAAACAAGTCAATCCGAAACGTCTTTCCCCATGAGGGAAGGACGTTTTTTTTGTGCAAAAAAATTGTAAAATTTGTCTACAGGGGTCTGTGAGGTTGCCATTGTGCCAACAATTTGGTATAATGCTAAAAAACAGGAAAATTTAAGAGGTGAATATATATGAGTCAACGTATTTGTGACAATAAAGTTTGCACCAACGTCTACTATGTCGGTGTACAGGATCCCAATCTCAGAGTATTTGACATTGTAATGTACACACCTTACGGCACATCCTACAATGCTTACGTTGTCAAGGGGTCTGAAAAGACAGCACTTTTCGAAACGTGCAAGGAACCGTTTTTTGACAAACAATTAGAGGAAATCCGGTCTGTAACGGACGTTTCCAAACTTGACTACCTTGTTGTACAGCACACCGAACCCGATCACAGCGGAAGTATCGAAAAATTGTTGCAACTTGCTCCCGACATCACAATTGTAGGAACAATCGGCGCAATCAATTTCTTGAAGGAAATCCTGAATCATGATTTCAAGCACATCATTGTAAAAGACGGCGATACTCTTTCTTTGGGTGACACGACATTGAAGTTTCTTCAATTGCCATTCCTTCACTGGCCTGACACAATGTACACCTACATTGAAGAAAACAAGACATTGCTTACCTGTGACAGTTTCGGTTGCCACTTCTCATCGGAAGCAATCTTCAATGACGTGACCGAAGACTTCGACGGATTCATGGAAGCGTACAAGTACTATTTCGACAACATCATCGGACCGTACAAACTGCCTTACATGGCAAACGCTTTGAAGAAGATCGAACCGTTGGAAATCCGCCACATCTGCAACGGTCACGGACCTGTAATACGCAGCAATCCCGAACGTTACATTGAAATGTACAAGAACTGGTGTGTAGCTCCCGAAAAGACAAATACAGTTGCAATCGTTTACGCAACAGCTTACGGCTACACAAGAATGCTTGCCAAGGAAATTGCAAGAGCAATCGAAGAAGGCGGCGTCAAGGTGGAAATGTTCGACGTCGTTACCGACGACATGGAAAAGGCTAAAGAAAGTTGCCTTAAAGCCGACGCAGTGCTGTTCGGCAGCTGCACGATACTGGGCGACAGTCTTCCTCCCATCAATGACATGGTAAACATCTTCAACCCCACAATCCACAAGGGTAAACTTGCAGGTGCATTCGGAAGCTACGCTTGGAGCGGCGAAGCTGTGCCCAATCTTGAAACGAGAATGAAGCTGATGAAACTCAATGTCGTTGAAGGTTTCCGTGTGAAATTGAAACCCAGCCAACAACAACTGGAAGATGCTTACCAATGGGGTAAGAAGTTCCTCATGGAACTCAAAAAGTAAAACTAAAAGACAAGGCATGTCCTTGTCTTTTTCTTTCAGCTTTTAAAAGGTGAGGTTGTCTGGGAATTAAAACTATTGACTAGGAGTGTTTGGTTTGATATAATAAAAATATGAAATGCGATCTACACATACACACACATTGTTCGGATGGAAGTCTCAGTCCCGAAGAGGTAGTGGACAAGGCGGTTCTATGTGGTCTTGGGTGCATTGCAATCACCGACCACGACAACGTCAGCGGCGTTCAGCGTGCCAAGGATCACGCACAAGGCAGGATACAGGTACTTACCGGTGCGGAAATTTCCTCCTACGGCACATGCGACGTGCACATTCTTGCCTACAACATTGACATCAGCAATCCGCAATGTATGGAAGAACTGAATGAAATAGCTTCTATGCGTGACAAACGCAACGTTTTGCTGGTGGAAAAACTCCGTGAGCACGGCATCAACATTTCCCTTGACAAACTCAAGGAACGTAAGCAGTCCGTAGTGGGCAGGGCAGACATTGCTCAGGAAATGGTGTCTCTGGGCTACTGTGACAGCGTTGCGGAGGCTTTCGAAAAGTATATTGGAAACGGCAAATGCTGTTTTGTCCGTGCAAGGAGATTGACTCCCGTAGAGGCAATACGATTTACATTACGTTACGGCGGCATACCCGTGCTTGCCCATCCTAAAAACCTCAGGATACCTTTTAAGAAGTTTGACCAGTACATCCAGCCGCTTGTTTCGGCAGGGCTGATGGGTATTGAAGCAAAGTATTTTACACATACTGTCTATGAGCGAAGATTTTACAAGCGTGTAGCCAAGAAGTACAATCTCATCGTAACAGGCGGTAGTGACTACCACGACGGCAACCACGGTGTAATGCTGGGAGTGAAACACTTTGTTCCCGACCCGCACACTGCTCGAATACTGGGTATAAGGCAGGATAAAAATTGAAAAAACTTGTTGTAATCTTTACGCTCGCAATTGTAATTGCGGGCGTTTTTATTCCATTCAATGCGTTTGCCGAAACACCATGGAATGTGGATGTAGTGTTGAAATGCAACGGCAAACAGTACTCTTACAACCTCTACGAAAACATCAATGGATTGAGTGACCTCAGTGTTGAAAACAGGGGCGTGTATTTGTCCGACAGGGGCAAGAAGGAAATTTTCGACAGATTGATTGGTGACGGATTTACGCCCAGACAGGCAATGTGCTACGTCCTTTACGGAATGGACAAGGTGCTTGACAAGTTGGAAAACGACGCTTGCTGTTCGCCCGTTGACGCTACCGTAAAGTTTGGCAGAAACGGATTTGTCTATACCCAAGAAAGGCAGGGGATTTCGGTGGACGTGGTGTCGCTTTTTAATCAGATGTTGAGCAAAAAGACGGTGGACGTTCCCCTTGTAAAATCCCGTTGCGTGACTGTTTCTGAGTTGAAGTCGGTAACGCAGAAACTTTCGGAATTTACAACCACCTTTGCCAACAGTTCAAGGGACAGGGCGTACAACATTGCCCTTGCGACCAAGAGCATTGACGGCATTGTGGTAAAGAGTGGTGAAAAATTCTCCTTCAATGAAACGGTAGGAAGGCGCAGTGAGGAACGTGGCTACAGGAATGCCAAGGTCATTCTGAACGGCAAGTACGTTGACGGCGTAGGCGGTGGAGTGTGCCAGGTTTCAACAACTCTTTACAATGCTTTGTTGCTTGCAGGCGTTACAATTTCCGAAAGTCACAGTCACACACTTGTTCCAAGTTACGTCAGGGCAGGTTTTGACGCCATGGTGGCTTACGGGACGTCCGATCTGACATTTGTAAACAGTAGTGAGTTTGACCTTTACATTTCGGGCAAGACGACAGACAAGTCAGTGACATTTACCGTTTACGGTAAACCGACAGGGTACACCTACAAGCGTGTCAGTGTGGAAACAAGCCGTACACCATTTGACACCTTGTATGTTTCGGACGTCAACAAGTATCCCGAACTGGTGTACGAAGATCAGCAGAAGGTCATTACTAACGGCATTGACGGATTGAAGTGCAACAGTTACATTGAGACCTATCTTGACGGTAAGTTGATTGACACCAGATTACTTCGTAAAAACACCTACAGCAAGGTGGACAAGGTGGTGGCACGTGGAACGTTGCCGACGGAACGGGAACAGACGGAAAGTAGTTAAACAATTGTTTTACAAGATACCTTTATTTTATTGATTTATGACGGCAAAAATAGTATAATTGACATATATGTACCAATATGCCCATCTGTGGGCATTTTGGTTTTACGGCAGACGATGTTCTGCAGTGAGCAGGAGGTATCATGGCTAATACAACGGCGACAATTCCGAGTTTGCCCAACAGTATCGAAGCGGAACAGAATGTGTTGTGCTGTATTCTGCGCAACGCACCCGTGCAGTTGGACATTATTTCCGAACTTAATACCGAAGACTTTTACCAGAACAACCACCGTGTGATATTTGAGGCAATGAAGGAAGTTGCCCGTAAGACTCACAAGGTGGACAATGAGTATCGCAGCAATACCGTAAGTTTTGCAACGGTGGTGGACGCTTTGCGCCGAAACGGCAAGTTGCAACAGGTGGGGGATGTTGAGTACATTGCAAGACTCAATGACATGTTGCCGGGTACTGCAAGGTATGAAGAATATGTAAGTATTGTCAAGCGTGCGTCAATGTTGCGTTCGTTGATTGAAATCTGCGGCGAAATCACCAGCAAGTGCTATCAGGCGGACAACACCGAAGACGTGTTGAGTTTTGCCGAAGGTAAGATTTTCGACTTGTCGCAGAAGGGCACTTCCGGCGGTCTTGTGGATTTGTCGGGACTTGTTGCCCGTACCGTTGCCAACATCAGTGAAAGGTACTCCAATCCCAGCAAGTTCTACGGATTGCCAACGGGATTCAAGCAGTTTGACCACATGACAAACGGATTGCACGGCGGTGAACTCATCGTTCTTGCTGCCCGTCCCGGTGTAGGTAAGAGCGCAATGGCAATGAACATCGTGCAGAACGTTGCGGAAAACGGCGGAACAGTTGCAGTGTTCTCATTGGAAATGTCCAACGAACAGTTGATTGAAAGAATGTTGTCGGCAATGAGCGGTATTCCGCTGGAATTTTTAAAGAGCGGACAACTTCCGCACGGTGACGGCGACATCGTAAAGTTGCAGGCTGCAAACAGTGTAATCAGCAGTAAAATGCACATCTACGGTAACGACAATGCCAACATCAAACCGCCTGACCTCAGTTCGCAATGCCGCAGATTGAAGTCACAAAGCGGACTTGACCTCATCGTAATTGACTACATACAGTTGATGAACACCGAAAAGAAAGCGGAAGGACGTCAGCAGGAAGTTGCAAATATCACACGTGCGTTGAAACTGCTTGCTAAGGAACTCAATGTTCCCATCATTGCATTGTCGCAGTTGAAACGTGATGCGGAAATCAGAAACGTCAAGGGTGGCGAAGGTAGCGGAAAACCTGTACTGAGCGACCTTAGAGAATCGGGTGCAATCGAACAGGACGCCGACATCGTATTGTTTATTCATCGTGACAATCCCGACGACAGACAGTCGGAGGATGTAACGTTGATTGTGGCTAAACACCGTAACGGTTCGCAGGGTGAAATTCCCTTGCGTTGGGTGGGTAAACTTGTTCGTTTTGTGGACAGGGATTATCTTGTGGAACAATCTGCACCTCAACAGGAACAACAGCCTGCCGACACTGAACCGCCTGAAGGAGCAATGGGTGACGTTGAAGAGGAATTTGTTGTTCCCGAAGATATTGACGAAATGACAGAAGAAGAACTTGACCAGTTTATTGCAGAGCAACAGGAGTAAAAGTATGACAGAAAGTAAGAATTTTATTGAGGATATCATTGATGGCGACCTTGCGTCGGGCAAGGTAAAGGAAGTTTACACACGTTTTCCTCCCGAACCCAACGGTTACCTGCATGTAGGACATGCCAAGAGTTTGTGCATCAACTTTGGTATTGCGTCCAAGTACAACGGCAAGTGCAACCTTCGTTTTGACGACACCAACCCTGCCAAGGAAGATGAAGAATACGTAGAAAGCATCAAACGTGACATTGAATGGTTGGGGTTCAAGTGGGACAAGTTGCTGTTTGCCAGCGATTACTTCGATGTAATTTATGACTGCGCAATAAAACTCATCAAGAAAGGTAAGGCGTATGTTTGCGATCTTTCCGCTGAAGAAATCAAGAACACACGTGGAACATTGACTCAGCCCGGTGCGGAAAGTCCTTACCGCAACCGTTCAGTGGAAGAAAATCTCCGTTTGTTCGAAGGTATGAAGAACGGCGAATTTGCCGACGGCTCCAAGGTTTTGCGTGCTAAAATCGACATGGCAAGCCCCAACCTCAACATGCGTGACCCTGTAATTTACCGTGTGTTGCATGCAACTCACCACAATACAGGGGACAAGTGGTGCATCTACCCGATGTATGACTTTGCTCACCCCATTGAGGACGCTCACGAAGGAATTACTCACTCTATCTGCACATTGGAATTCGAAGACCATCGTCCTCTTTATGACTGGGTAGTGCGTGAATGTGAATTCCCCGATCCGTTGCCGCAACAGATTGAATTTGCAAGACTCAACATCACCAACACAATCATGTCCAAGAGATACTTAAAGCGTCTTGTGGACGAAGGCAAGGTTATGGGTTGGGACGACCCACGTATGCCCACATTGTCGGGTATGCGCCGCAGAGGTATTCCTGCCGCAGCGTTGCGTGATTTCTGCGAAAGAATCGGCGTAAGCAAGGCTAACAGCGAAGTTGAATCGGCTTATCTGGATTCCTGCGTAAGAGACAATCTCAACATGACTGCTGACCGTGTAATGGCAGTACTTGAACCATTGAAGGTTGTTTTGACCAACGTTGAAGACAAGGAGGTGTTGGAAGTTGAAAACAATCCCAACGCCGAAACCATCACACACAGACAAGTTACATTCGGAAAGAACATCTACATTGATCGCAGTGACTTTGCACTTGTTCCACCTCCAAAGTACTTCCGTTTGAAGCCGGACGGTTATGTAAGACTTAAAGGTGCATATATTATCCATTGCGATGAAGTTGTCTACAACGACAGCGGTGACGTTGATTACCTGAAGTGTTCCATTGTTCCTGACAGCAAGAGCGGTTCGGACACAAGCGGAATGAAGGTAAAGGGCGTAATCCAGTGGGTGGATGCAGATAACTGCGTAGACCTTGAAGTTCGTCAGCTTGAAGGTCTTTTGACAGACGTTGTGGACGGAGTTACCGATTTCACCGAACGTTTCAACAACAACAGCATGGTGATTGTCAAGGGTAAAGGCGAAAAGTGCCTTGCCGACAGCACGGAAGGTAAGACCTACCAGTTCATGCGTATAGGATACTACGTATATGATAAAGACAGCACAGATGACGTCAAGGTGTTCAATCGTGTGGTAGGATTGAAGGACGGTTTCAAGGCAAAGTAAAGACCGACAAATCACTTATCGGTATTGACAAAAATTGCAAAAAAGTGTATCATTTACAAGTAGACTTTACTTTTTAAAGGTGCATTATGAAAATATGTAAAAACTGTGGGGAAATCAACCTCAACGATGCGGAATACTGTTGCAATTGCGGAAAAAGTGCTTTTGTCTTTTCCGAAGAAGTGACATGCCCCGTCTGCGGTGCAGGCAATGACAAGTCCTACACACATTGCACCAACTGTGGTAGTCCGCTTGCCGAACAGCCCAAACTTCCCGAAGTGGGCAACGTTACTCCCGAACAGGTAAATCAGGTTCGCTCCGAACTCAAGGAAGTGTACAGCCAATCTGTCACCGTGCACGGTAAGGAACAGGTGATTTGTCCCAACTGCGGATCGACGGTCAATCTCAACAGTATTTACTGTGAGACATGCGGAACTCCCGTTTACAGACTGAACGACCACCGTGTTGTCAAGCGCAAGATCTGTCCGCATTGCGGCAGACCCAATCTGCCTACTTCCAAGTATTGCAGTTACTGTTTCGCCTCTCTTGCGGAAAGCGCAACGGAGGACTACCAACTTGTTCACGAAAGCAAGCAGGTGGGTAGTGCGGTAGTGCAGCAGGCTTACCTTCAATCTCATGAAGGCAAGAGCAGGATCTGCAACAACTGCGGAACATTGAACAAGGAAGACGAAGACTTTTGCGTCAATTGCGGTCTGAAACTTGTGATGGAACCCATCAAGTTGTACTGCCCCAATTGCGGTATGGAAAATCAGCCCGACAGTCAGTTTTGTACCAGATGCCAATGGTCATTCGAAGGTACATCTCCTGACGCAGTCAACGGACAGTGGACATGCACGCATTGCAACAGACTAAATGAAAATGACAGTCAGTTTTGTTTCCATTGCGGAACAAAAAGAGATACTAATGGAGGCGAAAAATGAACAATTCCAACAGTTTCAACATTTGCCCTAGATGTGGCACTGCCAATAGTTTAAACGCCAAGTACTGCTACCAGTGCGGATCACAGTTGCGTGTTCCCGAAGAGCCGGTACGTTGTCCCAAGTGCAACACTGTAAACAGCAGTCTTGCCAACTTCTGCCGTACATGCGGTACGGTTTTGAAAACTGCGTCCAAGACAAGAATTTGTCCAAGATGCGGTAAGGAAGTACCTATGGAAGAACATGTTTGTTCTTGTGGCTACTCTTTTGTCAACGTGGGTCAGACCAATCCGTCGGATTCGGCACAGCAGACCGTGCAGTCGGAAGTTGCTCCAACTAAGAAAGCACGTGGCGGTCGTCTGGTCGCTTTGTTTTCCATTATATTCTGGGCTTTGTTCGCCTACGTGTGCTTTGCACCTCAAGGCTGGTTGCCCGAATTCATGAAGACACCATATATGTCAAGTTCCGTTGCTTACGCCAACGCATTTGATTTTGCTAAATCTATGGGTATGCAACTGTGGGAAAACAAGTTTGCCGTTGAACTTTCACTGTACACATGGATTACAGGCAGTGTGATTGCTGTAACTTCCTTGTGTATGCTGGTTCATGTAATTTCTGCAATAGTAAGATTGTGTGCAGGCGGACGTCCCAAGAGAGCTAATGTTTTCTACTTTGTGATGGCATTGCTCACAACAATTGCTACCGCAATGGTTCTGTTGCCCTTGCTCAATGTTGAATGGCTTGGTTTCCTTGATATGTTTGCACCAAGTGGCGCAGACACCAGATTGACTCCTTACATTGCGTATACACTTCCTGTATATTTCTGGTTCTTCTGGATTTACTCTTTTATCGCAAGAAAAAGAGTTGCTAAATAGTTTTTAATGAAATTTAATAAAACATGCCCTAGACCGAGTTTTTCGGTCTTTTGGCTGTAATGATATTGTTTGTAAAGGACGGATTTACTCAAATGAAAATAACATCCAAACAACTGAGAAACAAATGGTTGGATTTCTATCAGAACAAAGGTCACGTAAACATCGGTGCCGTATCATTGATCGGTGACGGTACGACGGGCGTAATGTTCAACGTTGCAGGTATGCAGCCGTTGATGCCCTATCTGTTGGGCGAACCTCACCCCAAGGGAAAGAGATTGTGTAACATTCAGGGTTGCGTTCGTACAGTAGACATCGAAGAAGTGGGAGATCCTACTCACTTCACATTTTTTGAAATGATGGGCAACTGGAGTCTTGGCGACTACTTCAAGAAGGAAAAGACCGCTTGGAGTGTGGAATTTCTGACCAAGGAACTAGGATTCGACATCAACAAGATTTGTTCAACGGTATTCGAAGGAAACGAAAGTGCACCACGTGACGAAGAAACTGCAACATTGCTCAAGAATCTTGGTATCAAGGAAGAAAATATCTTCTACATGGGCAAGAAGGACAACTGGTGGGAACTTGAAGGAACAACAGGTACACCCTGCGGCCCCGACAACGAATGGTTCTACCCCCTTCACGACAACAAGTGTTGTGACACATGCGACATCAACTGTTCTTGTGGCAGATATGTAGAAATCGGTAACGACGTTTACATGCAGTACAAGAAGGAACAAGACGGTTACAGCCCTCTTGATCACAAGAACGTTGACACAGGTTTCGGTTTCGAAAGATTGCTCACATTCCTGAACGGATTTACCGACGGCTACAAGACAGACTTGTTTACCTCTGTAATTGCTCATCTTGAAAAGGTTTCGGGCAAGAGTTACGAAGATCCCGTGTTCTGCCGTGCAATGCGTATCATTGCCGACCACACACGTACAGGATTGATGTTGATCGGCGATCCCAACGGTATTGTTCCAAGCAACACAGGTGCGGGTTACATCTTGCGCAGATTGTTGCGTCGTGCAATTCGTTACTGCCGTACATTGGAAATTTCCAGTGACGAACTGCTGAACGTTGCATCTATTTTCATTGACGAAATTTACGACGAAGCATATCCGTTCCTTGTGGAAAAGAAGCAGGACATCTTGGACAAGATCAAGGCAGAGTGCACCAAGTTTGAATCCACATTGGCGCAGGGTATCAAGGAATTTGACAAGTGTATTGACGGTATCAACCGCAAGAACACCTTCATGGCTCAGAAGGACGCTAACTACGTTGCCGACAAGACAATCAACGGTAAGCAGGCATTCCGTCTGTACGATACATTCGGATTCCCCTTGGAACTGACTGTGGAACTTGCCGAAGAACGTGGTTACACTGTAGACAAGGAAGGTTTCAACGCAGCATTCAAGGAACATCAGGAAAAATCCAAGGCTAACATCGGTACATTCAAGAGTGGTCTTGCCGACACGGGCGTTGCAACTACAAGACTTCACACGGCAACTCACTTGTTGCAGGCAAGTCTGAGAAGAGTTCTGGGCGACGAAGTAAAGCAGAAGGGTAGTAACATCACTGCTGAAAGATTGCGTTTCGACTTCTCATTCTCACGTCCCATGACGGATGATGAAATCAAGCGCACCGAAGAACTTGTCAACAAGGCAATCGAAGACAAGTTGCAGGTTGTTTGTCAGGAAATGCCCATCGAAGACGCACGCAAGACGGGTGCAATCGGTCTGTTTGGCGACAAGTACGGCGAAGTGGTAAAGGTTTACAGCATTGGTGATTTCAGTAAGGAACTGTGCGCAGGCCCTCACGTTCAGAACACATCGGAACTTGGTCACTTCGTCATCACTAAGGAACAATCCAGCAGTGCAGGCGTAAGACGTATCAAGGCAGAATTGAGATAAAGGTCAAAGACCAATTTGAAAGTGTAAATCAACTTTGAAACGGCTGAACAATAACAATGTTCAGCCGTTTTTTTTTGTATTACATTTTATTGGTATTAAAAACTGTTGAATTTCAGTAAGGCAATTATTGTAAGTGGTTTTCGATTAAATAACAATTAGCGTCTGCAAATAAAGTTATTTGTTGATCTGTAAAAAGCCTCAGGAAATACTTGTTCCTGAGGCGCAGTTAAATGTAATAGTTTTACTGTAATTGTGAAAGTAGCGTGTTTTTCCTGTTGCGGATTGCCTGGCGTTTGCTGAGGTCAAATATGCAGTCGGCATTTACATCCACGTTGTACGTGCAGTTTTCCGCTACGCATTTAGCAAGACTCTTGCCTATGTGGGCGTCGCTTACTACGAATCGGTCAGCAAATGCAATTGCCTTGTCAGCAAGCAAGTAGGCTTCTGTTGCACATTTCATCATGTCAAGAGAAAGTAGTGCGGAACGGTAATATTGTCGCTGTAATTCCGCCTTGCGTGCTTCCTGCTGTGCGATGGTGTCTTTGGGCATGCGCATTGCATTGAGTATTGCGTTGAATGCCAGTGTGTCTGTATCAACAAATGTTGTCATTTTGTCCTGCAGTTTCAGGAGGTCTTCAATGACATTTTCTATTTCGTTGTGGTAGGCATCCTTTTTGGATAGTTTAGTCTTTGTGACATTTATTGCCATGAGTATCAGTGCCACTGCACATGACCCCACATGGGCTAGTGCGCTGCCGCCACCTGGAGTGGGGGTGTCGCTTTGCAATATGTCTGTGTACTGCTTGATTGTCTTGTTTACAAGCAAGGTTGTTGTTTCTTGTTTAACTGGCTTTTCAGTAATCATCACATGCCTCCGTTTATTTAATTATAGTCCAATATGAGACAAAAGTCAATTGTAAGTTTTTGCACAACGGGTGGCAAAAACAGTCGAAATAGCGGTAAAAAATGCTTGTAAAATACTTTAAAAAAAAGCTGAAAAAACTTTAAAAAAACGATTGACAAACTGTAATGGATGTAGTAAGATAAGTAGGCTGTCGGGTGACAGCAAGACAGAAGCTTGAAAACAGAATAGTAAATAAACAGTACGAAATTGAAACACAGTCAATTTTTAAGGATTTTAGCCAGCGGTTGGAATAACCAACCAAAAGTTAACATAGT
>DVLO01000006.1 GCA_018715495.1 Candidatus Limihabitans stercoravium | reverse complement strand
TTGGTAGGATTGAGTGGACTCGCAAGGAGCGTAGCGACGGCATAGCGAACAAAGTGAGCGTCACAAAAAGCACCATCGCTGACACCAACACAAACACGGCGTAGCAAAAACAAGCAATGGCTACATCAGTGCTTACACTGTTGTAGACGTTGCGCAGTTCAAGCAAGCTTTGTGCTGTGTAGTGTCAAGATGTGCTTCACCGACCCCCACCTTATATCTGCCAAGGCAGATGAACCACAGTGTGACCACCCTGATTGCATTGTTTCACAATGCGGATGCCTTACGGCATCCAAGGTGGGGACTAAACGAAAAAAGACACCGAACTACTGTTCAGTGTCCTTTGGTAGGATTGAGTGGACTCGAACCACCGACCCCCACCTTATCAGGGTGGTGCTCTAACCTACTGAGCTACAATCCTATATATTTAGCCCCAAATTAATTGGGGCTTTCATGTGGTGGAGATGAGCGGGATCGAACCGCTGACCCCCTGCTTGCAAGGCAGGTGCTCTCCCAGCTGAGCTACACCCCCATACGTTTTGCCGAATGCTTGAATATAATAACACCGTAGAGTAGATATGTCAATTGTTTTTAACAATTTTTTCAGCATTTTTTTATTTTTTTTGCAAACAAAGGGCAGGGCGTCTCTGCACATATATTTATACACAAAATTTACAAACAACTTTCAGTTTTACTATCATACAACAGGTATTATATGGTATAATGGTCAAAAACACACAAAGGAAGGTCACCATGAGGAACAACATCTTGTATGCACAATCAGGCGGTCCTACTGCGGTAATCAACGCCAGCGCCTACGGAGTAATTGCAGAAGCAAAAAAACTGGGATTGGGTAAAGTTTACGCAGGCATCAACGGAATTGAAGGAATACTCAACGAAAACATTGTTGAAGTAACCAATCTTTCCGAAGAACAACTGAACCTGTTAAAAAACACACCCGGAACAGCCTTCGGAAGTTGCAGATACCATCTTCCCGACGCAGAAAAATCACCCGAAGTTTACCAGAAGATTGCCGAAACCTTCAGTAAGTACGAAATCGGATGTTTCTTCTACAACGGCGGCAACGATTCAATGGACACCTGTTCCAAGATTGCACATTACTTTGCCGACAACAACATTGACTGTCAGGTAATCGGAATACCCAAGACAATCGACAACGACCTTGATCAGACGCACCACTGTCCGGGATACGGATCGGCAGCAAAGTTCATTGCCACCGTCATGCACGAAATGGCACTTGACACTGCAAGCTACACAAAAGGAAAGGTTACTGTTGTGGAAATCATGGGGCGTGACACAGGATGGCTGACAGCCGCTTCCATTGTGGCATCTCACAACGGCGCAGGACCTGACCTTGTCTACCTTCCCGAACGCTCCTTTGATACGGAACAATTCATTGAAGACGTGGCAAACATCTACAAAACCAAGCACCGCTGCCTGGTAGCCGTTGCCGAAGGAATCAAGGACAAGGACGGCAATTATATTGCCACATACGGCACAATGGACAACTTCAACCATGTGCAGATGGGTGGGACAGCCTACCGCCTTGCAAAGATACTTGAACATCACAATTTCAAGACACGTGCAGTGGAAATCAATCTTCCGCAACGTTGCGGCGGACACATTCTGAGTAAGACAGACCGAAACGAAGCAATACAGTCGGGAAGATACGCCGTAAAACAGTGGCAAAAAGGCAAGACCTGTTGCATGGTAGCAATCAAGGCTACATCAGACAACGGAAAATACAAGGTATCCTACACTGCCGTACCTATCGAAAAGGTAGCAAATGCCGTCAAATACGTTCCCGACCAATACATCTTACCCAACGGTCAACTGGACAACAAACTGCTTGACTACATTCTTCCGCTGATGGAAGGAACTGTCACGCAGAAGTACATCAACGGAACACCGCACTACTTCAAACTTGACAAAATCAAATACTGAAAACACTAAAGGGATTGCAAATAACTGCAATCCCTTTTAAATACATTTTGACACCATTTACAGCCTGAAAAACAAGGCACGTTGCGATAAATCCGCCGTTGCAACCACACACAAGCCTTCCGAAACAAAACCGAAACAACGCAATTTTACGCCCCCGATTTCAACTTCCACTTGGTAGTTTTCGCCTTGAACAGTCAACGTTTCCATCAACACCGAAACACTTGACATTGCACGGATCCCCAAGCCGCTGTACTTGACGGCACTTTCACGCACCGACCACAAAAAAGCCGATCGCAACTGCTTGTCGCCCTCGTCAATCCATTGCATTTCCCTTTCCGTTGCGTACCTTGAAATGACGCTTGCAACCTTGACATTGGCAACCATTACGTCCACACCGACGTCGCCGTCACACAGGGCACAGGCAACCCAATGTCCGTAATCGGACAAATTGAAAAACACATTTTCATCAACCAGATAAGGCTTTCCGTTGACATCCTCAGCGATGTTTAATCTGTCCTGTTGTTGCAATGCCACCCTGAGCAATGTCTCCCCTGCAACGTGACAGTACCCCTGAACGGCACCGCACTTTTCAAGTATTGACTTCAGCCTGTCACTGTACATTGCACGGTCATTAAACGGACTGTTTAAAATCTCTTCGACTTTTCCAAACAAAACTTTCAGCATAAAGTAAGTTTATACCACACTCACCCGATTTGTCAATATCCAACGGCTTACATTTCCGCAAAAGATTGAGATAGATCGCTTCAATGTTTTCCGTGCTTGAATAAAAATAAATACGCTCCGCAATGTAAGCCATCGGGAGCGTTAAATTGAAAATTTGAATTAAACAAATACCGTGTGTCAATTGTTTGAGTTTTCGGCGACAGATGTTGTTTGCAGGCTCTTTTTAATTGAACGGTTCAGCACACCGATTGTCACAACTGCAATTACAGGAAACAGGTATCTCCACAATCCTGCAAGCATTGGAGTTACAACGAAAGAACCTGCTCCTGCAATGCTAAACACAACACTGGATATAATACATACAATAAGCATTGCCATAGAAGTGCCGATCTTTTTAACCTTCTTGCTGAAAGTCAATGTAAGAGCAGGTACAATGCACAGTAAAACCAAAAAGACCGTCACTATAAGCAAAATGATGTCATCATCAGACGACACACCCCAAATCAGCGAAGTGGCAACATTGTTGACAATAATTGACCAAAAATACACTCCCACAGCCTGGTTTACTTTTCCCAGCCACATGAGAACAAGGCTTCCGATTACCAAAACCCACGAAACGGTAATCCACCACAAAGAAAAATAAGAAAACGCCTCATACATTGCAAAAACAATCAACTGTGCAACAAATGCTCCGCCCGTTGCCAATGACCACAAAATTTTAGCAGTTAAATTTTTCATAACCATACTCCTTCTTGAATTTAAATTATCCTTCGTAAACAGACTGGAACTCAATTGTGTAATTAGCCTTCTCGTACTGATTAGCGTTGTATCTGCAGGCGTCCCAGTTTTCGTCCTTTTCAATGGCATTCCACTCTTCTTCGGTACCTGCGTAGTGAATTACGAAAGCACTTGCACTGTCACGACCGACGCCTTCCAGAGCAAGATACTCAATACCCCTGACGTCTTTAGGCAAGTACAGATGTTTCAAGCCGGTGTTATGGAAATCACCTTCCATCAAAACGGGGCAATAACCTTCAATAACTATCGTTTCCAGATTGCTGAAGTAGGCAAACTTTTCCTCGACGCTTTTGTTCAAATCTGTTTCGCTTGGAGCATAAAAAAGTGTTTTGAGACTTTCTCTTGCTTCTTTACCGTCAGTATTTAAACTGCCTTCATCTGTTTCGAACAAATACCACAAACGGAACATAGGACTGCTACCGCTTTTCTGCGCCAGCAAAGATGAAATATACAGCGTTTCAATGCCTGTCAGTTTTTTCAATGAGCCGAGACCGAAGTAATCGATTACTCTTGCATCCAACGTCTTGATGTCCTCCTCGTTTAAAGAACTGTCCTTGTCGTAACTGAGAGTAGAAACCGTTGCAGAGTAGTAACATAGAGCCTTTACAGGTTCATTGTCGTACGTTTCGGGAATGACTACTTCGGGACCTTGTGCATTGCCAAGCCCTACTACGTTGTAGTAACCCGCGCGATCCCATTCGTATTCAAGACTTGTCTGTCCAGGAACACAAGCGGTCAGAATACAGACCATTGACAGCAATACTGCCAATACCGAAATTACTTTTTTCATCACACATAAACCTCCCAAATTTATTAATTAATGTCATGTAAAACCAGAAGGTACATAGAATAATCTATTACATGTTCAAAAAAGTGGATGTTTTCAACAGTTTATTGATATAGTTGCTACTTTTTTTAATAAACTATATTTAATTTTGATTGCAATTCAACATTAATGGTGATATACTAATAGCATATAATGTACATGTAATAGATTATTTTATGTAATAAAAATGCGGGAACAGTCCCGCATTTTGCATTTTTATTGTTGAAGTAACATTTCGCCCAATTTGTTCATCATGTGTTGTTTGTGTTCCCACAGGCTGTGCGCGTACCTGTTTAATGTTATAGTCGGATTTTTGTGCCCTAAAATTTCCGACAATGACTTTACGTCCATACCGCACTCCAAAGCCCTTGTGGCAAACGTGTGTCTCAAAGAATGAAATCCTTTGTGAGCAATTTTCATCCTGGAAAGCATTGTTTCAAACATTTTTTGATACGTGCGTACTTTTTCACCGTATTGGTCATTGTTGTCTACAACATATAAACCACAGGACTTGTCTCTGGCGTCGGCAAGATGAGTCAGCAACTTGGACGGCAACGGTATCACTCTGATTGAACTTGGAGTCTTGGGAGTGTCAATAATCTTGGTATAAACACCATCGTTCCAGTTGTCGTGGCAAGACTTGGATATAGTAAGCAGACCTTCAGATAAATTCACATCATCCCACGTCAACGCCAGCAATTCGCCAAGACGGATTCCGGAATACAGACACAGCAAAATACCGTATAACTTAGGCGTTTTCTTGGAAAATATGTAATCTTCTATTTTTCGCTGTTCTTCTTTACTGAAACACGTGACATGCTTTTCCACCAATCTCGGACGTATGAGCTTGTCCGCACATTTTGTTTCGGTAACTCCGAAGTCAACCGCCGAGTTGATGGAATTTTTCAATGCGGATATAATCACATTGACGGTACTGGCAGACAATCCCTTACCCGACAGTTTCACGGTAAAAACCTGCAACGCAAATGGCGTCAAATCGTCCAGATCTTTTTCTCCCAGTTCAGGCAAAATGTGACATCGCACGATAATTTCGTAGCGATTGTAGGTCCACTGCTTTGTTGTCGGTCGTATTTTATATTCAAGCCAGATTTTAATCCATTCCTTGTATTTCATTTAAACCTCATTGCATTGTTGTAAATTTTAACAGAATACTTATTTGACAGTAAAAAAGGCACAAAAAAACACAGCGTAAGCTGTGGTACAAAGGTGGTTATGGCTGCCTCTAGGGCATAAAAAAGCCACAGCATCAGCTGTGGATTGTTGCCTGAATTTACAGAATAGTAAACGACGAATTCGAAACCGTCAATGAGTTTTCGCTCTTCCATTTTTTATCGTGCTTGGTTAGCTTCCTTTGCACTTTCCGTACGTATCTATCGCTAAATACGCAATCGACTTTCGGTGTAGGTTTCCCTACTCCCTTAAAGGAGGTGATCCAGCAGCACCTTC
>DVLO01000047.1 GCA_018715495.1 Candidatus Limihabitans stercoravium | reverse complement strand
AAGGAGTGCTACTGCACTCCTTCTTTTTCGTTATTACAATCCACCATATATTGCACAAAAATAAAAACACGGCAACCAAGATTTACCTAGTCGCCGTGTGCAACACTGGTGCGGATGACAGGACTTGAACCTGCACAGCCTTGCGACCATAAGAACCTGAATCTTACGCGTCTGCCAATTCCGCCACATCCGCATGCACTAGTGATTATACAACAACTTACAGCATTTGGCAAGCGATTTACCCTAAATAATTCGCTTGCCAAACCTGATTACAGCTCTCAGTAAAGATGTACACCGTCCTTGTCAACGAAAGCGTAGGCAATCTTGTGCGGTTGCGGACGTTCACTGCCGATAATGATAGCATCCTGCAACTGTTTTACTGCATGTTCGACATTCTTGCCGTTGTGGTAGATGTAGCACAAAACATCGCCTTTCTTGACCTCAGAGCCAAGCATGACGTCCATCTTGATACCAACAGAATAATCAATGGGATCTTCCTTCTTCATTCTGCCGCCACCGAGAGCAGTACATGCACGACCGATTTCAGCTGTGTTCATTGCAGTTACAAAACCGTCAGCCTGCGCATATACAGGCAACATTTCGCCCAACTTGAACAATTCGGGATGGTAAATATATCTTTCGTCACCGTGCTGAGCCTTGACCATTTCGGCAAGCTTATCCAATGCCCTGCCCGACTCGATTGCCTGTTCAAATGCAACAGTTGCCGACTGCTCGTCGTACTTGTCAGTCAACGACAACAACTTGACGGCAACTTCCTTGAGTTCGTTGTACAGTCTTGATTTCTTGCCCTTCAACACGTCAATTATGTTTACAATTTCCAATGCATTGCCGATGTGGTCGGACAAAGGTTGTTCCATATCGGTAATCAACGCACCCACAGACTTACCTGCACGGTTACCGATGTTTACCATTTTTTCAGCAAGAAGAAGCGCGTCTTCCTTGGTCTTCATAAACGCACCTGTGCCGAACTTGACGTCAAGCAAAATGATGTCCGAACCGCTGGCAAGTTTCTTACTCATGACGCTACTGCAAATCAAAGGGATACAATCAACCGTACCCGTCACGTCACGCAAAGCGTAAAGTTTCTTGTCGGCAGGGACAAGGTTACCCGTCTGACCTATAACACAGCAACCTACTTCCTTGACAACCTTTCTGAATTCCTCTTCGGAAAGGGCAATGTCCATACCGGGGATACTTTCCAGCTTGTCGATTGTTCCGCCTGTAAAGTCCAGACCACGACCGCTCATCTTGGCAACGTACACGCCGCAACAAGCAAGAATGGGTGCAAGTGCCAATGTGGTACTGTCACCGACACCGCCTGTGGAATGTTTGTCCACCACATTTCCGCCCAGTTCCGACAAATCCATTACGTCACCGCTGTGAAGCATAGCGTCGGTGAGGTCGTAAATTTCCCTGTCATCCATGCCGTTTAAAACAATTGCCATGAGCAACGACGAAATCTGGTAATCTGGAATCTCCCCTGCAGTAAATCCGTTGACAAAAAAATGTATTTCTTCGGTAGAAAGTGCCAATTTGTTTTTCTTCTTTTCAATGATTTCCAGTATATTCATACTATACCTCCGTGCGGTGCAACACAGCACCTGATTAAACACAGATATTATACCACGTGTTTAACAAATTTACAATACCCAAAGATTAATTGTTAAACCGACAAAGACGCTTGAAAACACAATTTTAACAAATAAAAACAGAGGCCGAAAATCCGACCTCTGCATTAAATTTACCATTACATAAACAAAACTCTGCATAGAAAAAGCAGATAATTTGTATTTATGTTACCAGTCTTCCTTAATACTGATCTTGATGTCAGTGTAAAATTCCTTGTACTGTGACTTGAATTTTTCCGCATCGGTCTGAACAGAACAATCTTCCGCTTCTTCAATGTCCATTCCGTCATCGTCCATCAATTCCGACTGACGCATCAGTTCATACATGGTCTTTCCCATATAAAACTCCTTTTCGGCAAGTATTTGATTTTCGCCGAATTTTTAAAAATTGAAACAAGGGGCAAATCGCCCCTTGCATTACTTGGATTGTTGATCGTTGTTTTCGGGTTGTGACAACACAGGTTCAACAACCTTCTTGGACTTCTTTCTCTTGAGCATTTCGGGACTGATTTCGCCGGCCTTAGCAAGAGCAATCTTGGTGAATACAGGTCCGAACAGTTCGTAAACAAGAACTGCGCACATTGTAATTGTTACAATTGTCTGACCTACTTCTTCAAAACCTGCAGCGGCAAATTCCTTGTTACAAAGAGTTGCCATACCGATAGCAACACCTGCCTGCGGCCACAATGTGATACCAAGATATTTACGAACATTTTTGTCTGCCTTGGTAACAACAGCGCCAACAAAAGATCCGATGTATTTACCTGCGCAACGTGCAATGAGGTAAATTACCAGAAGCAATACGATCTGAAGATTTCCAAGACTCAGGATATTGAGTTCCGCACCGCTCAGGATGAAGAACAACATGAACAGTACAGGAGTCCAACGGTCTGTGCCCTGCATCATTGTTTCCGATTCTACACGAAGGTTTACAAATACTGCTCCTGCCATCATGCAAACAAGAAGGTCAGACAGCTTGAAGGGGATTGCGCCTGTGGAATTGAGATGTGAGAACAGTCCGCAAATACCGATACATGCAAATACAGCAATGATTGTTGCAATCAAACGGTTGTCACGTGACTTGAAGAAAGTGGGAACGATGGACAACAATCCGCCGATAGCTGCACCTATTACAAGAGATACAACAATTTCAAGCAACGGGAAAACAACAAGGTTCATTACCGTCAGAGATGCACCGGAAAGCATTGACAAAGCAATACTGTTACTTACAGCAAATACGATAAGACCTACAGCGTCGTCAAGAGCAACTACAGGCAGCAAAGTACCTGTTACGATACCCTTAGCCTTGTATTGACGAACGACCATCAATGTTGCTGCAGGTGCAGTTGCAGTTGCGATAGCGCCCAATACAATTGCTTCAGCAGGCATACTTGGGATAGCGATCAAGAGAGCAACGTCTACAAACAGTGTTGCAAGCAGTGCCTGGAACATTGTGATTGTGATTGCGCTCTTGCCGATTTCCTTGATGTGGCGGATCTTGAATTCCACACCGATAGAAAATGCAATGAATCCCAAAGCAAGTGAGCTGATAATGCTCATGCTTTCAAGTGAAGGCTTGTCGATGATACCAAGCATGTAAGGTCCGATTATAAGACCGACTACAAGGTAACCTGTTACGTTGGGAAGACCGATTACCTTCATCAGTCTTGTTGACAGCAAGCCCAGAATAAGAGCAATTGCAATTGTCAGAACGACATTAAAAATGCCCTCAGGCAAAATAGGGAAAATCCCTTCTGCCATCATGGCTGAAATGAAATTGAACATAATATACCTCTCCTAAAACAATCGAAAATAAATTTTGTCGATTGCCAACAGATATTGTATTACTTTGTAAAGGTTATGTCAACCAAATAGACACAATTGTATATTTGATTGACATCAAGTGCTTACAATTTGCAGAAATGTGCCGTAATTAGGGCAATTGAACCAAACAAAAAGCGCCCCAAAACAGGGCGCAAAGTGTTAATATTACAGTTGATTTAAAAGATCGTCGATACGACCATGCAATGAAGCAATGTCTCCGTCATTGACTACTTCGGCGCAATCGCCCTTGTAGATTTTCTGCATTGCGGAAATTCGCCTGATGTCTTCAATGTCCTTACCGTCTCTTACTGATGCACGGGAAAGGCGCAACTGTTCAGGCATTGTGACGTTCCATACCTTGTACCAGTCAATGTTGACTGCGTCCATCAACGGTACTTCAACAAATACAACCTCATTGCTGCTGTGCTCTAGTTTTAGTATTTCTTGGTTTATCTTGTTGTGAAAAATTGCGTTGTAACTGTCAAGAAGTTGCTTGTCGCCAAACACAACACTGCGTATGTACGCCCTGTTGAGCGTTCCGTCCACTACCGCTTGACTGCCCAACAGCTGTTCGACCTCACGCAAAACATCAGGACGTTGTGCAATTTTTCGTGAAATCTCATCGCAATCCACAACGCAAAGTCCACGCTGACGAAGATAATTGCCCACAGCACTCTTACCCGATCCGATAAGCCCTGTGATGGCTACAAGTTTACACTTCATACAGATTCTTGCCCCTTTCCGTTTCCACAGTTAACTTGCATTTCAACTGCACAGCATTTTCCATCTGTTCGACAAGTATACGTTCAACAGCGTCCGCTTCGTCGTCGAAACAATCGACAATCAGTTCGTCGTGAATCTGCATTACAATCTTGCTCTTTAATCCTTGTTTCCTGATTTCTTCATCAACCTTGAGCATGGCTATCTTCATGACATCGGCAGCACTTCCCTGTAAGGGCATGTTCATTGCCGCCCTTTCGCCAAAGGAACGAACGTTCTTGTCCGATGCGTTTATTTCGGGAATATATCTTCTTCTGCCACTGATTGTGGTAACGTAACCGTTTTTCTTGGCAAATTCCACACTGCCATCCAGATAACTCTTGATAGATGGGAATCTTTCAAAGTACTTCTTGATGTAATCCCTTGCCTGGGTAAAAGAAATACCTGCGCTTTCCGACAAACCGTAATCGCTGATACCGTAAATGATACCGAAGTTTACAGCCTTAGCCATTCTTCTCATGTTTGAATTGACCATTTCAACGGGGATACCCATCAGTTCCGCAGCAACTCTTGCGTGAATGTCGTAACCGTTGTTGAAAGCGTCAAGAAGGTTCTCATCCCCTGAAAATGCAGCAAGCAAACGAAGTTCAATCTGAGAGTAATCCGCCCCTACAAAAACACCGTTTTGCGAAACAAACAACTTGCGGATTTCTTTACCAAGATCGTTTCGGATAGGAATGTTCTGCAAATTGGGGTCACTACTGCTGAGACGTCCCGTAGTAGTTAGCGACTGGTTGTAGGTTGTGTGAACCTTACCTTTCTTTACCAGCGGTTTTAGTCCGTCGATGTACGTTCCCTGCAACTTACTCCACTGACGGTAATCAATGATTTTTTCCACAATGGGGTGACTGTCACGTAACTTTTCAAGCACTTCATTGTTTGTGCTGTAGCCTGTGGCTGTCTTCTTGAAATGCTTGAGCCCAAGATCCACAAACAGCACCTCAGACAACTGTTTGGGACTTGCCACATTGAATTTCTTGCCGGCAAGTTGCTGTATTTCTTCTACAAGTCCGTTGATTTTTTCGGAAAATTCCACCGACAACTGATCAAGAAGTTGAGTGTCAACGGCAACGCCCTGACGTTCCATTTCGAACAAAATGTCCGACAACGGCAATTCTATGCGGTTGTACAAATCAAGCGTTCCCGTTTCCTTTAATTTGTTTAACAAAGTGTCTTTTAACGCCAAAAGAGGGGCAACGTTACCTGAAAAACCGTAGCTTTCGGCAAGTGCGTCCACCGTCTTGTAGGCACGTGGCAACGCAAGATACTGCATGAGATCAATGTCGAATGAAATGTTGTTGAGTTGAACGTCCAGTTCGTCCAACATGTGGCGCAGTGACTTGCCATCGTAAACAATCTTGCCAACGTTGCTTTCAAACAAAGGCTTCAGCGTCATTACTGCATCGTACTGAGAAATTCCCGACAGAAAACTGTCGCTTACAATTACCTTGTATTCGATGTCCTGTTCCTTTGCAAGATACCAACTTTCTTTATATCGCACCGCTACATACTGTAGTTTTAAAAGTTCGGCAGCCAGCTGCTGTAGTTGTTCGACGCTGTCCACCTCAACACATTGACACTGCTTGCGTTCAACAACCTGTTGTTCTTCCGACAAATTGAGACGGGCAACAAGAGAACGGAACTGCAATGAAAGAAACTTGTCACGCACCTTTTCGCCAAATTCAGGAAGAGCACAATCTTGCAGAGAGCAGTCGACGTCGGCATCTCTTACTATTGTAGCAAGTTGTCTGCTGATGTACGCCATTTCCTTGCCTTCTTCAAGTTTGGTCTTGACAGCACCTTTCAAAGAATCGATATTGCTGTACAACGTGTCAATGTCGCCAAATTGCTGCAGGAGAGTTGTTGCCGTCTTTTCGCCTATTCCCTTGACTCCCGGAATATTGTCCGACGTATCGCCACGCAGCGCCTTGTATTCCACAATCTGTTGCGGTGTCAAACCGTAGTTGGTTTTCAGTGTTTCCACATCAACGCTTTCAACATCTGTCACACCACGTTTGGTCAAAAGGACCGTAAGATTGTCCGACACCAACTGCAACATATCTCTGTCCCCTGTAACAACAAGGGTTGGAATGTTTAGTTTTTTAGACAACGTACCGATGATATCGTCCGCTTCGACACCTGCCTTTTCCACAACCGCAATGTTCATGACGTCCAGAAGATCGTGCAATATCGGAAGTTGAGCGGCAAGGTCATCGGGCATACCTGTTCGGTTTGCCTTGTACTCACTGTAAATATCCTTGCGGAAATTGTGCCCACGTTTGTCGAATGTGACAATGATGTGCGTTGGTTTGTAATCGGCAATGGTCTTCAACAAGATGCTTGTAAATCCGTACACCGCATTTACGTTGTGCTGTTCGCCGTCATTAAGATATGGTAATGCGTAGTAGGCTCTGTTTAAAATGCTGTTGCCATCAATAAGTACAAGTTTCATTTGTTCTCCTCAAAGTCAATTAGTGCAAGGTCACAATTGGAAAAGTCGGCAATTGCCTTGTCTGCCCTGCCCTTCAGATACAATCCGACGCCAACGGTGTGCATGCCTGCGGAATTAGCGCCGTCTACACCGCACAATGCGTCTTCAAACACAACACATTGCCATGGCTCTGCACCCAGAAGTTTAGCGCACTCAAGATAAATTGTTGGATTGGGCTTGGGCGGTAACGGACTTGTTCCGTCCAGTACTGCGTCGAAATACTTGTCAAGATGAAACTTCTTGACCAACATTCCTGCCGATGCGCTTGCGCTTGCCACTGCACACTTGATGTTGTTGCTGTGCAACAGTTGTAAAAATTTCACAACGCCATTGATTGTTTCGTGTGCTTGCAATAGGTCGGCACGTTTACCGTACGCCTCCGCACGAAGATTGTACAACTTGTCATACAGTTCTTGCGAAAATTCTAACCCTGCCTTGTTTATCATGTGAGTAATGATAATTTCTCTGCCTGTGGACTTGAATGGAAAGTAGTCCTGTTCGGTAAATTCCAGATTGATACTGTCTGCAACTTCCTTCCATGCCTGGTAATGGTACTTTTCGCTGTCCATAACCACGCCATCGAAATCGAAAATACATGCTTTTGCTAACATCTGTATTCTCCCTTGAATTTGTTACCTTGATTATACCACAAAAAAGTGCATTGTACAATAGTTTGATCAACAACTGCGTTGACCAGACACTGCACAATGCACCTTACATTAAAACACACATGACGTGACAATAAAATGCTTTAGTACCTTACTTCTAGTTTATTGTCTTCCTTCAAACCGTTGAAACTCAATGGCTGATAACAGGAAATTCCGTTGACGCTCATTCCCTTGGTTGCCGATTGTTTAAACACCGTATCCAATCTCTTACCATGATAAACTATTGCAAATTGTTCAAGGTAACTTTGTCCGTCTACCAGCGGGCGCACGTTTACCTTGTTGCAGCACACATCCACCCCGTACAGATTTTCCAGTTGAGAAACGTAGTACCAACAGCGTGGAATACCGTACTTGTTTACAAGATCTTTCAGCCTTTGTTTGGAAGGATTGTACATAGGGACCGCACCGATTGCCTGAGCATAGGGGTAAAGTTGCTTGTCTGCACAAATCTGCTTGCGCATATCTGCGTATCTTATCAACGTTTCCGTCCTGTTGACCTGCAGACGTGCCAGTTTTTTCAATGCCAACGCAACAATACACAACTGCTGACCTTGATAGTTAGTCTTAAAGAGTGTTCTCTTGATGTAGTCGCCGATACTACCCTCCAATACCGACAAATCATTGGTGAGAGTTGCGTAGTACACGCTTGCAAGAGTCAATGCAAGACTGTCGCAGCACATTGCAAGATTACCTTGCTTGTCGTAAAACTGTGTCTTCCCGTCCTGAATGTAACTGCTATCGGCAAGTCGGCGTATTATTTGTCCAACAAATGGGGAATTTGTGTAACACATCGCAGAAAGGGTAAGACTGTCCCATCTTGTCAGCTTATTGGCAACAAGATACTGATTTTTTTCGTTTATATAATTGAGATAAGCGGACAACAGGCTTTCCTGAACAATAGGCTGTCCCTGCATTACTACATTGTGGTTTACAAAGGCAAATTCGTGTCTTGTGTCGGCTTTAAGACACACCGCAAGACATCTTGCCGTCTTGTCATCCCCCGACAACTTGTAACGCAATCGGTTACTGTTACATTCCAAGGGATTGGTAGTAAAACTTTCCACTGCCCCACAGAAATTAACATCGTAACTGCGGTCGCCCTGTCTTACCTTAAAGACAGTTCCCTGACGTTGAACGGAAGCCGATCCTTCGAAATTAAACCGAACAAGCACCCTTTTAGGGCGTGTAAAACTCACACTGTACACCTTGCGGTTGTCGGTGTGGGTAAACTGCAACATGCTGTCACTTCGTTTGTACTGCATACCGTTGTTGACAACTTCAAACGCACCCGTGTTCAGCTTTTCCACCTTGTTGTTACCCACCGAATACACTGCCACAGATGACATCCCTGCAAAAAAACCGTTGATCAACGTACATTCATTGCCGTTGTCCGTAGCAAGGGTGGAAATGTCACAATTGCCAAAACGGTGACTGAATGTGAAATCGTCCTTGGATTGTTCCACTTCCACAAGATTGTTTGCGCTTGAAAGCACCATCGGCAATCCCTGCGTTGCGCCGTAGTCGTTGTCCATCACCTTGCCGCATCTGGTGTAACCGTAGCAATGTGCATGGTCTAGAGTTGCGGTCAGCCTTGCCACGTCGTCATCGCACACCGAAACAATACTGAACTGATGTGTGCTTTCGGCAGGCGCTTCTATCTTTAACGTGCCGCACATGGAATCATCCTGCCACCGAACATCACCGCCCACAACGACGCACCCAAAGTAATGCCCCCTTCCCTGATAGTAGTATCCAACACATTTGGCGTTTCTGTGGAAGAAATACTGAGCATTGGAAACATCTGCATTGCAGGAAAACCTGACTGTAAATACACGTTTTTTCTTTCCGTTGTTGACGACGGTGTAGTTACACACCCTACTGTTGTCTTGTACAAACAATCGTGACTTGACGGTAAGTGCCTTGCTAACCGAACTGAACTCCGCAATGTGTCTTCCGAACCTGTGATTACAGAATGTATCGAAAACGTTTCTGCCATTACTTAGTACCCTTAAATTACAATCCCAGCCTGCACCTCTGTCATGAAAATTGCTGTTAGCAAGACAATCCACACCACAGGTGACAATTCCGTTGTTGTAATTGGTAAAACAGTACCTGTTGTTTACCTTGTACTGGCTGCGAAGAATGTTACAGTTGTCGGGCAGTAATCGGCTGAGGCACCATTCGGCGGAAGGATGTTTCTTGCGAACAAGCTGCCATGCCATGCAGTAGTAACGAATGACGCACAGTGCAACCACATCGTCGAAATGGTATTTTTCCATGTCGTCGGTAAGAACGTCCATTGCGTGTTTACGTATACGCTGATACTGCATTGAAGTGTACACACACTGAGTACCTTTGACAACTGCTTCGGCAACTTCCATAATCCTTGGTGTTTCGCCGCAGGCAGGGAATGCCACCCCTTTCAACCTGTCTTTTAATCTTAGAAATGACTTCCAGTAATTATCGAACATTCCCGTTGCGATGTTCAAAAGTCCCCACCGTGATTTGCACAGAGCAATGTCATTTAAACAAAATTCCGTTGTGTTTAGCTTTATTTCCTGTCTGCGTGTCAAAAGAGGTCGTGACTGAATGTCGTCAATACGGGCAAAGAGCCCCTCCTCTGTTGTGGGATTGTCAAGTAAATTGCGGAAGCAATCCCTGTTCTTCAACCAAGTGATGTTGTCTTTCAAAAAACCTGCCAGTTGCATGTTGCCCTCCTGAATTTAGTAGAAGTATTGACTTTGCCGTCAACAATTACACCGACTAAATTGCAAAATTTGGCAACAAATGAATTAAACTGTCGCAATTAAAAAGAACGCTACACGTTGCGTGTAGCGTTCTTGAAAAAGCCTTTTTAAACCAATTACTTCAATTCGGAGAAGTACTTGATTGTTCTGACCATCTGAGATGTGTAGCTGTTTTCGTTGTCGTACCAGGAAACAACCTTAACCAATGTCTTGTCGCCAAGAGCTGTAACCTTGGTTTGTGTTGCATCGAACAAAGAACCGTAAGTGATACCGATGATATCGCTGCTTACAAGTTGTTCTTCGGTGTAACCGAAACTTGGTGTAGCCTTGCTCTTCATCCAAGCGTTGATTTCGTCCTTGGTGATTGTCTTGTCAACAACTGCAACAAGTTCTGTCAAAGAACCTGTGGGAACAGGAACACGTTGAGCAGCGCCGTCAAGTTTGCCGGAAAGTTCGGGGATTACAAGACCGATAGCCTTAGCAGCACCTGTGCTGTTGGGAACGATGTTGACAGCAGCAGCACGAGCACGACGAAGGTCACCCTTACGGTGAGGACCGTCAAGAACCATCTGATCGCCTGTGTAAGCGTGGATTGTTGTCATGAATCCCTTTTCGATAGGAGCAAGTTCATTCAATGCAGCAGCCATGGGAGCAAGGCAGTTTGTTGTGCAGCTTGCAGCGGAGATGATTGTGTCTGTGTTCTTCAATGTCTTTTCGTTTACGCCGAAAACGATTGTGGGAAGGTCGTTACCTGCGGGAGCAGAAATGATTACCTTCTTAGCTCCGGCATCGATGTGAGCCTGAGACTTTTCCTTAGAGCAGTAGAAACCTGTGCATTCCAAAACAACGTCTACGTCAAGTTCTTTCCAAGGAAGGTTCTTAGCTTCCTTTTCAGCGTAGATCTTGATTTCCTTGCCGTTTACTGTGATTGTACCAGCTTCTTCGTTAGCGGATACTGTGTCAGCAAGAGCGTATCTTCCTTGAGCGGAATCGTACTTCAACAAGTGAGCCAACATCTTGGGGCTTGTAAGGTCGTTGATAGCAACAATTTCGTATCCTTCAGCACCAAACATTTGTCTGAATGCAAGACGACCAATACGTCCAAATCCGTTAATTGCAACTCTTACGTTACGATTTGCCATTTTTGAATACCTCCAAAAAATAATTGAATATTTTTGTGTAATTAGCCAGTAATTGTTTACTAAAACACAATCCTGTGCTACAATACCTTATGTATTATACCATAGTGCCAACTGTTTGACAACACATTACACATTGTTGGGTACTATCAAAAAATATTACGCAAATATATAAATTTTTTATGCAGGAGGATTTACTCAAATGGCATTGGTAACCACTAAGGAAATGTTCAAAAGAGCCTACAAAGAAGGCTACGCTATCGGTGCATTCAACGTAAACAACATGGAAGTTATCCAAGGTATCGTAGAAGCCGGCAAAGAAGCGCAAAGCCCGTTGATTCTTCAAGTAAGTAAGGGTGCAAGAAACTACGCAAACGTAACCTACCTCAAGAAGCTTGTAGAAGCTGCAATCATTGAAACCAACCTTCCCATCGCACTTCACCTTGACCACGGTGACAGTTTCGAACTGTGCAAGCAATGTGTTGACGACGGTTTCACATCGGTAATGATTGACGCATCTCACCTTCCTTTCGAAGAAAACATTGCACTGAGCAAGCGTGTTGCAGAATACGCTCACGACCACGGCGTTGTTGTTGAAGCTGAACTTGGTACACTTGCAGGTGTCGAAGAACACGTCAGCAACGAATACGGCAACTACACCAATCCTGCCGAAGTTGAAGAATTTGTTACACGTACAGGTGTAGACAGTCTTGCAATTTCTATCGGAACAAGCCACGGCGCATTTAAGTTCTCATCCACTCCCAAACTTCGTTTCGACATCCTTGAAGAAGTTTCCAAGAGATTGCCCGAATTCCCCATCGTATTGCACGGTGCAAGCAGCGTTCCTCAACAGTTCGTTGCGGAAATCAACAAGTACGGCGGAAACATGAAGGGCGCTCAAGGTGTTCCCGAAGACATGTTGCGTAAGGCTGCTGAAATGGCTGTTTGTAAGATCAACATCGACAGCGACATCCGCCTTGCAATGACTGCTGCAATCCGCAAGCACTTCGCTGAACATCCCGATCACTTCGACCCACGTCAATACCTTTCTCCTGCAAGAGCAGCTGTAAAGGAAATGGTACTGCACAAGATCAACAACGTTCTTGGTTGCAACAACAAGATTTAATCAGCTCACCAAAATACAACAAGCGGACAAATCTGTCCGCTTGTTTTTTTTGTGCTGATTGCTAACGCCATTTGGCAAAGGTTACACGCTTTTGTAACCTAAAACCCATTTTGCCAAACAAACTGTAAACGTTCAGTCAATCAGCACGCAACTCAAATTGTTGTTATCTGTGTGTTGTCTTGTCGCATCCGCAAACATGTTGTGTTGTTTCGCAATTTGCAGTCATCATGAACTGCGAATAGAACAGCCACACCAACATGTAAATACCGGAAATTCCTACCAAGATATACAATGTGCGTTCCAACCAACCCAAACCGAATGTAATCCAGTTGACCAGGTTGAAATCAAATACACCAATCAACAACCAGTTGAGCGCACCAACAATTGTCAGTATCAGTGCAATTACACTCAGTACGTTGAATGTCTTGTTCAATACCGTGTTCCTCCTTCTAGTTGGTAGTTGTAGTTTGGGCAAATTTGTGGCAAATATACTGCATTTT
>DVLO01000046.1 GCA_018715495.1 Candidatus Limihabitans stercoravium | reverse complement strand
GCGGAAAGAAAGAGCAGATACTACATAGCAATAAAGATACCTGACAGAAGCGGAACGAGCATGGCAAAAGCCGTTATCTCGGCACTAGCCAAATTACCGCAAGAAGCAGTAAAAAGCATAACCTGTGACAGAGGAAGTGAGTTTGCTTGTTGGAGAGAGATAGAACAAGCATTAAGCTGTAGTATGTACTTTGCAGATCCGTATTGTGCATGGCAAAAAGGGACTAACGAAAATCTGAACGGATTGCTAAGAGAGTTTTACCCCCAAAGGCAGAGATCTTTCAAGAGTATCTGAAAAGACATTAAAGAAAAATCTGGCGTTGATCAACGCCAGACCAAAGAAGGTCTTGAACTACCAAAAGCCGGTAGATTTATTCAACTATTTTCTTTCTGAGTGTTGCACTTAGTTTGACAATTCATCTGTATGTTTTGATTATTGCAATTGATTTTACAACTGCTAGTTGTTTATTCTCAGTATCTTTTGTTTGTAAGCACGGGGCGACATCCCCGTTGCTTTCTTGAAACAATGTGAGAAGTAGTAGGGGTCACTGTATCCGACAGATTCCGAAATGTCGGTAATCAGTCTTTGGTTGTTTCTCAACATCAGTTTAGCCTGTTCAATGCGCAGGTCGGTGAGATACTTTACGAAACTTGTGTCGTGCTTTTTCAACAACGCCGAAATATAGGAAATGGACAATCCCAAAGCATTGGACAACTTGTTGAGATCCAGTGTGCTGTCGGAGTAGTTGTGCTCAATGTAGTGTATTATGTTCATATAGTTTTTGTGCAATGAATTTTGTTTTACTTGCTGATTTGCTCTGTAAACTTCATTTGCCACCATGCGGATGAATGAATTTGTTTCTTCTCTTGTCTTTATCCGCACAAATTGTATGAACAACTGATTTTGCGGCAGGTAGTTTTTGCTGAGTATGTTGGGCGAATCACATGCGTTCAGTATAGACATAAACAAGTTGAACCTGATGTAATGACAACAAGCATGGTATCTTTTCTGTGAAACTACTTCAAGCAGTTCAGTCAGAAGATTGTGCATTTCAATGCAAGAACTGTTGTGAAGTGCAACTGCAAGCTGTTTGAAAGCATCAGGTTCCAGCGGTACAACCCAGATTTTATCGTCGGGCAGTTCATCGTGGAATATTACACGGTTGCCTCCCAATACCCTGCGAAAATCCAAAGATTCAATTGCAAGGTCATGCAATTTCTTGTAGTCCTTAGAAGGGGAATTTAGAGGTGACAATCCTATTGAAAAGTTGGATTGAAGTGAATTTTGTAAATCTTTCAACAAATTGGTTACTATTCTTGCAATGAAATCTCTCACAAGCGCTTTATCGCTTTGTATAAGCAATACAACATGTTCGTTTCTGACAAGATAAGTACATTGAAAATCGTCAAAATTCCAGTTCGCAATATGCTTGACTGTAGCGTCCAGCATCATGTTGAACTGCTTGAGGTCCAGCTTGGTCTGTACAATGTCGCTGTCAATTACAGCCACGCAAGAGTAGTGTTTGTCCAACGACAGATTTTTGCGTCTTTCCATTTCGTTCTGGTAAAGTTGCGCAAAACTTTCGGTAATATCCAGCGGATTGTCGAATGGGTGATAAAACTCATTTTTTTGCTGAAAAACGGAAAGAATGTTTGAGACAACTTTTGTAAGTCGTTCGCCTACATCCTGACGTTTGACTATGGCTCTGATGTTTTGCGTTGTTTTGACAGTGGTTACATCGTCTGTAACCGCTACCAACGGGATTTTACAATCGTAGTTGAGCAATCGTGTTGCTATTTTTTCTATTTCTTTGAAACTTTTATGCGAAATGACAACAAGACTAGGTCTGTTTTCTGTTATCTTTAATACCGATGCATTGCTGCAATCTAGGCATGTAATTGTTGATGTCGATGAAATAGATAACAATGGATTTACTATATCAAGCCTTTCATTTTTATTTTCAATAAGAATATAAATGGTGTGCATAAAATCCTCCTGAAAATAAGCTACAATTAAATTATATATAAATGGAAATCAAAAGTCAAGAGTGAATTTTGTAATTGATTTTTGTCTGAAAACATTTATCGCTGTTTTTATTTTAGTGCTATAAAGCTATCAATTGTGATCACAGTAATCGGTTTTGTGGCAATGAATCGTCTGACATTGTGTGAAATTAAATTATATCACAACTTTGTTCAACTTGTTGTAAAACAAGGTGCAGTCGTATTTTACATTATAAAAAAAGGACAATGAGCCCAGTCATTGTCCTGTAGTGTGAGTTATAATCCGAACAAGTGCCGCAATTACTTTTTCAGCAGATCGGCACCCGTATGCCAAGCAGTACCTGTTTTTTCACCAATTGAATAGTAGTGATTCTGCATCTGATCAAAAACAAACGTATTAAGTTTTCCCGCATCTATTTTTCCGTTTTCATCCAGTACTTTTTCGCTGGCAAGAACATTGATGATCTTGCCAAGTACACGCAATCCATATGGTTGGTCCTGCATTTCAATTACCTCACATTCAAGTGTGAGTGGGTATTCGGTTATAATGGGAGCATCTACCAGCTTGCTTCTTTCTGCGTGCAGTCCGGTTCTGGCGAATTTATCCGCCATTTTATTCGAACTTGCAATTCCTAAGAAATCAGATTCCTTGATAGTATCTTTGCTTGGTACAGCAAGAGTAAATGCCTTGCGAAGTTTCAGATTTTTCACTGTTTTGTGTTCTGATTCCAGATTGAGTGCGACCATATCTTCAGCACAAATTCCGCCCCAAGCCATCATCATTACATCTACACTGTTATCTTCGTTGTATGTTCCGATCATGTATGCCGGCATCGGAAACAAGTAAGGTTTTACACCGAAATTTTTAGTCATTATTGAATACCTCCAAGTTTATAGTATTTGGTTGATAAATTTGCTAGCTGATGATTTGCTTTACATAAAGCAGAACAAAACAATTAAATTTTGTACTGTCTGTCGTTTACAGTGTAAAGCAATCACAAGATTTTACAGATAATCCCAATGTCAATCGTGCTTGAAATTCCAATTGCAACATATTTGGTAATTTCTGCAATGGGGAATGTTGTTACAACTCAGAATAATTGGCAGTGTTACTTTTCCACAATTAAAGGCTTGCAATAAATATCAGAGCTGCAACCCCTTTTGTGTTAGTGAAATTACGCAGTCGGAGTTTCATTTCCGACAGCTTTCTAGTCTATAAAATTAGTGCGGATGGCAGATTCGTATTGTGGAAGTGTCAGCCCTTCCTTCTTACCTGCTTCGATACATTTCAATAACCATGCCATATTTTGTCCCAATGTACGCATTGTTTGCAGTCCTTCCTTATCATGTCTGACTTCATCGGGAGTGTTGCCGTGAACTTGATTCCAGTATTGTGCGCCAACTATGTGCATGTTCGATATCAGAAAATACTTGTTCAATCTGTCAAATGCTGCGGTTGCTCCGCCTCTGCGACAAGAAACAACGCTGGCTCCAAGTTTGCCGGCCATTTTTTTGCCTGCGGAATAAAACAGACGATCCAGAAACGCCGTGAGCTGTCCTGTTGGTCCAGCGTAGTATACCGGCGATCCAAGGATTATTGCGTTGAATTCAACAAGCCTTGCGGAAATTTCATTGACTGCATCGTCAAATACGCATTTACCCTCAATGTAGCATTTTCTGCAAGCAATGCATCCTGCAATAGGCTTTTTGCCAATATTTATAATTTCCGTTTCAATACCATTTGTCTGTAAAGTCATTGCAACTTCATTCAGGGCAGTGTATGTACATCCGTTTTGGTTGGGACTGCCATTTATAAGTAGAACTTTCATTAAATGCCTCCGTTTTTATTTATTGACAGCTTCTATGCTATCATATATAATTATTTTGTCAAGTACGCACAAAAAAGTGCGATACTAACAAAAAGTAGAGTGTAGGTTGAACATATGGAAGAAAAACAATTGAGGTGCATTTCTCAGGAAAAACTGTGCGATACAGGGTTTAGCTATACCTTGTCGTTGATAAGCGGAAAATACAAGATGACGATTCTTTATGCATTAAAAGAGTTTAACATTGTCAGATACAATGAATTAAAGAGATACATCAACGGCATTTCCTTTAAGACATTGAGCCAATCGTTGAAGGAACTGGAAGCTGACAAATTGATAATTCGTAAAGAATATCCCCAGATACCACCTAAGGTTGAATACAGCTTGTCAGAACGTGGCAAATCATTGATGCACATTCTTGACCAAATGTGTGAATGGGGCGATAAAAACAGAGAGTGAGTAGTGCATCTGATAGGCAGGGTGAATTGTGATCGTGCAGAGCGCTAGTGTGATTTTAAGATTGCAACTCTAAATGAAGATGGATAAAACTGACAAACTTTTGGAATGATTTTCGAAACTTGTGTTAAAAGGCTAAATCAGGTATTTTTTTAATAAAATTGATTTCATCATAAAAGGGACATTGAGAACGGCTCTCAATGTCCCTTTAAAATTATCTCTGTTGATTTGAATTGTTGAGGTTTCTTCGTGTCCAAACGCTTCGACGCACAGCTAAGTGCTACAATATCCGTTCTTTAGTCTTAACACGAAAAAAAGACAATGACCGAAATCATTGTCTTTGTGGCTCTAAAAGATTGGACTCGTAAGGAACGAAGTGACGGCATAGCGAGCACGATAAAATTAGCAGTCGAAATTCGGGTAAATGCGAGCGTCACCAACGACTTGTCGTTGGTTTGAGTCCCCGTAATGTAAAAAAAGACAATGACCGAAATCATTGTCTTTGTGGCTCCCCAAGTTGGACTCGAACCAACGACCCTGCGGTTAACAGCCGCATGCTCTACCGACTGAGCTATTGAGGAATATTGATTGTTCCGTATCAACGGTACTTGAATATAATAGCACTGCTTTACGGATTTGTCAATAAATTATTTAAAGATTTTGTAAAAAAAAATCAGATGTTTCAGTGGTGTGCGCTTTCACAACTTTCGCCCGATGAGTATTGATCGGATTGTTGTTTGTTTTCACATTTACCATCACTAACTTCCTGGCGTGCCGAAGCGTTGTTGTTCTTCCTTTTACGTCTAATTACCGGTACCACTTCAACAAGGGCAATTGCCAGTGTGACAAGTATGCCGCCTATTACAAGGCTCCATGACAGGACGTCACGGCCTGCCAGTACCGATACAATACCGCCGACGACTGATTCCGTGGACAGTATCAGAGATGTTTCCGCAGGAGAAAGACATTTCTGCGAAAGTAACTGTGACGGGTAGGCAAATGCTGTACCAAAAACTGCGACGAATGCTACCGGGAGTGCAAGACCTTTCCAGTCAATACTGGTTGGAGTAATCTTTGAAAATTCCGCAATAAAGAAGTAAGTTACGAACAGCGTTGCCGTCGTTGCAAGTTGTATCCAGGTGATGGTCATGCTGTCAGATCTTTTTAAAGAGTAATCCGACCACACAATGTGAATTGCAAGAAACACAGCACCTACAATTGTAAGCAGGTTTCCCAACGGAATGTTTTCCTTGCCGATAGAATCGACGTCTGATGGGGAACCGAAATTGAGAACAAAGAATCCAATTACTGCTATCAAGATGCCTGCAAGTACAGTTTTTGTGGGACGTATCTTTTCAAATGCCCAATGCAAAAACGGAACAAACAGTACATATGAAGCTGTGAAAAAACCGTTGCTTGCTGCGGTGGTGTACTTCAATCCCATCAGTTGAAATAAAAATCCCAAAAACAGGAAAAAACCGCCAATGCAGCCATTTTTCATGGATTTTTTATCAGGTTTTATCTGCTTGTGGAAAATAATTCCGACACAGACTGCTGCGGTTACAAACCTGATGGAGTTTATCAATCCCGGATCTGCACCGCATTTTAAACAAATGTCAGTAATTACAAATCCTGCGCCCCAAAAAATTACAGTTAGTGAAAGCGCTACCAATGCAAGTCTTCGTTTGTTGTCAAAAGTCATCTTTTTACCTCTAAAAAAAGACGACAAACTACTAAATATTAGTCTGTCGTTAGTAAAAACAAAGGCGAATGGACAAGGGATTTCTCCCACATTTCCTTTATTATTAAGTTGATATTAGTATACACTCTAATTTTGGGGCTGTCAACAACTTTTTTTTCTCCTAAAAGCGTTATATTATGCGAAAAATTCACTGTTGAATTTTCAATTTTAATTGGGTATACTAGTCGCATGGAGGACTTTATGTCAAAATCTATCTGGGCATTTATTTCAATTTATTGTTTGTTACTGGTAATTTATATGGTTACCAAGGTTGTGGGGCGCAAATCTGCATTCAGAGCAGTCAACAAGATGATGCTTGTAATTGTTTACCTTGCAGTAGTAATTTATACTATATTCAAGAAAGCAGATGTTTACAACATTCTTGTGCTTGTTGCTCTGATTTTCGCAGGAGCGGGTGACGCCTTTCTTTTGTGCGGTTCAAATAGAAACATGTTTCATGCGGGCGTTGTTTCATTTGGAATCTCCAACTTCATGCTGATTGTCATTTCCTTGGCAATGTACGGATGGCAATGGTGGTCAATCGTGATTTTTGGAGTGTTGTATTGTATCAATGTGCTTTTGCAGTATAAGGAAGTTTACACCTACGGGAAAAGCAAGTGGTTTTTAAACATCTATCTGATTTTTGTTGGATACAGTGGATGTCTGGGACTTGCCAATGCTATTGTCGCAACGACACTACCTGCTATATTATATGGTGTTGGTGCGTTTATGTTTTTTGTAAGCGACATTTTGCTTGGAATGTACTATTTCAAGTTCAGAAAGAGCTACGTCGACGTACTCAACAGTTTACTTTATTTTGGCGGAATTATATTGATTGCAATCAGTTTTACAATTTGATGTAAAAAACATTATTGTGTTGTTTTAAAATTAAACTAACTTACAGTGCGGCTGCTGTCTGGCAGTCGCATTTGTATTTTTAGCGTTAAAAAAGGCTAAAAATTCAAATCTAAACCATATGTAGGTCATACAAGTTCCCCATGATGCTGAAAAAGTTAGTAATTGTTTGTAAATTTGCAATAAATTTTGCAAAAAAATTTATTTTTGCTATTGATTTTGCAAAATTAAAATGGTAAAATATATAAGGTTGGGAAAAATCAGCACAATAAAACAATTTTGTGCTATTTTGTCGGCTTATAATATAACTAAATCATGGTGGTATAATCAGATGAAATCAAGCGGAATTCTTTTGCATATCACATCCCTGCCGGGTAAATACGGGGTGGGCAGTTTTGCAGAGGTTGACAAGTTTGTGTCTTTTATGAAGGCTGCAAAGCAACATTACTGGCAGATATTGCCTGCTACTCCTGTGGATTGTGTCAATTCACCGTACGCATCGGCGTCGGCGTTTGCGGGAAATTACCTGTTTATTGATATTGAGGACCTTGTAAGACGTGGTTGGCTTGAGCCCGAAGATCTTGAAGGTAAGGCAATAAAGGGAATTGACTATCAATACGCACGTAGTTTCAAGGATGAAATGTTGAAAAAGGCATTTCAAAACTTTGACAAACAATTGTCAACGGTGCAGTACGAAGAATTTGTTTCGGAAAACAGTAACTGGCTTGAAGATTACGCACTTTTCAGTGCGTTGAAGGAACATTTTTCTGACGCATGTTGGCAAGACTGGCCTGAAGACATCAGGTTGCGTGAAGCAGATGCTGTCGCAAGGTACAAGGACTTGTTGCGTGACAAGCGCAGGTACTACAAATTTGTTCAGTACGTATTCTATACCCAGTGGGAGGATATGCGTAAAAAACTCCGTGACGCTGATATCAGACTGATAGGTGACATTCCTATTTACGTTGCATATGACTCAGCAGATGTGTGGTCAAATCCTAAACAATTTCAGCTGAACGAACAACGTCGTCCGACTTGGGTTGCGGGGGTACCGCCTGACTACTTTTCTGCCGACGGTCAGTTGTGGGGTAATCCCCTTTACAACTGGCAAGCAATGAAAAAGGATAATTTCAGTTGGTGGTGCAGCCGCATTGCTCATTGTGCAAAGATGTACGATGTAGTGAGAATCGACCACTTCAGAGCATTCGATTCCTACTACGCAATCAAGTACGGTGAAACAACAGCACGTAAGGGCGAATGGAACAAGGGTGTCGGCATGGCATTGCTTGGATTAATACGTGAAAAATTTCCCGATCTTGAAATCATTGCAGAAGACCTGGGTGACATTCCTCCTTCGGTAATAAAGTTACGTGATGAAGCGGGGCTTCCGGGAATGAAGATATTCCAATTTGCATTTGACGGCAATCCTGACAATGCGTTTTTGCCTCACTGCTACCCTGAGTTGTGCATAGGATACATAGGCACTCATGACAACGACACCTTGATGGGGTGGTGGGAAAGTCTTGACGAAGATACACGCAAGACTGTGATTGATTACGTAAAACCACAGGATGGCGAAGCATTCAATCGTGCGGTAATCAGAAAGATGATGGAATCCAAGGCAAATCTTGTCATTTTCTGCATGCAGGATGTGGCAGGACAATCCGGCAAGTATCGCATGAATTTACCGGGGGCAACAGGCGGATGGAGTTATATGGCAAGTGACGCATGTTTTTCCGGTGCAAATGCAAGCATGTTGTCGCAGCTTACGGAAATGACAAATCGTACAGGTTTTGCGACGCTGGATAAATCTACGCAGACAGAAGGAGCAGAAAATGAATAGATTTACTGATTTTTACAACGGAAATTGTGACAACGCTTACGAACTGTTGGGATGCCACAAGGTAGAAGAAGGTGTTTATCACTTTGCTGTGTGGGCTCCTAACGCCAAGGCGGTGTCAGTTGTGGGAGACTTCAACAACTGGCTTGTAAATCACGACAACCTTGAACTTCAGGATGGTATCTGGCAGATTACCATAAACGGAGCAAGGAACGGCGACTGCTATAAATACGCAATCACAACCCAGTCGGGAACAGTAATTTACAAGGCAGATCCATATGCCAGGTACAGTCAGTTGCGTCCACAGACGGCAAGCGTGATTTACGATGAAGATCCTGATTTTGCGTGGTCGGACGAAAAGTGGATGGAACAGCTTGCAAAAAAAGGAGTGTACAAGAGTCCCGTCAGTATTTACGAAGTGCATGCAGGCTCATGGCGCAGACACTACGACGGCAGAATGTACAGTTACAGAGATCTTGCGAAGTATCTTGTTCCTTATGTCAAGAAAATGGGCTACACACACATTGAGTTCATGCCATTGATGGAACATCCATTTGACGGTTCTTGGGGATACCAGATCACAGGTTTCTACTCCCCCACAAGTCGTTACGGAACTCCTGACGACCTCAGATACCTTGTCAATCAATGCCACAAAAACGGAATTGGCGTAATTCTTGACTGGGTGCCTGCGCATTTCTGCAAGGACGCTCACGGGCTGATGGAATTTGACGGAACTTGCTGTTACGAAAGTGCAGATTCTTACAAACAGGAACACAAGGGTTGGGGAACAAGAATTTTCGACTACTCACGTTACGAAGTGCAAAGTTTTCTGATCAGTAACGCAAGATATTGGCTTAAAGAATTCCATTTCGACGGACTGCGTGTGGATGCAGTGGCAAGCATGCTTTATCTGGATTACGACAGACGTGACGGTGAATGGCGTCCCAACAAGTGGGGAGGCAAGGAAAATCTTGAGGCTATTGAGTTCTTCAAGAAACTGTCTGTTGATGTGTTCGGACAATTCCCAAACACAATGCTGATTGCCGAAGAATCTACGGCATTTCCTAAGGTTACGCATCCTACCTATACAGGCGGTCTTGGATTCAACTTCAAGTGGAACATGGGTTGGATGAACGACGTGTTGAGTTACATGCAGACAGACACAATGTGGCGTCATCAGCATCATCACAAGCTGACGTTTTCAATGTGCTACGCTTTCAGCGAAAATTTCATACTTCCTCTTTCTCACGATGAAGTAGTGCACATGAAGGGATCGCTCATCAACAAGATGTTCGGCGATTACGACACAAAGTTTTCGCAGTTGAAGGCTCTTTTCGGCTTCCAGTTTTCACATCCCGGCAAGAAATTGATGTTCATGGGCAGTGAAATTGCTCAATGGAATGAGTGGAACGAAAACAAGGAACTTGACTGGATGTTGCTTGCTTATCCCAAGCACAGCGATTACCAGAAGTTTATCTGTGAACTGAACAAGTGTTACAAGAAGTACAAACCTCTTCATCAGAATGACAGTGACTGGTCGGGATTCAACTGGTTGCTTGCCGACGACAACAAGAACAGCGTCATTTCCTTCGAACGTATTGACAAGAGTGGAAATGTGATGTTGGTTGTAATAAACTTTTCTTTGTACGATTACCACAAATACGGTTATTACGGTACAAAGGGGGAATACTCACTTGTGCTCAACAGTGACGATGAAAAGTTTGGCGGCAGAGGAATTGAGGTTCCAAACAATCTTACTGTCGGTGATGACGGTTATATAGAAATTACCATTCCGGCATCTTCAGTGCAGTACTACTACGCACCCAAGGCTAAAAAGGTAAAGTCCAAATAATACGGGATAACAATATAATTACAGGAGAACAATACTGAAATGATACAATATACTAAACATACACTGAAGGAAATGTTGGAAGAAAGTGCAAATAAATCCTTCGGTGTTACAGCGTCGGAGCTGACAGAACAGCAGATGTACAAGTGTGTTGCTACTGTTGTTCGTGACATTTTACTTGGAAAACGTTCTGTTTACAACAAACAGTTTAAGGCTGAAAACAGAAAGCGTATTCATTACCTTTCGATGGAATTTCTGATGGGTCGCAGTTTGAAAAACAATCTTTTCAATCTGGGATTGGACGGTGTGTTTGCTGAAGTTTTGAAAAAGTACAAGGTAAATCTTTCCGACCTTTACGAATACGAACCTGACGCAGGTTTGGGTAACGGTGGTTTGGGAAGACTTGCCGCATGCTATCTTGACGGTATGGCAAGCTGCGATTACCCTGCAATGGGTCACTCACTGAGATACGAATACGGTCTTTTTCAGCAAAAAATTGTAAACGGTTGGCAAACGGAACTTCCCGACAACTGGTTGCCCGGCGGTGAAGTGTGGCTCAAGGAACGTCCTGACAAGGCAACTTATGTGCGTTTCGGTGGCGAAGTAAAGGAAATCTGGACTGATCAAGGTGCTGTATGGCAGCATGTTGATTACCAAGAAGTAGAGGCTTTCCCTTACGACATGGTTGTTCCCGGCTACCGTAATGACGCTGTGTCAGTTCTTCGTCTGTGGGCAGCACGCAATAAGAGACAATTCGACTTCCGTGCATTCGGTCAAGGTGAATACCTTCGTGCAATGGAAGAACAAGCCAAGGCAGAGCTGATTACCAAGGTATTGTATCCCAGTGATAACCACGAAGAAGGTAAGGAACTGCGTCTTAAACAGGAATATTTCCTTGTTTCCGCAGCAATGCAGAATATTACAAATGACCACTACAAGAAGTACGGTCATTTCGACAACTTTGCTGAAATGGTTGCAGTTCACATCAACGATACTCACCCTGCTTTGTGCGTACCTGAATTGATGCGTATCTTCATGGACAACTACAATCTCAGTTGGGATTACAGTTGGAACATTGTAAAGAGTATTTGTGCTTATACAAATCACACAGTTCTTGCAGAAGCATTGGAATGCTGGCCTGAACACATCTTCCGTCGTGTTCTTCCAAGAATTTACCAGATTGTGGTGGAAATTAACGAACGCACCTGCCGTGATTTCTGGGACAAGTGTCACGACTGGCAGAAGGTAAGCAATCTTGCTACAGTAGCCTACGGTCAGGTCAGAATGGCTAATCTGTCAATTGTAGGAAGTCACTGTGTAAACGGTGTATCCGATCTTCATAGCCGTATCATCCGCAAGTCGCTGTTCAGTGATTTTTACAGTTTGAATCCTGAAAAATTCACTAACGTAACAAACGGTATTGCGTACAGACGTTGGTTGTGTCAGTCCAACCCAAGACTTTCCAAATTGTTGACTGACTGCATCGGTGACGGATTCACCAGGGACGCAGATGAACTCAAGAAATTCAACAACTTTGCTGACGATACCACAGTACTCAAACAACTTGCGGAAATCAAACTTCAAAACAAGGTGGATTTTGCAAATATTGCAATGAAAAAACTTGGTACGAAGATTGACCCCAACACACGTTTCGACGTTCAGGTAAAGAGACTGCATGAGTACAAACGTCAGTTGCTCAATGTTTTGAAGATCATTTCCTTGTACCATGACCTTAAGGAAAATCCCGATCTGGATGTTACTCCACAGACATTCATTTTCGGTGCTAAGGCTGCTCCAAGTTACTACACGGCAAAGGAAGTAATCAAACTTATCTGTTTTATCAGCAAAGATCTTGAAAGCAATCCCAAGATCAGAGAAAAGCTCAATGTAGTGTTCATGGAAAACTACTGTGTAACAATGGCAGAAAGTCTGATGCCCGCTGCGGAAATCAGCCAGCAGATTTCACTTGCAGGTAAGGAAGCAAGCGGTACAGGTAACATGAAGTTCATGATCAACGGTGCATTGACATTAGGTACTCTGGATGGTGCTAACGTGGAAATCAGTGAAGCAGTAGGTGCTGACAACATCTTCATTTTCGGTTTGCAAGACAAGCAAGTTCAGGATTTGTGGGGCAAGGGATACAATTCCATTGACTACTACTTCAAAAACCCCAAGTTGCGTGTCATTGTGGAAGATCTCAACAAGGGATTTGGCGGCGAATCGTTTGAAAACATTTCCAACTATTTGTTGCGTTCTAACCAGGTTGCTGATCCATACATGTGCTTTGCCGATTTTGCAAGCTACATGGACATCACCGAAAAAATGGACGCAGCTTACAAGGATCCCATCAAGTGGAACCAGATGTCTTTGAAGAACATTGCCGAAGCAGGAAGATTTTCCGCTGACCGTGCAGTTAGGGAATACGCTACGAAGATTTGGAGAATGTAATTTATGATTTTGGTAAAGTACAACCCCGTCAAGGAGTTTTACAAGAGCATTGTTGGAGCCGTTCCGCAGGACGTCAAGTTTGGTGTGCGTGTGCAGGTAAACAACTGCATTTCGCCCGACAAGATGTTCATGTGCGTTTACGCAGATGACGGATTTAAGACGGAATTTGCAATGTATCAGGACCGTTGTGAGGAAGGCTTCTGCAACTTTGTGGCAGATGTTTCCCTCAAAAAGGGTCTGTATTGGTACTATTTCCGCATGGAAGGAGTGCAAAACGAACAGTACATTGGAAAGACAGAACAAGGCAACGCCGGATTGTTTTACGACAATGTGAAGTCATGGCAGCTCAGCGTCTATGACAAGAAGTATCAGACGCCACGTTGGCTCAACAACGGCGTTTGCTACCAGATAATGGTGGACAGATTCAATTCGGTAGGTAAAGTTGTTCCCACTGAAGACAAGATCATGCGCAGGTGGGGTGAACAACCGTACTACCAGGAAGAAGACGGAAGGGTGACAAACCGTGACTTCTTCGGCGGCACATTGAAGGGCGTTGAAAAGAAATTGCCGTACCTTCGTTCATTGAACGTCAAGACAATTTATCTCAATCCCATTTTTACGGCTTACAGCAATCACAAGTACGATACCGAAGACTACGAAAATATCGACAGTATGTTTGGTACAAATGAAGACTTTGTGAGTCTTTGTCACGCAGCGGATAAATTGGGCATCAGTATCATTCTTGACGGCGTGTTCAATCACGTGGGCAGTTCTTCCAAGTATTTCAATAAAGAAGGCAAGTACGGCAAGGGTGGTGCTTACAATGACAAGAAGTCGCCTTACCGTTCGTGGTTTAACTTTGACGAAAACAACAATTACGAATGTTGGTGGAACTTCGAAACATTGCCACGTATAAACGCCGAAAACAAGCAGGCTCAACAGTATTTCTGTGGCGAAAACGGCATTGTTCCCATGTGGCTGAAGCGTGGTGCTGCAGGTTGGCGTCTGGACGTGGTGGATGAAATTGCCGACTGCATGCTGGACAAGATTGTTCAGTCCGCTAAAAAACAAGATCCGCAATGCGCAATCATCGGCGAAGTGTGTGAAGACGCATCCAACAAGACGGACTATGGCGTAAGACGTAGATATTTCGAAGGGGCTCAGCTTGATTCTGTAATGAACTACCCATTGCAAAAGGCAATCATCGCTTTTGTAAGGGACGGCAACGTAGGGCAGTTGCATGAAACTGCGTTTAACATATTGAACAACTATCCATTGCACGTCAGAAACAACCTGATGAATATATTGGGTACTCACGATACTTTGCGTATATTGACCGAACTTGCAGGTGACAGAGTGGGCAACAGTTCCAAGCACGTCATGAGTAAGACAAAGCTCAGTGACTCACAGTACAACAGGGGTATTGAATTACTGAAACTGGCGGTAGTTTTGCAATACACATTTTTCGGTTTCCCATGCGTTTACTACGGTGACGAAGCGGGAATGGAAGGTTACCGTGATCCTTTCTGCCGTGGATGTTATCCGTGGGGGAAGGAGAACAAATTGTTGCGTGATTTCTACACGGAGATGGGACAGCTTCGCAACATGAACGTGTTCTGCAACGGTGATTTCGATGAAATGGTTGCAAGAGACGGTTTCTACGCTTTTCAGCGCAGCTCTAATGACAGCGGTGAAAAGGTAGTTGTTGCCGTCAACCGTGGAAGTTGCGAAAATACTGTACTGTTGGACGGAATGTACCGTGATTTGCTTACGGGAAGACTGTACAGTAACAGTGCAACAGTTGTGCCCGATTCGTTTGTGATTCTTGAAAAGGTTTATTCCGAATAAGACTTTTTAATATTACACATCAGATTGCAGGGCCATGCCCTGCAATTTCTATAATGTTTTTGGACATGAAAAAAGACACGGATAGGGGAGCCGTGTCTTAAGAGGGGGAAGGTACATATGACCTTGTTAAACTAAAATGTATAGGAGGGGTACCTACATTTTATACGTTAATTATAGCCACACTAACTTAAAATAGTATGAAATATCGAAATTTGTTAAAATTTTTTTAACATGCGAAACGGCACACACAGGAGGGTTGCAAGAAAGAGAGTTAGGGTTTGCTTAGTCTGTGTATGCCGTTCAAAGAAGGGAGTATATATACCAACTATGGTATGAAAAAGGTTGGTCTGTCATCAACCTGGTTACAGGTTAACAAAAAATACTTAAAAAAATATTGAATAGTTGAAAAAATTTTTAAGAAAATTTCAACTGCAATGTTGTATATTGAATGTACAAAATCATTACTGTAAAATTACAGAGGACGGTTTATGAAAGTTTTGATTGTAGATGATGAGCGTCAGCTGGTAGATGCACTGGCGTTTATCTTAAAAAAGAACAAGATAACCTGCGACTGTGCCTATGACGGTGAGGAAGCCTATGAGTATGCACGCACAGGACTGTACGATGTAATTCTTCTTGACTGGATGCTTCCTGTAATGGATGGTATCACTGTGTTGAAGAAACTTCGTGACAACGGTGTGTCTACACCTGTAATCATGCTGACGGCGAAAAGCGATGTCGCTGACATTATCAGCGGATTGAACGTAGGTGCCGACGACTACATCACCAAGCCTTTCGACAGCAACGAACTGCTTGCACGTATCAAGGCGGTAACAAGACGTAAGGGTGAGTACGTCGGAAATTGCCTCACATTCGGCGACCTTGTGCTGGATTGCGATTCGCACAAGATTTCCGTCGGTAACAGCAGTTCGGCTTTAGGTGCCAAGGAATTTCAGATATTGGAAATGCTCATGCGCAATTCCCTTGTCATTCAGTCCAAGGAACAGATCATCGAAAAGATTTGGGGCTTCGACAGTGATGTGGAATACAACAACGTTGAAGTTTACATTTCATTTATCCGCAAGAAGTTGACTTCTTTAAATTCATCAGTGACTATCAAGTCTGTACGTGGTACAGGCTATCGTTTGGAGAGCATCAGTGATTAGAACTACCCGAATAAAAATTATAAGCGTAACAATGACCATCATCACATGTTTTCTGTGTGCGTTGGCAACGGTGATCATTGTAGCCAACTACAACGCAAACGAACAGTCGGTTGCAACATTGTTGGTAAAGAAGGTAAATGCCCTTCGTGACAATGCAAGTTACGAAGAAGACGAATTTGACGATTACCGTTCCTTTACAATGAGTTGTGATATAGGCAGCACCGAACTCGTAAGCAGTGATGAAAAAGGCACGTTTACTGATGAGGACATCCAGCGTTACCTGATCATAATCAATCAACTGGACCTGAAGAAGGACAGCTACACCAGAGTAGGGGTGGACGAAGTGGAATTGATGGTTTACAATGACGGTCGCAGTTACCATCTTGCAGGCATCGACAGAACACTGGAAAACAATATGTTGCGTGACATGACGACTACTGTAATAGTTGTTACTGTCGGAAGTTTCTTTGTTTTGTTCCTGATTATTTGGGCACTGTCCTACTGGATGGTTCGTCCTGTAAAGGTAGCTCTTGAACAACAACGCAAGTTTATTTCCGATGCGTCTCATGAATTAAAGACGCCTCTTACAATCATCAACGCTAACATTGCAGTGTTGAAGAGTGAGAACATCGACAACAATTGGGTGGGAAACATTGAAGATCAGGCAACACGTATGAACGTCCTTATCGGCGACATGCTTAAACTTGCTCACCTTGACGAATCTTCGAAAAACGTTACCGAAGTACCCAAGAAATTCAACATTTCCAAGACAATCAGCAACAGCGCATTGTCCTTCGAAGCAATCGCTTTCGAACAGCACAAGAAATTTGATGTGGAAATTCAACCCGACATACAGTACACCGGAATTGAAGCTGACGTGTCTAAACTGTGTTATCTACTGGTGGACAATGCCGTCAAATACTGTAACGACGGTGGTAACATTCTTGTAAAACTTGAAGGCAGTCATCCCAAACTTACTGTGCGTAATACCGGATGCCTCATTGATTACGCCGACAGATTCAAGATTTTCGAACGTTTCTATCGTGGAGACAACAGCAGAAACCGTAAGACGGGCGGAAGCGGTCTTGGACTTTCAATAGTCAAGGCACTTTCGGAAAAACACAAGTGGAAAATTGATGTTGATTGCCACATTTACGGTGAAATGATCATCGCCATTGAATTTTAACTGAACAATCGGAGTTGCTGCATTTTGCAGCAACCCGATTTTTATTTCTGTTTTAGTCCAACGTTGAAATTTGTTGTATTGCGAAATGTTTGTGAGAAAAACTTTTGTAAAATGTAAAAAAATGTGATTTTTTTAGGGGAAAAACACAGCATATTGTGAAATTTATATTAGGAGATATCGCAAATGCAAGACATGACGGATTTTATCAATCAAGTGAAACGTGCAAATGACATTGTTGACGTGATAGGCAGTAGCCTGGAATTACGTCATGCAGGGTCTAATTTTGTTGCACGCTGTCCATTTCACGGTGAACGAACACCAAGTTTCAATGTCAACCGCAGTAAACAGATTTTCAAATGTTTCGGTTGCGGTGAAGCTGGTGACGTAATAGGGTTTGTGCAGAAGTACGAATCCTGTTCTTTCATGGAAGCGCTGGAAATACTTGCTAAGAGAGCGGGTCTTAAAATGCCTGAAAAACTGCGCACGGATGACCACAGCGAAGAAAAAAAGAAACGTCGTGACAGGTTGCTTTCGGTCTTGCGTGAAACGGCGGTGTTCTATTGGCGAATGTTTTACATGGACGTGGGCAAGGATGCACGTAAGTACATGGAAAACAGGGGCTTTTCCGTTGAAACGTTAAAGACGTTTGGAGTGGGATTTTCCCCCGATTACGATTCGTTGCCGCATCATCTTTCAAAGAAAGGATTTTCCGAAAACGAAATGATAGGTGCAGGAGTAGTGCAGAAAAGGCAAAACGGTAACGGAATTTTTGACGCACTTGCAGGACGACTCATTGTTCCTATATTTAACATCAACAATCAGGTAATTGCTTTTGGCGGCAGGTCGTTAGAGGCTAAACCATTGATGGGCAAGTACAAGAATACTTCCGATACCGAAGTTTTCCTGAAGAAGAACAATCTTTTTGCCATCAACAACGCTAAAAAGGTCAAGCAGAACAGTGGTTTGCCTTACCTTGTAATGGTAGAAGGCTACATGGATGTGCTTGCAATGTGGCAGGCAGGATTCACCAATGTCGTTGCAAGCATGGGTACAAGTCTTACCGAACAACAAGCCAAACTTTTCAGCAGACTTACCGACAAGGCGTACATCTGTTACGACGGAGACGCAGCAGGACAAAAGGCTACAGTCAGAGGTCTTGATATATTGGCAAAGGAAGGTCTTGATGTAAAGGTCATGAGCATTCCCGACAAATTGGATCCCGACGAATACATAGGCAAGTACGGCAAAGAGGCTTTTGGCCAACTCATGGAACAGGCTTTGCCCCTTGCGGATTACAAATTGAAGTTGCTTGAACAACAGTTCCCCATTAATGACAGTAATCAGGCAAGGCGCAACGACGCAATTACAAGGTATGTCAAGGGCGCAATCGAAGTGTTGTCGGAAATGGAAGACTCTCAGCAACAGCAGTATGTCAAGATTGTGTCTAACAAGAGCGGATTTTCCGAAGAGTATTTAAAGTCCAAGATGGTACAACATTCTAACGGACAGCAGATTGAAGTAAGTCAGCCTGTAGACACAGTTATCAAGGCGTTACAGTTTGTGGCAAGTTGTATGTTGTGCAATCAACCTTATGCAAGATCAGCTAAGGTACCGCAGTGCGACGACGCATTCTTGAGTAAGATTTTCTCATATATTGAAGAACTGGACGGTAAGGACGCTTCAGCGGACATGGTTTATACTGTGTGTCCCGATGCAACGCCACAGCAGTACAGCAGTGTGCTTGACTACGAATTTACTAAGGAAAATTACGAAAAAGACAAGTTGTATTTCGAAGAATGTATGTCGCTTGTAAAAGAGCATCAGTTAAAAGAGCGTCGCAGGCAGCTGATGGAACAGCTGAAAACTGCAGAAAGCGACAAACTTGACCAAATAATGCAGGAAATTCAACAAATTAACTCACAGATAAACGGATAAAATCAAGGAGAATTGAAATGGAATCATTTGAAAAGTTTCTTCAACAGACAGTAGCGGATTTCAAGAAACTCAACACTAACACGCTTGCATTTGAGGAAGTAGAAGCCAAGCTGGAAAAGGCGGATCTCACTCCCGAAGAAAATGCTGAAGTCTACAAGGCACTGGAAGCCAACGGTATTACCATTGTCGACTCATTGAGCCGTGCAAACGATCTTTACCGTGCAGTGGCGGACGTTGCAATTGACGACCCCGTCAAGATGTACCTCAAAGACATCGGTAAAGTACCTCTTTTGTCACCTGACGAAGAAGCGGAACTTGCACGTCGTATGCTTGAAGGGGACGAAGAAGCCAAGAAGAGACTGAGCGAAGCCAACTTGAGACTGGTTGTTTCCATTGCTAAGAGATACGTCGGACGTGGTATGTTGTTCCTTGATCTTATTCAAGAAGGTAACCTGGGCTTGATGAAGGCTGTTGAAAAGTTTGACCACACCAAGGGATTCAAGTTTTCAACTTATGCGACATGGTGGATTCGTCAGGCAATTACCCGTGCAATTGCCGACCAGGCACGTACAATCCGTATCCCCGTGCACATGGTGGAAACAATCAACCGCCAGGTAAGGGCACAAAGAGCGTTGTTGCAGGAATTCGGACGTGAACCTACGCCGGAAGAAATTGCTCATTACATGGGAATTTCCACTGAAAAAGTAATTGAAATCCAGAAGATTGCCCAGGATCCTGTAAGTCTTGAAACGCCCATCGGCGAAGAAGAAGACAGTCACCTGATGGATTTCATTGAAGACAACAAGACAATCGCTCCCAGCGACATGGCAGCACAGACAATGTTGCGTGAACAGTTGATTTCCGCACTTCACAAGTTGTCACCACGTGAAGAACAGGTAATACGTCTGCGTTACGGCTTGAACGATGGCAGACAACGTACACTGGAAGAAGTTGGTAAGGAATTCAACGTCACCCGTGAACGTATCAGACAGATTGAAGCCAAGGCATTGCGTAAGTTGCGTAACCCAAGCAAGTCCAAGAAGTTGAGAGATTACCTTGACTGATATGTTGTCAGAAAGATTGCGTAAAATTACAGATTGCATTCCCCAATGCAATGTGCTTGCAGATGTGGGATGTGATCACGGATACATAGGCACAACAGCACTGCTTGAAGGCAAGGCAGAAAGAGTAGTGTTTATTGACATTTCAAGACCCAGCCTTGACAAGGCGGTACAGTTTTGTGCACAAATGAACGTTTCTGACAGGTGCACCTTTGTGTGTCGTGACGGTCTTGGCGACTGCGTTGCGGATGTTGCGGTAATTGCCGGAATGGGCGGTATGGAAACTATTTCGGTCTTAAAGGGCGCACAGCGACTTCCAGAGGTGCTTGTTCTGCAACCAATGAAGAATGTCGATGAACTTCGCAGATACCTGCAGTCCTGTTACTTTATTGTAAGTGACCGTATGTTCAAGGACGGCAAGTTTTACAATCTCATTGTAGCACGACGTGGACAAGACACTCTTTCGGAAGATGAAATCCTCTTCGGTAAGACAAATATCAGTAATCCACAACAGGATTTTTTAGATTACCTTGAAATGGAGGCAAACAAGTATCAGCAAATTGCAAATTCAACAACCAACAGCGATGTCGCAAATAAATTGCGGCATTTGCGTGAAACCTTAAATACAGTAAAGGAGAATACACAATGTTACAAACAGAAATGCTGAAATATCAGGAACTGGACGGACAGATGAGAAAATTGAAAAATGATCTGGAAAAAAATGAATTCCGTCTGAAGGGCAAGAAGCTCAATGCGTTGCGTCAGCAGGCAGAAGAAACAGTGGCTCAGCTTGACGGCAAGGCAGCAGACCTCAACAATCAGCTTGCAACATTGCACAAGAAGTACGATGACGTTGTGAAGCACATTGATGAGTATTCCAAACTTGCCGAAGATATTCAGGATACAGACGAACTGAATTACCTTCGCAAAAAGATTGCAACTCAACTTGACGCATTGCAATCAATTGAAAAGGATCTTCGTGACGTACAGTCCACAGCAGAAAAAATCTTTGCCGAATATGCTGATATCGTCAAGGTAAAACTTCCGCAGATTGTGCAGCAATACCGTGAGTGTAACAGTAAGTTCAGTAAGATTATCGAACAGTCGCAGCCTGTAGTAGATGACTTGAAAACTCAACTTGCCAAGTTGGAAAAGGAGATCAACCCTGAAACGTTGGAAGTGTACAAGAAGGGCAGACAGCAAAACATTTATCCTGTATTTGTTGCTCTGGAAGGTACATCAAGGTGCGGAGGTTGTCGTATGGACTTGTCGGGATCGGCAGTTTCACATATTGACGACAAGGGATATATTCGCTGCGAACATTGCAACAGAATTGTCTACAAACCAAATTGACAAAAGTGCTGTAACCAATGAGGTTACAGCACTTATTTTTTGAGTTTTTATTTACGTGGTACGAAAAATGTTACTTTGTTCCGAACAAGCGGTCGCCAGCGTCACCAAGACCGGGAAGAATGTAGCTGTGTTCGTTCAGACATCTGTCACATGTTGCGCAGTAGATCTGTACATCGGGATGTGCTTCGTGCAACTTAGCAATGCCTTCGGGTGCGGCAATGATGTGCATGCACTTGATGTTCTTTACGCCTCTTGCTTTCAGCATGTCAACAGCGGCAATTGCGCTTCCGCCTGTGGCAAGCATCGGGTCAAGTACAACAACAACCTTGTTTTCAATTCCCTGTGGCAACTTGCAGTAGTATTCTTGTGGAATGCATGTTTCTTCGTCACGGTACATTCCGATGTGTCCTACCTTTGCGGTTGGGAACAATGTGTGTACGCCGTTTACCATTCCAAGACCTGCACGCAGGATGGGGACGATTGCAATGGAATTTTCTGCAATCATCTGTTGTTCGGTTGTTTCAAGCGGTGTAGTAACGGTAACAGGAACAGTTGGCAAGTCCTTAAATGCTTCGTAGGTAATCAGCGTTGTTACCTCTTCTACCAGTTCACGGAATTGCTTGGTGTTTGTGTTGATGTCACGCATCAGTGCTACCTTGTGAGAAATGAGTGGATGGTTGATGATTGTAACGTTTTTCATTTTTTCACCTCTGAATTTTGTTGCATACGAAGGAATTTTACCGATACAAAAAAATAGGCACTTTGCCGAAACAGACAAAGCACCGATTAAGAGACGGGTTGACAAAAAACAGACAACTGATTGACAGATTTATTGAAGTTTTCAGTCAGCATGTTTGTTTTCATCTTTATTTCCTCCGCTTTATGCGTATTTTACAGCAAGAGGCGTATTTTTGCAACTGTTTTAGGCTTTTTTAATCCAAAAACATTTTGCAGTACAGTAATTGTTGTTTGTAATGTATTTTGGTTGACGTCGTAGGACAATTGAGTTACAATAAGAACGTCTCTATCAATGTTGTTTCGGAGAGAAGGGATACTGTCATTTATTTACATCTTGACGGGTGGGTTTACTTGCCTGTTGACTTGTGATGTTTTTTTTGTGTTGCAGTGTACCCTCCTTTTCGACGAAAGGAGGTTTTTTGTGGAAAAAATAGGAGTAGTTGGAATTGTGGTAGAAGACCTGTTGCAAGTTTCCGCTGTTCAGCAGATACTGAGTAAGTACGGTCAGTACATTGTCGGACGTATGGGAGTGCCAGACAGACAACACAATTGCAGTGTAATTGCGTTGATTGTAAGAGGCGAAACGGACAAACTGTCTGCACTGACGGGTACACTTGGTAGAATTTCAGGCATAAAGGTCAAGAGTGCATTGACCGATGCAAAGGAGTAAAAAGATGAAAAGAGTTATCAGTATTGTTTTTGTAATCATTCTTGCGCTGTCGGTTGCAGGTTGCAAGCCTGCTGCCCAAGGTGAAATAGACATTTACGTTCCTGACGGTGCACCCGCATTGGCTGTGGCGTCATTCATTGCCGACGAACAATTCTACAACGGCAAGGTAAAAGTGCATGTCGTAACAGAAGACAACATTGTCCCCAATATTCTGAACGGTGAAGCGGATGTTGCATTGTTGCCGGGTGATACTGCTGCAGATCTGTACAACAAGGGCGCAGGATACAAACTGCTGTCGGCAAATTCATTTGGCTTGCTGTACCTTGTGGGGGTTCCGATGGAAAACCTCAACGAACTCAAGGGAAAGGTGGTGTATTCTATCGGTAAGGGCAAGATTCCGGAATACGTGTTCAAGATTGTGCTTGAAGCAAACGGACTTGAATACGTCGAATCCGATACTCCCGTAGAAGGCAAGGTGGCATTAAAGTACATGAACGGAACGGAAATTGTTCCCTCTCTTGTTCAAGGACTTGCCAGTTACGCACTGTTGGGCGAACCTGTTGTTACACAGGTACTTACCAAAGGACAGGCACGTGGATTGAAAATTATAGGCGACATTCAGCAATTGTGGAAGGAACACACGGGAAGCGAAACTTTTGTACAATCATGTGCTTTGGTCAGTGACGAAATTGCAGGTACTGATTTTATAGACGCTTTGGTGGAAAAATTGCAGACTAACAAACAATTCTTGCTGGACAACACAGATCAATTGACATCACTGTTGCAAAGTGCGGGAAGTGCGTTGCAGGTAAACTTTACTGCTGACATCATCAACAGGTGTAATCTTGACTTTACATTGGCAAGCGATGTAAAGAAACAGTACACTGACTTTTTAAACATACTCATTGAATGGGATCAATCGGTCGTTGAAGGTGGATTGCCTGATGATGGTTTCTATCTTCGCTGATTGTACCGCTAAAAGGTAAAAATGACTAAAAAATCACTCATTTACAATCTAATATACGTTGCAGTGGGGGTAATTGCAATCGTTTTACTGTGGACTTTACTTGCTGTAACACAGGACAAACCATTGCTGTTTCCCACGGTAGGGCAGATTTTACAACAAATGTTCAGCCTTTTGGGTAGTGCAGCATTTTATTCGGCAGTGTTCAATACGCTGTTGAGGTGTATTCTGGCGTTTGTATTGGCAATTGTCATTGCCTTTGTACTTGTGCTGACTGTTGCTGTGTTTCCTGCTGTAGGGCGTATTCTTGCTCCAATCATTGCGTTGCTAAGAGCATTTCCTACCATGTCGGTAATTCTCATTGCATTGGTGTGGCTCAATTCAAGGTCCAGCCCTGTACTGGTATGCTTTCTCATTGCCTTTCCGTTGCTGTACAGCAATTTGCTTAACAAGGTGACGGACATTTCCGTGCAGCTCACTGACATGTGCAAGGTGTATCATGTTGACAGGACAAGACGTATTACCAGAATGTACATTCCTGCTATATTGCCGCAACTTGCTAAAGAGACTTCCGCAGTTTTTCCTGTGGTAATCAAGGTAGTAATTGCAGGAGAAGTGCTAGCCTATACGGCAAACAGCATGGGAATGGAAATGTTCGAAGCCAAACTTGACATAAACATTGCATTACTTCTTGCGTGGAGCATTGTCGCAGTGTTTCTTGGTTATATTGTAAAACTCCTAGTGTGGGGTGTAGAAAAGGGGGTGTCGAAATGTCGGTAAATTTACGTGACGTTACCGTAAGATTCAACGACAATACGGTTCTTGACAACCTTTCTTACGATTTTCCCTCAGGGAAAATTACCTGTATTCTTGGACGTTCAGGCGTTGGTAAATCAACACTCTTAAATGTAGTTGCCGGGCTTACGGCTGTAGCGGGAGTGGAAAAATATAAATGTGCCTACATGTTTCAGACGCCATGCCTAATTGAACAGATCAGCGTTGCGGACAACGTAGAACTGGTGCTTTTTAACGACTGCAAGGAGAAGACTTTGAGAAAACAACTGGTCAGCGACATGCTGTCGGCAGCGGGTCTTGATGGAATGGAAAAGAGGTTGCCGTCCACGCTGTCGGGAGGGGAAAAACAACGTGTTTCTATGGCACGTGCCTTTGTTTTTCCGTCCGAAGTGTTGCTGATGGACGAACCTTTTCAGGCACTTGACATTGCACTGACTGCAAAGATGCTGAAACTTTTAATACATCTGCATGAGGGAAACCCACGTACTGTGCTGTATGTGACGCATTCTGTTGAAGAGGCATTGCAGGTTGCTGACAACATTGTGGTGTTGAAGGAGGGAAAACTTCAACAGATTTCACAGTTGCCTCCTTCAAAAAAGCTACGTTGTCTTTCGGAAATACCTGCCGAAGTTCGCAACGAATTGTACGATTCTTTGATGAATTGAAATTAAAAAAAATGTTTCACAATTTGTGAAACATTTTTTTTGTCGTTTATAAAGTTTTAATTGTGTATCGCTAGTGGGATTTTACCTCATTATTTCCAATTCGTATTTACTGCTTCCCAGTCCGATTTCTTCGCCGTGAGTAATCTGAACACGCCAGTTTGTTTCGGGATGTACGTCGCAGAAATGGTCGTGGTGTTTGTGTTCTGCTTCACCCAATGCACTGTTGGAAATGATTGGCTGCTTGTTGCACATGTCGGCACAGGCTACGTCAATTGCAATGGGGTCGAATGAACAGAACATTCCTACGTCTGGGATGATCATTCCATCATTTTCGCAGTGGCAGTCACAGTTTGGCGAAACGTCCATTACCACATTGATGTGGAAATTTGGCTTGTCTTGTACAACAGCTTGTGCGTATTCAACAATCTTCTTGTTGAGTATTTCGTTTGCATTGCCGTCTATCAATTGAATTGCCGAAACAGGGCAAATTCCCATACATCTGTCACAACCTGCACATTTACCATGGTCGATTGTTGCTTTGTTGTCAATGAAACTGATTGCGGAATGGTTGCATTGAGTGGTGCACTTTCTGCATCCGATACACTTCGATTGGTCAACCTGAGGCTTGCTGCCGCTGTGTTGGTCACGTTTGCCTGCAATACTTCCACATCCCATGCCAAGGTTTTTCAGTGTTCCGCCGAAACCTGCACCTTCGTGACCCTTGAAGTGTGCAAGGGAAATGATGATATCGGCGTCTGCAACTGCACGTCCGATGTGAGCATTTTTAATGAGTTTGCCGTTCTTGACGGGAATGTCCACTTCGTCCGTTCCCTTGATGCCGTCGCCAATCACTACATGGCAACCTGTTGTCACTGAATTGAAACCGTTCATTTCAGCTGCGTCCAGGTGATCAAGTCCGTTGTGGCGCAACCCTGTGTACAGAGTGTTGCAGTCCACAAGGAAGGGACGGCCGCCCAGTTCTTTTACCACATCTGCAACTGCACGTGCAAAATGCGGTCTTAGGTAAGCGATGTTGCCTGGTTCACCGAAGTGCATTTTTATTGCAACAAATTTTCCCTTCATATCTATGTTGGCAATGCCTGCTTTTTTTATCAATTTTTTCAATTTTTCAAGTATTGTAGGTCCGCCGTATGGCACACGCATATCGGTAAAGTAAACTTTTGACATAGTGTTCCTCCCTTTATTCGGGTATATTATAATTGTTGTTGCTGATATTGTCAAATTTTTGTGGAAGTTGTGTGTGATTTCCGATACGGTAAAATTGTACTTCGTGATGTCACAAATTCGTGCTTGTTGACAGTTTTATAAAAAGCATGTACAATATTCAAAAGATTAAGAGGGTGAGATGATGTTACGAAAGTTTTTTTCCTACTACAAACCGCACACAAGGCTGTTTGCAATTGATATGTTGTGCGCATTACTTGTTGCTGCGTGCAACTTATTTTATCCACGTATTGCAGGAAATATCATAAATGACTACGTACCAAACGGTAACTTGAAACTCATTGTCGTGTGGGCGGTGGTGTTGTTGCTGATATATGTTGTCAAGGCACTTTTAAACTTCGTCATTCAGTACTGGGGACACATCATGGGCGTACGTATTCAGGCTGACATGCGAAGGGATTTCTTCTACCAGATACAGAAACTTCCGTTTTCCTATTTCGATGAAAACAAGACTGGCACAATCATGTCAAGAATCATCAACGATCTCAACGAAATTGCGGAACTTGCCCATCACGGCCCGGAAGATTTGTTTCTGTCCGGTATCACCCTTATAGGTGCATTGATTCTTGTTGGTTTTATCAACATTTACCTGTCGTTGATTCTGCTTGCAGTCATTCCCTTCATGTTCTGGTTTGCAATTTCACGCAGACGCAACATGAAGGAAACTTTCCGTGAAATGCGCAAGGAAACAGGCGAAATCAATTCGGAAGTGGAATCGGCAGTGTCGGGTATAAGGGTGTCCCGTGCCTATACAGCTTCTCAACACGAACTTGACAAGTTTAACGATGCCAACAAGCGTTTCCAGATTGCCCGTGGCAAGGCCTATAAGTCAATGGGTATATTCGGTTCGGGAATGATGTTCTTTTCCGATTTGCTGTACCTGGTTGCGATTGTTGCAGGAGGATTGTTTTTCTACTACGGACAAATTGATTCGGGCGAATTTACATCATACATTCTGTACGTTGCTATGGTAATTTCACCCATCAGGACGCTGACGGCAATTTTTGAAAGTATACAAAGCGGCATGACAGGTTTTCATCGTTTTGATGAAATCATGTGTCAACCCATTGAAGACGAAAATCCCAACGCTATTGATGTTGACAAATTACAGGGTGACATCAGTTTCAATAATGTTTCTTTCCGATACAGCGGCGCCAAGGGGGACGAACTTGTACTTGACAATCTGTCGTTCGATATTAAAAAATCCACAACAGTTGCGCTTGTAGGTCCAAGCGGTGGCGGTAAGACTACAATGTGCCACTTGATTCCAAGGTTTTACGAATTGGAAAGCGGCAGTATCACAATTGACGGCATTGACATCAAGGATATGTCACGGCTGAGTTTGCGTAAAAACATCGGTATTGTTGCGCAGGATGTATTCCTTTTTGGCGGAACAATACGTGAAAACATTGCTTACGGCAACCTTGACGCAACGGAAGAAGAAATAATTGACGCTGCACGTAAGGCAAATATCCACGATTACATAATGACTCTGCCAATGGGATACGATACCGAAGTGGGCGAACGTGGGGTAAAACTCAGCGGTGGACAGAAACAGCGTATCAGTATTGCAAGAGCCTTTTTGAAAAATCCGCCCATACTTATACTGGACGAAGCTACAAGTGCACTTGACAACATTACCGAAATGATGATTCAGCAGTCTCTGGAAGAGTTGTCTAAAGGACGTACGACAATTGTAGTTGCGCACAGACTGTCGACAATCAAGAACGCAACGGAAATACTTGTTGTCACCAAGGACGGAATTACCGAACGTGGAACACATGAAGAACTTGTTAAAAAGGACGGTTTCTACGCACAGCTCAACAAAAAGGAATTTAAAAAACTTGAACAATTTGCATGACGGAAAGCCGATTTACCAATCGGCTTTTCTGTTGTATACAAGTTCGGTAATTTTGTAGTTTGTCGGTGAGAGTAAATGCAAATTTCTACCACATTTTTATATATTTGCTTGCAAAAGACGTAAATTTTTGGTAAAGTTAAATAGGTTAAAAAGGAAGTAAAATGAAGTATTTAGCATTTGACATTGAAGCGGCAAACGGCTACCAACCATCCAGCATATGCAGTATAGGGATTGTAATTGCCGACACTGACTTCAACATTCTCAGCAGAGAAAACATATGGATAAATCCACGTACCAAATACAACCTGAACGGCACAAGAAAAAACATAGGAATTGACTTGCATCTTGACAAAGAATTGTTGGACAATTCCCCTGATTTTTCTCAGGTTTACAACAAGGTCAGGGATTTGTTGACTGATCCTGACACGTTGGTTTTCGGGCATGCAGTGGATTCCGATGTGCGTATGCTCAATGCAGCATGCGAAAGATATAAGTTGCCTTGTATCGAATTTAAGTTTCTGTGTTCTCAGTTGCTTTATCGCCTGCACAAGGGGGAAAAGGACGTAAAGGCATTGTACAAGATCGCAGCAGAACTGGAATTGGAATACAACGAACACAATTCCGAAGACGACGCATGGATGTCAATGATGACAATGAAGTATCTTTGTTCGGACGGTCTTACGCCATTGCAGTTGCTTGATAAATATCAGGTACGGATGGGAAGCAACGAAAATTTCGAAATTGTACGTAGTGTAAGCCTTGACGGACAGAAAAGCAAGCGATCGGAATTTAAAAAGCAGGTGGATCGCATCAAGGAATATTGCAAGGGCGTAAAGGTAGTGGGAAAAGCTCTTGTCGGAAAAAGCTACGCTTTGGCACGTTCGCTTGAAATGTCTGACAGCCCGTTGCTATATAAAGTGCTTTATGCGATTGTTTCCAACGGCGGTAAATATACTACTAAACTCAGCAAGTGCAACTGTTTTGTTAACACCGACACTCCTACCTCTCAGGATTTATTGAGGCAAAGACGTGTTGATGAACTCACTAAACAAGGACTTGTCACGCAGTACAATACAGACAACATTTTGACGGAGGTTCAACAATGACACCAGTAGAGAAGTTTTTGCGTAGTCACAACCAGGCTACCTCTCAGATAGACATTGACCAACTCATCAAGGCATTTCAGGAAAAGATGGAAGAAGGCTTGAAAGGAAAGGGCTGCTTGCCGATGATTCCGACTTACCTCAATGTTGCGGACAAGATTTCTGTAGGTAAGCGCAAGTTACTTATTGATGCAGGCGGTACAAATTTTCGCAGTGCAGTAGGTTACTTTGACGGAACAAAGGTTGTGCTGGAAGACATGGAAAAAACCAAGATGCCCGCATCGGACAGGGTACTTGGCAAGGAAGAATTTTACAATGCAATTGCTGACAATGTGAAACGTCTTCTTGACAAGTCGGGTGACATCGGTTTTTGTTTTTCCTACCAGGTAGACATGGACAAAGATGTTGACGGAACTGTCAAGTTGTTTGCTAAGGAAGTAAAGGCTCCCGAAGTGCTGGGCACACGTGTAGGCCGTTGCACATTGGACGCCATCTACAAGATTGACGATACCAAGAGAAACATTGTAATTCTCAATGACACAGTTGCTACACTGCTTGGCGGTGTGGCAGTAAATAACAATCAGCAAAAATTTCAATCCTACATCGGATTTATTTTCGGTACGGGAATGAATCTTTGCTATATTGAAGACACCAAAAACATTACTAAGGTAAAAGACCTTGAAGAAGGCAAGATGATCATCAACATCGAAGGAGGCAATTTCGACGGTGTTACACAGGGCGACTACGACAAGATTGTTGCAGACCGCACCGAAAACCCTGATCTTCAATTGCTTGAAAAGATGATCAGCGGCAAGTATCTTGCAGATATAATGTATCTTTGCCTGGAAGGATTCGGTAAGGAAGTGGGATACAATCAATCCGCTAACCTTGAACCCTTTGACTTGAAGGATGTTTCGGCATTTCTTTCAGGGGACGAAGACAAACTGTACAACATGTTCGGTTGCACCGAAGACCGTACAACGGCAAAGGAAATGCTGCGTGAATTGATTGACCGTTCCGCACGTCTGTGTGCTGTAGTAAACGGTGCTGTTGCGTTGCGTGTTTGTCAGCCCAAGGGTGACCCTGTTGCTATTGTTGCCGAAGGAACAACTTTCTTCAAGCTGACAGGATTCAGAAGTAATTTCGAAAAGTATCTTGACGGTATTCTCAATCCACGCAAGATTCAGTACAAGATTTTGCAAGGGGAAGAACTCAACATGGTAGGCACATTGGTTGCGACCATGGTCAAGGAGTAAAGGAGCTTTACAGTGAAACAACTTTACAATGCCGTGCAGAAGCCCTACCAATACAGCGGCGGAGAGTACGGCTTGCCCGATTTAAATAAACAGTGCGACGTGCGTTTCTGCATGTGCGTATCAGACAGCTACGAAGTGGGTATGTCCAATCTGGGCATACGCATTTTGTATTACCTGTTCAATCAACAGGAAGGTGTTGTGTGTGAACGTTGCTTTGCACCATGGGAAGACTACGCCGATTATCTAAAGAGTAACAATCAGACTCTGTGTTCGTTAGAAACCAAGACGCCATTGTCACAGTTCGACTTTGTGGGATTTTCCATGCAGTACGAAATGTGCTACTCTAACTTCTTTTACATGATGAAGTTGGCAGGTATGCCGTTTACTTCACAAGAACGTGGCGAAGATTTCCCGATAATTGTTGCTGGTGGTCCGTGTGCTGTAAACATGGAACCAATGTACAAGTTTTTCGACATGATATTTGTAGGTGAAGGCGAAAGTCCCTGGCCGAAAATTCTTGCCGATTACAGAAAAATGAAGGGCATCAAAAAGAGCGAATTTTTGCAGTACGTTGCCCAAAATTACAGTTGCATCTATGTTCCTTCACTGTGGAATATTGTGTACGACGGAGATGTTGTCAAACACATGCCTGAAGGCAAGGTGGTGCGCAACATCGAAGCGGACATGAACACAACATTCACCTCCGACAAGCAGTGGGTGCCGGGAATGGAAGTTGTTCATGATCGTGCTGTATTGGAACTGTTCCGTGGCTGTGCAAACGGATGTCGTTTCTGCCAGGCCGGTATCATCTACCGTCCTGTGCGTGAACGCAATGCAGATCGTGTATTTGAGTTGTGCAAGAGTCTGCTTGAAAATACCGGATACAACGAATTGTCTTTGAACAGTCTTTCAACAGGCGATTACAGTGGACTTAGCTGTCTGCTTGAACAGCTGTTGCCCTACGCAAAGCAAAACAATGTAAAGCTCAACTTGCCCAGCCTGCGTCTTGACACATTCAAGGGTGGATTTGCTGCGGGAAACCGTCTCAGCTCACTGACATTTGCACCTGAGACAGGAACGCAAAGGCTAAGGGACGTAATCAACAAAAATATCACTGACGACAACATTATGACAACCATCGAAGAGGCATTTAAACAGGGCTATTCGTCGGTCAAGTTGTATTTTATGATAGGTCTGCCTACCGAAACAATGGAAGATGTCGAAGGAATTTTCCATCTTGCCTGCAGGGTAAAGGCACTTTACTCACGTACCAAGGTTTCCAAGAAACCGTTGCGTCTCAGCGTATCCTGTTCGACATTTATACCCAAACCATTTACTCCCTTCCAGTGGGAAGCATTTGACAGCCGTGAAAATGTTGAAAACAAGCTCAACTTCCTGCGTGAAAAGTGCCGTTCTAAGGGTATTCAATTTGCCTACAATGATTACGACTGTTCACTGCTTGAGGCAGTTCTTGCACGTGGTGGCAGAAGCGTTGCCGATGCAATGGTGGAAGCATTCAACAACGGTGCCAAGTTTGACGCATGGTCGGAACATTTCAAGAGCCAGGCGTATTTCGACGCTTTCGAAAAGTGCGGCGTGGACATCAACAAGATTGTAGGCGCTAAAAGTGTTGACGACATTTTGCCGTGGGACTTTGTAGATGTAGGTGTGGACAAGAGTTTCCTGGTGCGTGAACGCAACAAGGCGTATGAATGTAAGACAACGCCATCATGTACAGTCCAATGTAACGGGTGCGGCTTGCACAAGAAAGGTTTTTGTCATACAACACACGGCAATGCCAAGGCGGTGAAGTAACATGATAATTTACAAATACATTAAAATGTATCCTGCCAATCTTGCAGGTCATGTCGACACGCTGCGCACATTGATGCGCACTTTCCGTCGTGCCAAGGCGGATGTGACTTATTCGCAAGGTTACAATCCTCACATGGATTTGTACTTTTCCCCTGCGTTGGGTCTTGGTTGCGAAAGCACTTGTGAATACGTTGGAACAAAAGGAAAGTCATGCGACCTTGACAAACTCAACAGTGTTTCCGCTCCAGGCATAAGATTTGTTGAATGTATTGAAACGGAAGATGTCAATCTTGCTGCAGCGGTGACGTCAGCTGATTACATTGTCAAGGGTAAAGGGGTTGCTGACTTACACACCCGATTGCAGTCACAACCTTTCAATATTGTACAGTCGGGTAAGGACGGCGACAAGATAAAGGATGTTTCGGCAAGAATTTTTTCCGTTACAGTAGTGGATGCGGACACTTTAAAACTCAATCTTGCCTGTGGCAACGACAATGTGCGTCCCGACAAACTGTTTTCAACATTAAATTTTGAGCCGGACAGTATTGTCAAGACGGAAATGTTTGTCGGAAACGAAACCGTTGATTGCTATCTCAATTCTCACAAATTAAATTGACATCAAATAAAAAGGTTGTTGAGTATCATTACTCAACAACCTTTTGTTTTGCAATATTCAGTTTACTTTGTTGCTGTGACTTCAACAAGTTGTTTCTTTTTGAATTTTCTGATTGCGAAGAAATACGCAGGTAGCAATATGATATCTGCTCCTACCCACGCTACAGGATTGGACAGGCAGATTCCTACAAATCCCCACAGCTGTACCAGTACAAATGCTGCAAGACAACGCATGACAAGTTCCAATATTCCTGCAACAACTGTTATACTACTGTAATTCATTCCCTGTAATGAGTTACGATAAACGTAAATTGCCATCAACAACAGGTAGAACATTGCCTGGTAAATCAGGTATTTCTGACACAGTTGTGCTTGTTCTTTAGTTGCAGTGGATATAAACCAGTAGGTCATCGATTCGCCGAAAATTGAGATCACCGTTGCAATTACTACAGTAATGCACACTCCCAGTATTGTTGCGTCTCTGACACCTCTTTTCATTCTGTCGTATTGTTTAGCTCCAAGGTTCTGACCACAGAATGTAGCCATTGTTGTTCCCAGTGCGCCGTAACCCTGAACAAACAGGTTGTCAATACGTGATGCAGCAGTGTAAGCAGTAACTACGTCATCTCCAAGGCTGTTGATTGCAGCCTGTTGAATCATGATGCCTATTGCAATGATTGAAAACTGAAATCCCATCGGAATACCGATGTTCAGGTGTTTCATGCAAAATCTAAATGACGTCTTCCAGTCTTCCTTTTTAAGTCGGATGACAGGATACTTGATGAACATGTATACAAGACAAGCAATACCTGCAAGCAACTGACTCAATACCGTTGCCCAGCCTGCACCGGCGATTCCCATTTTAAAAACAATGATGAACAGCAGGTCCATGCCAATGTTCAGTACACAAGCAACCACAAGAAAGTACAGAGGAGTCTTTGAGTCACCCAAAGCACGGAGGATATATGCTGCAATGTTGTACAGTATTGTAGCTCCCATGCCGTAGAATATTGTAGATATGTATGCGTAGGAATTTTCGAAGTATTTTTCAGGAGTGTTCAGCAGTTGCAGAAGTGGACGTGTAAACACAGCCATCAGTGCGGTAAGTATGACGGTAAGTATCACGCAAAGCAGGAATGATGTGGCAATGCTTTTTCTTACCTTGTCCATTTCTTTTGCACCGAAGTATTGGCTGGCTACTACTGAAAATCCTGCAGTAGTGCCTTGCGCAAAACCTAATACTAAGAAAGACAGTGAACCGGTGATGCCAACTGACGAAAACGCAGTTTGTCCCAATGTTCTGTCTACGATTATTGCATCGACCAGCCCGTAAAACTGTTGGAACAATGCACCCAACAACACGGGTATTGTAAATAAGATTATCTTCTTGATTGGACTTCCAACCGTAAGGTTGTTTTTGTCCGAAATAGCTTTAGTTGTACCCATATATTTATTTTCCTTGATTACTTTTTTTTATATCAGAAATTATATAGTCATTTTTTCTATTTTACAACTGTTTTTTGTTTCACAATCCTGTTGAAAAATTGCACTAAACTGTCATTAATCATGTGAGCAATTGTTGCTGGTAAAAGGTTGACATGTGCATGCATTTAGGCGATTTCAATAGTCTATATATTTTCGCAGTGCAAATGCCGCAGTGTTGTACAGTGCAGATATTTCTGATGCATTAAAATCACAAAAATTTAACCGACGTTGTATTAAAAAGTAGTGTAAGTTGAAGATACAGCGTGTGTTTGATTTGCACACATACACACAACAACCCATGCTGTGTGTTTTATGTTCATCTTTGCTGATTTCAATCAAGCTGTGAATTGTTAAAGGCAAATAGTTTGCAGACAAACCTTGTACAATACATGTTCGTGCAGAGTATTCCCGGTAACCATTGTAATAGTTAATCTGCCAGCAAAGACACCGGCCGTCAACATTGATTGATACACAATGATATTAACTGAGGTAAATGCATGTGAAATAAATGCTTGTTTGTCCCTTGGTAAATCAAGACCCTCCGGGGTCGTCCTGGGCGTTGTACTTCACCGAACGTGCGTTAGTGCGGAACACGCTTTTTGCGCAAAAAAAAATCCGAATCGAATTTCGATTCGGATTTCGTGGTGCGAGATGTGAGACTTGAACTCACACGATTACTCAAACGCCCCTTAAACGTTCGCGTCTGCCGATTCCGCCAATCTCGCAAAGGCTGTATCTATGATACAGTTTTTCTGAAAATTTGTCAATTGTTTTTGTACAACTTTGTTGAAAAAAAGTGCACTTTCTTTAATCAATCAGCAATTCTTCCAACTTGCTGTACACAAGCGGAGCTTTTTCCTGCCATGCTTTTTCTATCTGTTTGGCAGTGCTTCTTGTGGTGACATTGAGGTTTATTTCCAATGTCGTCTTTGTAGCCTCATCTATACGCAGCGTGACATTGTACGAACCGTCAGGACACTTTTCGTAGTTGGCAACGTAGTCCTGGCGTCTGCGATACTCTCTGCGCTTAAGATTGATGTGTTCACTTATCAACTTGCGTATGCTGGACGGAATACGGGTGTAGAAATTTGCAAGACAAACTCTGCCCTCCGTTGTAAGGTCGTACAAAACTTCAATATCTTTGCCCATCGGTTGGGTTTTGTAGACAAAACCGCTGTTTACAATGTCCAGCAATGTTTCTTTACAGTTGGCAAAACTTATCCAGTTGTTTTTTGTAAAGCACAGGTCAAGGATGGTGCTTTCAGTCATTGCTGTTTCCATTTTATCGAACACAAACAACATTATCAGCTTGTTGATGGTTTTATCTTGTGTAAGACCGGTTTGCATAAGCGCCTCCTTGTTTATTTTTTATTGCAAGCGTATGCTATTATACTACAAATATCGTACAATCACAACAGTTTTTGCCAATTTTGAAAAAAAATACTTGGAATAAATTTTTCATTATGGTATAATTTTTAAAACAACCTGAGGAGGCAATCATGAAGGAACGCAACGGTCTGGCGTATTTCACATCGGCAGTAAATCAACTTATGGAATGCAAGTTGATTCTGGTAGACAAGCACATTGCAATTGTGTTGAAGTGTGTCACGGAAGTTCCTGCATTGACCAAGTGCCTGTCAGATACATTAAAGACTTCCAACTACGTTACTGAGTTTTCACGTGCCAGGGTAACCTGGACGAAAAATGACGGTACAGTGGAAGCCAAACTCAAATTACCTGTTGACAAAAACAGATTGTTTGCCTTTGTGGTGTGTCTGCTTGCCGAAGTGGACAGTGGAAGGCGCAACTTTATTGAGTTTCTGAAAGAGTACTTCTACGATGCCGACAGTAACGTCAGCTACGAAATGTTTGTAAATGATGTTTTAAAGCCCTTTAAACGTGCAGGGGAAAACATATTGCGCACAGTAGATCCCGACAGTCTTGACCTTGAAGCACAGGATCGTGCGGAAAAGTTCTTTTTCGCACAGAAAGCTTACTTCAACAGTGAGTCGTTGAGATACGTCTTGGGATTGGTTGAATCCATCAGGGGTTTGCTTGAAAGAGAAACTTTTGCCGATGAGACCGAAAGAATAGATGCAGTGACCATCTGCAATGCAATGACAAACGCCCTTCAACTCAAAAATCCCAAGATATTGCGTTTTATCTGGATTGGTTTCAAGTACACAATGCGCAATTATCCTTCAACAAGTGAGATTGTTGCAATAATTGGTGCAACGCTTGAAAAAGAAGGAATCGCCTGAACAATGGTTTGATAGTTCCGTCACGTTTGTGACGGAATTTTTTTTATCGAAAGGCAAAGAAGTAGCAACGCCCAGAAGTATTGCTCCTGCGACTGTTCCTCCCAACCATGGGATTTCCTTGGTGATGAGATCTGTAGTGTATGTAATCAATACGCTTGCAACAATCAGCAGTAGTGAAAAAACTACAAAAAGAACAACTATCTGTTTGACAGTCAACTTGCTGTCAATGTCGTCATGATGTTCTTCGCTTTCCTTAGGCTGTTTGACAATCAATACTACGTATATAGCAAGTATTACTATGGAAATTGCGTTGATACTACCAAGCATTGGTTGAAGTTCGACAGGTGCAAATATTGCGTAGGCTGTCAAACAGTACATTGCAATGAGTACAATCAGCGAAACGAAATGCCACTTGTCTATTTTGCTTGTCTTGAAATGTCTGTAAAACGAAATTGTCAGAAGCGCCAGTACTGTGAGATTAAATATGTCTGATCCAAGAATATCTCCAATGACCAACTCCGGCGAATTAACTATCGTGACTGCTGAGATGGCAGTAAAGAATTCCGGTAAAGACGTCACTGCGGCTAGCAGGACTCCTCCTAAGAAAGCACCGCTGATTTTGGTTTTTTTGTCAAGCAGGTCGACAAGATCTGCAAGTTTGCCTGACAAAAACACGACAAAACACAGTAAAACAACATACAACGGATAAATAAACCACATATAAACCTCCTGAAAACACGTTGCTATACAAAAAAAAGAACGATCTTTAAGTATAGCAAATCATTACTATACTTAAGTCTCGTTCTTTAATGTCAGCCAGATTGTGTAATCAGTATGTTGACTAACCACGATACAAGTATCGCAAACTACTCCCTTAAGAAATCTGGTTATACAACATTATGTCCGTTTTTGTCAATTACCGACAAACCATTTTCCGAAATTTCATGCCATATTCATTGCGAATATGACAGTTTGACTTTATCAACATGGGCGGCTCTCTACAAACTAATGTTCATTGCGTATGGGGAAAATACACAGCCTTTTGGGATTACAACAAAGAGTTGTTGCTTTGACTATCCTCATGATTTATAACTTTTGTGTGTATTCTGACGCACAAGTGATGGTATTGACGTTTACTTCCTGCTGTGTTATAATATATAAAAGCGAGGAGGTAAACCCCATGAATAAACAACTGTCACAGGGCGACAAGCTGATTCGCCGTTGTACACGATTGCTTAAATGGAGCACTTTTTTCGTGGTGCTGGGTCTTGTGCCGATCATTGTCAATGCACTTGAATTCATTGGTTCGGCACTTGCAGTACTTTACGTAATTATGCTGTTAATTATTGTTCTGGTGACATTTTTCCTGATTTTGCTCAATGAGAATTTTAGAAAAATGTTCAACGTGGACAGCCTTGAAGGATTGCAAACTTTTGTCGATTCGGCGAACAAGGTATTTGTCTATGTTGTGCCTGTATTAGGTTTTCTGGTGTTGATTCTTTCAATTTGCGGCATTGTACTTGCTTCACGTCATTGCAGCGGTGCAGCAAGGACAGGTCGCATAGTCTGGGCATCTGTGCTTATTGCTTTGTGCATTGTGGAAATGGTTTTGTTTTACTTTGCAACGGGTGTACTCAATCAGTAAGTTATTGAAACTAAGTATGCTTTAGTTGTGTATGAATGAAATTTGTATTTACAACTGTACTGCCAATCTAATTTAATAGGTTATTTGCTTTACAATCAGTTGCAATTGTACGTATTGTATGGTATAATTCAACTGTTAAGCCCTCATGGTCTAGTGGCCTAGGACGTAGCCCTCTCACGGCTGAAACAGGGGTTCGAATCCCCTTGGGGGTACCATATTGAATGCATAGGTTTGATACGCTAAAAACGGCTATTCAAACCTTTTTTTTTGAGCCAAAATCAACAAAATTACGCGTATTTTTAACATAAAATAAACATATAGTTCAAATTTGCTTTTCTCGCTTTAAGGATGATTGAAAGCCTGAACTTGCACTAGAAACTTTTTATACCACAATAAACTTTTTGTCGCACAATAAACTTTTTGTCCTTTCTTGATAAAAAAGCTCACAAAAGTTAAGGATTCTATCGTAATATTATTTGTTTTGTGTTAAAATACTGATAAGTAATTTTGAGGTGTAACTATGTTTGATTATGCGAAAAAGATTAGAGAATATCGTGAAAGAAAGTTCTTAACACAAGAAGAATTAGCTAAATGTAGATGTGATTGTGGAAATATTGTAGAACTTACCATCTTTGTTTACTTGCCTCTATACATACTAGGGTGTCAAATATATTATGACACAGATGGCATAACTCCTATTGTTTGGTAGATTTAAGCAATATTTCTAAAAGAAACAATTAGATATTTAATAAGTTATTCCGACAAATAATAATTTGTAGAGAGGTTTTAATTGTGGAAAATATAAAAAAAGAAGAACTTGAAAAATTAGTGGGAATTGATAAAGTTAATATTTTTTATGATATTGTTGATGAAATAACAAAACTTTATGATATGGAACAAATATGGAATAACGGTGGTAAAAAATGGGCTTATGAATATAAGTTTAGAAAAGGTGGAAAAACTTTATGTGCAGTTTATTTTAATGATAATACATTGGGATTTATGATAATCTTTGGTAAAGACGAAAGAATTAGATTTGAAGAAATAAGAAGCGAACTTTCATCTGAAGTATTAGAAACCTATGACAATGCAGAAACATTCCACGATGGAAAATGGGTTATGTTTGATATAACAAATAATTCAATAATAGAAGATTTGAAGAAGTTACTATTTATAAAAAGAAAGCCAAATAGAAAGTGATATAAGGTATAAATTATGGAGGTATTTATGATAATCTCAAATATAAAAAAACAATTTTTTTGTGATAAAAATAAATTGTGGGATATTATTACAGATAATTCAAATTATAAATGGCGAACAGACTTATCAAAAATAGAGATAATAGATGAAACACATTTTATTGAATATACCAAAAATAATTTTCCTACATATTTTACTATTACTGCAAAAGAAAAGTTAAAAGAGTATAAATTTGATTTAGAAAATGCTAATTTAAAAGGTAAATGGATTGGTATTTTTAAAGAACTTCCAAATGGTAATATTGAACTAGACTTTACAGAAGAAATAGAAGTAAATAATTTTATTATGAAACTGTTAGCAAAGTCTTATTTAAAGAGTCAACAGAAAAGATATATGAAAGATTTAGAAAAAGAGTTAAATAAATAGTAAGTTGTAGATTGGAGTTAGTTATGAAAAATGTAATATATATATTAATTCAATGCACTTGGGGATTGCCACAAACATTGTTAGGATTTATAGTACTTTTAATTAATATAAAAAATAAACATTATTTTTAT
>DVLO01000005.1 GCA_018715495.1 Candidatus Limihabitans stercoravium | reverse complement strand
TGCGTCATTGCAGCAAAAAATTTTCGTTTCTTGCATATTAACACTCGATTAATATTTGTTATGCTCTAAACTTTATATTGTATCTATGCAGTTGTCAATGTTCCTTATTCAACCGCTTCAGCGGTCGTCTGTCTCCTCTCGTCGACAGCCTACTTATCTTACCACACCATATATACTTTGTCAACTGTTTTTTTCGTAAATTTTCAAACTTTTTGTGAAGTTTTTTGTCGCTGTAACGGCAAGATAAATCGGGTAAAAATACCGACTTTACCGACTCAACAACAACACTATTCAGTTGACAACAAAACACATGTGTTTTATAATTAGGTCAAAGTTAGCCAACGCTAACTTGTCACAAGGTGACAAATCAACCTAAAGTCGCAACACATCAATTGAACGAACACAGCGTACCATATAAGTAGCAACGTGCGTAAAATTGACAGTGACGCAAACTTTACTCATATTACAACAGGTGAATATATATGTCAAATGTTACCACACTGAAAACTGCTGAAATTTTTAAACACTATATAATAGAGGACTGTCAGTTGCTGCCCGACATCAAAGCCCGTTTTTCCGAAATGGGATTGGTGAAAGGCACAAAGGTAAAAGTCATCAAGAAAGCTCCGCTGGGCGACCCGTTGGAAATAATGGTTAGAGGATACACGCTGTGCATCAGAGCCACCGAAGCGGAGCACTTTATCGTGAGGTCACTGGATGAATAAAAAAGAACAAATACCCGAAACCCGACTGACCATAGCCCTGTGCGGAAATCCCAACAGCGGAAAGACTACACTGTTCAACCAGCTTACGGGAAGCAATCAGAAGGTGGGAAACTGGCCGGGTGTTACTGTAGAACAAAAAACAGGTATATATAAGGATGACAAATCGGTAGCCATTGTAGACACTCCGGGAATCTACTCACTGTCACCCTTTACCATTGACGAACAAGTGGCTCACGACTACCTGTTCAGCGGAAAGCCCGACCTTATAATAAATATAGTAGATTCCACCAACCTGGAACGTAACCTTTTTCTGACCACACAACTTGCCGAACTGGATATACCCATGGTTGTTGCACTCAACATGCTGGACGAAGCAGAAGCACAAGGCATACATATCGATACAGAAAAGTTGTCGGAACAATTAGGCTGTGCGTTCTTCTCCATATCGGCGGCAAAAAACATCGGGATAGATAAGCTGATGCAATACTGCATTGCAGGAAACATTGCCCAACGCAAACCACTCCGATACCTTGCACGCACCGAAGACGCACTGACGGCAATTACAAATACAATTGAGTTACCCAACAAAAGATGGACAGCTGTAAAACTGCTTGAAAGGGACAAAAACTTCGCCAAGACAATTGACGTTCCGCAAGAGGTAAACGACATTGTAGAGAGGTACCATAAGGAAAATCCCGAACTGTCCACTTCGGACATTGCAGAACAGCGTTACTCTCACATTGAAAAGATCGTTGCAAGCTGCACCACATCCCAAAAGAAAACTTCTAAACAGCACGCCGAACGGATGACGGATAAAATCGACAAAATCGTGCTTAACAAATGGTTGGCTTTTCCGATATTTGCGCTTGTAATGGTGATTGTGTTCTTCGTGTCGGTGGGCGGACTGGGCGGCTGGCTGTCTGGGCTGATAGCCGACGAACTGACACCGTGGTCACAGGGAATTGTTGCAGGCTGGCTTGAACCTGCCAATCAACCGTGGCTGACGTCCCTTATCGTTGACGGCGTAATGGGCGGCGTACTTAGCGTTGTATCCTTTGTTCCGCAAATCATGTTGTTGTTCGGATTCATTGCCATACTTGAAGCAAGCGGATACATGTCACGTATCGCATTCATCATGGACAGACTCTTGAACAAAATCGGTCTTGGCGGAAAAAGTTTCGTTTCAATGATAATCGGTTGCGGTTGCAGCGTTCCCGCCATAATGTCCACCCGAACAATCAAGAACATAAACGAACGCAACTCCACCATCACGCTGACTCCATTCATGCCATGTTCGGCAAAAATGGCAATCATCTCATTCTTTACCGCAAAACTTCTTGGCGGAAACGCTCTTGTGGCAGTAAGTTTCTACTTCGCAAGCATAATAGCCGTAATCCTTGGCGGATTGATTTTAAAGGTATTCAGCCGCAAAAAGACTTCGGCAAGCGACACATTTCTCATGGAACTGCCCGTTTACCGTATGCCTTCGCCGTCAAGCGTACTCAAACAGATGTGGGACAGAGGAAAGTCTTTCCTCGCAAAAGCAGGCACTGTAATCCTTACCGCATCGGTCGTGCTGTGGTTATTGCAAAGTTTCAACTGGCGTTTCAATATGGTTACAACAGACCAGAGCATGTTGGCATCTATCGGCAAACTGCTTGCACCGCTATTTGTTCCGTTGGGATTCGGTAGCTGGGAATTTGCCGTAGCGACACTTACCGGCATTGCCGCAAAAGAAACGGTAGTAACAACTCTTGAAATACTAATCCCCGAAGGAATGATTGCAACATACATTTCTTCCTGGGGTGCGTACTGTTTCGTAATTTACAACCTTCTGACAATCCCCTGTGTGGCTGCAATTTCCGCATCCTTTACCGAACAGGGAAAGGTACGAAACGGATTGATGTCAATGCTGTTCCAGTTGGTTGTTGCATACGTTGTGACACTGGTACTCTATCAGGTGGGAAATCTCGCAATCAAATACACTTCCGCAACAATAGTTACAGTATCCTGTCTGGTTCTTGCATTTGCGCTGTACTTCTCTGTAAGATACCTTGTAAAACACAAAGGTTGCAACTACGAATGTGACCACTGCCCCAACAACGAACATTGCACAAAACGGTAAAAACAAAGCCTTAGGATGTTAAATTCATCCGAAGGCTTTTTCGTTGTCTATTTACTAAAAACAGAATCGCCGTGCAACCTATTATATATAAGGATAGAAAACTGCAAAAAGCCGTCGGCAATTCAGTGCTGACGGCTTTTAAAAACTTTACATCATGTAATCTTTGATGATTGTTGTGCGATCCACCAAAACTACGTTGTGCGACTGTGCAAAATAAGTTGCTTCCTTGTCAAAATACATGTTGGTGATTATCATGCACTTGTTGGTGCGGTAAAAGGCACTTCCTGTAAGCACAGGCTTTACATCGGCAACGGACAACAACCTGTTTCCGTTGATACATCCGACGGCAATTGTTTCGCCCGACTTTTCAATTACAAGGTCAACCGACTTGTTGTTCAAAACAGGCGTAAGTTTCACCGAATAGCCGTTCAATCCGAACAATCTTGCACAGTAAATGACAAACTGCGTCTTGTCCATCTTGGCAATCTGTTCAAACTTGTCTTCCACAGACTGTCTTTGTCCCATGTTCACAAACTTGTAGGTGTTTTGCTGCGTCGGATAGGTAACTGTCGTGATAGGTTGTCCGTTTTCGCCGTTTTCAACAGTGACGTCAATGACATCTTCCCGGGGCGTGATTTCAGCCTGTTCAATGTGTTTCAATTTGTCAGAGCGATGGTAAAACACCGCCGTACAAATTACAGAACACACAAACACCACACCAGAGGCCGCCAGGACAATGTACTTCCACAGCGGAGCCCACGTCTCGGGAAGAAAGAAGAACCACACAATGCCAACGACACTTGCAATAATCATCACAAGACAAAGCGCCATCTTGTATCCCAAGGTTTTTAGTTTTTTCTGATTTTCGGTAAGATTTTTCATGCACCAATTGTACCACAACCGCAAAAGATTGTAAATACTTTATCGTAAAAACACAAATACCCCACCGCATTGACCTTGACAACAGTTTGTGATACAATCTATACATATAAAAGCAATGAGGTTAGCAATGAACTTTCTTATCACAGGCGGAGCGGGATTTATTGGTGGAAACTACTGTCACTACGCCGTAAAAAAATACCCACAACATCAGTTTGTGTGTCTTGACGCACTGACGTATGCAGGCAATCTGTCCACCCTTGCGCCCGTAATGGACAAACCAAACTTCACATTTGTAAAAGGAGACATCTCCGACAAAAATGACGTGGAAAGTGTGTTTAAACAATTTGCTTTTGACTACGTCATCAATTTTGCCGCCGAATCTCATGTCGACAACAGCATTGCCAACCCGTCGTTGTTTGTAAAAACAAATGTGTTTGGTACACAGATTCTCATGGACGCATGTCTGAAATACAATGTAAAGCGATTCCATCAGGTTTCTACCGACGAAGTGTACGGACAACTTCCTATAGATCGCCCCGACATGATGTTTACAGAACAATCGCCATTGAATCCTTCGTCGCCTTACAGCGCAAGCAAGGCATCCGCCGATCTTTTGGCACTTGCCTACCACAAGACATACGGACTTGATGTTACAATCTCACGTTGTTCAAACAACTTCGGCCCCTACCAATCGCCGGAAAAACTTGTACCGCTCACCATAAACAACGCATTGAAAGACACAACAATCCCCATTTACGGAGACGGCACAAACGTGCGTGACTGGCTGTATGTATACGACCACTGCACCGCAATTGACACAATTGTCATCAATGGAGAATGTGGAATCTACAACGTGGGCGGACACAACGAAAGAAACAATCTGTCGCTGGTAAAACGTGTGCTTGACCTTCTTGGAAAACCACACAGTCTGTTGAAGTTTGTTGCCGACCGTCCCGCACACGACATTCGTTACGCAATAGACTGCAAAAAACTACAAACTCAACTGGGCTGGAAACCGCAGTTCGACTTCGACACAGCATTGCAACACACAGTAAATTGGAACAAGCAAAACACCGACTGGCTCAATCAATCCATGCAAAACATAATCAACAACCGTAAGTAAACAGTTCACGCCCGACAGCAATGTCGGGTTTTTACTGTTTAAAATACCGTTGAAAATTAGGTCTTGTTGTGTTATACTCTACCTATTGGGGGAAAACATATGAATATTACTAAAAAGAACATAATAATAGGCTCCATCGGTATTGTAGTATCTGTTCTGCTGACAATAATCACCGCACAGTATTCGGGAGAAGGAAACATCACCGAACAGCCACCACTTGAATTGACAATGCGAATACTGTCATTACTGTTTATCTGTACAGCAGCAGGTTCACTTGGATACATTCTGTTGGGTGCAAAAGGATTTTTGTTGCTGGCAAGCCCTATTGCTTTACTGGTAATTATACAAACAGTGCTGTCCTTCACAAGCGAAGTCAGTCCTCAACTGTCCATGTATATTATTTGTTGCGCCGGACTTGTATTGAGCGTGTGGATGTCATATAAAGGATACAAGAACAACAACGAACAATTGCAACCCCAAAAACCGCAACAGGAAAAAGAAGAGCAAGAATTCGAACAACTGGAACAAGAGTTCAGAGAGAGCATCGGTTACCCTTCAAAGAGTATAATTGTGAGCACACAGGGAATGGGACATTTCTACCAGATTGTAAAATGCAAGGAAGGTTACCTATTCCACCGTGCAGGCAGTTTTCTGAAGGGCGGATTGAAAGCCGAAATGTTAATTACCGATACAGACAACGCCAAATACGACGAAAGCGTCAAGGAAGACTACTTCATTGCCTATAAGCAAGTGGAAAAAGTTACCGCCAAGATTAGTCTTGGTGCGGATGCCATGTCTTGCGGGACTGTGAAACTTTCCCTTGATGTCGGTAAAAACAAACGTTACAATCTGATTAACCTCATGACGGAAGAGGAATTAAAGCAATTTTTCGGTGACATAGAAGTCACAAACAAAACAAAAGAAGTATTTACCGAAACTAAAATAAGCGACGGTGACAGCCAAAAACTTGCCACGTTTAACAAAGTTTTGCTGATAAGAAACATTGTAACGGCGGTAATTCTGGCGTTGCTTTTCCTTACAAGTTCGGGCATCGGACACACAATAATCACAGTGTTGAGTTTTGTCGTTGCCATTCTCCCATTGGTTATGTACATTGCATTTCCCAAATACCTGTCAATGGCGGACATCAGCAAGTACCAACCAACCATGAGCAACGGGAAACTAAACTTGTTATCCTCTACCTTTGTCCCTGCGTGTATCATCATGATACGAATGTTATTGGAAAGTAGCAATTACGTGAGTTTTGATTTTGCAAGACTGGCTGTAATTTCCGCAATTTTATTTGTAGTACTGCTTACAGTAATGCTGCTTACCACTGCCGAATACAAGAAAAAGAAATCTGCGATATTCACATTAGTATTAGGATTGATCATGCTGTGCGGAAGCCTTGTTTACGGCGTAGATACACGCTTCGACTTCCAGCCCACGCAGATGGTTCAATGTCGGGTAACAGAACATTCCACACACACCGACAACAACGACAATGTCACCTACTACCTGCATGTCGAATTTCAGGACAAGATCCTAAAAATTGAAGTAAGCAAACAGACTTACGAACAAACGACAGACGGACAACACCTCATCATTGCAGTACAAAGCGGAGCTCTTGGAATAGAAAAGGCAATCTACTACGACGAAACACTAGACGATACGAAAAATGACCGACAACCGCCGTCGGTCATTTTTACTGTCACCAGATGATTTTATAATTCCACTTGCAACACTGTTTTCCACAACACATATACCAAATAAAAAGCCTTGTTTGTCTAACTGATCACAAACAAGGCTTGACTTTTTAGATACTTTATTCAATTACTTGTTGAACATGATTTTTTCCGACTGGAACATCCTGGACAGCAGGAAGATTCCCGCTGCAATGTACACCACGTTTGCAACAATTGTGATTGCAAAGTTTACCATTGACAAATTCAAGGCAAATATTCCGCTCAACATTTGTACACTGTTGTAAATGGGTATGAAGTACAGGAACGCATTGGAAGCAATTCCTTCGACACCTGTCATGGAAGTAAGTCCCATCAAGACAACAAGTATCATCACAAGTGACGAGTACTGTGCCGCTTCCTTGACGGACTTGGACAACGTCGAGATGATGGACAGTATTACAGTAAACAATATTACCGTCAAGATGATTATTACAAATATTGACAAATAGGTGTCGGCTTTGTACATGTCGATTGTGACATCACCTTGTGCGCCCATAAGCTTGGGAAGGGATGCAATCAATCCCAAGAAGGACACCACTGCCGACGCCAACGAAGTGATGGACAGCGCCAACACCTTGCCCGTTGCAATTTCCTTGCGGTCAACGGGTGTTACCAACAGGCTGGCAATTGTTCCGCGTTCCTTTTCCCCTGCAATGGATTCGCTTGACAATGCCATACATCCCGAAAACAGGAACATTACCAACAAGTACGGCGCAATCATTGTAATAACCATGATTGAAGTGTCTTCCTTGGTTGCAAGGTCGTAATTGACACCTTGTTGCATGTTGACTTCGAAGTCGTAGGTCACTTCGGTACCATCCGCAGAAAGTATCTGGTAGAAGTACTGGTAAATGTACAGCGATTCGGTACTTGACGAATTGTAGTAGATTTGTACACTTGGCTTCAGACCTTGGGCAACCTTGTTTTCGAAATCGTCATCGAATACAACAGCTAGTTGAAATTCCTTATCTTGTATTTTTTGTTTAGCTTCGTCAATCGTGGATGTTGTGTCAACTGTGCTTATGTCAAATTGCTCGCTTTCAAGCAAGACATTGTATTTTTCGGGCATGTTGGATACGTACACCGAGTACTTGTAAGTCGGATCGACCTCCATCGAACTTGTCAGGAAATCGCCCATAAACGAATACATTACGTAAATTATGATACCGGGCAGAAATAACGTCAACAACATTCGGTAATCGGTGAAAAAGCGCTTCAATTCTTTCTTGAGTATCGTCAGGATGTTTTTCATTGTCTGTGTCCCTCCCTTTCGTACAGATTAAAGAACACGGTTTCAAGATCGCCGTCTTTCGTAAGGTTGGAAAGAGTGTCGGACACCACCATCCTGCCGTCAAAAATAATTCCCACTCTGTCGCACAACTTTTCTACCAACGAGAAAATGTGCGTGGACAAAATGATTGTCTTGCCTTCTGCTTTAAGATCAAGCAGGAAATCAGTTACCGTCTTGGCAGTGATTACGTCAAGTCCGTTTGTCGGTTCGTCAAAAATGATGAAGTCGGGATCATGCACCACGGAAATGATGAGCGAAACCTTTTGTTTCATACCCGTCGACAGGTTGCCTACCTTGACTTCCTTGAATGCGTCTACACCAAACTTGGAAAACAATTTGCGTTTTCTTTCTTCTCTGACGTCGGGTGCAATTCCGTACAAGTTGCTGAAGTAATCAAACAGATAGTTGGGTGTGAAGAAGTCTTCAAGCTTCAGTTCGCTTGTCAGAAACCCTATCATCTTGCGGATTTCCTTGGGATTGTCTTTCACACTCACACCGTTGATGAATGCATCGCCCTTGTCCGCCTTTATCAACGTTGAAATAATGCGCAACGTTGTTGTCTTTCCCGCACCGTTTGGACCAAGCAAACCGTAAATTTCGCCTTTGTAGGCGCTAAACGACAGGTCATCTACGGCAACTTTTACGCTTTCGTTGGTTTTGTTTATTTTCTTTTGCTTTTGCGACAATTTGAAAATCTTCGTAAGATTACTTACTTTGAGTACCTCTTCCATACGTCACCTCTCTTGTGACAAAGTATAACGCAAAACACCCCCATTGTCAATTTATTTGTTAACAAACACCAACTTTACAAAAGGAAATACAACAAAGGAAAAACTACCGCTCTGAAATCTTTCCAAGAGATAACCCAGGTCGCTCTAAAAATTTCAATAGCGGTTCTACATTTTGCGTGGAATAGTTTACGTCATACTACCTGCCCAAGTCAAATCAATACTCAGCGTTTCGCTGTAGTTATAAACCAATGTAACGATTGACTGCGGACGGTTTGGCGTCTCCATTGTTTTTTCACAATCGATTTTAGATAAATAGAGTTGCACATTTTCAATAAAGTAAAGTGTCACACAAGTATTGATATTGAAAAATTTTATGATAAAATGCAGTTAATCAAAGTTGAAAAATACTTCTTCTAACTTTTGCATTTAAAAAGGAGATTTGCTATAATATGAGTATATTTGATAATATTTTAGGTAATTGGATTCAAGTTGTAGACAACAAAAACAATATAACCGTAGAGAATTACGGATTTGATACTGGAGTTATAAAAGGAACAACGGAAAATCATTGTGTAAAGTGTGTAGCGGTAAACCAATGCTATTTTAAAAACGAAGAAGATAAAAAACCGAAGCCCTTTGATATAACCAAAATAAACATCAGAGACAGTATTTTAAACGAATTGTTCCCCGGACTATATCATTTCAGCTGTCATTGCAAAGAAAAGCCCATTAATTTGAGTATTGATGATATCAAATTAATTATTCCTGATGGCAAAATCAAATGGTTATTTATAGACAAACCTGAGTGGATAAAATCTATGGGATATGAATTAAATGAAGATTTTATTATTATATTAAAAGAAAAAATCAGGCAATCTTATTTTTATGGGATGTATTCAATTCAAACACACACGCATTTTGGTGTAAAAATAAAATTGAACATAGATTTACCGGGATATAAAAATAAAGAAGAAAAATTATATAAATTGACTTCTAGTTTCATGGTATTTCCTAACGGAAAAATCAAGTGTAATACATTAATCGGAGGTTGGCAAAAGTGAAATTCTTAGACAATGTAAAGGTTATTAAAGACAGAGAAGAATATAAAAAACAGAATATTTTTGCCGAAATGGTCGGAACTATAATAGATGCCGAGATAAGAGATGGGCGATTTAATGTAATATTTATTGATGAACGTGTTAAAGATAAAAACTTCATGGCAAGTGAAAAGAATTTTCTAAGTTTAAAAGACGATATAGTCTATCCGATAAAAATTGAAGATTTAGTTCTTGTAAAAGACAATCATTGTAAAGATGAAATGATACTGGATTCCATTCCAAACAAAAGCAAAGACTGGTGGTGCAAGGTAGAATCAGGCTACATAGTAAATTTAAACGGTAAAAGAAAAAATAAAATTCCTTACGACTACAATAGTTAATTTGACTAGTTAAAGTTTTTGAAATAATTATAAATTTTTAATGTTTACGAATTTGCATTTTGATGCCATTTTGTCTCAAATGCACCACTACAACAATTCACTCTAATACAGGTAGCAGTTTTTAAAATAAAACGATACCAAATTAAATTCCCAAATTTGGTAGGATTGAGTGGACTCGCAAGGAGCGTAGCGACGGCATAGCGAACAACGTGAGCGTCACAAAAAGCACCATCGCCGACACCAACACAAACACGGCGTAGCAAAAACAAGCAATGGCTACATCAGTGCTTGCAATGTTGTAGACGTTGCGTAGTTCAAGCAAGCCTTGTGCCGTGTAGTGTCAAGATGTGCTTCACCGACCCCCACCGTAATTGAACAAGGCAAGAAACAGAAAAAAGACCTTTAATTCAAGGGGAGGAGAAGGGTTG
>DVLO01000045.1 GCA_018715495.1 Candidatus Limihabitans stercoravium | reverse complement strand
GATGGTTTTTACGCATATCCAGTATAACACAAAGTTTGAATTCTGGACTATACTTTCTGTTAAATCTCTGTTTTCTTGCCATAAAAAATGTGTACCTCCAAAAGTGTCTAACTTTTGGGGTACACATCAGTAATTTCGGTGCGTTTATTTAATTTAATGATTGATTTCAACAAATTCAACTTGTACTATTGAATTACACAATGAGGTTTACAAGACGTTTGGGGATTACAATTACCTTCTTGACGGGCTTGCCTTCCAGAGCTTCGATTACCTTAGGATCATTCAATACCAATTGTTCTATCTGTTTAGCGTCAAGAGAAGTATCCACCATTACCCTTACCTTAGGACGGCTGTTGAACTGTACCAACATTTCCGTAGTGGAAGCGTGAAGACAATTTTCGTCGTAAGTAGGGAAGGATTGCTTTACAACGGGGTACTGTTGACCCATGTTACTCCACCATTCTTCGGTAAGGTGTGGAGCAAGAGGTGCAAGCAACTTTACAAGATCTTTTACGGTATCCTGGTAAAGCGTCCTGTTCTTGACAGGCTGACTGTCATATTTCACAAGAGCGTTTACCAATTCCATCATACGTGCGACAGCGGTATTAAAGGAAAATTCTTTGTAGTCCCTGTCCACCGCCTTGATGGTGTTGTGACGTACACGGTTGAGTTCCTGTTCTTCAGCACCCATCTTGTCGTGTTCGTCGTACTTGTCAAATGCTTGAGCAACGCAGCGATCGACACGATCCAACCACTTGTTGATGGCTTTAAGTCCTTCATCCGACCATGGACCGCCTTCAATGTACTTGAAACCGAATGCAAGGTAGCAACGGAATACGTCCGAACCGAATTCTTCAACGTATTCATCGGGACTTACAACGTTTCCGTGAGATTTACTCATGCGGTTGCCGTCCGGTCCAAGAATGATGCCTTGGTGCACAAGTGACTTGAAAGGTTCGTCAAAGTGAATGTATCCCATGTCACGCAGTGCCTTGGTGATGAAACGTGCGTACAAAAGGTGCATACATGCGTGTTCCGCACCGCCAACATACTTGTCTACAGGCAACATCTTGTCAATCCATTCGGTGTCAAAAGGTTTGTCACTGTTCTTGCTGTCGGGGTAACGCAGGAAATACCAACTGCTGCACACAAATGTGTCAAGAGTATCCGTTTCCCTTGTTGCGGGACGTCCGCACTTGGGACACTTTACATCGTGAAGGAATTTTTCGTGTTTAGCAAGCGGACTTGTTCCGTCGGGAGTAAAATTGACGTCACGTGGCAATTCTACAGGGAGATTTTCGTCCAGCACTTCGCCACATTCGGGACAGTAGATGATGGGGATGGGAGCACCCCAGTATCTTTGACGTGATACCAACCAGTCACGCAGACGGTAGTTGGTCTTCAAGCGTCCGCAGTTGATGGATTCAAGATACTTGACAACTTCGTTGCGACCTTGTTCACTTGTCAATCCGTCAAACTTACCGCTGTTTACCATCACGCCGTATTCACAGTAGGGAAGACTGTCGTCCACACTGCTGTCAGCCGCCTTGATAACACGCTTGATTTCTATGTTGTGTTTTTTAGCAAATTGGTAGTCACGTTCGTCATGAGCAGGAACACCCATTACTGCGCCTGTTCCGTAACTTGCAAGAACGTAGTCGCCAATCCACACCTGCACCTTTTCGCCGTTTACAGGGTTGATTGCGTAAGAACCTGTAAACACACCCGTCTTTTCCTTGGATGTGGACAGACGTTCGATTTCGTTGGTTTTGGCAACTTCTTCCTTGTACGCTTCTACAGCTTCTTTGAATTGAGGAAGTGTAATTTCATCCACCAATTCGTGTTCGGGTGCAAGTACTACGTAGGTGCATCCAAACAATGTATCTGCACGTGTGGTAAATACGTCAAATGTCTTGCCGTTTTCCAGCTTGAATGTGATTTCCCCACCGGTACTCTTGCCAATCCAGTTCTTTTGCATCAACTTGGTCTTTTCCGGCCAGTCAAGATTGTCAAGACCGCTGAGCAATTCTTCGGCGTAATCGGTGATCTTGAAGAACCACTGTGTCAGATCCTTCTTGATGACCTGGCTGTCACATCTTTCACAATGACCGTCCACTACCTGTTCGTTGGCAAGCACTGTGTTACAGCTTGGACACCAGTTGACGGGAGCTTTCTTGCGGTAAGCAAGACCGTTCTTGTACAGCTGTGCAAAAATCCACTGCGTCCACTTGTAGTAATCGGGCATACATGTCTTGATTTCATGTTCCCAGTCGAACAATGCACCGATGTTCTTCAATTGCTGTTCCATCACCTCAATGTTGTGAGTCGTGCTGTCTTCGGGATGAACGCCATGCTTGATTGCAAAGTTTTCCGCAGGCAATCCGAATGCGTCAAAGCCCATGGGTTGGAATACATTTGCACCCTTCATTATCTTGTAGCGTGCAAAACTGTCACTCAATGCGTAGTTGTACCAGTGACCAAGGTGAAGTTTGTATCCGCTGGGATAAGAGAACATTTCCAACACGTAATACTTGTTGTCAACGTTGTCCTTGTCAAACTTGTACACACCGTGTTTTTCCCAGTACTCTTTCCACTTTTTTTCAATAGCTGTTTTTTCCATTTTATCCCTCTCTGAACAGAGTAATTATTCTGTAATTTTAATACATTGACACCACATTGTCAAGCAATACCCGCACGGCACAACGCACTTCCGCTCAATTGAAACAAGCGAACGGAAATTCTTTCTGACGTTTACAAACTGCGATACATTTGATATAATATATAAAACACAATTTTAAATTGCGGAGTGAAAATGACTAAACTTTTCGACAAAACAAATTACACAGGGCAATTGGTCAACGGAAGTCCAGACGGACAGGGCAAGTTGACCAATCCAAACGGTTCGTATTACGAAGGACAGTGGAAAAACGGTAGATTTGACGGTTACGGCACCTACCGTTGGAGCAACGGAAATGTTTACCGTGGACAATGGAAAAATGGCAAGATGCACGGAAAGGGAACATTGACATTCAGTGACGGTTCGGTGTACGAAGGGGATTTTTACAATCATCAATGCACGGGACACGGAACAATGCACTACTCCGACGGTTCACGTTACGAAGGAGAATGGGAAAATGGCAGACGCTCAGGCCACGGTACCATGTACAATCATGACGGCACTGTGGACGGAGGCACATGGTTCATGGACGGATTACTGTTTGACTGCGACTCTTTCGGCACACTGTTTGACTTTTCCGACGACAGTGATCAAGACTGATGTTAACGTGCAAGTTACAATATCTTATTGAAGTATTTTAACAGCAAAAAACACCCCTACGTTGGGGTGTTTTTTGCTCAACGTCAGGTTGGACATCCTGACATTGACATTTACTTTGTTTGGGAGAAACAATGTCATATATATTCTCAACGGGATTTTTCCGTGAGTTGCCAAGTATTTACTGTGCAGAGTAACTGCGTTCCGTTGTTGTGTAGTACTTGCACTGTTCGGTTGATGTATATGTGTTGAAATCCGAACCGACAAGGCTGCCTGCCTTGTAGCTTCCGTCACCTATTTCATCAATGAAGTTCAGCACTTCGTAGGTGGGAATAGCCATGTTCATGTTTTCGACATATTCTTCAACAAGCTTCAATGTGTTTACACCAATTACTGCACCAAAGGCATTGCACAGCGGTCCGCCGGAGTTGCCGGGGTTGACTGTTGCGTCCGTCTGCACCATCTTGGAAATTGTGCCGTCATCATTTGTAAACAGTTGGTAAGGCACCGACACTACACCTTGTGTTACGGAAATTCCGTATCCGTTAGCATTACCTATAGCAATTGCCGTTTCGCCGTAGTACAGGGCAGGTTCGCCCTCTGTATAAGTATCGCTGTAATTAAAGAAAGTAACGTGTGCAAACTCATCCGTCAGGGTGTAAGGTTGTCCCGACTGAGTTGTTCCTTCACGAACAATCTGCAACAATGCCAGGTCAAGACTTTCATTATAGGCAACAATGCGGCATTCCAACATGATTGTGCTGTTTGCAACATTTGCGTAAACTTGACGTGAAATGAACTTCAGACCGTTGAACTGTTCAGCATTTTCCAGAGTAATTACGTGGGCATTGGTAATCATGTAACCGTCTTCGTTGATTACAAATCCCGTTCCCTGATTGGTAGCGGATGCAGTACGTTGTTCACTTCCCCACAATCCGCCTATGTTGTAACTGTAGGTCAGCTCAACCGTCAGTTCGTATGTCGCAGGCATTACTATGGACGCAACTGTCTGCGCAACTTCGTAGCTGTTGATTGATCCGTAATCGGTAACTGTTGACGGAGCTACGTTTCCTATTTGTAATCTGTTTGATTGTGATGGTTGAATGTTGTCAATAGCGCTGTTTACAAAGGAACAGCCTGTCAATCCCAACAGAGCCACTACCATTGCAAGAGCTACTGCAATTGTGATAAGTCTTTTTTTCATATTCACCTCTGTTTTCGTTCATTGTACATAACGAATCTTAAAAAAACTTTGATATTTATTTTAAAAAACGCCTTTTTGCTTTCAACTTGCTCAAAGGTTTGTCTTTAATACAGTATATTTTAACCCATTTAGACATCTTACACAACAAATTTGCGCTTTTACTGTCCATTTCAGAATGTTGTTATTCAGCGTGCTTATATATAAAACAATTTAAAGACGTCTTTTGATGGAAATTTTGTAAAATAAACAAAGAACACACCGATTTTTCGGCGTGTTCTTGTCTTGTCACTTCAACAGTTCGTACTGACTGTTGTAGATTTCGCTGTAAAAACCGTGTTTTTCCATCAGTTGCTGATGTGTACCCTGTTCAACAATCTGACCGTCACGCACAACAAGTATCACGTCGGCGTTTACAATGGTAGACAATCTGTGCGCAATGACGAAACTTGTTCGTCCCTGCATCAATTCATCCATTGTCTTTTGTATCAGTATTTCCGTTCGGGTATCGACGTTGCTGGTCGCTTCGTCCAATATCAGCATCTTTCTGTCGGCAAGGTAAGCCCTTGCAATGGTCAGCAACTGTTTCTGACCGCTGCTGATGTTGGTTGATTCCTCATTTATGACAGTGTTGTATCCGTCGGGCAATGAACAGATGAACTGATGTATCCTTGCTTTCTTGGCGGCTGCAACAACTTCGTCCATTGTTGCGTCTTCTTTACCATAAGCAATGTTTTCAAACACTGTTCCGTTGAACAGCCACGTATCCTGCAACACCATGCTGAACTGCTGACGCAGTTTCGCCCTGTCCATTGTGGAAATGTCAACGCCGTCAATTACAATTTTTCCCGAATCAACATCGTAGAATCGCATCAGCAGATTTACGATGGTAGTTTTGCCGCCCCCTGTAGGACCAACAATTGCAACCTTTTGTCCTGATCTTACGTTAATGTTGAGATTTTTTATCAGCGGTTTGTCCTTACTGTATGAGAAGTTGACATCTTCGAAACTGACGTCACCGTCACCCTCAGGCACATTGTCTGTCAGCGCAGGAGGAACTTCTTCGCCGTCAAGCAGTTTGTACACACGCTGCGCACATGCGATGGTACGGTGTATTGAACTCATTCCGCCCGCAATGCTTTCAAGCGGACCGGCAAACAACTTGGCATACAGTATTACCTTTACCACGTCGCCCACATCAAGTACGCCGTTGATTGCGAAGTAACCGCCCAGAACACAGATTGCAACATAGGCAATATTGTTGGTAAATGCAATTGTGGGCTGCACCATGCTGGACAGCCAGAAACCACGTTTCAACGACTTGCCGTATTTGTTCATAAGGTCGCCGCACATCTGTTTCTGACGAGATTCAAGGTTGAACGCCTTGACGGTATCAAATCCCGACAGGTCTTCTTCTATTACGGAATAAACCTGTCCGTTGATTTTTCTGAACTCGTGCCATTCCTTTTCACTGCGGCGGGAAATAACGTACGCCAGTACCACCGACAACGGTATCAGCACAATTACCGCAGTTGCCATGATGGGATTAATGAAATACAACAACACAATGATGATGAGTAACTGCAAAACGCCGCTTATCAACGTAGAAGTAATGACGTGGATTGTGTTGGACATGTTGCTGACGTCGTTCATCATTCTTGACAAAATTTCGCCACGTGGGGTGCTGTCAACAAATGAAACGGGCAATTTGCCAAGTTTTTCACTTATTCTTATGCGAAGACTACTGGTAAAGAACCTTGATGTGATGCGTGTTGTCAGCACCAACGCCAATGTGGAAAAAATTGCCAGCAATCCGTACACAAGCGCAAGTTTTAGACACAGTTTGAGGAACGTTTCGTGAGGCGTAACAATGCCCTGTCCGTAGTTGTACAGGATGTCTGTTGCGTCACCCAACAGTTCCGGTCCCACCATGTTGAGAGCAACACTGAACAGCGTCACCATACAGATGAGTATCATTCGTCCCGCAACGGGTTTGAGTTCGCCTACAAGCCTTTTTATTGTGGAAGATGTTGTCATTCTACATCACCTCCCAGTTGCGAACGGTAAATTTCACGATAAACCTGACACTCTTTCAACATCTCAAGATGTGTGCCCTGTCCTACGATCCTGCCTTCATCCATTACAATGATTTTGTCACATCTCATGGCAGTTGCCGCACGCTGTGTTATTACTATCTGCGTCTTGCCTTCAAGATACTTGTTGAGTGCTTTACGCAACTTGCTTTCGGTAAGGTAATCCAACGCCGAAAAACTGTCGTCGAATATATACACGCCTGCGTTTTTTAGCACCGCACGGGCAATGTTGACACGCTGTTTCTGTCCGCCCGACATGTTACTTCCTGCCTGCTGAAGTTTGTATTCCAATCCTTCTTCGTGACTGTTTACAAATTCGCTAAGTTGTGAAATTTCAAGCACCTTGCTGACCTGTTCGGATGTGGCGTCCTTGTTGCCCATCTTCACATTTTCTTGCAACGTGCCCTGGAAAATCATGCTCTTTTGCAACGCCATGGAAATGTTGTCACGTACCGCTTTCTGTGTGGTTGCGTTATAATCGACGCCCGCCATTTCCCTGTATCCCTGGCACGGGTAAAAGTTCATGATGAGTTTAGCAAGGGTGGTCTTGCCACTTCCGGTACCACCGATGATACCCACAATTTCCCCTTCGCCAATGCTGAACGTTGCGTCGGACACTGCGTCCACGTTGCTGCCGTCGTAACGGAAACTTACTTTGTCAAATTTTATCGTGCCGCCGCTGACGGCAATTTCCTGTACATTTTCCACTGCCGTGGGCATGTCAAGGACTTCAGCAATACGGCGATTACTGATGTGTATCTGCGGTGCAAATGCAAATACCCACGACAACATCAACAACGAATTGCCTATAAAAGCAATGTACTGTATTGCGCTCAGCACGTCACCCGCATCTACGAAAGCGTCACCCATTATACGCTGATTACCAACATAAATGATTGCAACCGTTGAAAGGTTCAACAGCAACATTGTAACAGGATTTACCAATCCGCTCATGGTGTTGCCTGCAACAAAGGAGTTGCACATCTGCTGAGTAGCGTATTCCGCTCTGTTGTGTTCGTGTTTGTCCCTGTCAAACGCTCTTATTACACGTATACCGCTCAGTCTTTCACGTATGATTCGGTGATGTGCGTCTGTGAAAACTTCCGCACGTTCCCAGTATTTATTGATGTTTTTAGTGATTGCAGTAATGATAATCAGGATAAAGGGCGAAACGGCAAGAAGTATAACTGCCAATACCCAGTCTTTTAAGAAACACAACACTACGCCGCCCACAAACATCACGGGTATGCCCACAAAAACGTAAGGAAGTTGTACGATTACGTCTTCCATTTTGGCGATGTCGTCAGTTGCACGGGTAAGCAGACTGCCTGTACCAATACTACCGAATTGCGAAAAACTCAGACTGTTTATCTTGTTGAATACCCTGTTGTGCATGTCCACGGAGTATCTTGCCGACAGATCGCTTGCTACCCTGTTGGCAAGCAATGTGAATACCATCGCCACAAATGCCAGGGATATCATTATTGCGCCCTTTTGCCACACTACCGTCATGGACTGCGCACGTATTCCAAGTTCTACGATGTCGCTCATCAGATAGGGAAGAAACAGCGTGCAAACCGTCTGCACAGTAAACAACAATGCAAGCAATACCATCTGTTTGTAAAACGGCTTTAAAAATTTCAACAAAACCAGCATTTACTTTCCCCTCCTGATAAATTTCCCCTACGTTGTAAAAGAATTGACATCCAAGCACAACTTTTTGCCCCTATAAAAAACCGCTGGCGCATTTTTACAATGTATTAAACGCCCGCTGTGACTTCGGGCTCAATGGGATTTGTTATACTCTATACTATAAACTTATTCTTGTCAAATTGTTTTACAGTAATTTACATTTTTTAGCAATGAAATATGTGTTTTGCTGTGCTATAAAACAAGCACATCAATGTTGCTATTGAAATCACACCGGCATTACCACAAAACGGAGGAGGATTTAAACTTTTAAATGTCTCACTCAACACAGTTTAACGAAAACCGTTCGTAACAACAGAAATTTTCTTTGGGGCAGTTGTTTGATTAAACCAGACATTAATTGTCCAACGTAATTTGCGACAAGCAATCACGTGATGTAAGCCCGACAGAACAATTGTATTTTACGAAAATCACTTGTACATGTCGACATTTATTGAAGAAATTTTGCAAAACAAAGAAAATTTCCGTCAAATTGTGTGTAAATGTTTGTAGAAATGAAATTTTCGTGGTATAATACTTGAACAGTGGCATTGCGCCACTTCAACTGGATATCTGGAGGCGTATCGAAGCGGTCATAACGAGGCGGTCTTGAAAACCGTTTGGGTGCAAGCCCACGGGGGTTCGAATCCCTCCGCCTCCGCCATTAGTGAATAATACGAACTCTGAAAACGGGTTCGTATTATTTTTTGCCGTCGATTACTTTGGCATCATCGTTGAACGAAAATAGACCATCTAATAGAAGCTTCTTAAATACTACCTACAATCATCCCATATAACATTACGAACGTTATTGTATTCTGAATCATTAAAAATAACGTGCGTCTTTACTGGTAAATCTTTGATTGATACGTTATAATATAAGAAAGTATTACAACAACGATATTAAAAGTCTTCTTAGAGGTTTTAAATGTCCCATTACGATAAAAATCATTATGTGCAATGTAGATTATTAAAAAATTTTGCACAACAAAATAAAAATGGCAACAATGTAATATGCGTTTTAAATCTTATAAATTTTGCGGCATACTATGCAAAACCGGAAAATGCCTTTTGTGAAAATAATTTATATGATGTCGAATTTGCCAATAATAACAAAGATTTAGAACTTAAATTCAAAACCAACATAGAAGATCCAATGGGCACTTTACTTAATAAGATTGACAATGATAGCGCCCCAACTTTTACTTTTACACGTGCCGAATTAGAAACAATTAAAAAATACATTTTGCTTCAAATTTACAGAACCCCACACAATAAAAAATCTTATACCAATATACCCGACAATACTTTTGAGTTAAGTCAATTTAACATAAATCAAAATGAAAGCAAAGTTGATTTTTGGAAGCGCGAAATGCTTACTATACTTGATTCTGATTGGGATTCTTTATTGAAAACCGATATGATTGGCATTCGTAAAAATGCTTTAGAAATCAACTCTTCTTTTTTGATGTTTATAAAAACAGCAGATGAATTCTGCATAAACGATTTAGGCTACTGTACAGAAAGAATACCAACAAAAATTCCAGAAGATCAACAAGATGATTTTATAAAAAATGCTAAAATAATTGGACAAATGTTGTACGGTAAAGACGATTTCGATGAAATAGCCAAAAAAGAAATAGCAGATGAAAGTAGCTATATTGATAATTATATTCTTTTCCCAATATCATCAAATATTGCAATACTCGTAGTTTCGCCGTTATGGAAACAATATTTATTACATCCAGAATTAAGACATAAAGGAATACCGTTCCACTCTCTACTGCTCCAAAATCATTTAAGTATACCAATGACAACATATAAGAATGCAGATAAAATTAAAAACGATGCGGACATTATCACATATAAAAGTCCTGAGGATCAATACATTTATCAATTACATACAATGTCGTGCGAAGAAACCATTTATTTGAATCACCTGACAATAAATGAGGCATTTTGTTACATTGGTCTAAAAACTCCAGATAAGTTTTTAAAAACAATTAGAGAATATAATTTTTTAGCTTCAATGCAAACACAAAATATTAAGAAAAATTTATTAGGATATGTGGAACTGCTTTCAAAATTAATTAAAACCAATCATTGAAATAAATAAGCTCTCCAAATTTTGCCGTTCGTGGCGGCTATCGTAGCACAGATTTCGCAGAAGTCAATGCGAAAAAATATCGCTTAAAAATCAAATATATTTTAACTCCGAAGCCGGGAAGAAATTTCTTCTCGGCTTTTTCTTTTGCCTTGAAAATCTATCAACTCCAACTCAATATTTTTTCTTGATGCGTTGACTTCTGTTTTTCATTACTTCCAATGAACAGACCTATGCTCAATCAATGCTACCTCTGCCTCTGCCGAAAGGCAAAATAAATTTGGAGGTAAATCCTATGGAAAACAAAGTTTCCCAAATTCCTGAATTCAAGAGATATTATCTCTCAGAATTCGAACTCTATGACGGTGAAGAATTCATCACCTTCAACATCGTAGGAATCGATGCTGCCAAAAATGAAATCCAGATAGCCGTTACCAACAGAGGTAAAATAAGCGTTATCACTTACGACCTTCTGACTGATAAAAACGGCAGACTGTATTTCGAGTACGGCGCTATGTTTGAACACGTCCATTTGGACGACTTTGAGGAGGTTGCGTAATGAAACTGACACTTGCTAATGTCAAAGAAATAAAACGAAACTCAAGCAGCCCTCTTACAAAACGGGTATGCAACTACGTTATCGGCGAATGGAGCGACTATTCCGATAAGAAAAGCATCTTTACCGATGTACTTTATCACGGTTGCCAGTCAGGTATTGTAGGCGAACTGATCTACTACACAGATACTGTGAAATTTTACAAACAGTACAGACAGGAAATCAACAGTCTTTTGTACGACACTCTGAACGGAACAGGGCTTTACTCCCCTTCCGAACTTTTCGGAGATAAGTGGGACAAGGAAGATCCGCTTGCGCAAGACACATACAATCAAAATTTGCTTGCATGGTTCGGATTTGAAGAAACACTCAGAAACATCGCTTACAACTTTGAACAATTAGAAAATTATATTTAAGGAGAAAAGACTATGAAAACGACAATAACGAAGAAAGAAAAAGCAATCGAAATAATGAAGAAAATGGATATCTACAAACCGTACATAAAAGGCTTTGAGGAACGCGAACAGGTATGTTTCTTTGAAGGCTTCGGCGGCTTTTGGATCGACCAAGAGCCTGAACTTTACGCAAAGATGAAAGCAATCGAAAACGAACACAAATGCAAAGTCTATGCCGTTACACACGAATTTACCGAATTCGGAGAACTTTACGACTTTTTGATCGTTACCGATTATCCAGAAGAATGGGACGATTTGGTTTACACCCAAGGAAACCGTCATACGGTTTTTGCTTACGTCTGGAACAAAGACGATGACTGGTGTTCGGAATTCGGCAGTATTACCGTACAGAGCTTCTGTGGCGGCATCAAAAGAATTGCGTGAGGCGGAATATGAAAGTTTACTTAGTTGTATTTGAATGGTCTACCGAAGATGACTCGGACGTAGATATTGAAGCTTATGACAGCTATGAAAAAGCTGCTATGCGGTTTCATGAACGCATAAACGAGGAAAAGACGGATATTTCTTGGGTGCATGAAGCTTTCGATGAAAATGACGACATTCTTGACGGATATGATTTCGATGAATGCCAGCCAGACACGAGCTTGGGAACTTATGCATATTGGAACATCACAAATAAATATAACTGGCAGATGCACGATTACATCGCCCTCATACAGCTGGAGATGAAATAAATGAAACACACAGATGAAGTTCAATCGATCCTGACGGCAATCTTTGCTATCAACAGAACAAACGAACACGAGGACAAAGATATTTCTCTTGTCCTCGATTACGCTTTCCGCAGATTTTACAGCTCAAATACCAACCTGCTTACTCTCGCTTGTATCGGCAAGACAAAAACTCAAATCATGCCGGAAGTGACGCAACTATTAGAAACAACCACACAATATAAAAAGTATTTGGAGGAATATGAAAAATGAAACCGTACAAAACACAGGCTCACATCCATTCCCTGAACGGAAAAATGGAAGAAATTACCGTACTGGAAAAAGTCGGAGATAACGATTATATCGTGAACTACAAGGGCGTGAAATGTCACGCCCTTTTTAATTGGTTCAACTGTACATATTACGCAGACGATATTTACACAATCATCAAGGAGGTTTAACACTATGGCTAAATTAGCAGAACTCAAAAAATATCTGGATTACGAATTTTCTTCAGGGTGCTACACCGGCGAAGATTACAAATCTTTTCAGACCAAATACATCAACTATCTGAAAGCAATGTGCCGGGATAACCATTGGCATCTCGTCAATATTGGCAGAAACCACTATTGCTTTTCTGCCTTTATCCAAAGCAGTCAAAACAAATTTGTGTACATCTCTATTAGCGATGTCAGACATTTTTCAAACGAATGGTACGACCATGTTCTCATTCGCACGGCAAAAAACGAAGTCGATTACAGAGGCGGTTTTAATCACTATACCACTCTTGACAAACTGGACGTAAAAGCGGCTGAACTCTTGGACGATATGCCGTTTTAAGGAGGTGCAATATGAAATCAATCATTGAAGAACTTTACTACGGAAATATCGACGCAAAAGAAGACATTGTACTTCCCGAAAAGAAACGCAAAAAAGAACTTGCGCTTTACGACAAGCTGAAAGCCACTCTATCCAAAGAAAGCGATGAACTCTTTGAAAAATTTATCGAAATTACAGAAGATCATTACGATGAATTGATGCGCATGATTTTCAAACGTGGAGTTTCAACAGGAATTATGATCGCTTCCGAAGCATTTATCGAAGGAGAAAAACTATGCGATTGAATCTTGAAACAAAAACAAAAGAACAAGAACTCATAAAAGCGTACCTCGAAGAAAACGCAAGCGAAATAATTTCAGATAAAATCAACAACGGTACGCCTTTTGAGAAGGACGGAAAAACTTTTATCAACAAAAAGACGCTGGACGGATTTATGAAATACGCATCAGACGAGGCAAGAAAACTTGCCTCGAAAGGTGCAAATTCAGCGTGTGTAGAAGATAAAGTCGTTTATGGCTGGGCTGTCCACTATTTCGAAGAAAACAGTATTGAAGGTACGCTCTTTAACGCAGACGGTACAGAATATAAACCTGCTCCGAAATCGGCGCCGACAAAAGTCAAAAAAGTCGAACCGAAAAAAACGGAAGAGCGCCAGCCGACGCTCTTTGACTTTATGGAACCGGAAAAGTCCGAACCCGAAGCAAACGGCGATGACGAAGACGAACAGCCTTCGCAAGAAGAAATTGACGACATACTTGCCGAAATCGCCGAAGAAGAAAACAAAAAAGCAACTCAGAAAAGGCCGTCCCCCTTCTATGAAAAATATTTGGAAATAGAACACTCCTATCCTGATTATGTGATTGCTTATCGGCTCGGTGACTTCTACGAAGTATTCGGCGAAAAAGCCGTACAAATTTCCGAAGAATGTAATCTTACTTTAACAGGCCGTGACGTCGGACTTGAAAACCGAATCCCGATGGTCGGATTCCCCTACCACGCCGCTGAACTGTATTTTAACAAAATTCAGCGCAATCACCGCTTGGTCATTATCAATTCTGACGGCACATTGAAAGAACTTTCCAAACCGCAAACCGCTATCAATCTTGATACCGGCGAAATCTACGATGAAATGACAGAAGAAGAAATGCTGGAATTTGACGGAGATATCGAAGAACCGCAAGACATTGACGACGAACCCAAAGATTTGTTTGACGCAACAGCTTTTGATAAAACAGCGCTTTGCAAATTAGATGCAATCTTCGGAGATAAACTTACTTTGAGGTGAAATATGAGAGAAACAGACATCAGACCAATCCCGAAATACATACTAAACCAAATCCGAAAGGCGGATAATAAAAACTATCCGAACCCTGACGGTCACGTTCGCTGTTATGCCTATCTTACCACTTGGAAAAACGAGCTTGTAAAAGTAACTGTTGCCGTGAAAAACCGCTACAAAAAATGGTACTGCAAACAAGTTGCCGTTCACGGACTGAACTCGGAAAAATGCTTTGTGAAAGATATGGAATACTGCTACTGCGCAAGTATGGGTTTTCGTTTCGGCTGGTACGAAGAAGGCTTACAAAAATACGAAAACTGGTACGAACGCGGTTGGTGCTGGGCAGACGATAAATATTACGATCCATATGCTACGCT
>DVLO01000044.1 GCA_018715495.1 Candidatus Limihabitans stercoravium | reverse complement strand
GATGGTTTTTACGCATATCCAGTATAACACAAAGTTTGAATTCTGGACTATACTTTCTGTTAAATCTCTGTTTTCTTGCCATAAAAAATGTGTACCTCCAAAAGTGTCTAACTTTTGGGGTACACATCAGTGCTTTTAAAGGTGTTTTTTTTACTTTTCTTCGTCTTCGATGTCGTACTTGATGTTGTTGTAGGCGTCACGGAACTCTTTGTTGATTTTCTTGGATTTCTTGGATTGGAAGGACAAGTCAATCAGTGAAAAGATTCCGTTTACCGCAATACAAATTCCGATAAAGGACAGTAAAACTTGATTTGTCTTGAACGGGTTGATGAGAAACAACACACCCATTACAACAAGCACACCTGCAAATACAAGGTCTATCCACCAGCTTTTAAATCCTGCACGTTTGTAGTCAAGACTGTAACCGATGTCGGCAATTCCCTTGATGATGAAGAACACACCTATCAGTATTATAAAGATTGCCGATTCAATGATGATGGGCGCAAGTATAGCTACCGCAATCCCCAGCACAAGGTAAATCAGTGCAATGTACAACAGTATGGAAAATGCACGGTTCTTGAAGTACTCAATGAGTTTAATTACACCGTTCAGGGCAATCAGTACGCCCAGCACAATACACAGTACGTTTATGCTTTCAGCAGGCATCAGCGCCATGAATATTCCGAACAAAATGTATATTACAGACATTACAATGCTTGTTACTTTAGCTTTTTCCAGTGACATTGTTTGCTCCTTCGCTGTCAGACAATGAGTAGTTGCATCCGCAGTAGTGTTGTCTGTACAGCTTGTATTTTTGTGACAGTTGTATTGACTTAACGTATCCGTTGCGTTTCTTGAAGTCGGTGCACAACCAGTTATCTGGCGCAAGTCTTTGCCCCGTTTGATTTATAAATTGTGCGTTCTTGTAAGGCGAAACGGTAAGCGTTGTTGTGACGTAGCGGAAGTTGTTTTGTTTAGCGTAATTGACGGATTGCAACAATCTGTCCGCAATGCAACTGTTGCAACGTATTCCGCCTTCCGGCATTGCGCCAAGTTTTCCCGCTCCGTTGTCGAATGCGTTGCTGTCGTAGGGCTTGACAATCAGTTTCAAGGGGAATGAAGGCTTGACGTCAAATTGTCCGTTGTTGACGATTTCCACCAGACGTTTGACTTCCATTAAACGCTTGTTCCACTCTTCTTGTGGTTGAATGTTGTCGTTGAGGTACAGCATTGTGACGTCGAAGTGTTCGACAAGCTGCGTCAGACAGTAGGTGGAACAGGGCGCACAGCACACATGCAACAGCAGTGTGGGTTTGTCGGGCATTCCTTCGATTGTTTTAGTAAATTCTTTGTCGTAGTTGATGTTGTTCATGATGAGATTATATCACATTTACCCTAGTTTGTGCAACAGTAACTAAACCTTGCATTGACGTACACTAATTAAACAACCCAAACCTTAAAATAGTTGGAAAAATACTCAACAATATTACATTTTTACTTTGTCGCATGACAGCACAAATATATTTTGTGTTGTACTGTACACTTGTTTGTTTGGCTTTTTTATGTTATAATGTAAAAAATATACACAACAGGCTGTAACAGCCAATTGTAATATTGCAGGAGAACGTAAGATGGACAAGATCGACGGAATGACAATGAATATCGAACAGGCAAATGTGGAAAAGTTGAAGGAAGTTTTCCCCGAAGTTTTTGCGGACGGCAAGGTGGATTTTGACAAGTTGCAGGGGCTTTTGGGCAATTACATTGCAACCGACAACGAAAAGTACAGTTTTACATGGAAGGGTAAGACTGACAGCCTTCGCCTTGCTCAAAAGAGAAGTACAGGCACACTTCGCCCATCAATGGCAGACAGCAAGAATTGGGATGCTACACAAAACTTGTACATAGAAGGCGACAACCTTGAAGTGTTGAAATTGTTGCAAACTTCCTACCTAAATTCCGTCAAGATGATCTACATCGATCCACCCTACAACACAGGGCATGACTTTGTTTACAATGACAGTTTTGCCGATCCTATCTCACAGTACAAGGAAGTCACAGGACAAGCAACTCGTTCCAACCCCGAAACGGCAGGCAGATACCACACCAATTGGCTCAACATGATGTATCCACGCCTTAAACTTGCTCGCAATCTCTTGACCGATGACGGCGTAATTTTTATTTCCATTGACGACAACGAGCAAGCAAACTTGAAAAAAATCTGTGATGAAGTTTTTGGCGAAGATAATTTTGTTGCAGTCTTTCCTTGGAGAAAAAGAACGGCTAAGTCAGATGTGCCTTTTGGAGTTTCTCAGGATTACGAATGGATAATGGCATATGCACGGTCGCAAAATTTTATAGCGGCAATAGAAGGCGGCACAAGAAAATACTTTACTACACCTGATTTCCCTGGACGTCCTTGGAGAATACACGATTTAACTAAGCAGACAAGTGCAAGTGAACGTCCAAAAAGTTTTTTCACATTAGTTAATCCTAAAACGGGGAAAGAATATCCAGCAAATCCTAATAGGACATGGGCTATTACGAAAGATACATTTGAAGGATATTATAAACAAGGCAAGATCGTTTTTCCTGATGATTACGATTTCTTAAACATAACTCAACCAGCATTCAGATACTTTAAGGATGATGATGAAAAAAAAGCAGGAGAAAAGTTTGGGTGTATAGCTGTATCAACAAATCTGCCCAAAGAAATTGGAATGACTAAGGATGGTACCGCCGAAATTACTGAGCTATTTGAAAAAAAGGTTTTTAGCTTTTCTAAGCCTGTTGCTCTGTTAAAATTTTTGATTTCGATAACAACAAAATTTGATAAGGATGCTATTGTCCTAGACTTTTTCAGTGGTTCGGCAACAACGGCACATGCTGTAATGCAACTAAATGCCGAAGACGGAGGAAACATAAAGTTCATTTGCGTACAGTTGCCTGAAAAGACGGACGAACAGAGTGAAGCATACAAAGCAGGCTATACCAACATTTGTGAAATTGGCAAGGAACGTATCCGTAGGGCAGGGGAAAAGATAAAGCAAGACAACAAGGACAAGCAGGGCATTGAAAACCTTGACATTGGTTTCAAGGTGTTCAAACTTGACAGCAGTAACCTTGTCAAGTGGGACAACACACCAACAACGGATGTTGAAGAAGTCAAGAAACGTGTTCAACAAAGTTTGTTCTACCTTGTAGAAGGCAGGGAAGACATTGACCTTGTTTACGAAGTAATGCTGAAGCGTGGATTGCCCCTGACTTCAACTGTTGAAGAATGTGTCTTTGACGGAGTAAAGGCATTTTTTGTCAACAGTCCTTCCGACAAGATGTTGATTTGTCTTGATCCCGTCACCATTTCCGCAGTTGAAAAGATGGCGGAAAGTACAGCGGAAGTCTGCATTTTTGCCGACCGTTGCTTTGCCGACGCCAACATCCTTTCCAACACCGACGAAATCCTGAAAAAGAAAGACAAAAAAGTGGAGATGTTCTAATGATAAGTTTGTTACTATTCGCAGAACAGACAACTGAAAATAGTGTGGAAGTATCTGGTTGGGAGATTGCATCAGTAATTATAACTGCTGTCACTGCAATATTGTCATTGCTTTTAACATTTTATGTACATAAGCAGACGCAGAAAAATTCGAAAAACATGGAAAACATATCCTTGGAAATGGCTAAACGTGACGAAGAATATAAAAAAATGCAACTCAAATTACAGCAAAGAGAAGGTATAGAACGGGTATATAGCCTTTTTAGGAATTGTAGTATATTTGCTAAGGCTATTTTAAACAGCAAAAATGAAGCAGAAGATTTATATCATAGCATAGTAAATACTTATGATGTGTTTTGGGAATACTTTTCTACAACGACACAAACGCTTTATTTTGAATTAAATTTATGCTCACAGTTTGTGGGGAAAGAACATAAAGAAGCTGTTGCAAAATTGGCAAAAGATTGTGCAGACTTGTTTTCAAAAGTAAATGATTTTAAAGGCAGTAAAGAGTTATTCGAAAAAGAGATAAATAATGTTATTGAATTAGCAAATAGTATTAGCAATACTGCAGATGATATCTTGCCTCTTATTAAACTAGAATTATCATTAACACTGGAGTAGTTTTTAATGAAATTAAAATTTAAAAAACAACAATTTCAAATAGATGCTGTAAATGCAGTGGTGGATTTGTTCAATGGGCAGGATTTGAGTGTTTCTCCTTTTACTGTCGGTAAGTTGGACATCATGGACTACGCACAAGACTGTGTGTTGGGGTATGGCAACAGACTCACATTGTCATTGGAGCAAATAAAACGCAATTTGCATGAAGTACAGCAAAGAAATTTTTTGCCCTTGACCGATCCTGAACAATTGCGGTTTAACATCGAGATGGAAACAGGTACAGGCAAGACCTTTGTTTACACCAAGACTATTTACGAATTAAACAAGCGGTACGGATTCAACAAATTTGTAATCTTGGTACCAAGTGTCGCTATTCGTGAGGGTGTCTACAAGTCACTGCAAGTTACCGAAGACTACTTCCGCAAGGAATATGACGGCAAGCGTGCGCATTTCTTTGTGTACGAATCCAAGAAACGCAATGAAGTAAGGGACTTTGCACTGTCTACCAATCTTGAAATAATGATTGTAAACATTGACGCAATCAAGAAGGACGAAAACCTTTTCAATCAGGAAAGCGACAAGATGGACAAGACTGCCCGTGAATTTATGGCGGAGTGCAAGCCGATACTCATCATGGACGAACCGCAAAGTCTTGACAACACCGAAAAATCGAGAAAAGCAATTGAAAATCTCAATCCGTTGTGCGAATTGAGATACTCCGCAACGCACAAGCAAGTACTCAACACGGTGTATCGCCTGACTCCTGTTGATGCTTATCAAATGAACATTGTAAAGCAAATTTGTGTTGCTAATCAGTCATTGATGGACGATTTCAACAAACCTTACATCAGACTGTTGGAAGTTGGCAAGAAATCTTCTTTCTACGCCAAGGTGGAAGTGGATGTCAAGAACAAGGCAGGAATTGTCAAACGTGAAGTAAAGACGGTAAAACAGGGTGACAATCTTGCAAAAATTACAGGCAGAGATATTTACGAAGGTTACGAAATTTCAGGCGTTGACTGTGCTACAGGTTGGGAAAATATTGAATTTGCCAATGCAACAACCCTTGCACTCAACAGTGCAATAGGAGCAATTGACGAACTGACATTTAAACGTGAGCAAATAAAACGTACAATCGAGTTGCATTTGCAAAAGGAAAAAAGATATATTGCGCGTGGTATCAAGGTGCTGTCATTGTTCTTTATTGACGAAGTTGTGAAGTACCGAGACTACTCTGCACAAGACACCAATGGAATTTATGCTCGAATGTTTGAAGAGTTGTACGATCAACTAATCAATGAACCGAGATTTGCTGACGTTAAAGAGTTTTACAAACAGCAGGCTGACGAAGTACATCAAGGGTATTTTTCTTGTGACAAGAAAGGAAAGGTAAAGGACACCAAGGGCGATACGTCGGACGATTACAGTACATACAACCTTATCATGAAAGACAAGGAAAAACTGTTGTCATTTGACTGTCCGTTACGTTTTATTTTCTCTCACTCTGCATTGAAAGAAGGTTGGGACAATCCAAACGTATTTCAGATATGTACATTGATTGAAAACAAGACGGTGTTTACATGTCGTCAAAAGATAGGCAGAGGTTTGCGTTTGTGTGTTGACCAAACAGGTGAAAGAGTTGACGACAAAAATGTAAACATCTTGCACATTGTAGCTCAAGAAAGTTTCAGCGAATTTGCCGACAAGTTGCAAAAGGAATTTGAAGAAGTCGGTGTTAAATTTGGCGTTCTTGACGGTGAAATGTTTGTCAATCTGTCCTATAAGGACGGACAAGGTAACAACAAGGTAATTACAAAGGACGATTCAGCACAACTGTTGAGGTTTTTCTGTGACAAAAATTACATTGACGTTAGTGGAAAAATCAGCGATACAATGAAACAAGCACTTGCAGAAGGCAACTTGGAATTGCCCGACAACCTTGAACCTGCAAGACAAAGGCTGTTGTCCGTAATCAGCAAGGCTAACAGCAAGGTAAACATCAAGCCCGAAAGACAACAGGTGTACATCAAGCGAAAGGACGAATTGTTCGAGGATCCGCTGTTTTTGAATTTGTGGAACAAGTTGAAACAAAAGACAATCTACCGTGTCAACATGGATATTGAATCTCTGATGAGCGAAAGTATCAAGGAAATATCCGAAATGGAAGAAATAAACAAGCCTTTGATTGTAAAGGAAGTTGCGAGTTTCAACATTGACAAAAGTGGTGTGAGTTTTTCGGAAAACGCAAGTTCCACAAGCGAGTACGAACAACAAATACTTTTGCCTGACGTGGTAAGGATGCTTGCAGATAGCACCAAACTTCCACGTAGTAACATTGCCGAAATATTGATTAAGAGTGACAGGTTGCAGGGCTTTTTGAACAATCCGCAGAAGTTTATTGAACGAGTCACTGAGATTATAAAAAGGCACAAGATAGAAAAGTGTGTTGATGGTATCAAGTATATAAAGGTGGACGGAAAGGAATTTACGTTGTGCGAAGTGTTCAGTTTCGATACCGAGAAGATTGCATTTAAAGACATCAATGCAGTGGCGGTAGAACATTCTGTTTACGACTATATTCAGTACGACAGTGAAACAGTTGAAAGACCTTTTGCCGAGGCACTAGACAAGGATGAAAATGTAAAACTGTTTTTCAAGATACCTGAAAAATTCAAGATAAGCACACCGTTGGACAATTACTCCCCAGATTGGGCAGTTTATATGGAAACGGACAACGAGAAAAAGATGTATTTTGTAATTGAAACAAAGGGAAATACAAATATTGAAAAGTTGAGACCGGAAGAAAAATTGAAAATCAAATGCGGTAAAGCCCATTTTGAAGCAATCGGAAGTGATATTGACTACGAAGTTGCAAGAGATTGGCAGGGGTTGAAACGCAGTAAAGTGTAACAAAAAAGGCAGTATGGTTAGCTTACTGCCTTTCTGTTTACTCTTTTACACGGACACGAAGGGGAATGTCGTATTTCTTTGCCAAGGCACGGCACTTTTCGACGTCTTCTTCGCCAATGCTGTCAACTACCGAAAACACAACCTTTGCGCCACGTTGCTTGCACAGGGTGGCAAATTCCAACATGCTGTCAAATGCTTTTTCACCGAAGATACTCTTGCAGTGTTGTTGGTATTTCTTGGCGTCGGGTGCGTTGAGTGAAACGTTTACGACATCGCAACAATCGGCTATAACGGAACTGACATCCTGTTTGTGGATGAGGTTTGCCTGTCCGTTGGTGTTGATACGTGTTGTCTTGTCCACGCAGTGCAGGTAGGAAGCAACTTCTTCCATTGCGTCCAGGTTGTAGGTGGGTTCGCCAAATCCGCAAAATACAACTTCTTCGTCGTAATCGTCAAGATTCAACGGCAGTTGTTCGATGATGTCTGCGCCGTCAGGCTGATTTTGAATCCATAAATCCGTACCGTTCATTCCATCTCTGCCGTGACGAATACAGAAATCGCAGTTGTTACTGCATTTGTTTGTAAGGTTGATGTAAATCTTGTTTCCGATGGTGTAGACGTAGTTATTGTTCATATTTACTCCTGTCTATTTTGCCAAATACGTCAAAACAGTTTTGTTCTGTCCTGCGTTCCATTTCATTAAAAGACACGTTGTACATCTGCGCAAGTTTTTCCACAACGTACCTCACAAATTGAGGCATGTTTGTCTTGCCACGGAAGGGTACAGGCGTCATGTAAGGGCAGTCTGTTTCCGTTAAAATGCGGTCAATGGGTATGTTGTCAATGACCGATTGTTTGTTGGCGTTCTTGAAGGTGATTGCTCCGCCAAAGGCGAAGTAATGCCCCTTTTTTACCATTTGTCTTGCAAATTCCGCACTTCCGGAGTAGCAGTGCCACACGATTGGTTGATTGAGAAATTTATTTTGTGCGTTGAGTACGTCAAGTGCATCGCCGTAAGCGTCACGAATGTGAAGCGTTACGGGAAGTTTTAGCTTGTCGGCGTATTCAAGTTGCATTGCGAACACGTCACGTTGTACGTTGCGTTCCGAAAGATCGTAGTAGTAGTCAAGCCCGATTTCCCCCACGGCAACAACCTTGGGATGACTTGCAAGGCTTGTCAACTTGTCTAAAAAATTGCTGTCCATTTGACTTGCCGTGTGTGGGTGCATTCCCACCGTGCAGTACACGTTGCTGTACTTTTCTGCAAGTTCAATGCCCTTTGTCATCGTTTGAAGGTCGCAACTGTTGTTGATTACCAACTTTACGCCCTGTTCGGTAAATTGTTGTACAACTTCGTCTGCAATGGGAAGTAGTTTTTCGTCGTCCAGATGAACGTGTGTGTCAATCATTTTACCTTACTTCCGCTTTCAATTGTCTTTTCGGGTGTCACGAACACAACTTTCTTGCCGTTGTCTGCACACAGTATCATTCCTTCCGAAAGGATACCACGCAGTTTTACGGGCTTCAAGTTGCTTACCAACACAACAAACTTGCCCACAAGTTGGTCGGGCGTGTAGTGCTGTGCAATTCCGCTTACGACTTGTCTGGTAGTGTCGCCCACTTTCAGTTGAAGTACAAGCAGTTTGTCGCTCTTTTCGGCTTTCTTGCATTCAACAACTTCGGCAACACGCAGGTCAAGTTTTGCAAAGTCGTCAATGGTGATTTCTTCCGCCTTTTGTTGTTCTTTAGATTGTTCCTTAGGTTGTTCGGGTTGCTTGGGCGCTCTTTCGGCGTACATTGCGTTGACTTTTTCAACGATTTCCTTGCTGTCCAGTCTTTGGAACAGTGTTTCGGGATCGCTGTCTACCTTTGTGCCGTTAGGAAGCAGTCCGAATTTGTCAAGGTCATCGAAACTGCGTGCCGTTGTTCCGCACTGTGCAATTACCTTTTCGGCAAGTGTAGGCATGAAACATGTCAGCATGGACGAACCGATTACAATGGATTCGGTGAGGTTGTACAGTACTGTTGCAAGTCTGTCAAGTTTGTCGTTGTCTTTAGCCAACACCCAAGGTGCGGTTTCGTCAATGTACTTGTTGGCACGTCTGAAAATTGCCATGATGTCGGAAAGAGCATCGGCAACACGGAAAGCATCCATTTTTTCCGCAACCTTGCTGTAAGTGGATGTGACAAGTTGTTTCAGTTCATCGTCAACGGGTTCGGAAACGTTCTTGTTTTCCACAACACCGCCGAAGTACTTGTTGGACATTGCAATGGTGCGCTTTACAAGGTTTCCGTAGACGTTGGCAAGTTCGCTGTTGAGTGTGTCGCAAACCATGTCCCAACCGATCAATCCGTCGTTGTCGTAGGGCATTTGTGACAACAGGTAGTATCTTACGGTATCAACACCGAAGAACTTTACAAGGTCATCGGCGTAAATTACGTTGCCTTTGGATTTGCTCATCTTTCCGCCGTCCTGCAACAACCACGGGTGTCCGTAGATTTGCTTGGGCAACGGCAGACCAAGTGCCATCAGGAAGATGGGCCAGTAAATTACGTGGAAACGCACAATGTCTTTACCGATTACATGCAGTTGTGCGGGCCAATACTTTTCGAAGTTGGGTTGATTGTGTCCGTCACAATCGTATCCAAGACCTGTGATGTAGTTTGTCAGCGCATCCAACCACACGTAAACAACGTGTTTGGGATCACTTGTTACGGGAATACCCCATTGGAATGATGTACGGCTGACACACAGATCCTGCAAGCCCGGTTTCAAGAAATTGTTTACCATTTCGTTCTTGCGTGAAATGGGAAGAATGAAGTCGGGATGATCTTCGTAGTACTGCATCAATCTGTCTGCGTACTTGCTCATGCGGAAGAAGTAGGCTTCTTCCTTGGCTTTCTTGACTTCTCTGCCACAGTCGGGACATTTGCCGTCCACAAGTTGGCTTTCCGTCCAGAAAGATTCACAAGGAGTACAGTACCAACCTGTGTAGTATCCCTTGTAAATGTCGCCTTGTTTGAGCAGTTTTTCAAATATCTTCTGAACTTGCTGTTCGTGATACTTGTCGGTGGTGCGTACAAACTTGTCGTAGGATGTGTTCATCAAGTCCCAGATGTTCTTGATTTCCCCTGCAACGTTGTCTACAAATTGCTGTGGGGTGATGCCTGCGGCTTCCGCCTTTTGTTGGATTTTTTCGCCGTGTTCGTCAGTACCTGTCTGCAAAACAACGTCGTATCCTTGCTTTCTCTTAAAGCGTGCAAGTGCGTCGGCAAGTACTATTTCGTAGGTGTTGCCGATGTGTGGCTTGCCCGATGTGTACGCTATAGCTGTTGTGATGTAGTAATTCTTTGTCATGTTTAATCTCCGTGTAAACATCTTGATTGTTGACTAATTAGTAATTATACTATGAATTTACAGTATTGTAAAGAATATACTACAATATGAACGCAATTTGGACATCCATTGTAATTGTAGCACTGTGTATATTGACGGCATTGAGTCCCGACAAAGTTTCCGATGTAGCAATAAATTCAGCTAATTCCGCACTCACTACGACATTTTCCATGTGTGGAGTGTACTGTCTGTGGCTCAGCATTGCCGAAGTAATGCAAAAAAGCGGAATAGTGGAAATGATTGCACGGCTGACTAAACCCGTCAACAAGGCGCTGTTCGGTAACCTTGACGACAACGTGGCAAGCGACATATCCATGGGATTGTCGGCAAATATAATTGGTGCAGGCAACGTTGCAACTCCTTTCAACCTGAAAGCAATGTCGGCACTGACGGAAAAAGGCGCTCTCAACAGACAAGGTGCGCTTCTTTTTGTCTTGAACGCAACGGGAATACAACTCATTCCCTCTACCGTTGTGGGACTTCGTGCTTCGGCATTGAGCAGTAATCCGTCAGACGTCATTCTTCCAAGCCTAGTGTGTACCGTTGTGACTTCGGTAATAGGGGCGGTAGCGGTAATGCTGTTGTACGACAAATGCAATACCTGATTCCTGCCATCATACTGTTGACGGTTGCGGTAGGAGCAGCACGCCGTGTCAATGTGTACAACTGCTTTTTGCAGGGCACTAAAAACGGTCTGTCGTTGTGCGTGACGTTGTTTCCTTACATTGCAACCATGTTTGTGCTCATCAACTTCATGGAAGTTAGCGGAGTGGGGGATGTGTTGAGTAAATGGATTGCGCCATTGCTGTCATGGACGGGAATACCCGTCGAACTTGCAAGACTGGTTGTAATTCGTCCCTTTACAGCAAGCGGTTCACTTGCACTCTTGAACGACATCTACGCCACCTACGGTACAGACAGCTACATTGCAAGGTCTGCGTCGGTCATCATGGGAAGCAGTGAAACGGTCTTCTACCTTTCGGCAGTGTACTTTCACGGAACAAAGGTAAAAAACAGTGCAAAAGCCGTTGCAATCGCTCTGTTGACTACAATGCTTGGATGCGTTCTCAGTTGCTTGTTGTGTAGGTTCATGTGATGTTTTTGTCGTTTGGATGCGAATTTTATCGAATACGTCATTGAACCGTGTTTTTTATTGAGCAAAAAGTGAAAACACCCCCTATATTGATTGCTTTTTTTACCATTGTTTGGTAAGATGTTGCAGTGCTGTTGTCGTTTTGGTAGAACACACAGCAATTCAACACAAGGGGTAAGAAAATGATACGTATAGTTACAGACAGCTCTGCTGACATCACAGTGAGCGAAGCTAACGAAAAAGGCATTACAATACTGCCGCTGACAATCAATTTCGGTTCGGAACAGTATCGTGCCTGCTTCGACATCACCAACGAAGAATTTTACAAGAAGCTGCAGGGAAGCAAGACCATTCCTACAACTTCGCAGGCATCTCCATTGCAGTACGAAGAGGAATTTCAACGTGCCAAGGACAACGGCGACACATTGATTGTGCTTCCAATTTCAAGAAAACTGAGCGGAAGTTACCAATGCGCTCAAATGGTTAAAAATCAAGGAAACTTCGACAACGTTTATATCGTCGATACATTGTCAACGGTTGGCAAGTTGCGTTTGCTTGTAATGGAAGCATTGAGGGTAAAGGACACAATGTCCCCCGAAGAAATTGTAGCTCACATTGAAAGTTTGCGTGACCGCACAACTCTTGTTGCATTGGTGGACACATTGGAATACCTGTTCAAGGGCGGCAGACTGAGTAAGACTAGTGCGATGATCGGAACAATGCTCAACATCAAGCCGTTGATTACCATTGACCACGGTGAAATCAAGGTAATCGGTAAGAGCATGGGCGTTCGTAAGGCAGTAGACAACCTTTCGAAATACGTTTTGGAAGCGGACATCGACCCCGATTACGACCTGATCTTCGGTTACAGTCCGTCAAATGACAGAGTGTTGAAACTCATCGACAAGTGTGTAGAAGAAGACAAACGTCAGTACTACATTGACAACATGCAGGTGTTGAGTTCAATTGTAGGCGTGCACACCGGACCGGGCGCTGCTTACGTTGTGTACGTTACCAAGTAAACTTCAGCTAAGTAGACTCTGAATAATGAAAACAATGCGGAAGGGCAATCCTTCCGCTTTTTTCTGTTTCCAAGATGTCAAAATCCGCCCTTTTGTAATATAAATCGGCAAATAAGTTGTGTTGCACGGTGGTAGTATGGGGGCAAATGTTTGACGGAGAGGGAAAATGTTTTACAAAAAATTGTTGATATACTGTGTCATTGCGGCGGCGATGGTGCTGGGTAAACCTTTAGACGGACTTGTTGCCTTTGGTGTATATGCCAGTGCAATGTATTGTCTGAACATGTGGATTTCCACATTGTTGTACATTGCTGCAAGTTTACTGCACGGACAGTTGTTATTTGCGCTGTCACGCAGCGGTGTACTGTTGGTTGTAATGCTGTTGCACACCTTGTTGAAAAAGAAAGCGACAAGACCTTTGTTTGTGCTGTACTGTCTGTTGGCAAATGTAGTGTACTGTGCCGAAATTTTAAGTGACGTACCGATGTTTTTGGACAGAATTGTGTACAGTCTTGTAGGAACGGCATTTGCCGTGGTGTGTATTTACTCATTCAGGGCGGTGTTTGTCAAGGGATTCAGTTACCGATTGGCGCTTGACGAAGTGTTGTCTGTTGCGATATTTGCAGTGGTGATGAGTTACTGTCTGTCGTCGTTGCAAATTCCCTTCGATTTGTTTGAAGGGGTTGCTCTCTTGACAGTACTGTTGGCAATGACATTGAAGGGTGAATTTACTGCCATTGCATCGGCTGTAACGTTGAGTATGGGTAATGCCTTTGCAACGGGACAATTCGAAAGTACGGCAATTGTGTGCGTGTTGGCATTGTGCGCAGTGGTCTTGAACAGAGTAAACAGATACGCATCGGCATTTTTTGTGGCATGTTTCTATTTACTGCTAGTGTACATGTGGAAGGGGGAAGGTTACCTGTTCAACTTGTCATTCCTACCCGTGATGATGGCTGTGCTGTTGTATGTAGTCATTCCCGACAAGTGTTTGAAACGTCTTGCCGAACAAATGGGCAACGGTAACAAGGATAATGCTAAAAATGCCATCAACAGATTGCGTTGGGGATTGTCGGCAAAACTTTACAGACTTTCCGACGTGTTTTTCGCCATGAAGAACACATTTTCTTCCATGGCTGAAGGAGTGATGACGGCGGAAGACGCACGTCAACAGATTGTCAAGTGTGTGACGGAAGAGGTGTGCAGCGATTGTCCCAACCGTTCGTTGTGTTGGCGTGACAACCGCAGGACGGCAGAAAAGTCACTGACAGACCTTGTGTACATAGCATTGAACAGAGGACGTGTCAGCATATTGGATATTGACAGCAATCTTACTGGGCGTTGTCAGAGGCTCAACGGAATACTTACACGTATTAACGGCAGGGCGGTTGCATTCAAGGATTACTGCAACAGGACAGCTCAGGCAGACAGTACAAAAATGTTGATAGGCGAACAGTTGGGCGGTGTATCGGCAGTGATGCAGAACATGGCACAGTCATTAAAAGGTCAGGTGACATTCCGTCCCGACAAGGAAAGAGATTTGCTGGAAAACTTGTCCTTTCACAACATCAGGGCTACTGAAGGTTCATTGATGGAAAACAACGGTGAAAAGTCCGTAATTCTTACCGTGGACAAACGTGACGCAGACATACGTAATGTGGAAAAGATCGTGTCCGACAGCCTTGGGTACCCCATGTGTACCGAACGTACAATGGATGACGGACAGTATCTGACGGTGTACATGTTGGAGAAACCACGTTTCGAACTTGCCTACGGCATACGCAGTGTTCCGAAAGACGGACAGTGTGTTTCGGGAGATACGCACAGTTTCGTTGGCATTGACAACAATCGTGTGATGATGGCGTTGTGCGACGGCATGGGCAGTGGAGAACGTGCGGAAAAAATGTCGGAAATTGCCATCACGTTGGTGGAAAATTTCTACCGCGCGGGATTCCCGTCCGAACTTATTTTGACGTGTGTAAACAGGCTGTTGCAGACCTTCAATACAGATACTTTCTGTGCTGTAGACATTGTTGTTGCCGATCTTTCCTGCGGAAGGTGTGACTTCGTAAAACTGGGTGCGCCTGAGTGTTTTGTTCGTCAACAAGGCGAAACTTCCATTGTGGATGGTAGCAGTTTGCCGCTTGGCGTATTGGACGAAATGAAACCTTCCACCTGCAATCGTGTGTTGGGAAGTGGCGACTTGGTCGTGCTGTGCAGCGACGGTGTGATTGATTGTCTTGGCGCTGATGCCATTGCCGATTACGTAAACCAGACAATACTCACCAATCCGCAGATAGTAGCCGATGAACTTATGGAGCGTGCATTGGAAAAATGTAACAACAAACCTTCCGATGACATGACGGTAGTAGTGGCAAGGATGGTGTAGTGTGCATATACTTGTGTAGAGAGGTGAGATATATGCAATACTACCTGGAGCCCACTGTAACAGTGGGTAAAAATGTTATCATTCAGCCCTTTGCTGTAGTCAAGGGCAACACCGTTTTAGAGGACGGTTGTGTGGTGGAAAGTTTCAGTTACCTTGACAATGCTCATGTAGGCAAAAACACTGAGATACGTAGCAGTCGTATAACCGACAGCACAGTGGGCAAGGACTGTACTGTAGGACCCAACGCACACATACGACAGGGAAGTGTAGTCGGAGATAACTGCCGCATAGGTAACTACGTCGAACTGAAAAACAGCACATTGGGAAACGGTACTAAAGCAAGTCATCTTGCGTACATAGGGGACGCTACCGTCGGCAAAAACTGCAACATCGGTTGCGGCGTAATATTTGTAAATTACGACGGCAAGCACAAGCATCACACCAATGTGGGAGACAACTGTTTTATAGGATGTAACACCAATCTGGTTGCGCCCTTAGAGGTGGGCAGCGGTTGTTACATTGCCTGCGGAACTACGGTAGACAGCAACCTTCCTGCAGGCGCTTTTTCAATTGGACGAAGTTACCTTACCGTCAAGGAAAACAGGGCAGAGAAGTACCTTTCTCATCATGCGGACAGCCATACGGCAACGATAGAAGGGAGCATCTGAAAGTAAAAAGACAATGTGGCATCTACACTGTGTGTTGTAGATGTCACATTGTCTTTTGCAGGACAAGTTGTTTTTCTGTTCAACACGCTGTTGAAACAAATGTATATTTGTGATGCTTTGTATATCTGAATGTTATTTAAATTCGCAACAAATCAACATAAAAGTTCACTTTTGTTGAGATAATCAACACTTTTTGCAAATAGTGTTGACTTGTGCGTTCGTTTGATGTACAATACCCCATACAATTACTGGGAATATACCATGTTCTCACATTAAGTATAATGGGGAAATTTTTATATGAGATTTAAGGTTTTTTGTGCCTTGTTGGCACTTGTCATGAGTTCATGTTGTATGGTGTACGTCGTCAACTTCGACGACTCTCCGCCTGCCATTGTCATTCCGCCTGATTCCGATCTGGTTAGCATGACTGCAAGCCGTCCCGAAAGCGGTACTCCGGGTGACTACGACGCTAAACAAAATCTGTACGTAAGTGCAGGACAGCTTCAGCAAGCAGGTTCATTCAATGCCGTAGCAAGTGGTTCAAGTAAATCAATGGGCATTGAACAGCAGGTGTTGAGCAGCCGCACCGTTGTTGGTGAAGATGTGTTCAAGCAAAGCGCAAGTTTTTCTTCGCTGGTCAAATTCGGTCAGCAAAGATTTGTTTACCAAGGCAACTACCTGTTGCGCAATCATTCCAAGGTCAACAGAATTGACAACATCGAATGGCAGAACAGTGCATCCAGAATAACCAGGGAAAGTTTCCTTGAAATGTTCGGATATATCCCGACTTCACTTTCCGCCTACGTTCTCAACGACAAGACAATCACAGACGCACAGTTTGTGGAGGAAAAAGACGGATTGTTTACCTTCCAATACACATTGGATACGACCATTGCACCTTACTACTTGTTGTACGAAATGCGCACATCGGCAGGAACCAAGGCATTCCCCGAATTTTTGAAGGCGCAACTGCTTGTCACAATGGACAGCAATTGGCAAGTTGTGTCGATAACCACCGATTGTCAATACAAGGTTGCAATGTTGGGAGGTATCACTTGTACCGAAAGTCTTACCGAAACATTCAGTGATATTGGCGAAGTTAATCAGCTTCCGCATTTCGAATTTTTCGAACAGTACTTTGATGCTGAAATAGAACAACCTGACACCAATCCTGACGCTGTTACGGTGCTGACACAGATGTTCAACCCTTATCTTACGGAAAACAAGCCGTTGGACATTTCATTGAAACTAAGTAACGCCGACACGATCATTGAAGGAAATGCAAGAGCATTGCTTGACATGAACAACCTTGCCGACACAACCGTTTACTTGTCTGCATTGGGAATAGATGCAATGTATTCCGACAACAGATTGTTGGTGCAGAAAGGTGATGTGAAGGCAAGCGCAACTGTGGACGGATTGATGCAAGCGGTATCGGTATTTACGGGCGGAAGTCTTCCCGACATTCAATTGCCTGCACTTGAAGATCTGCTTGGTGAAATTACAGCACAGTACACCGACGGAGAAGTGACTGTTTCATTGCACATCGATTTGCAAGGATTGGAAGCGAATATTGCAATTCAAGGTGTGCTTGAAGGAGACAGCTACTCCTTTGTGTCGGCTACGGCGACATTGGGCGACTGGAAGTTGGAAATTGTACCTGACAGTTGGAATGTTCCCGAATTTACAGGCGACTACCCCGACATTTCGGGATTGATTGAGATTTTCGCAGACGGAAAGGTTGCTCTTGAAGTGGGCGGTTCAATAGAAGCCTACATCGGTTTGGACATCACAAAGCAACAAGCACATTTGGTGTGGAATGATTTGTATGTGATGTACAATGATGAAACACTTTTGGCTAAGTACGGAAACATCACCGGCAAACTTGCAATTGCCGACATCGGCAGTGTGTTGCAATGCCTTGAAGGAATGGTAGAGTTGCCTGCACTTCCTGAACTTGGCGAATTTAATTTAAATGTAAGTTTCGAAGCGCAAGAGGACGGAAGTTTAAAGATTGCTGTTTCCGACATTGCGACAGTGACATTGAACAATGTCAACAACGTGTGGACGCTGGGTGAAATCAACGTCAATGTGATGGGAAGGCAACTGACCGCCCGTCTTACCGATTGGCAGGAACACCAAGCAGAATTTGACAACGCAATTGATTTGGCAGAAGTTGTGGAAAAATTCGCTCCCTATATCGGCGAATTGCTCAACGCAAACGGCTACGATGCGGATATATCGGCTAAACTTACTCTGAACGGAGCTGAATATCTGGTCAATGCAAACATCTTGTTTGCAAATGCAATTGAAGTTGAATTTGAGTTGTCAATGGCAAACAGCAAGTTACTCAACGGAAACATAAAGATTGTTGACAACACATTGTATCTTGACATTGCAGGTATCAAGACTGCAGTCAGTCTCAACGGCAACGTTGACGGTTCGGTATTTGAACAATTCAAAGGTATCAACGAACAGCTTGACGAAATTCTTGACTGGGCAACGGGACTTTCTCTGTCCGACATCGACATCCTGGCATTGATTGAACAAGTGGCATTTGCCGACGGTCAGCTGACTGTGACAGTAAACGGCAGTCAGTTGGGACTCAATACATTCGATGTAACTCTCAATGCCTCCGACAGTATGGAAGCTGCAATTTCCGACGTCGAAGTCAAGGGCGTTGCTTTGAGTGTTTGCGCAACTGTACGCTCAACGGAAGAACAAGTAGTGATTGACGGTGAGTATCTCACAGATATTCAAGTTACAATCGACGAACTCAACACACTGTATCTGCAATTGGACGGATTGAACGGTGTCCTGCGTTTCAAGATGGGTACGGACAATGTTCTGTCGGGCGAATACGACTTCAACAGTCAGACATTCCGTTTCAACTACGACACCGTTTATGCCGAAGGAAACATTGCGCAAATTGAACAAGTCGTAACAAGACTGGGTGAAATACTGGGCAACAATGACCCGATAGGAAATGCTTTCTCACTGTCCATTTCTGACATTCTAAACGGAATGACAATACAGACAGGTCAGGACAGCATGACCGTTGGGTTGTCGTTAGGAAACATCGGATTGTCCGTTGACATCACAACGGGTATCACTTCAACATTTACCGCAACAATCGACATCCTGGGTAAGTCCATTACCGCAAGACCGTGCGAACAGCAAGTTTACATGCAGTTTGACGACAACATGTCCTACGTCGACATCGGTCTGGTATTTGACGACTTCCTTCCCGTGTTCGAACAGCTGTTTGTAGCTCGCAGTTGGGCATTTACAATCGACGGCGAACTGGCATTGTCTGACGGTTCGAAGTACAGACTGACCAATTCAACAGCACAGTTCAGTGCAGAAAACGGCTACTCCTTTGTTGCTAACCTCAACATCGAAAAGTACGACGGCACAACTTTCCAGCCCTTCAAGACGGTCAACTTCCATTACGTTGACGAAAGATTCTACATCGACTACAACGGATTGAAGGTGACCTTCACATTGCAATCCCTGAAGGATACATTGTCGTTGAAGGATGAATTGTTCCGTGTAGTTCCGCAATTGGAACAGCTTGTCAATGACCTGTTGTCCGCTAAGGACGAAGCAAGTAAACCCGTTGATTTCTCTACAATCATTTTAAACCTTGCTTACACCGACGGTGTGTTTGACATCGTGCTGAACGGCGGAGTGGTGATGTCCGGTCTTGGTGAAGTGGCGTTGACAGTATCGGCAGATCCCGATCTGACCCTCAACGTTAAAAACCTTTCCTATGACGGAATGACAGTCAACGGCATTGCTTCCGTCAAGGTTGCCGAAACGGAAATTACAGCTCCCGACATTGCTCAGTACATTGACTTTGACAGCATTTATCATCTGTTGTCGGCATTTGTGGTTACGGCGGATAACAACAGTTTCCACATTGAAGGAAAGATAAAGGCAAAGCTTGTTGTAGAAATTGATTTGTTCGTTGCAGTGTACGTGGACATCGACGAAGAAGGATTTGTCAATGTGGCGGTACTGCTCGAACGTGAAAAATTAGGACAGCTTGACTTCTCCGGTGCAGCATTCAACGACTACGGCGGTTACAGCTACCTGTACTACAACGGCAGAACAGACATGATTTCCATTGTCAGAAATTCGTGGGATTGCAAGTGGTTCAAACACACCATGATGGAAAGAAATTACGTTGCGGAAATTCCCGCCAAGGATTTCAACGGTAATGTCATGATAAACAACCTCATGGAAATGATCAACTTCAAGCAGTGGATCAGAGATCAGATTCTGGGCAACACAAATGACAACGGCGGCGGCAGTTTTCAACCCGAACAGTTGCTGACAAGTTACACCTACGAGAACAGCAGGTTTGAATTGGGTCTTGACTTGAAACCCATGGATACCAACCTCGGACCTGTTACGGTGGGCATTACCCATGACGAAACATACAATCTGACATCACTTGACGCAACATTCAGTATGTTGGACGACTGGTGTACAATCAGTACAATTGAACCTCATCTGCAACTGCTTGAAAGTGAGTACGGTCTGGCAACGGAATACGTCAACAATCAAACTTACTTCAATTACTTTAAGTAATTAAATGGCAGGACGGCATTGTGTCGTCCTGCTTTTTTGTTGCGGTGTGGTGCAAATTGTAGGCAGTAATTTTAAAAGCAGGTATTGAATTGAAGTAAACAATGTGATATACTTGTGTGGCACAGCTGATTGTGGTGTTTTTGCAATAACGACAATAGTGGCTAAACAAATGTTTCAAGGAGGTTTTTAAATGATACAACAACTTATTGAACAATTGTCAGCAGATGGGGTAAAAAGGGGCAAGGATTGGAAAGATTACCAAGTGTATGTTCCGATATATAAAGTGAATTCATGTGTAGGACTTCCGTTGGTGATACTTGTTTCCCCTTCCGAAACAAGGCTGTCTACCGCTGAAGAAGCTCTGGAGTACCTTGACTTCGAAAACAACAATTAAATTGCAGTTGTTTTATAAAATCTCAATTGCGGTCGTAGTAACAACGACTGCAATTTTTTAAAACTCTGTTGTTTGAATATTGCTGTCTTTCAATCTGTAAATTTCAACGGTAGATTAGTGTAAGAATTTACATTTTATTGCATCAGCACCTTTAAAATCAGCCTTTAAAACGGTAATTTACATTTTTTCAAGCGAAGTGTAATTTGTAGTCGTTTTGTCTGCATTTCATTTGGCAAAAATTGCACAAAACTGTCATTACTTGAATTTTATGTCTTTTCTGCTGTGGAAAAATCATTTTACGGATATAATCGAAATCATGCGAAAATAAAATATAATAAACAAATCTTATGGATTAATAAAATATCGGTATTCTTCTTATGGGCTTATTCAGTTGCCAGTTGCGTAAAAAAACATATAATAGTTAATGTTTGAAAAACAGTAACGTAAAGGGACGGCAACGTCCGAAAGGGGGATTTATGAAGACATTTGTAGACAGTGTGGAATCATTGGCTAAGGAATTTGAGGTTGTGCGCAACGCTCAGAAACAATACGCCACATTCACACAGCAGCAGGTAGACGCAATTTTCCTTGCCGCTGCGACTGCCGCTAACAAGGCACGTATTCCTTTGGCGAAACTGGCTGTTGAAGAAACGGGCATGGGTATCGTTGAAGACAAGGTAATCAAGAATCACTACGCATCGGAATACATTTACAACGCTTACCGCAATACCAAGACATGCGGAGTTATAGAAGAAGACAAGGTTTACGGAATCAGAAAGATTGCCGAACCAATCGGATTAGTTGGGGCTGTAATCCCCACAACCAACCCCACATCTACTGCAATATTCAAGGTGTTGCTTGCATTGAAGACACGCAACGGTATCATCATCAGTCCTCACCCAAGAGCTAAGCAATCGACAATTGCAGCAGCTAAAGTGGTGTTGGAAGCAGCCGTTAAGGCAGGTGCTCCGGAAGGCATTGTAAGTTGGATCGATGTACCCAGCCTTGAACTGACCAACATGCTGATGAAGGAATCGGACATCATCCTTGCAACGGGCGGTCCCGGAATGGTACGTGCGGCTTACTCATCAGGTAAACCTGCATTGGGTGTAGGCGCAGGTAACACTCCTGCCATCATCGACAGCAGTGCCGACATACTGTTGGCAGTAAACTCCATCATTCACAGCAAGACATTCGACAACGGTATGATTTGCGCTTCCGAACAGTCGGTAATTGCACTTAGTGACGTCTACAACAAGGTCAAGAAGGAATTTCAACAAAGAGGTTGCTACTTCTTAAACGACGAAGAAAAGGACAAGGTAAGAAAGACAATCATCATCAACGGTTCGTTGAATGCCAAGATTGTAGGACAATCGGCTTACCGCATTGCACAGTTGTCGGGCGTTGAAGTTCCGACTGACACCAAGATACTCATCGGTGAAGTGGAAAGCGTTGAATTGTCGGAAGAATTTGCTCACGAAAAGCTGTCTCCCGTACTTGCAATGTACAAGGCGTCGGATTTCAATGACGCATTGAAAAAGGCGGAAAGACTTGTTGAAGACGGCGGTCTTGGTCACACAGCTTCTCTTTACATCGATCAGCACAAAGAAACGGAAAAGACAGCAAGTTTCTACAACACAATGAAGGCTTGCCGTATTCTCATCAACACACCGTCTGCACAGGGCGGTATCGGTGACCTGTACAACTTCCGTCTTGCTCCTTCCTTGACATTGGGCTGCGGATCATGGGGTGGTAACTCCGTGTCGGAAAACGTAGGGGTAAAGCACCTCTTGAACATCAAGACAGTTGCGGAAAGGAGAGAAAACATGTTGTGGTTTAAAGCACCGGAAAAAATCTATATCAAGAAGGGATGCCTTCCCGTTGCCCTTGACGAAATTGTCGCAATGGGTAAGAAAAAGGTGTTTATAGTAACAGACAACTTCCTGTTCAGCAACGGTTTTACCAAGTGCATCACCGACAAGTTGAACAGTTACGGAGTGCAACACGCAACATTCTTCGATGTTGAGCCTGACCCCACTCTGAAGAGTGCCAAGGCAGGTGCGGAACAAATGCGTGCATTCCAACCTGACTGTATCATCGCATTGGGCGGCGGTTCGGCAATGGACGCCGGAAAGATCATGTGGGTACTCTACGAACACCCCGAAGCAGACTTCATGGACATGGCAATGCGTTTCTCCGACATCAGAAAACGTATTTATACCTTCCCCAAGATGGGCGAAAAGGCGTACTTTGTAGCCGTTCCCACATCTGCAGGTACAGGTTCGGAAGTTACACCTTTTGCGGTAATTACTGACGAAAACAGCGGAACCAAGTATCCTCTTGCCGACTACGAACTGTTGCCCGACATGGCAATTGTAGACTGCGATCTCATGATGTCTTCACCCAAGGGACTGACAAGCGCATCGGGTATCGACGCATTGACTCACGACCTTGAGGCTTACGCATCAATGCTTGCAACAGACTACACCGACGGTCTTGCATTGCGTTCTATAAAGACTATTTTTGAGTATCTGCCAACAGCTTATAACGACGGAAGCAACATTCTTGCCCGTGAAAAGATGGCTAACGCTGCTACAATGGCAGGTATGGCTTTTGCAAATGCTTTCCTTGGTGTATGCCACTCAATGGCTCACAAGCTGGGTGCGTTCCATCACCTTCCTCACGGTGTCGCCAACGCCTTGCTCATCACATATGTAATGCGTTTCAATGCAAGCGAAACACCTAAAAAGATGGGTACGTTCCCTCAATATGCTTACCCGCACACATTGTCAAGATACGCCGAAATTGCCGACATGATGGGGTTGAAGGGCAAGAACGACAATGAAAAACTTGACAACCTCATCAAGGCAATCAACGAACTGAAACAATCGGTAGGTATCAAGAAATCTATCAAGGAATACGGCGTTGATGAAAAGTACTTCCTTGAAAAGTTGGACGAAATGACCGAACAGGCATTCGATGACCAATGCACCGGTGCAAACCCACGTTACCCATTGATGAGCGAAATCAAGCAGATGTATCTTGACGCTTACTACGGAAAGGAGGAATAAAATATGTCGAAGGAAAAACTCATTGTCACCCGCAAGGACAAGCAAATCTATCTTGCCGATGACAAGATCATCAAGGTGTTTGACTACGAATACAACACGGCAATGGTGTTGAACGAAGCGTTGAACCACGCACGTATCGAAGAAACGGAAGTAAATGTTCCTTCCTTGTTGGAAGTAAGCAAGCGTGAAGGCAAGTGGGCAATCACATTGTCTTACGTCAAGGGAAAGACTCTTGCACAATTGATGGAAGAACATCCCGAAGAAATTGACAAGTATCTCAACAAATTTGTTGAAATTCAACTGTGGATACACAAGCAAGTAAGCCCGTTGCTCACAAAGCAAAAGGACAAGATGTCCCGCAAGATTGACATGACCGATCTTGACGCTGCAACCAAGTACGAACTTCACACACGTCTTGAAGCGTTGCCCCGTCACAAGAAGGTTTGTCACGGTGACTTCAACCCAAGTAACGTAATCATTGACAACGACGGCACACCCTTTGTCATCGACTGGTCGCACGCAACGCAAGGTAACGCATCAATGGACGTTGCACGCACCTACTTGCTGTTCTATCTTGAAGGCAAGGAAGCTCTTGCGGAACAGTATCTTGACTTGTTCTGCACCAAGACCAACACCGACAAGAGATACGTTCAGAAGTGCATCCCCATTGTTGCCGCAACACAGCTTGTCAAGGGCAACAAGGAAGAAAGAGATTTCCTCTTGAAGTGGATAAACGTAGTAGATTACGAATAACAACAATTTTTACAGTACGCCTGTTTCAGCAGGCGTACTTTTTTTGTTCTGGCAGCGAAACGTCCATTTAAATATTTTGGTAAAGCGTTTGTGAAACAGTGGAAACCGTTGTAAAAACAACAGTTAGCTTTATGTCTGATTAGCCTATATGCCCGGAAGATCGATAAAAATTGAGATATTGATTAATTTTTAAATAAAATGTGCGTTACAATGTGTTTAATTTATACAATATATAATAATCGGCGTAAGTGTTGCACTTTGTTTTGCGGTGTGATACAATGGTAAAAAGTACATTGGAGGAGTACGAATATGTCAATGTTGTTTTTGGCTCTGGATGAATCAGGATTGGAAACCTATGTGACTATACTTGCCGTTGTGTGTGCAATTGCTCTGATTGTGGCAATAGCCCTTGCTGTATACATCATTCGTGGAAACAAAGGTAAGTTGAAGACTAAGGAAGATAAGGGCGAAAAAGTACAGACCGCAAGTGAATATCTTGAAGAAATGGAAATGCGTGGCGAATTTTACGTACTTGCCCGCAACGTCATTTACAGTGCAGGTGCACAGGGACAGATTTCCACAGGTAAGTACATTGTAGAAAGCAGTATCGAAAGCGAAGAAAAGTTCAACGTAAGATTCAACGGTCTTGTCCGTGAATTTTCTAAGGACGACAGTATTTATCTTGCTGAAGGTGACACAATATCAGGTGTTTCCAATTCAATTCTCATCAAGAAAGTGTAATTTAAGATGAAAGACAGATACTACAACGGATGGGAAGAATTGTTTAAAGAACAGTTCAGTCAGCCTTACTTTGTCGAACTGAAGAGATTTCTTGTTGAAGAATACCGAACGAAGGCAATCTACCCACCCAAGCAGCTGATTTTAAATGCTTTTGACACAACAAGTCCCGATGAGGTAAACGTCGTAATACTTGGGCAGGATCCCTACATCAATCCCGGGCAGGCAATGGGATTGGCTTTTTCCGTGCCCGACGGAGTGCGTCCTCCTCAAAGTCTTGTAAACATCAGAAAGGAAATAAAGGATGATCTTGGTTACGACAGCATGATCAAGGGTGGAAATCTCACACCTTGGGCGGATCAGGGAGTACTGTTGCTAAACACCGTACTGACGGTGGAAGCAGGTCTTTCCAATTCACACAAGGGCAAGGGTTGGGAAATATTTACCGATTCTGTAATAAAATATCTCAACAACAGAGAGCGTGGAGTGGTGTTCATGCTGTGGGGAAACAATGCAATCTCTAAACGCAGGTTGATTACAGGCAGACAACATCTTGTGCTTACCGCCGCACATCCCAGTCCGTTGTCGGCTTATCACGGATTTTTCGGTTGTAGGCATTTCAGCAAAGCCAACGATTTTCTTGCACTTCAAGATAGGGAAATCAGGTGGTAAAGGAGGTCTTTATGAGCAAGGCAGTGATGACAATACACGGTTTTCTGACAGACGTGGCGGATTTCGGTGATCTCTACGACAGCTTGGGCGACTACGATTGCGTTTACAAGTGTAAGATTCCCGGACACAACGGTAAGGTCAACTTCAACGAATTTAACGTTGCGGATACGCTTGCGACAGTCCGTTCCGATTACGACATGTTGCGTGAAAAGTACGACCAGGTAGATGTCATCGGCTTTTCTATGGGCGGAGCATTGACTTCCTATCTTTGTTCGGTAAGGGATGTGCACCGTGCAGTATTGTGCGCACCTTCCAACAAATATCTCAATTTCCGTTCGTTGTTTGCCATGCTGTCCTTTTACTTCAAGACCTACAACGAGAAGTACCAGAATTCAAACGGGGCTGTCGCCGCACGTATGAGAGAGGCAAACGACTACTTGAAACCTTACCGCAACAACAGCTTGTTGTCTATTCGTATAGGAATAAGACGAATTTTACCAAATATAAACAGTCACACGTACAGTGTGTTCAGAGATCTAATGAAGTTGTGTAACGACGCATTGAAGGAAAGGCAAAGTATTGATGTTCCTGCAATGGTGGTGTGGGGTAAGCTTGATGAACTTGTCCCAAGATCATCGGCAGACTTCGTGTGCGATTTCTTTACCTACCACAAATTGAAATTATATGACGACGTAGGTCATGCTCTGTTTCTTACAAACAACAGTCCGAGACTCATCCGTGATATTGTGCAGTATCTTGAAATGAGCGAAGATGAAGTCAGAATGCCTGACAGCAACATTGTTGCGGTAAAGTAAATTAAATTTTAAAAGTGTATAAAAAACACAGGGGACGCAGATTGCGTCCCCTGTGTTTTTATGGAGAAAACTTATCAAGCCGGAACAATGCAGGAAGCATCGGGTACGATAAAGTGGTAATATGCAGTAGAACCGCCTATCACCAGACAGTACACATCGCCTACAAATGTGTAAGGTTGTGTAAAATCTTCCTGTGCGTATTCCGTCTGATTGAACATCATTGTGCTCAGTAGGTCAGGCAGATTGTGAAGGTTTCCGAAGTTACTGAGACTTGGAGACGTTTTTCCTACTTTTTGCTCGTCAATACTTGTCGGATTGTCGAAGAAGATTCTGATGTATTCACGCTTCATGTCCTTGTCTTCTTTACCGCTGGCAGTAGCTGCGCCTGTAACGGCTTTGAGCGGTTGTTCTGTTGTACCTCTGAGAATTACGATTTCCCAGTGCAGACCTGATTCTCTGTTGCAGAATGCTTCAAGGTCTTCCTGTGAGTCGATGACGGTTGTTACCTGTTCTTTGTCAATTGCGAAGTTGTCGGTGTGGCCGACCCTGTACTTGGTTACAAACGGTGTGGGGTCTGTCGAGTCGAAACGATCACCGAACCATGTGAATGTCAGTTTGTTGTGTTCGCCGCCGTAGCTGAAATTTCCAGGAACCACTTCGCAGATGACAGGTATTTCTACTATATCGCCTATCTCGAAGGGAAGATTGGTTTCAAAAGCACTTTTGGTAGTCAATGCTTTCGCCACGCCGCAGATTTCGTTGGACTGCTCGTCCTTTATGAGCATTACCGTGCTGGTGCTGTTGTCGTAAGTGTTGGTAGCACCGATCACGACGCCACGTACTTTGACCGGCATTCCTGTATCGGGATTGGATTTTGCCTCGGAAACTGATACTACGGGTGCTGTGTCAAAACCGAAGTCCCCTTCTCCTACAGGGCTGTATACAGGACCTCCGCTGACGGAAGATTCGTGTTGCAATATTTTTTGACCGACAGCCGCAGCTATTGCAACGCAGGTGGTATTGGAAGAGGGAAGCAATATAAGATGCAATGCGTCACGGTAGGTAATAACTTCTCCTCCGTCAAACACCGGACCGGATCCGGATTTTATACAGCTTTCGGTAATGGTCAATGTTTCGTCCAGATCGGCAATGTAATCAAGGGCAGTCATGCAAGTGAGTATTTTCCACGAACTTGCCGTGTAGTAGGGCATTGTTCCGTTTTTATCGTATACCAGATACGGACTGTCCTCTGCATACCAGTCGTAGTAGTTATACGAAAGCAGATTTCCTGTTTGGGGCAGAGACAGTATTGTTATCATGCAGTCACTGGGCAATGTTTCTTCCAATGCCGAAGTGTCGGCATTTTTGTCAAGATATTTTTGACTGGCTATGTCAAAAGCTGTTTTTGCAAGGCGGAATCTGTTCTGGCTGTCCGTATCACGGAACTTGCCTGAAATAAATCCCACAAACGTAGCGTCGTTCGGTCCCTTGACCGCCACTACAATGCAAGTAACAGGAGTGCCTGCGCTGGTTTTGGCAAGACTACCTGTTTTTCCTCCCAGTACGTAATAGTGATCGGAAAGATAGTGTCCGTAGTCACCTTCCATGAATGTGGATTCTACCGTAATTGTCTTGACCACTTCGGAAGTAGTGAAGGTGTATTTGTGTTGGTTCCAAATTTTTACAAGCTCGTCGTAGCCCATTGCCATAACACCCATTTTCGCCATGTCACGAGAAGTTATAGAGCCGGAACTTTCGCTGATTGCACTGTTGAATGTCAGTCTGTCGGTGTCGATTCCGAAGCTGGCTGCCTTTTCCTTCATTTTAGCGTAGAAAGCATTTTTTGCATCCGTTTCGCTGAATTCGGGTTGTTGCGATTCGTCAGTCGGCAAAGGACCTACATTGATTTTTTCACCGTTGCTGAGTGTTACAATGATTTCACCGTCAACCAGTGCAACGTCGGTAACGCCTACTCCTTGTTCACCGGTTTGTCCGGGTTGTCCTTGCTGCCCCTTGAGGTCAGCTACCTTCTCCCAGGCATCAGTCTTGTAGAACAACTCACTTGTTGTTTTGTTGAAGTAGAAATCCCCCTTTTGACCCAAGTCGTCAGCAGGAGCAGTAGTGCCTACATGGAAACTTGAAGATTGTGCAGGGGTGCATCCCGCAAGCAACGGAAAGCACATTGACAATATTAGTACAAAACATATTGCCACTTGCCATAATTTGTTTTTTTTCATGTCAGGAACCTCCTACATATTGTTTAATTGGACCATAGCATATATATCTTGTAAAAGCAATAAACTTTACATAAATTTTACCTACTCTTTACCATACTGAACAATATGTATCCAGTTCTCACCACCTATTTAAATTTTGCTTATACGAAATTTTGTATTGGAACGCAGTTCATTTTCTGGTTTTAGTTTTTAAAGATGTTTTTAATAAAAAAAACGGTGACATTGTAACGTCACCGTTGGTATGATCAGATTGTTTTAAAGAAGGTCGCTTGTTTTGGCAAAAAATTCTTTCAGACGTGAGTGTTGAGGATTGTTGAACAGTTGATCGGGGGTGTTGTCTTCGACCACCTTGCCACCGTCCATGAACAGCACACGTGTCGCCACGTTTTTGGCAAATTTAAGTTCGTGTGTGACAATTACCATTGTCATCTTGGTTTCGGCAAGTTGCTTGATTAAAGACAGCACTTCCTGTACCATTTCGATGTCAAGTGCGCTTGTCGGTTCGTCAAAAAGCAGTATTTCAGGCTTCATTGCCAACGCTCTGACGATTGCAACACGCTGTTTCTGTCCGCCCGACAGTTGCGAAGGGTAGCTGTTTGCTTTGTCGGCAAGTCCTATACGTGTGAGCAGTTGAAGTGCGTTTTCCTGTTCTTCTTGGACAATTTGCTTCTTTGTTGGAAGATTTTTCAGCTGTTCGGAAACGTCAACGCCTTGTTTTTTCTGTGCTTTCAGTTGCTTTGTCAGTTCCTTGACTTGTTGCTTGCGTTTGTCGATGGGGGCAAGCGTGATGTTGTCAAGTATCGTCAGATTGTTGAACAGATTGAAGTGTTGAAAAACCATTCCTACTTCCTGACGGTATTTGTTGATGTCAAGTTGTTTGATGTCCGTTCCCTTGTACAGTATTTGTCCGCCGTCGTAGTTTTCAAGCATGTTGATGCAACGTATGAAGGTGGATTTACCGCTTCCCGACGGTCCTATTACCGCAATTATTTCACCGTTGTCGATGTTTACCGAAACGTCGTTTACTGCATGAAGTTCACCGAAATTTTTGGTAAGGTTTTTAATTTCTATCATTTTGTAACCTCTTTTCTATCTGACGTATGATGAGCGTCAGTATTCCTACAATTACAAGGTAGATTACCGCAAGCATGATGTAGGGTACAATTGCGCTTGTTTCGTTGTTGCTGATTTTTTCGAATGCACGTGTCAGGTCAACTACCGTGATGTATCCTGCAACGGAAGTTTCTTTCAACAGTGCAATCAATTCGTTGAACAGTGCAGGCAGTGAGTTCTTGGTCGCTTGCGGAACAACAACCTTTACCATTGTCTTGGGAAAACTGAGTCCCAGCGATCTGCCCGCTTCCATTTGTCCCTTGTCTACCGAAAGAATACCGCCTCTCATTGTTTCCGCTACATACGCTCCGCTGTTGATACCAAATACGGCGATTGCCACAATGAGCGGATTGAGGAACGGACTTGCGCCCAGTATTACAAAGTACATCAACAACAACTGTACTACTACGGGAGTGCCACGTATTACCGTAACGTAAGCGGACGCCAATGCGTTGAGTATCTTTAGGAACACATTTCTGTTGTTGTTGCGTGCAACCTTGATTGTGGCAGTAACCACACCAAGTACCTGACCGATGAGAAACGCTCCCACCGTAATGAGCAGTGTAGCACCCAATCCCTTGAAAATCAAGGTGTGGTATTCTAACACTGCGGAAATTTCTTGCCAAAAATTCATTTCTTCACCCTTTAAAACCAGTTATCTTTATTATTCACCGTAGTACTTGTCTACAATTTCGTCGAATGTGCCGTCGTCCATCAGTTGTTGCAAAGCGTTGTTTACGGCAGTCTGCAATGCTGTGTCACCCTTTTGAATTGCGAATGCGTATTCTTCTTGAGTCAAGGGCATTTCGCTCAATACTGTCAGTTCGGTGTGACCTTCTACCAATCTTTGTGCAGGAATCAAGTCGATGATGACGCAATCAAGTCCACCTGACAACAATGCTTGTACTGCAAGAGATCCGCTGTTGTATCCCAATGCTTCCGCTCCTGCAATTCCTTCAAATCCCCAGCCTTCGTCACCTTCTACGAAGTATTCCGCAACAGTGCCTGATTGGAAACCGATCTTCTTGTTTTCAAGCAACGTCAACAGTTCTTCGGTGGTGGTAGCGTTGGCGATTTCCGAACCGTTTTTAGCAATTACAACTTGGTTTGCAGTGAAGTAGGGGGTGCAGAAGTCTACCTTTTCAAGACGTTCTTCGCTGATTGTAAGTCCTGCCATTGCAATGTTGGCAGCCCCTGTTTCAAGTGCGGTAAGTACCGACGTGAAGGGCATGTCGCTTACTACTACTTCGTAACCCATGATTTCACCGATTGAGTAGGCAAGTTCAATGTCAATGCCGATGAGTTCTCCGTCTTTGTCAACGTATTCGAATGGTGCGAATTCCGCATTGGTTGCAACGTACAAAACGTTTCCCTTGGGTGCGCAAGCTGTAAAAGCAAATACGCTTGTGAGACACAGTATAGCTACAATGGTAAGCATTACAATTTTTTTCATGGTAAATCTCCTTTTATATTTCGATGGTTTGTATATCTTGTCATCTTGCGATGTTTTTGCCCACAAAAAAGGCAACATCCGTCGGTGCGGATATTGCCTCGTAATGCGGGTTACGCCTATAACAATAAAAAAGCACCGACGAAGTTCTCGGTGCATTTGGTAATGTATTTCTAAAATCTTTACACAACAAAAGGCAATCGGGAAATTCGTTTCCTAATTTTCACACTGTCTATTGTTGCGACGTCGAATATTGAAATACATGGTCATTGTCATAAATCCTCTTTTTTTGAAAAGTTGTTACAATTAAATCAAAAAAACAACAAGTTGTCAACTGATTTCTTTACTTTTTTTCATTTTCCTGGGTTTCGGCAGTGCAGTGGGACTTTTCCTGATGCAGGTAAATGAACCAGTAGGGCAGTCCTACGCAAACCATACCGCCTATCATGTTGCCAAGAGTTACGGGTATCAAGTTGTTGAAAATGCAGTTGGAAACGGTCAGCCCTTCGGCGGAAATGTTGAATACTGCGCTGCTCAGCAATCCGCTTGTCAGGTAGTACATGTTTGCCACGCTGTGTTCAAATCCGCAGATTATAAACGCCATGATGGGCAGATACAATGCAACAATCTTACCCGATGCGCTGTTGGAGGACATGGACATCCACACGGCAATGCTGACAAAGATGTTACACATTATTCCCAGTAAAAGTGCTTGTCCGAAATCGAGCGTTGCTTTCTGTTCGGCAATATCCACAATTTTTGGCGCAAGGTCGGCAATCTGGAATGCGTGACTGTACGTGGCAATGAGTGCGATAATTATCGAACCGATGAAGTTTCCGACATAAACAATGGCAAGGTTTTTCGCCATTCCCTTTAATGAAATACAACGTTGTAGTAGTGGCATGATCAACAGACAGTTACCTGTAAACAGTTCGCTACCTGCGACAATTACCATTGCAAGTCCTACAGGAAAGATTGCGCCCTTGACGATATTTGCCGTTGCGCCTTCGAAAGAACGTGACGCAATGGTAGCGGCAACTGATCCTACGGCAATGAACATTCCTGCCATAACAGCAAGCATCAGCGTCTTGTACCAAGGAGTTTTCATCTTGTTTTGCGCCACATCAAGATATTTTTCCGCAATGATTTTAGGTGTGTTCATGGTGTCACTTCCTTTTGTTTTGTGCAATGAAATTGTAGCACAAGACACCAAGTATTTCAATACCCAAAATCTGAAGCATTCTTTATAATCTGTTTGTGTAACTTTAAAATGCCTTAAATATTGCATCGCAATACATTAGCTCATCTATTTTGCACGATTGGGATATTGAAGTCTTAGGCACTTTGTTGTACAATCTGATCGGGACTTGTCAATTAAATGAACAAAAATGTTATTTTTTAATTATTTCCATATGGTATTGACTTTGGCAAAATGTGATACTAAACTGAAGTTACTTAACGGTTAAGTAAACCGTAAATAATTTCAAGGAGGAACTTATGAAGCGTATATTTTTGGCGGTAGTGCTTGTGATGTGTATTGCTTTGTCGTTGACATTGGTGGCATGTAATCCTGCTACTTACACATTGACATTGTACGACGATGACGGTACAACCGTATTGGATACCATCACAGTAGAGGAAGGAAAGGCTCCTACAAAACCTTCCAATCCCGATAAGCCGGGTTACGAATTTGTGGGTTGGTTTGTAACACCTACTAATGCCAAGGAATTCGATTTTACAGCAGTAATGACGGAAGATGCGTCTGCCTACGCACGTTGGAAGCTGGAGGGTTACAACGATGAGCGCAACTGGGTAATGGTCGGTTCGGGAATAGGCTGGACGCCTGAAGACGCAGTGAGACTTACCAAGAAAAGCGGCGAAGGCAACGTATTTGAAGTTACCATCGACGTCAATCTGGGGGACGAATTCAAGTTTACCGTTCTGAATTCCGACGGAGTGCTCGATTACAACAATGCCGACGGTGTAAACGTCGGATTTGACGCGATTGCAAATCCCGGTGAGTATATAGAGGCAGGAAGCGGTCTCGGCGATGCTCCCAAGAATGCAATTTGTTCAATGGCGGGCAATTATACGTTTACCGTTACTACCGATCCCGTCAACGCCAATAACTCTGTAACCGTTGTGCGCAACGGCGATGTAGTGGGCGGCGGCGAGGAAGAACCGCAAGGAGCGGTTACCACCTTTTATATAAAGGGCGAAAAAGTCACCGACTGGAAAGACTTTATATACTCGGGAACAACTCTCAAAGAGGGTGAAGAAGGTATTTACACACTGTCGATGTACATGTTGGAAGGAGATTCCTTTATGTTTGCGACGGTAGTTACCGAAGATGGCGTTACGACAGCGGGCAAGACGTACATCAAGTACGTAAACCTTGACGACGCGTCAAAGGAACTGCTTGAAGACAGCGGTGGCAACATGATCACGAAGCAAGCGGGAATGTACACATTCACTTACACCGAAGAAACGGCGAAACTTAACGTAACTGTAGATACCGAATATGTACCCGAACCCACCGATTACTATATCGACGGTACATTTGCCGACGGAGTAAAGGACTGGGAAGGCTACTGTTTCAATGAACAGTACAAATTCGTTCAGGACGAAACCAATCCGCACATCTACACAATTGACAGTATCCACCTGACGGCAGACAAAGAATTTGTAATTCAGGCGTTCAAGGAAGGCTCTACGGAAAGAGGCGAATGGGGAACGGATACGTACAATGGTCTGGGTAGTTACAATTACTTTAATCTGTTGAACGGCGGTGACAATTTCAGTGCGGTAAGCGCATCCAACAACAACATCAAGATTTTAAAGACAAGCGATTACAAGATAACTTTCAACAGTCTTTCCAAGATGATTTCGGTTGAAGACCTCAACATTCCGGACGACGTGTATGTTTACGGCACAATGACCGGCGCGGGTTGGGCAGTCGACGCCGAATGGAAGATGACTTACGACGCCGACGCGCTGACTTATACCATCACCAAGGAATTTACCGAAGGCGATCAGTTCGGTCTCAGAATCTGCATGGGCAACGATTCCGGCAACCAACGCGGTTGGGTAGGCTCGTCCAATGTTTCGGGAACGCCCGAGGGATTTGACCTTTCTCAGAGCAACATTGCCTGCACAGTAACGGGTACATATACTCTTGTGCTTGACATGAGCGGCGAGACACCCGTGCTTACTATTACGGCTGCATAACAATTGATTTACCCTTACCTGAAAAACTCCGCCACAATCGTGGCGGAGCGGGTAGGGGAAAGTACTTTTTAAATTTAAATATATCAGATACGTATGTCGTGAGGGGCTCCCTCCTTGCGTTCAATCGCAAAGTTGAAACACTCAAAAAGTTTGGCAATCTTGTCACTGCTGCATGTGTCGATAACAAGGATGTCTTTCGCAAAGCGCTTGCAATATTCACCAAGCGTTTCGCCAAGGACAACAAGGTTTTTGTTTGCCAGTTTGTCAAGACATTGGTAACTGTCGGCAAACACAACATCAGGGAAGGTTTCCGTGATGATATCTTTCAACAAAGTACTGTTTACAGGATAACTTACTACAGTGTAAGGTTTTTCGCCGTTTATTTCATCGGCAATCTTCTTGACATTTGCGTAGTCGGTATTTACCTGGTAGAACAGCATCTGGTTTTCCGAACGGGTATTGAATGCCAAAAGCGGACAGAAGTTGGCTTCCGCTATGTTGGTGAAAAACACCGAATCGGTATCGCAGCAGATTATTGCGTCACACCAATCAAGACGTGAAACATCTTCGCCGTAAACGATGCTCAGGTTGTATCCCTGCTTGTGCAAGAAACGTGACAGACGTTCGACAACAAGCATGTGTTCGGCCTTGTGCAGGGCGAAACTGTGGTTTCCAAGACACAGCGCAATGATGTTTGTCTTGCCGCTGGCAATGCTTTTGGCGGAAAAATTCAACTTGTAGTTGTACAGGTTGACTATTTGAAGGATTTTTTTGCGTGTGGCTTCGCTGATGCTCTGGTCGTTGCGGTTGTTCAGTACGTAACTGACAGTTGCAACGGACACATTTGCTTCACGTGCGATGTCACGCAGCGTAACTTTGTTTTTCATGATGTAACAATTATAATATTGTGTATTTTATTTGTCAAGAAAGTAAAAAGGGGTAAGAAAATGAACATTCCTGCAATATATCACAGGGCGGAAAGTAACTATTGCTTTGCATTGGATGACAAGACGGTGGTGCTTCGTATAAGGTTTGCCAAGGGCGAACAGCTGGACAGCGTCAGCGTTCTGTACAACAACAAGTACGAAATTGCCAAACATCAGTTCCGACAGAAACTGAATCACATTTGCGACGACAGTGTGTACAGTTACTACGGAACAGTATTGAATCTTGCCGATTCAAGACTTGCCTACGTATTTGAAATTATTTGCGACGACAGTGTAAGGTATTTTTGTGAGTACGGTATTGTTGAAAGTTACGATTTCAACATAGCCTATCTCAACAGTTTCCAGTATGCCTATATAAACCGCAACGATATAGTGGAAAATGTCGGTTGGCTCAACAATGCAGTGTTCTATCAGGTTTTTCCCGACAGATTTTTAAAGGCTTCGAAAAAGGACGAAAGTTACATCAATGCGAAGTGGAATGAACTTCCACATCCCAAGTCCTTTTACGGCGGCGATCTTGACGGAATCTGCAGTAAATTGGATTACATCAAGAGCCTGAATGTAAACGCATTGTATCTTACGCCTGTGTTTTGCGGAATTTCCAATCACAAGTACGACATCTACGATTACTACACCGTTGACCCAATGTTCGGCGGGAATGATGCGTTGAAGCGCCTGGTAGAAGGTTGTCACAAACGTGGAATGAAGATTGTGTTGGACGCAGTGTTCAATCACATCAGCGACAGGTCGGTGCAGTTTCAGGATGTGTTGAGAAAGGGTGACAAGTCGGAGTTTTTCAAGTGGTTTGTAATAGATGGCGACAAGGTAAACAATCAGCGTGACAACTACTGTCAGTTTGCAAGTTGTCCTTACATGCCCAAACTGGACACTTCCAATAAGGACGTTCAACGCTATCTTTTAGATGTTGCAACCTACTGGATCAGACAATACGACATTGATGGATGGAGACTTGACGTGTCGGATGAAGTTTCTCATGACTTCTGGCGAATGATGCGCAAGGCGGTAAAGGAAGTCAAGCCTGACGCTGTGATGATAGGGGAAAACTGGCACAACAGCGAAAGTTACCTTGGTGGCGATCAGTTTGACAGCATCATGAATTACGCATTCACAAAGCAGATGGTGGATTACTTCGTACATGAAAAAATAGACGAAGTTGAACTTGTCCAACAGCTCAACGGATTGCTCATGCGTTACACCGATACCACAAACAACATGATGTTCAACCTGCTTGACTGTCACGACACCGACAGATTTTACTCATTGGTCAAGTGCAACAAGGACAAGTACCTGTCGGCGCTGGCAATGATGGTGTTTATGACGGGCAGTTGCAACGTTTACTACGGTGACGAAATACTGACGGAAGGCGGATACGATCCCGACAACAGAAGAACGTTTGACTGGAACAAACTAAATGACCCGTCAACAGTACAGTTTACAAGACAATTGACTTCACTTCTGGCATTGAAACAACAACCTGCCTTGCAACGTGGTGATATTTCAATTCGTGAAGTTGACGGAGATGTCACAATCAAACGCAGTTGTGACGTTCAGACAGTACGCTTGACAGTAAGTAAGCAAAAGGGCGTTTTTGTTGAGGAATGGTTCGGCAACGGGGTTGCTGAAAATATATCTAACAAATATTATCTTATTCAAGGGAGGCTGAAATGAAACGTATATTTGCAATAATGCTGGCAGTTTTCATGATGGCGGGCATGTTATCGGTGTTTGCTGCGTGTGAACCTTCAACACAAATAACATTGAGAGTGCTTGAAAACGACACTGCCAAAAAAGAAGGCTATCTTGATTACTTGCTCAACGCTTTCAATGAAAAGTACAAGGATGAAAATGTAGTTGCCGTTGACGCTAACATGGACGAGTATTCCAACCTGGAACAGGACGGTCCCTACGGTCACGGCCCCGATGTGTTGTATCAGGCAAACGACGTGTTGATGAAGTACGTTGACGGTCACCACATCATGCCCATCAATGTGACGGAAATGGACGTGTTCGAACAGGTTCCGCAAAATGCCTGGGACGCCTACAAATACGACAACAACGGAGAGATCGTCTACTGCGGTATTCCCGTAAACGTACAACAACCCTTGCTTTACTACCGCAAAGACATGCTGCCCGAAGATTGGCAAACGGAATGGGATGACAACGACAACGGTATTCCCGACATGGTGGAGTTCTGGAACGAACTGTATCTTTACAGTCAATCCATCAGAAAGTCCGACATGAGCAAGTACGGATTTGCATTGCAACTGAACAATGAGTATTTCAACAGTGGATTTTTGTTTACATACGGTGGATATATTTTCGGCAACAACAACACCGATGACACCGACATTGGTTTGTCCGCAGGAAATGCGAAACTGGGAGGTAAGATCATCTGGGATCTTGCGGGAATAATGGATGAGAAGTGTCTAGACGACACGTTCACTACGGGCAGAGAATCAATGCTTGCAAACGGAACAATTTTTGCAACAATCTGTACTCCCGACATGACTTCAAGTTTTGTCAAGGAATTGTCGGCAGTGTACCGGAAAGAAGGTTTGTCGGAAGAAGAAGCCCTTAAAAAGGTGGATGAAAATCTAGTAATCACGGGTTTGCCCAAACTTCCTGCCAATGGCGACATCACTGTAAGACAGGATGTGACGGATGACAGTCTGTGGGTTGCACACAAGACAATGGGCGGTGTAAACGGATACGGTATTTCCAGTTACACCAAGAACAGAGAATGGGCGTTGAAATTCGTTGAATTCGCAACAAGTGAAGAAATGGTATTAAAACGTGCCGAAATGTTGGGTGTTGTTCCTGCAAGAGCGGACGCATTGCAACAGGTAGGTGACGAAGTTGCGGAAATTATCTTCAACAATCTCGATGACGGCACAATTGTCGTAATGCCTTCTATATCGGCAGTGGGGCAGATCTGGTTGCCTATTTCATCCGGATTTAAACAAATTGCAACTGATGGCTGTGGCGATTGTCTGTACACAATGGATGATATTCAGGCAGTACTTGAAACTATAGACGACAACATTTACAAGGCAATTCACACATTTGGTTAATAGGTGGTTTGTATGAAAAACAATGTTTTCAGGCGAACGCTTGGCAGTATTAAAAAACTGCCGTTGCGGTGCAAAGAGTTCTTTAAAGACAGCGGAAGAGAAACTTACGCTTCCATGTGCTTCATGGGGGTAGGGCAGATGATAAACGGTCAGTATGTAAAGGGATTGCTGTATATGCTTGCCGAAATCCTGCTTGTTGCTTATTTTGCATTGCAAGGTATATCGGACATTGTAGGATTTTTCACGCTGGGTACAGTCAAGGCTGACGCATGGCTGGGTATCGAAGGTGACAATTCGGTAATAATGTTGCTGATGGGTATTTTTGCCTGGATTGCATTGGGATTTCTGGTTTACCTGTATTTTGCAAATATCAAGGACGCTAAAAAGTACGCCGACATGAAGGCGTTCAAGAAGATACCGGGAATCAAGGACGACCTGGCGGCGCTCATCAATTCAAAGTTTTACAAATTTGCGCTGTTTTTGCCGCTGCTTGGCGTGTTGGTTTTCAACGTTCTTCCCATTGTTTTCATGATCCTTATTGCATTTACCAATTACGGCGGTACAATCGTTCCGCCGGAGTTGGTGGATTGGAGCCTTGACAGTTTCAGAAAACTTTTCGCAGGTGGCGAACTGGCACAGTCTTTCGCAAGAATATTGGGTTGGAACCTTCTTTGGGCATTTGCTTCAACGTTTTTCAACTACTTCGTGGGATTGGGTCTGGCAATTCTGTTTAACAAAAAGTGCGTAAAAGGCAAGGCAATCTGGCGTTCTTTCCCCGTGCTTGCCTACGCCATTCCGGGGTTTATCACCCTGTTGGCGTTCAAGTTCATGTTCAGTAACGGCGGTCCAATCAACAACATGATTGTCGACAACGGAGGCAAGATCATCGACTTCTTCGGCATCAATTCCAAGTGGATGGCACGTGGTATTGGATTTTTCGTCAATGCGTGGCTGTCTGTTCCGTCGATAATGCTGTTGGCAACGGGTATTCTGTCCAACATCAACACCGATCTGTACGAAGCGGCAAGGATTGACGGTGCGTCGGGTTGGGTGCAGTTCAAGAGCATTACGTTGCCATTTGTAATATTTTCAACAACACCCGTACTACTCAATCAATTTATCGGCAACTTCAACAACTTCGGCGTGTTCTACTTTTTGAGAGGGGATGTTTTGAGTGACGGCTACTTCCTTGCAAGCGACACCGACCTTCTCATCAACTGGCTGTACCGAATGTCTATTGACAAAGAGTACTACAGTATAGGTGCCGCAATCAGTCTGGTCATCTTTTTGATAACATCGGCTCTCAGTCTCATTGTCTACGTCAAGTCGGCTTCGTACAAGAAGGAGGATACGTTCAGATGAAAAAACTTAAACTTCGTCCTAAACGTATAGCGGACACCTTTTTAACATATGCTTTGCTGCTGCTTGTGTCGGTGGTGTTTCTGTTTCCTTGTCTGTGGTTGGTGTTGAGCTGTTTTTCGGCAAGCGGAAGTATCTACAGCTTCAACGGATTCTTCCCAACGGAGTATTCGCTCAACAGTTTCAAGTCACTGTTTACCGACAGTTTCTACAACTACTGGTCATGGTTTAAAAACACCTTGCTGATTGCCGTAGTCAGTAGTTTTCTGGGTACGTTGCTTGTGGTTGTTACGGCATTTACCATTTCCACCTTCCAGTTCAAGGGAAGAAAAGCACTGATGAAGGGCGCTCTGGCATTGGGAATGTTTCCCTCTTTCATGGGAATGACTGCAGTTTATCTGTTGATGACGCAGTTCAACTTCATCAACAGCAGGATAGGTCTTGCACTTATTTACGCATGCGGCGCACCTATGGGTTATCTTGTACAGAAGGGATTTTTCGACACAATTCCCAAGACAATTTACGACGCAGCCAAGATTGACGGCGCAAGTAACCTCAGGATATTCTGTTCGGTAACGTTGCCGTTGTCTAAACCTATACTGGTTTACACATTGCTTACGCAGTTCGCATGGCCGTGGAGCGATTACATTCTTCCCAAATTGTTGCTGAAAGACCGTGAATTGTGGACGGTGGCAATGGGATTGATGTCCCTTCCCGATAAGGAATTTGCAAGATTTGCCGCAGGATCAGTATTTATAGGTGTGCCTATCGTTGTGCTGTACTTCTGTCTTACCAAGTACATGGTCAACGGACTGTCTGCCGGTGCGGTAAAGGAATAAATTTCAGTTGATTGTTTTTATAGCTCCTTTTGTGATACGTCCGCTGTAAAGGTGGGCGTATCACAATGTGGTAAAGACAAAATCGACCGTGTAAAGGACAATTTCACTAAAAATGTGTCGCAATTGCTTGATTTTTTTTAAGGATTTTGCTATACTATCAAGGCTTGAATTACAAGCACCTTGCTACGGTTACCATCCGTAGCCACACTAGACCAAAAGGAGGTACATCAAATGAACACTTACGAAGCGTTGTATATCGTAGACAACGGACTTGCTGATGAAGCTAAAGAGGCTTTGGTTGCTAAGTTCAATGCGGTAATCACAGACAACGGCGGTACAGTAGATTCTTGTGACAAGTGGGGTACTAAGAAACTTGCTTATCCCATCAACTACAAGACAGAAGGCTACTACGTTCTTGTCAACTTTACAGCACCTGCAACTCTTCCTCTTGAACTTGAACGTGTAATGCGTATTACTGATGGTGTAATGCGTTTCCTTGTTCTTGCTAAGTAAGGAGATAGGGTATGAACAAAGTATTTTTGATCGGCAATCTTACAGCAGATCCTCAGGTATCGGCATTCGACAGCGGTCACACAGCGTGCAGATTTTCCATTGCGGTAAGCAGATACACCCGTGGAGATGACAACCGCACAGACTTCATCAACATTGTAACTTGGGACGGTTTGGCTCAGAACTGTTCTAAATACCTTGTAAAGGGTAGCAAGGTTGCAGTAGTAGGAAGTTTGCAGACCGGCAGTTACGAAAAAGACGGTATCAAGAGAACAACTGTTGATGTTCGTGCCGAACAGGTAGAATTTTTGAATCGTCCCAACAGCAATGGGGCATCGGCAAACAACGGCACACCGTCAAGACCTGCAGGCGGACTGGTAGAAGTTCAGGACGACCTTGATGACGGAATGCCTTTCTAAGTTAAGGAGTGAATTAAGATGGAAAACAAAGAATTCAAGAAGCCTATGAGAAAGCCTGCTCGCCGCAAGGTGTGCAACTTCTGTCTGGAAAAGGCTACAAGCATCGACTACAAGGACGTTGCTAAGTTGCGCAAGTACATCACCGAAAAGGGCAAGATTTTGCCAAGAAGAATGACAGGTGTATGTGCTAGACACCAGAGAGAACTTGCAGTAGCAATCAAGCGTGCAAGACAGATGGCTTTGCTTCCATATGTAGCAGACTAATAGAGGCGAAAGACATCAACGACCGACATAAGTCGGTCGTTTTTTTTTGTCGTAAAATCCATTTCAGCCGCTGTACCCGCACCGACAAGTTGATTTACACAAACGTTATATGCGTTAATCTGCGGTTTCTTTGGGCTCTTCCGGTGTGTGAAATTGAATTGCACATGTTTCTATCATGTAATCTTGCAGCACGTTACATAAAAAGTGCCCTGATGTGGGTAATTTTACACAAGTTGCAGACGATATTTGACAGATGTATTCTGTGATGTTATAATGGGTCAAAGGGAGTAACTACATATGAAAAAACGTCAGAAAAAAGCGCCGTCATTGTACCCGTTTGTGGTACCGACGGACAACTACACGGAATCCCAGCTCAAGTACATCACCAAGCGTGTTGCATTGTTCGGATCGCTCATTTCCATCATGATACTTGCAACATTCGCATTTGTGGCCTTTATCGTGGTCACACTGGGACTGCATCTTGTATTGGATGGACACAGGGGCGCAGTGGTGGGAATTTCCCTTGCATTGTGGACGGTAGTTCTGGTGTGCGCATTTATTTCGACTTTTGTGTACATCAACTTGAAACGTGTAGTAAAACACATCAGACAAAACAATTACGACTTCGATGTGGAAAAGCATCGCAAAAACAGCAAGTGCAACTGAACAAGAAAGTGTCACTTGCTTTTTTGTTAGGAGAAACTAATGGATATAAAACAAATTTTACGGGAACAATCATTCCGATTCAACAAGCAGTTCGGACAAAATTTCATTACCGACAACTTTTTGTTGGACGGAATTGTTGCCGACAGCGGTTTGACAAGTGACGACAACGTACTGGAAATAGGTGCAGGTGCAGGAACACTGACCAGGCGAATTTCCCGTGTGGCAAACAAGGTCGTGGCTTTGGAAGTTGACAACAATTTGAGACAGGTACTTGACATCACCCTTGCCGATTGCAAGAACGCAAGTTACGTCATGGCAGATGTCATGAAGATGACGCCTGATGCGGTCAAGAAACTGATGGACAACAAGCCGTACAAGGTGGTTGCAAATATTCCGTACTACATAACAACACCTATAATCATGATGTTTGCCGATCCGAAATTCGGGGCGTCGTCATTGACATTGACAATTCAGAAGGAAGTTGCGCTTCGTCTTGCTGCCAAAGAGGGTACCAAGGATTACGGAGCAATTTCCGTTGCAGTGCAGTCGGTTGCCGACGTAGAAGTAACACGAATCATTGACAAGACAATGTTTTACCCCGTCCCGAAGGTGGACAGTGCGGTGGTAAATATTGTGTTCCGTGACAAGTACGGAGTTGTAGAAGACGAATGTTTCCGCAAGACAGTCAAGTGTGCTTTCGCAATGCGTCGGAAAACATTGCTCAACAATTTGTTGAACGGATTTGAAATCGACAAGCAACAGTGTATTGAAATACTTGAAAAACTAAACGTCCGTCCCGACATTCGTGGGGAAGCGTTGAGCGTAGAGCAATTTGTAGAACTTGCTAAACTTTTAAAGGGCTTTTGTAACAGTAAAAGTTGACGGTTCAATTAGTGTAATGTATAATCAGTAATTATGAACAACTTTGACGTTGATGTTGACAAAAAGTATCTCTTGGCCGTCAGCGGCGGAGCAGATTCCATGGCAATGCTGGACATGTTCTATAAACACAGTCCAAAGTTGCGGTTTTTCGTTGTGACGGTTGACCATCAACTGCGCAATGAAAGCAGTAGCGACTGCCAGTTTGTTGCACGGTGGTGTGGTGAACGTGGCATCGATTGTCATGTTGTCACCGTTGATGTCAAGGGATATTGCGAAGAACATGGCGTATCGGTGGAAACGGGTGCAAGGATTCTTCGTCACAACGCATTGAAACAATTTGATTGCGATTACATCTGTCTTGCCCACAACAAGGATGACAATGCCGAAAGCATCCTGATGCACATTGTTCGTGGAAGCGGCGTCAAGGGGGCATTAGGAATGCAACCTTACAGCGGAAGATATTTTCGACCGCTCATCAACATGAGTAAGGATGAAGTGCTTACCTACTGCCGTTTAAACAACGTCAGGTTTGTTGTGGACGAAACAAACAATTCCGTTGATTACACAAGAAACTTTGTCAGACACAACATCATGCCGCTGCTTAGACAGGTCAACAGTGCAGCAACAGACAACATTGTGCAGTTTGGGGCTAATCTGTCGGCAGATCAGCAATTTTTGCTGGACGTGGCTTCAATTGATGACGTTGTGTTTGGTAACGGCTACGCATTTATTCCGTCAAGATTACTAAAACAACACCCTGCAATTGCGTACAGGGTAGTTGACAATACGCTGCAAAATATGGGCTACTGCTGCGATTTTCGCCGTTGTCATTACAACGACATTGTAGCACTTGCCGATAAACAATCGGGAAGCAGGGTGGATCTTCCGCACGGACTTGTTGCCTATAACGATTACAACGGAGTTACTCTGTCAATAAGGCAGGAAGGTTGTAACTATTCAATGCCATTTCAGACAGGCACAATACAACTGCCCAACGGAACACTGTACATTGGCAGTGAGCACACCGAAGACAGTCTGCGTGTGGACATTGACAAGATTCCAACGGACGCAGTAATCCGCACGCCGATGGAAGGCGACACTTTTACAAAGTTCGGTGGCGGCACAAAGCCATTGAACAGATATCTTACAGACAAAAAAATTCCTGCCCGACTGCGCAGCAGTATTCCGCTTATTGCAAGCGGCAACAATGTGCTGGTGGTGTGCGGCGTGGAAATCTCCCAATCAGTCAAGACGGACGAACAGTCCAAAATATATTATATCAATTTTACTAAAGGGGAAGATTAGAAATGGAGCACACAAATCTTATCAAGGCAACTCTGGTTTCCGAACAACAGATTAAACAACGCATTGCCGAATTGGGCAAGCAGATCACTGCCGATTACAAGGGTAGACGTCCCATTGTCATTGGTGTTTTAAAGGGCGCATGGATTTACCTTGCCGACCTCTTGCGTGAAGTTGACCTTGATGTCGATGTTGATTTCATGTCGGTGTCCAGCTACGGAAGCGGTACTTCAACAAGCGGAACAATTACAATTGTCAAGGATCTTTCCGTTGACGTTACAGGCAGAGATGTCCTGATTGTCGAAGACATCGTAGACAGCGGCTTGACACTTGCCCGCTTAAAGGATCTCATGAGAGATCGCAATGCCAAGTCAGTTGAAATTTCCACATTGCTCAGCAAACCTTCACGTCGTAAGGTAGAAGTGGATGTCAAGTACATCGGTTTCGAAATTCCCGATGAATTTGTAATCGGTTACGGTCTTGATTTCGACGAAAAATACCGCACACTGCGTGATATCTGCGTGCTTGCGGAAGAAGCCTACAAGTAAAATTGAATATATTGTTACTACAAGCCACTTGCAATCACGCAGGTGGCTTTTGTCAGTTAGATTGACGAATTTTGTCAAATGTAATGGATTGACAATACAACTAATTACACGATTGTTATTGCATACAAGACTAGTTTAGTGTATAATGTTGTTATATTTATCGCAAGAGAGGAGGGGATTTTGATGATTAAATGTAACAAATGCGGGTTTGAACTGCAAGTTGACGCCAAGGACTTCGACAAGATCAGGCAATGTCCTGTGTGTGGAAGTACCGACATTGACAAGCAGTACGGCATTGAAAAAAATAGCACTGTTTCGTCTGACCAATTGTCAAGCGAGTGCGAACTCAAGCAGGCAGTGGATCTTCTGGAAAACAAGCAGTACAGTCAGGCACTTGAAATATTTCGTAAATTTGCAGGCAACGGTGACGGCGAGGCAATGTACTACATCGGTAAGTGCTACAGTAACGGTTTGGGTGTTGACAAGGATTACGACGAGGCTTTGTCTTGGTACAAGAAATCAGCACAGTGCAACAATTCCTCTGGAATAAACGCATTGGGCTACTGTTACAACTTCGGTCAAGGCGTAGAAAAGGATGACGTTAAAGCAGTAGAGTTGTACACTAAATCCGCCGAACTTGGCAACAGCAACGCAATGCGCAACCTTGGTGTTTGCTATTACAAGGGTGAAGGAGTTGAAAAGGATTACGCTAAAGCAGTAGAGTTGTACACTAAATCTGCAAACCTTGGTAACAGTGATGCAATGCACAATATTGGCTATTGCTATTACAAGGGTGAAGGAGTTGAACAGGATTATGCTAAAGCAGTAGAGTGGTTTACTAAATCCGCAGAGCTTGGTAATTCAGGAGCAATGCGCAATCTTGGTAGTTGTTACTACTATGGCGAAGGAGTTGAAAAGGATTACGCTAAAGCAGTAGAGTGGTTTACTAAATCCGCAGAGCTTGGTAACGCAAGCGCAATGTTTAACCTTGGCAATAGTTATTACAATGGTGAAGGAGTAGAAAAAGATTACTTTAAAGCGGTAGAGTGGTACACTAAATCTGTTGAACTGGGTAACGCATATGCAATGAATAGCCTTGGCAATGGTTATTTCTATGGCGAAGGAGTTGAACAGGATTACGCTAAAGCAGTAGAATGGTACACAAAATCTGCAAACCTTGGTAACAGAGATGCAATGAACAACCTTGGCTATTGTTATGAGAAGGGTAAAGGAGTTGAAAAGGATTACGCTAAAGCAGTAGAGTGGTATACTAAATCCGCCGAACTTGGTGACAGTGATGCAATGTTCAATCTTGGTGTTTGCTATTACAAGGGTGAAGGAGTAGAAAAAGATTACTTTAAAGCGGTAGAGTGGTACACTAAATCTGCTGAACTGGGTAACGCATATGCAATGAATAGCCTTGGCAATGGTTATTACAAGGGTGAAGGAGTTGAACAGGATTACACTAAAGCGGTACAGTGGTACACCAAATCCGCAGAGCTTGGCAATGCAAGCGCAATGCGCAATCTTGGTAACTGTTACTACTATGGTGAAGGAGTTGAACAGGATTACACTAAGGCAGTAGAGTGGTACACTAAATCTGCAGAGCTTGGCAATGCAATCGCAATGCTCAACCTTGGCAATAGTTATTATAACGGTGAAGGTGTCGAGCAAGATTACTCTAAAGCAGTAGAATGGTTCACTAAATCCGCCGAACTTGGAAACAGCGATGCAATGCGCAATCTTGGTGTTTGCTATTACCATGGTACCGGTGTTGAAAAAGATCATTTTAAAGCAGTGGAGTGGAGTACTAAATCCGCAGAGCTCGGTAACAGAGATGCAATGTTCGATTTAGCTTATAGTTATTACAATGGCGAAGGAGTTGAAAAGGATTACACTAAAGCGGTACAGTGGTACACTAAATCCGCCGAACTTGGTAACAGAAATGCCATGAACCGTATTGGCTTTTGTTATGATAGGGGTAATGGAGTTGAACAGGATTACACTAAGGCAGTAGAGTGGTACACTAAATCCGCCGAACTTGGCAATGCAAGCGCAATGTTTAACCTTGGCAATAGTTATTACAAGGGTGAAGGCGTAGAAAAGGATTACACTAAAGCGGTACAGTGGTACACTAAATCCGCCGAACTTGGTGACAGTGATGCAATGTTCAATTTAGCCTATTGCTATAACAAGGGTGAAGGTGTGGAACAGGATTACACTAAAGCAGTACAGTGGTACACTAAATCCGCCGAACTTGGTAACAGAGATGCCATGAACAGTCTTGGATTAAGATATTACAAGGGTGAAGGAGTTGAACAGGATTATGCTAAAGCAGTAGAGTGGTTTACTAAATCCGCAGAACTTGCAAACAGAGATGCAATGTTCAATCTTGGTTTGTGCTATTACAATGGTAACGGCATTGAGCAGGATTACACCAAGGCAGTAGAATGGTACACTAAATCCGCAGAGCTTGGTAACAGAGATGCCATCAACAATCTTGGCTTTTGTTATGATAGGGGTAATGGAGTTGAACAGGATTACACTAAGGCGGTAGAGTGGTACACTAAATCCGCAGAGCTCGGTAACAGAGATGCAATGTTCAATTTAGCTTATAGTTATTACTATGGCGAAGGAGTTGAACAGGATTACACTAAAGCAGTAGAGTGGTACACTAAATCCGCTGAGCTTGGCAATGCAAGCGCAATGCTCAACCTTGGCAATAGTTATTACAAGGGTGAAGGAGTAGAAAAAGATTACTTTAAAGCGGTAGAGTGTTACACTAAATCAGCAGAGCTTGGCAACAGAGAGGCAATGAACAATCTTGGATTAAGATATGCAAATGGTGAAGGAGTTGAACAGAATTACTCTAAGGCAGTGGAATGGTACACAAAATCCGCCGAACTTGGCAATGCTGTTGCGATGGACAACCTTGCAGGGTGTTACGAAGATGGACGAGGCGTTTCCGTAGACAAATTAAAGGCAATGAAGTTGCGTTCGGACGCAACGCAACAGTACAGCAAGGATGCGGACAATGGAGACGCTTGGGCAATGTATCGTCTTGCACAGCGATACGAAAACGGTAAATTTGTTGTTAAAGACAGCATGAAGTCCCAGGAACTGTTCATCAAGGCGGTTTCACGTGGCTGTAATGAGGCGGAAACCTACCTGTTGGACAAGTTTACTCAGCAATCCGGCTTTATCAAGTCCTTTGCGTTGGAGTTCTGCATTGTTGCAATGCGAAAGTATGTACAGTGTAAGCAGTTTACCAATGAAATGTACGTCAAGGAATATCAGTTGATTGGAAAAATGTACAAAGAAATGCTGGCGGAAAACAGGCACAGTCAGTTGTACGATTTATTGAGAAAGTACGAAAGGGAAGGAAACTGTGTTGCACAGTTTTACTTCGGAATTTTGCAGACTGAGAGTTTTGAATATTTCATTGCAGGGCGGAAGATATGGAGTTTGCCCCACAAGGAAGAACAAGAAAGATTGATTCAACTGTCAGCCCGGCAAGGCTATCCGCCTGCGCTGTATTGGGCGGGATACAAGGAACAGGCTGCGGAATCGGGATTTGAATATGCCGAAATCGAACTTGCCGACCAATATGTCAACGACAGAGTAAATCTTGACAAGGCTGTCGAACTGTACAGGAGCGCTCTCAGTAAAGGTAACACCAGTGTAGAATTAAAGTTGGCAAATCTATATCTAAATCACTTTCGTCAGCAACACGGCGCCGAAGGCGTCAGATTGTTAGAGAAAATTTACAAAGAGAGCGGAAACAACCATGCTGCTTGTCAATTAGGTAAGATTTACTACGAAGGGCAATTGGTCGAAAAGAACTACAACCTTGCCTTCAAGTATCTGTCAAGTTGCAAAAATCCCGAACCGTGGACAGGTGTCGACTATCTTTTGGGCTGTTGCTATCGCTACGGCTACGGTACGGCTGTGGACAAGTCAAGGGCAGCTCAACATTTCAGGAAATGTCACTCATTAATGTATTCAAACCGCAAATTGTTTTACTGCAATGTTGACGGAATGTCAAATACCAACACTGTTTTAACGGACAAGAAGTCGGGCAACAAACTGATTGTCAACTTTGGATTGTTGAAGATCAACGATGTTGAAATTCCGTTGTTTGAAGTAAAGTCAATTGACATTGTCAAGAAACTTTTTGGCAAATACGCAGTTGTAGAAACGTTCTTGCCACAGAGATTCGAGTTTTACGATCCGAAGATTGTGGAGTTCCTTTGCCGGTTAAAGGAAAACAACAAGGAAAACTTGTAACAAGGCAAATTTCTCAATTTTGCTAAAATCACGTCGCGTGATATCTGCGTGCTTGCGGAAGAAGCCTACAAGTAAAATTGAATATATTGTGCACAAGGTCACCTGTATTTCACAGGTGACTTTTTATACAAATTGCATTTTGCAAATTCATGTACAGTCAGTTACAGTCTTGACATATTTTTTAATTAGTAATACAATGGGATTATCAAATGTCGGAGAGAAGATATGAAAGTAATTGTTACCAATGATTACCACGAAATGAGCAAGGTTGCTGCGGAAATCGTCAGCCATGTTGTCCTGGACAATCCCAATGCAGTTTTAGGATTGGCAACGGGAAGCAGTCCAATCGGTCTTTACAACAACCTCATTGAAATGTATGAGGCGGGTTTGTTGTCTTTTGCCAATGTCAGTACCGTAAACCTTGACGAATACGTGGGACTTGACAGAGATCATCCGCAAAGTTACGCTTACTTCATGCGCAACGTGTTGTTTGACCACATTGACATTGACCTTGGCAACACTCACATTCCATGCGGAAGTGCCGACAACCTTGAGCAGCAGTGTCGACAGTACAATGAATTGCTTGCAAGTTTGAAACAGGACATCCAGGTGTTGGGAATCGGCAGTAACGGACACATCGGTTTCAACGAACCGGGCACACCTTTCGACAGTGTGACCCACATCGTGCAACTTGCCGACAGCACAATCAAGGACAATTCCCGTCTGTTCAACAGCATTGACGAAGTGCCGACAAAGGCAATCACCATGGGCATTTCCAACATCATTAACGCAAGAAAAATCATTGTAATTGCCAACGGAACCAACAAGGCGGATGCAGTGTACAAAATGGTGCAGGGAGAAATCAGTGAAAACTGTCCTGCAAGCGTACTGCAAAAACACCCTGATGTAGTTTTGGTGTGTGACACACTTGCTGCTGCTAAACTTAAAATGTAACGAAAAATTTATATTGACTATTTTAATAAAAACACGCTTGTAAGATTTGGCAAGCGTGTTTTTTGTGCAATAATTCACTTTCAAGTGTTGTTTGTTGTTTTACAATCTGACTTGTGCGTCACTGGTGGATGTAACGGCAGTTTTGATTGACTGTTGTCGTTGTCAGTTGGGTTGATGTCGTGTGTCAGCAGTTTTTTGTAAAGGTTGTCTATTGCAATTGCACCAAGCGGTGCAGTAATCAACACAATCCCCACAATCAGCATTGCCACAAGGGGCGGCAACTTCAGTTTGGACAAGATTGAACCAAGCACAACGAACTCAACGTAATTACTGCAAATGACGTCAAAAAATCCAACATAAAACCTCACATACGCAAAAAAGGCTGATACCCCTGCACATTGCAGAAGTCATCAGCCTTTAAAAGCGGTTTAAGATAATCAATGTTCGGGAGAACTTTATTCCCTTGTTTACATTTAACCACTGTTACGGTATTTAGTCAAGTAACTGCATATAAAAAGTGACTTGTGCATTTTGTCAAATCGGCTGAACTTGTGTCATATAATATCACAAGTAAGGAGAAACGGTGTTTAGTTACAAGGATTTACTGCACGAATTGCAATTGTTCAACACTCACGGAGTAGAAGTGGGCAGCATTGGGGAAAGTACTTTAGGTCAACGTATTCCCTACATATTTGTAGGACAGAAAAACGGCAATTATATGATTGTTCAGTCTGCAATACACGCACGTGAACACATTACGGCATTGTTGTGCCTTTGTCAGGCGAAGTATCTGGTCAAGAACAGCGATTTGCTTAACCTTGGGGGGATTTACTTCATTCCCATGGCAAATCCCGACGGTGTGAGGTTGTGTCAGGAAGGAGTGGATTTTATTGATGATGAAGAGCGACGCCGATTTCTTTCGGAACTGAACGGCGGCAGTGACTTTTCGTTGTGGAAAAGCAATGTCAACGGTGTGGACATCAATGTCAATTTCGACGCTAACTGGGGTAAGGGCGCAAGCAACGTGTTCAATCCCGACAAAGAAAACTACGTTGGCAAGTGTCCCGAAAGCGAAGCGGAAACGCAGGCGCTTGTGCGTTTTACTCTTGCGGTAAAACCGCTTGTGACATTGAGTTACCACTGCAAGGGTGAAGTGGTGTACTGGAAATTCAATCAGGCAACTCACCGATTGTGGCGTGACAAGAGGTACGCCGACGCCATTGCAAGAAGTACCGGCTACACATTGATTGACGGCAAGGGTAGTACAGGCGGCTACAAGGACTGGTGTATCAAGATGTTGAAGATTCCCTCCTACACAATCGAAGTGGGAAGCGACACCTTCGAACATCCATTCCCATACAGTCAGTTTGACAACATATTGAAGCAAAACGAAGATCTTCCAAGACGGTTGTTGAACAGTGTAGTCAAGGATAAACAACGTCTTGAAAAGGCAGGGATAGACTGGACATTGAGTATATAATGGTAAATTGCGATTAGTAAAAATTTAAAATTTGTGCTTATTTTTTAAGTAACGTCTTGACAAAATCGATGCAATTGGGCATAATGTCAGTATATATTTCTAAAGAGAAATTCTGTCGCAACATTGCAACTGCAATGTGAACGCAGTACAGAAAAGGAGGAGTAATATGTCAACTTTACTCAACGCATTACAGATTGACCAATACATCATCTACGGATTGATGTTGGTTGTGGCTGTGTTGCTTGTGGTTGTGATTGTTGCAGCTATTGCACGTGGAAGGAAGCAATCTAAACAGCAAAAGCAGCAACCAGTAGAAATTCAGCCTCTTGAACAACCGACGGTTCAGCCACAGCCCATTGCTCTTGAAGAAGAACAACCTGCCCAACAACCTGCCGAACAGGAAGCTCCGAAAATTGAGGAACAACGTCCTGTTGCAAAGACAGCCAAGGTTGTCGAACAGAAACAACGTCTTGTGCATGTTCTTTACGACCGCAGTTTTAAAGCACGTGTCATGCAGGCAGATGATCAGCTGAAGGAATTTTACGATCTGTTGAAAAACAAGCTGTTGTCCTACAAGGGTGTAAAGAGTCGTTTCAGTTGGTCGGGCGAAAGTTTCCGTATCGGCAGAAAGCTGTACGCAGTATTGGCGGTCAAGGGAAAGACGTTGAATCTCTACCTTGCAATTGATCCCAACACACTTTTGGAAAGCAAGTTCAAGGTTGAAGACGCATCTGAAAGCAAGAAGTACGTTGATGTTCCCACACGTTACGGAATAAAGAATCCCCTTCGCAGCAGATACGCACTGGAACTCATTGAAATGGCACTGGAAGGAATTGAACCGTCCAATGCACCTTACGTCGATTACAAGTTGCCTTACGAAAATACAGCCAAACTTGTTGAAATGGGACTTGTAAAAATCAAGGCGGACGGAAGTACTGAAAATGCCAAACTTGTCAAGGCGGACATTGCCGAACTCATTCGTTCGAAAATCACCGTTGCCGAAGCCGACGCAATCGTACCTGACGAATTTGTCAGTGCAATGGTGGAACGCAGCGAATTTGTGTTGTCTGAAGGTAAGAAGGGTATTGTAAACATTGACACAATCAGTGCTAATTTCGAAGACGGAGAGGAAGTAACGCTTGAAGCATTGAAGGCGAAAAACCTGATTGCCAAGAATGTTGGTCATTACAAGGTGCTTGCCAGGGGAACATTGGACAAGAAACTGAGTGTTTACGCCAATGACTTCTCAACTCAGGCAATCAAGATGATTGTGCTGACGGGTGGCGACGCTTATATTCCCGAAAAAAAGTAATACATACTAAATTAAAAGCACAGCACCACACGGTGCTGTGTTTTTTTGTCCTATTGATTTTGTAGGTTTGTTCAGTGTGAAAGCAAGATTTATTTCAATGTAATTTTATTTCATTACTTTCTGTTGTTGGTACAATGCGGCGATGTTTTATCTGTGTTAAACATTGCACTCAATTACTTACATCAAATTGTCAATTTACATTTAAAATCAGTGTTGTTGGACAGGTTGTTCCCCTTTAACTTCGTCTGATTGTGGTTGGGAGTTGTCGTCAATGTACTTGACAAGTATTCCGCCTTTCTTCAATGCGAAAAGCAGAGCAGGTATCAACACAAGTTGAAGAATGATTGCAAGCCATGTTGAAGTGAAGTTTCCTATAAACTTCGTCCACAAATTGACGAAGAAGGGCGTTCCTGCCGTTGCGGTCATCAGTACTGCACCCACAAGTGCGTTTATAAGACGTCCGATTACCATCGAAATGGCAAGGGCAATCACCGATGCGAATTTGTTTACCTTGTTGTTTTTTATAAATACGCTTCGGAGTAATCCTGCAAAGAACCCGTAGGCAGCCAATTCAAACGCTATCGGTACAAGTCCGTTGGGGAACGCCGGCATTCCGCTCATTGCGAATGACAGAATTGGCGCAAACAGTCCGCCGATAAGGCCAAGATAGGGTCCGCACAGTAATCCCGCTACAAGTATGGGAAAGTGCATGGGACTGAACAGGGAACCCAGCGCACCCCCTGCAAGGTGGTGGAAGGTGCGGGCAAGAATTACAGCCAGTGCTGTCAGCATCGCAGTTGTTACTACGTTTAGTGTGTTGAATTTTTTCATGTGTTTCTCCTATGTATGGGCAAGTCGTCCTGTATCAATGGTAGTGTAATGTGTAGATTTAGTTTCGTCAACGCTGTTTGTGTTGTATTTTGTAATAAAAAAAGTTGTTCTCTATTAGAAAAATACTATCAAATTTACTGGACAAAAAACACACAGCCCGTATGAGCTGTGTGTCAGATTTAAAGCTGTTAAATTACCAGGTGGACAACAAGTGCTACCGTAAACATCACCATGAACACCGCAATGGTCAGTGCAAGCTGTTTACTGTATCCCTTGGGTGTTATTTCTCCCTGTTTGTCAAGTTTGCGTATGATTGAATGTAATTAAACGAAGTACATTGCAATGGACACAATCATTGCCACAACGGCAAAGATCTTTACTTGTTCGTTGGCAAAAAACACAACTACAAGCAGAAGTGCAATAAATATCAACTTGCAGTTGGCTACCCAGTTGACAAGATATTTTACAAACAGACGTTGTTTTTCGTCCTGCTGACTCTCAGCCCATTGTTTAAACACTGCCATACTGTTGGCGTACTTGAAGTCGGGCTTGAAATACATTACCAGAACGTTGGAAAGTCCATTACTACAAAAATAAGAATTGCTATATCTAAAATTGTCATTTTTACCTCAATCCTTTTGGTACACAAGCGATCCGTCTACCTTTTTGATGGCATTGAATTGTTGTTTGTTGAGCGTCACGGAAGGACAGATGTTTTCGTCGCCGAAGTTTTCAATCACTTCCGACAACTGTTCGAACAGTGGGTAAAGTTGCTGAGGTTTGAGTTTCTTGTCAAATTGCACCATTACAAGGTGTGTTTCTGTACTGGCCTTGTTGTAAGTTGCCATGTAAATGGCGGTAAGGTCGTCCTTGAATTGCTTTTTCAGTTCATCAATCAGTTGATTGCGTGTTTTTTCTGTAAGGTTGCATTGTTTGAGAGCAATTTTCGGTGTCCACACCCTGTCGTTGTAGATGTCCTTTGCCGTCTGCATGGTGTCGGCAACTCTGCTACGGTATTCGTCTAACAACTGTTGGTTTCCGCTGCGCAATGCAAACAATCCTATGTTCTGAATACAGTCCGCAGCAAGCGTCGATGTCTTCATTGCTTCTTCAAATAGTGGCACACATCTTTCATCATTGTTTAAGAAGTGTACCATTGCCATGATGTAGTATCCCCACGGCGATTTTCTGTCTATAAGAACTTCAGCAATTTCGGCAGCCTTTGAATTGTCTACATTGAACAGTGATTTTGCACATTCTACCAGTGTGTTGGAAGAAATGTTCGCTCCTTCCTTAAACTTTTGGTAGGTTTCAATGTTTTTTTGTCGCAACAGGTAGGCTTCTTCGTGTATAAATTGGTAATGTGGTTTCATTTCTTTGCACACCAATTTGTTGCCAAATTCAATGAAACGATCAAGTTCGTCCACGTACTGCGAATTGTCTTCAACTGTGTCGCAGTCGTAGTGGGTGCAGTTGGCGTTTTCCATACGCATACGGAAGGTAGGGTGACTGTCGTTCATTGCAGGCAGTTCTACTTCCATTTGTTTTTTCCACTGTTGTTCAAATGATTTTTTAGCGTTGAAAAAACTTTCGATATCCTTGTTGTACCAATTTTCAGGCGGATTGTCGGAAGCAAATATTTCGTAGTTCATCACATAGTTTTCGCCCTGAGTGTACAGCTTGTACATTTCTGACTTTGCATTGGCATTGGTGTAGTGTTGTGCGTTTCCAAGTTCAGCGACCAATTCATCCGCCTTGATTTCGTGGTAACGTGATGAAAAAGCACGGTATTTGGTTATTGCAAGCGACAGTTTTTGTTCCAATAGCGACGTAAACAGCGAATTGTAACTGACTCCGTCGTCGGCTATCCATTTTTGCTCCGCCTTGAAGTAACGCATTGTCCGTCTTGTGTCTACGTTTACGTCGTGTGCAAATTCGTGTATCAGTACGTTGTACAGTTCTTCCTGTGTAAGCAAACGCACGACGGAAGGATGAAGAAAGACAGTAATCTTGTTGCCAACCTTGTTAATTGCAATTCCTTCGTTGCTGTAGGCAAGTTGAAGCTGTCCCGTGCAGTGGGTTGTTTGGTAGGCACGCCTTGCTGTTTCGTACAGCATTGGAAATTGTTTTTCTGATATTAATGTAGATTTCGGTTGTTCTTCTACCGCAGGATAAAGAAGTTTAAAAAACAACGGCGCAAAGGCAAAGATTGAAATGCCGATTATTCCTGCGCCAAAGTCTGCTTTCGTGCAACCCAATGAGTAAAAGAACACACATTGAATTACAATGAGAAAAATTAAATAAGTGTTGGCAAGGGTGATCAGTTTGTCTACCTTGCGTTGTGCGGACAGGTAATCGCTTTCCACTTCACTTTTCCATTGTTTGGACATTTCGTACAATTGTTTCATTGACATGTCGTTGTACTTTTTGCTGAATTTAGCTGTCAGCACAATATTTGCAATAAAGCATGTAAGCATTACTGCTAATGACACACCTAGAAGTATCCAATGCAGATATTTTCCATTGTAGGTGTAGTATCCCAGCACCCACATTCCGATGATGAGAGCAATGGCAATCAGGTAACTGAAAACGATTGCCGCAATTTTCTTTGCTTTCATTATGTTTCCCCCCCTCTGTTCAGTTGCTTACAGTTTAACACATATATACTATTTGTTCAATGATTTGCTGTTTGTTTGGCAATTTAATCGCACTGAATTTACTTTAACCAGACAAAAAACAAGCAACCGTTTGTTGTCGGTTGCTTGTTTTGGTTTACGCTTTAGTTATCTTGCCGTTGGCGGTGACAATCAGTATAGATCGTCTTACACCGTACAAGATACATTGTTTTACGTGATCCAGAAGAGCGTTGTTGTTCTTGCCGTAGCCCAGTTTCTGTGCTGTTTCAACGACCAGTTCTTCCATAGGAAGGGCAATGCGGTCTTCAAGCACGCTTCGTGACGCAGCGACAACTTCGTAGGGCGAAATGTCATCAATGTCAAGTTTCATGGTAGACAGCGGACGGTAGAAGTTGCATTGCAGACAGCTGTCATCGCCACGCAGGAATGTTGTTCCGTTGATGTTTTCGCTGTTGCATTTGAGTTTAGCAACAAGTTCAGTCATGCGCTTGTTTATCTTGCTTCCGCTGCGAACAATGCCGTAGGAATTCAATGTGCGCTTGATCAGGAAAGATGTGGACAACGGCGATTCCTTCTCAACAATTGCCGTCATACGTTGAAGAATACTCTTTTCGTTGTCTTGTTCGAACAGGTAGTCGGACTGAACGTTTTCCGCACGGATATTTGCAGTGGTGTAAGCACGCAGGTACTTGTCTACCGTCTTGTTGGCAGGTTTCTTGCCCGTTTCAAGAAGTTTGGCAATGTAATCTTTTATACGGCGGATTTCACGCTTGGGATTGTTGTAGTAGTTCAATGTCCACACACGCATTACGTTCCAGTTCAGGCGTTTCAACGTCTGTGTTTGCAGGATGAATTTGTCCTTTACAGAGTTGTCGTAAACACCGTCACACAGTATTGCAAGAAGGAATTTCTTCTTGTTGCGTGGGTCGGCAACCGCAACGTCAATCTTGAAGTCGGATACACCCAGGTCGTAACGACATTCAATGCCTTGTTTTCGGAGTTCCTTGGCAATTTGTTTGCCTATTCCGTGTTTACTTACCGAAATGTCGTTGGCGTTGACAGCAAGCATTGATTTACCGCCGGCGGCAAATTCAAGGAAACGTTTCAATCCCTGAACGCCCTTACTGTTGGTACGTGACAAGTCAATCATTGCCGAAGTCATTGAACTGAACACGATCATTTCTTCCCTTGCACGGGAAACCGCAACGTTCAGACGTCTCCAGCCTGCCTTTTGGTTGAGCGGTCCGAAGTTCAGCAAGAGGTATCCACGGCTGTCCGGTCCGTATCCTACCGAAAACAGTATTACGTCACGTTCATCACCCTGGATGTTTTCAAGGTTTTTGACAAACAGAGGTTCTTCACGGTCGTATGCAATGTTTTCCAGTTTGTTCTTGACAAGCATTGTGTTGATTGCTGATTCTACCGCCACTTGCTGAGCAGTACTGAATGTGACAATACCAATGGACTGTTTGCACAGGTTCTTGTCGGTAAGTCTTCGTTTTACCTCTTCGGTGAGCGCTTCCGCTTCCTTTTTGTTTTGCTTGGTTACGCCACGGTCGTACACGCCGTCAGGCAGGTAACGCAGTGTTACCTTGCTGTCCATTGAGTCGGGTGACGGGAATGTGTGCAGCTTGTTGCCGTAGTACATCAGGTTGGGGAATGCAATCAGACTTTCGTGTCTTGAACGGTAGTGCCACAGCAGGTGCTTTTGTGGAAGTCCCAGCGCCATGCAATCGTCAAGCACGCTTTCAAGGTCTTCAAGGTCAAGGTTTTCTTCGTCGACGTAATCGGTGTTGAAGAATGATGTGGGAGGCAACTGTTTGGGGTCGCCTACTACAATTACCGTCTTACCTCTTGCAATTGCTCCTACCGCTTCGGCAGTGGGAAGCTGTGATGCTTCGTCAAATACAACAAGGTCGAATGTATTTGCAACGGGAGCAATGTATTGCGCTACCGAAATGGGACTCATCAGCATACAGGGCGCAAGTTTTGACAACAAGTTGGGTATGTCGTCAAACAGTTTACGCAATGTGTAACTGTGCGCAGATGACTTGGCTGTCTTTTGCAGTGCCACAATTTCCAGTGACAGCTTGCCTTCGGTGTCCACATCGGGCACGCCTTCTACAAGTCGTCTCAGTATTTCGGTACGTGTAGCATTGAGGAAGGTGTCGTTTATCTGACGGAATTTTTCAATCTTGTCCTCAATTTGTGCGGAACTGAACTGATTCAACACTTCGTCTTCGGAAACGGTGGTTGTGATGTAGTGGTTGTAGATTTTCTTTTTAAAGCAACTCAAAAGGTTGTCGCTGGTCAGCGTGCCGTCCAAGAGTGGTTGAACTGTGAATGACAATCCCAGTTTGTTGAGTTCGGCTGATGTAGAGTAGAACTTGCACCAGTTGTCAAACAGATCCACGTTGTCACGCAATGCACGGCACTTTGTTTCGATGAAGTCGGGATAGTTGCAGTCCAGCACAGAGTAGTCGCTGTTTATGTTGAATTTCTTGAAAAATTCTGCTTGCTGACGATAGAAACTGTTGCAACTCTCAATAAACTTAGAAACAATCAGAGTGTTGTCGTTAATGTACAGGTCGGAACAAGCGTTGTTAAACTGCGCCACATTGAATTCCGCAAATACATCGGACGCAAGACCGTAAAGACGTTGCAATTGTTCGGAGAAGTTTTCAAGCTCCGACATCTGACGTCTGGACAACCCCAGTTTTGACGCAAGTTGCTTTGCCATTTCCTCACATTGCTGTTCTGTTTCCCAGATACAGAGTGCAAGGTCGCACATCTTTTCAATTGACTTGTCGTCAAGAGTTGTGTTGCTGTATTTCTGTATACGTTTGATAAATCCCTTGAGTTTGCCGTTGCTGTGGATGCCTGCTGTGTTGAATTCCTGACGCAGGATTTCTATCTTGGCATTAGGTTCGGGAATAACACGGCTTTTTGTAAGGTATTGCTCTGTAATGTTGTTGTGGTGCAACATTGTCTTGCCGTAGTTGTCCAAAAGCACTGCAAGTTCGGTGTTTCCGTCGGCAAACAATGTGCGGTAGGCGTTGTTGGCTTCCAGCAACATGTTGCACAGTTGATTGAGACAATCCAGCTTAGTTTTTGTCAGTACACGGATACGCATTCCGAAAAGGTCGGAAATGTGACTGATGTAAGACTTCAATCGCTGTGTTTCTTCAATCATGACGGTGCAATACACACTGAGACTGTTCTCCATGCCCGTCTTGTATTCGGTGATTTCAAGATCGTTGAAAGGTGAGTGGTGTACTTCTCCACATTCACGGGCATATACTGCTAGTTCGGTAAGCAGTGTTTCGTATCGCTGAAGTTTGTCTTTTGTAAGGTCATCGGCAAATGCGCTGTCAATTTCCATTACATCGGGCGCATCGGCGTTTCTGAGATATTCAAGACATGCGTTGTATACGCTTCCCAATGTGTGGTCGTAGTGCAGTGCATCCATTGCCTGGCACAGTTTGTCACGCAGTTGCTGGTATTTCTGTGCAGCGTCGTTGAAATCCGACGCTACTTTCTGTTTGCTTTCAAGAGTGTTTAACAGTTTTTCGCAGATTTCCGTCTTGTCGGCTTTGTTGGAGTGCAATTCCAGACAGAAGTCTCCTATTCCAATGCTGTCAAGACGTTGTTTAACAACGGACAATGCCGCCATTTTTTCCGCCACAAACAATACACGTTTGCCGTTTGCCAGTGCGTCTGCAATGATATTGGTAATTGTTTGCGATTTACCTGTTCCCGGTGGTCCGTGCAAGACAAAACTGTTGCCGTTGTGCGATGCTGAAACGGCTTCGAACTGTGACGAATCGGCTACAATGGGCAACATCAGATCCTGAGGCTTGTAGTCATGGTCGATGTCGGCTGAGGGCAATTGCAATTTGTCACTGTTGTACATCTTGCCGTCTACAAGTGCGGAAACAATGCTGTTTTTCTTGAATTCATCAATGTGATTGCGGATGTCGCTCCACATCAGATATCTTGTGAAAGAGAATATTGCAAGGTGTACGTCTTCCACAACGTCCCATCCGTGCATGGATACAATCTTGTTGCGTACCGATGCAATGATGTTGTTGATGTTAAATTCTTCCGGTTGGATTACGTCAAGACCTCTGAGGTCTATGTTGAATTCCTGCTTTAAAAATTCCAGCAGTGTGGTGTTTATCTGGAAACCTTCGTCACGCAGTTGCAGTGAGTAACCCTTGCCCCCTTCCTTTCTTATCAGTGTTACGGGGAACAGCACCAGCGGTGCGTATTTGGGGAAAATACTGTCCTGCTTTTCGTACCATTTCAAAAATCCTGTTGCAAGATACAATGGATCGGCACCCATTTCTTCCAATGCGGTGCGTTCACGACGGTACAGGGTATTCAAAGTGGTTTTTAATTTGTTTTTATCTACAAAAGTACGAAGTCTCTTGTTCTTTAATTCAATGGTGTTGAGTTCTGCAAAACTCTTTAATGTTGCGGGTGTATCGAAATTGCGTGACTTGGCAAGCACTCCGCCAATGTCGGGCGGCATTTCGCTGACGGTAAATGTACGCTTGTCCAACAGATAGCTGATTGTTTCGGCAAGGTTGGTGTTCAATACATGCAGTGAACTCACCGACGGGCGGAAGTGCAACAACATGTTGCGTTGTGACAGATCCAACAGACGTCTTTCCCACTGTTTCTCACGGGAAACGGTGTTTTTGAGGTCAAGCACCTTGCCCGTTTCGATGTCCTTGGGAGCGGATGTGATGTCGGTGTCCGTTTCGGTAAACAGTTGTGCGCCGTTTTCACCTATAACTCTTTCGGGAAGCGGTCTTACGCCACCTGCACGACATCTCTTGATGTCAACGCAGTAACTGAATGTTTCGGGCTTGTCAAGTTTGGAGTAGTAGGACTTTTCCGCACCGGTGTAGTTGAGTATTCCCGATTGGTACAACGCCGAAATGTCGAAGGTGGACAGGTCGTTGATACCTTCGGATGTGAGTTTCTTTAACAGTTCTCTGTCGTTGGTGTAGCTGTCCAACATGCAGTTGTCATACAACCACACGCCGGCGTGTGTCTGTCCTTCACCAACCAGTATCACCGGATGAAGTCCGCAGTTTTCGGCACATGCACTGTACAGAACGGCAATTTCCGTCATGGTTGCCTTCTTGGATTGCAGTATTTCTGAGTAGTTGCGGATGCGGAAATCCGATTGTTCTTTCAGAGGTTCCAGTTGCAGCCATTGAAGAGTTGCGTAAATAGCTGCCGACAACTGTCTTACCGATGTCTTGTTGCTCTGAACGTATCCGTCAATATCGGTAGGAAGTTTCCAGTCGGCAAGAAATTTCTTTACAGTGGTTTTCAGTCTTGTTATTTCCGGGTGACGGGGCTTGACAAACCCTGCAAGCAGGTCAACAAATTCCCCTTCCGGACGCCACACGTCATACGGAAGCAGTGTTACGGTGCTTTCCTTTACACAGTACTTCTTTTCACCCGACACGGTAACCTTGACAGTAGCCTTAGTTGTGCTGTTGACATTGCACAGAAAATAGGGCGACAGCAATGCCTGGTTTCCGGTGTCGATTTCCACCGTACTGTCAGCAGGCAATTGCGGTATAAGTTTACTGAAAGGCAACAAAAACTCCGGCTGACTCTCCAACTTCACTTCCACATTGGCTAAAGGCTCGTGGCTGTTGTTTTTCAGGTACAGTCGTTCAATCAGTGACACATTGCTCTTGTAGTAGGAATAACCCACCGCTTTACGAAGAGCAACGTCCAATTCTACCAGTTGTTTCGAAGTAGCCATTTTTCACTCCTTTGTTGTCACAAGTGGCAACTTTATCTAATATACAATACCACAAATTCCTCCATTTGTCTATACGATGTTGACTGAACTTTTGTCGCAAGTTGCCTTAAAGGGAGTGGTCAAACATTTGGCTTGCAACTTTAAGTTTACTGTGCTAACCATCATTTTTAACGGCACGTAATATGAAAAAACAGTAAGTATTTGTGTTTTTTATCTTGTAATGTAAGACAAAAACACACAGTCACATTGCGTGACTGTGTGTAAAAATTTTTTCAGTTACATTGACATACCGCTTTTTTTACTTTGAGTACAGCAGCGGGGGAGACGGACAGTTTGTCTATACCTACGTCGATGTAAAATTGCGTCAGGGTTGTGTCCGCTGCCGATTCGCCGCAGATTCCCACCTTGATACCGTTTGCGTGGGCGTTTTTTGCAGTAAGTTCTATCATTCGAAGTACTGCGATGTTACGGCTGTCGAACAGGTGAGCTGTCTTTTCGTTGGTGCGGTCTGCCGCAAGGGTGTATTGAGTGAGGTCGTTTGTTCCTATTGAAAAGAAATCCACCTCTTTGGCAAGCAGGTCGCTGATGATGACCGAAGCGGGAGTTTCAATCATTACTCCCAGCGGGACGTCGGCAAAAGATATGTTTTCCGAAGTCAACTGATCTTTGACACGCTGCACAATGCGTTTTATCCGGTAAACCTGTTCAATGTCGCTGATCATTGGAAACATGATGTTGAGGTTTCCGTAAAGGGACGCACGCAACAACGCACGCAGTTGAGTTACAAATATTTCCTCTTTATCCAGGCAGATACGTATCGCACGGTATCCCATTGCAGGGTTGTCTTCTTTACCGATGTTGAAGTAGGGCGCTTGCTTGTCGCTGCCGATATCCAGCGTCCTGATGACAACGGGTAGCGGAGACATCTTTTCAAGCACCTCTTTGTAGGCGGCAAATTGTTTCTGTTCGTCGGGGAATGTATTACGGTCAAGGTAAATAAATTCGCTGCGAAACAATCCCACTCCGTCGGCATGATTTTCAAGTACCTGTCTGACGTCCGACGGATTACCTATATTTGCACAAACATCCATTGATTTGCCGCATTTACTTACGGCTTTTCCGCAGTAATCAAGTAATTGTTTCCTTTGCTGTTGCTGTCGGAGCAGTTTGTCGCCAATTGTTGTCAACTGTTGTTCGGAGGGATTTACTAAAATTTCTCCCGTTGTACCGTCCATTGCGATTGTTCCGCTGTGCGGAATGTCATTGAATCTCTGAACGTTAACAATGCAGGGAATACCCATTGACCGTGCAAGTATTACCGAATGCGACGTTTGAGAACCGTGTCGTGTTACAAATCCCACAACGAAATCCTTGTTCAGTTTCATTGTCTGACTTGGGTACAGTTCATCGGCTACTACAACTACCTTTCCTTTGGGTTTAAGTGGTGTTTGGTCAATTCCTTTCAATATTGCAATGACTCTGTCGGTGATGTCACAGACATCTGCGGCACGTGCTTTCATGTAGTCGTCGTCAAGACCTTCCAGCATGTTCTTCAGATTGTCACCTGCGGTGCGTGTAGCGTATTCGGCATTTAAACCTTGATTGAGCAACTGCTCTACACCTTCCGTAAAGTCCGGGTCGTCCAGCATCATCATGTGAACGTGGAAAATTTCAGCACTTTCACTGTCAGTTTCAAGAGTGCGTTCGTACAGTTGTCGGAGTTGACCTTTCGCCTTGTTTACTGCCTTTAAAAAACGTTGACGTTGACTGACTACATCGCAATTGTCAATGCGTGTAACAGTCAGATCGGGGGTGGTCAGATAAAATATACTCCCCGTTGCAATTCCTTCCGATACACCTAATCCATTGAATTTCAACAAATACTCCTTTTTATTTTGGTAGTATCAGTTTATTTTGTTTCCGCTTATATATGTTTCAATCAGGTTGTATTTGTCGTCCAGTACCAAGAGATCGGCAAATTTACCAATTTCAACAGTGCCCACTTTATCAGCCATACCCAGCATTTTTGCAGGGTTTGAAGTGAAAAACGATATGCTCTGTTCCAATGTGTACTTGCAGAATTTCATTACGTTTCGAAGTCCTTCTATTGCTGTAAGCGTACTGCCTGCACGTGTCTTAGTACCCTTTATCCACGCATCTCCGTCTTCCACTTCGATGGGCGTGCCTGCAAGAGTGTATTCGCCGTTGGGAAGACCTGCACACATCAGACTGTCGGTGATGGCAATCATCTTGTCCTTCTTGATTTTAGCAATGGATTTTACAACATCGGGATGAAGGTGTCTTCCGTCTACAATTGCTTCGGTGTAGTTGTCTGTTGCCAGTCCCGCCAGTGCAATGGACGGTGTGTGATGGTGTATGGGGCGCATTGCGTTGAACAGGTGAGTAAAACTTTTAGCCCCTGCCTTTATTGCCGATACTGTCTGTTCGTATGAAGCGGAACTGTGCCCCAGAGATACCGCAACTCCGCTTTTTGAGATACGACGAATTACAGTCGTTGCGTGAGGAAGTTCGGGCGCAATGGTTACCAGTTTTATCAGACCGTTGGCGCACTTCTGGTATTCTTCGAATTTTTCGAAGGAGGGAATTTGCAGGTATTCAAGTGGCATTGCCCCCTTGTATTCCGCCGAAAGGAAGGGGCCCTCAAGATGTATTCCCTTGACAATGGGGTGTTTTTTTGCCACCTCACTGAGAATGGTAAGTTGACGTTTGATTGTTTCGTCACGGTCTGTCATTACGGTTGCCAGTACACTTGTCACTCCGTTTCTTGCGTAGAAGTGTAGTATTTCTTCCATTTGTTCGGCATTTGCTTCATTGAAGTCGTGACCGAATCCGCCGTGTGTGTGAATGTCCCACAATCCGGGAATCACAGTCTTGCCTGAAAGATCAGTGCCTTCCTGCTGAAGGTTGCCCATGTCAAGAATCTTGCCTTCTTTTATAAGTATGTCGCAACGTCTGAACCCGTTGGGCGTCAGCACGTTGGCATTTTTCAGAACAGTAGCCATTTTAATTCTCCTTTGTTTACTGTTTTTTACCATTCAGGTTATTTAGTATAAGTATTGCGACTGTTGCCGCTACGCCTATTACAGCCAGGACTACGTACAGCGCACCTTGTGTTGTTTCGCCTTTGCTGAAACTCTGTACTCCAAGTATCACACAGATTGCCACAATGGCAACGGCAACAAGTACAACGGATATTATTCGTCCCAATCCGATAGTGCCGCCGATTTTTGCATTGTTTTGTTTGTCTGTTCCAACTTCGGTGCGGTTTTCTTTCATTGAAATCTCCTTATTTACATTCTGTGATACTCTATTGTATTTACAAACATTCAAAATTTTTAAAATTGAGAGAAAAAAACAAATAATTTCAGACGAAATGCAAGTCTTTCGGTAGTGGCCTCTGCAGAATATGTCATTTGAGCTTGGTTATCTTTCATGCAAAATTCTACACAACGTACCTTAAAATTACGTGTAATGAATGTTTGTTTCAATTGTATTTGCCCGTAAAAAATGTTGAGGTGTGAGGCTAAATACACTTTAAACTGACTATGGTGTGTGTTCTACTGTCTTGTATTGTGAATATTGTAGTGTAGAACAGGTTACTGTATCTCATTGTCGTCCTGTTCGTCGAAATTTGTCGGAGTTTGCACTTGTTGGGTGGACACGTTGGTCTTTGACTTGGATTTCTTGCCGTACAGTGACGGATCAACTGTGGGGATGAACTCAACATTCAATGCCTTGGCAATTTCCATTGCAATCAGTTCGGCGTTGTAACCGTTGCCTGAGCAAAAACAGTTTAATGTGCATATTGTGATATTGTCTTTGTCCAAAAGCAGTATTGCCCGTGTCGTAGTGTGTCCCACTGTACGTTGAGCTGTAAGTACTGCGGCAACGGAAGTAGTGTCTGTTTGCGAACTCTTGTTAAGACACCTTTCGGTCAACGTGTTGCCTTCGATTTCCACTCTTTCCGACAACACGATTGACATGTAGAACAATGCGATGAGCAGAGCAATTGCTCCCAATACACTTGCGACAACTACCACAACAACGGAAGCTGAATTCAACACAATCACAACGATTGCAACAGCCAGTGTAAGCAGTGTAATTGCAATGACATTGAACTTGGTTTTACGGTCGGAAAGAGAAATTTTTTTCATTTTCACCTCAGAAACTACTTGATTGCTTACTTTGCAATTATATCACAAAAGTAAGTCTGTTTCAAGATAAAAAGTAATTTTTCCGTCGCATTTTGACGTAATGAAGTACAAACACTCAATTCAGCATATAAATCGGAGGATGTTAAATGGGTAAAGATTATTTCAGAATAGATGACCGTCTTATTCACGGACAGATTGTCACCGCTTGGTGCGGGTTTTTAAAAATAAATGAGATCATTGCCATTGATGATAAGTTGGCAACTTCACCGATGTTGCAGACGATCATGTTGATGGGAATTCCCAAACAGTACAGGGCGCATGTCGTCACATCCGAACAGGCGAAAAAGCTGATGTCGTCTGAAACTGAGAAAAACAGATTGTTTGTTACACGTTTTACTCAAGACCTTGCAAATTACCGTGAAGAGCTAAAGAAATTCGACATGTGTATTATCGGCAACGCAAGTAAACGCAATCCCGATGATTACAACCTGACAAAGGGCGGCGGGTCGGTGTTTTTCGCAAGCAAACAAGACGTGCAACTGTTGGACGAAGTGGCAGGTGAAGGGGTAAATCTTGTGTATCAGACAGTGCCCAATTCGCTCAAGAAAACGTGGTCGGAAATGCGTTCGGAAATCAGGTAATTATTGATGCGGGAATGAAATTTCCTGTGGATATAAACAAATAAATTTTTTAGGAGGGTAATACTCTATGATGGTACTTCAAGCAGTATTAGTAGCACTGTTTATTTACCTTGGAGCCATTGGGTCAATTGTAGGTAATACAATTGGTTGGTACTGTCTGGGCAGACCGCTGATTGCGTCCTTTGTTACGGGGCTTATAATGGGAGATGTGTCCACGGCAATGGCGGTGGGCGTTCCGTTGCAGATTGCCTACCTTGCCAATGTCACACCGGGCGGTGCGGTTGCGTGGGATTTGTCTTACGCTACATATGTCGGCACCTTTACTGCCATTGCGTTGAAAAACACCGTAACGTCTACCGAAGCGTTGATAGGACTTGCATTTGCGGGTGCAGGTATCGGCGGTGTAATCGGCGGTACGATGTGGAACGTTCACTACGCACTTGACGTGGTACTGAATCGTTGGGCTGGCAAGATTGCGTCAGAAGGTGACACGAAAAAAATGTGGATGCCCAACGTAATCGGCGGTCAGGCAATTGGTTTTCTTTGCCGTTTTGTTCCCGCAATCATTGTTTTACTTGGTATCAGTGCTGCGGGAGAAGCAACCGGTGGATTTGAAATTCCGGCATGGCTGACAACAGGTCTTACGGCATTCGGAAACATGATGGCGGCTCTTGGTATGGGCATCATTCTGTCCTTCCTCATCAAGAGAAAGGTTCATTGGGCAATCTTTATGGGCGGTTTTGTATTGGCAACCTATTTCGGATTGTCTTCAATGGCAATTGCGGTGGTGGCAATTGTTGTTGCTGTAATCGTGTACAGTGTGATTGTTAAAAAACATTCCGATGAGGAGGTGGCCTGATATGACAAAACAAGTCAGCAAAAAGACATTGCGAAAATCATTTAACAACTGGTTTTTCTGGAACGGATGTTCACAACAGGCGGAATCCATGTTGGGTATGGCTTTCGGACAGGCAATGGCGCCCGTTGTGGAAGAACTGTACGAAACTAAGGAAGACAGAGCCAAGGCTTTACAACGTCACATCACGTTGTTCAACACCGAATCGCAGGTTGGTTCGGTGGTAAACGGTATCTGTATCGGCATGGAAGAACAACTTGCAAACGGAACGGGTACTGCGGAAATGATTTCCGAAACCAAGGTTGCACTGATCGGACCTACATCCGCAATCGGTGACTCACTGTGGGTTGCGACAATCATTCCGTTGTTGCTTACAATCTGTATTGCAGTTGCAACAAGCCTTACTTCCGCACCGTGGGTGGGGGCTGTGGTTTATATGATTGTTTATCCCGTTGGTACCTATTTCCTTTCATGGTACCTGTTCAGACTGGGATATAAGGCAGGTCTTGAAGGTATCAGCAGGTTCATGGCGTCGGGTAAACTGGACAAACTGATGTCGACAGCTACAATTCTTGGTCTCATTGTAGTGGGCGGATTGACAGCCAACTTCGTCACATGCACATTGAACATCGACATTAAGGCAATGCAGGAAGTGTTCAACGGTACTGAGTATGTAGAACAGCTTGTTTCGGTGTTCAATCTTGACACACTGCTCAACAACGTATTCCCCAAGATTGTTCCATTGGCTTTGACACTGGTTGTTTACAGATTGTACACCAAGAAACGTTGGTCGCCCATTGCAATCATGGGATTGATTCTTGTATTGGCGGCAGTGTTGACAGCTATCGGATACATACCCAACGTGGGTGCATTTGCGTGATTGTCAGTTGTAAAGTGAGGTGGTTAAATGAAACAGTTGCAATACATTGAAAAAATCAGCAAGATTTTACAAAAAATCAACGTTGAACAGGGCGAAAACATCGAAAAGGCTGCAAGGCTGTGTGCTGACGCCATTCATCAGGGCAAACTTGTTCACCTGTTCGGAAGCGGTCACAGTGTTCTGCCGGTACAGGATGTGTTTCCACGTTACGGCGGCGTAGTGGGCTGGCATCCTTGCATGGACCCAAGACTGATGTGGGACAATGTAATCGGTCCAGGCGGCGCAAGAGAATTGCTGTGGATTGAAAGACAGGAAGGTTACATACAAAACTTTTTGCAAAGTTACAATTTCCGTGAAGGAGAGGTTTTGATAGTGTTCTCTCACGGCGGTCTGAATGCAGCACCTATTGAGGCGGCAATGTACGCTAAGGAAAGAGGCTTGAAAGTAATTGCCGTGACAAGCGGCGAAAACTACATGAAAGCCGTAGCTACACACTCATCAGGCAACAAACTGGGGGATGTTGCAGACATACTTATTGACAATTGCTGTCCGCTTGAAGATGCATTGGTGCCCATTGAGGGATACTATCAGAAAGTGGGCGCAAGTTCCACTGTCGCAGTGATTACAATTGCGCAGTCTATAGCGTCCGAAACGGCATTGCTGTTGCAGAAAATGGGTCACAAGATGCACATCTTCGTGTCACCCAACGTAACAGAAGTACCCAAGGAATACATGCAGGAAGTATATGCCGATTACACGGAACTTGTAAAAGGTACAAAAAATATGTAAATACAGACCGCAGGGTCGGAAAATCTTCCGACCCTGTTGTGTCAGGAAGGTGGTTTGGATGACACAAGTAGTTGTAACAGGACACGGTGGATACGCATCGGCGGTAAAGAGAAACTTGTCAATGTTGATCGGACAGCCCGAAGGAATGCATTTCGTGGATTTCGATCTTCAGGACGACTTGGAAACATTGAAGGTAAATTTAATGCACGTACTGCAAGAAACAGGACAGGACGATGTTCTTTTTGTGTGTGATCTTGCGGGAGGTTCGCCCTTTCGTGAAGCAGCATTTCTCTGTACGACTTGTGACAGATACGCAGTGGTGGCGGGGATAAATACTTCCGCCTTTACGGAAATAACGTTCAACAGGCAGTTGAGTGCAAGACAACTTGCACAACTTGCTGCAGAGGTTACAGTGCAGTCGGTATTGGTTTATCCCACGGAGTAACGTCAGATGAGCATGTTTAATGTTGATACTGTCGGTGAATTTTTACAAAACAACTGGGGTTATCTGTTGGGCTTTGTACTGATGTCTGCCATTGTCGGCATCACACTGCGTATGCTTTCCGATGCACGCACACATTCGGTAAAAGTTTTAGATGAATTGCTTGTTTCGAATGTGGATCTGTACTTGCAGCGTCTTAGAGACAACAGACGATTGCGGTGGGTGTTCAGAAAAAGTGTAATTGAATTCATGATGTTGAAGGGATACATAGCAAAGGGCGATGAGAACAACGCACTGCAGTGTATAGAAAACCTGGACAAGATGAAACTTGAGCCGCAGGAGAAATTGGAATTCCTTGAAACAAGGTTGAGTTTTTTTGCACAACGCAACAGTGCCGAACAAACTGTAGCCAGTCGTGATATGCTGGTCGATTTTCTAAAAAGACTTAAAGCCGACAAAACGGAAAAGTACAGAGAAATCATTGAGGAAGCCGATGCAATTGTCAAGGTCTACATTGAAAAAGATGTCGGCTTTATTGACAATCTGAAACAGAAGGCTTCTGTGACCTCTCATCCTGTTGTGCGTGGGGTGACTCAGTATCGTATTGCAAGACTTGCCTATCACAAGGGCGATGAGCAGTTGACCAAGAAGTATCTTTTACGTGCTGCCAAAAATCTCAAAGGAACTTCATTTGAAGCAACAATTGACAGCGCATTGCGTGACAACAGTGTACTGAATCAATAAGTGGTTTTCAAGGAGGAAAACAATGGTACAATTTCAATACACAGTAAGCGATCCCATGGGATTACATGCAAGACCGGTAGGATTGGTTGTCAGAGCAGTTGCGCCCTATAAAGACAGCTGCATAAACATCATTTACAGGGACAAGCATGCCGACGCCAGGCGTATGTTCTCCGTCATGGCATTGCAGGTAAAACAGGGCGAAACAATTACTGTTACGGTAGACGGAGGGAAGGAACAGGAAATTGCCGACGCTATAAAAAACGTATTCGTTTCGGAAAAACTTTAAACTTGTACGGCGCAGTGCACCTTCAGGGCACGGCGCCGTCTTTTTGTGTCTTGGCACATTGTGGCTTTCACCGTCGCAAAGTGTAATAATTTTCCCCAAAAATCTCACACTAGAATCAAGAAAGATTGCGTTTTGTGATGAAATATATGCTAAAAATAACGGCAATTTCAATAAAAGATAAACAAAACTTTTCTATTATTTATACGCTTGTGCCCAAATTAAGGGAAGTTTGGCAAATTTTGACGCATTTAGTTTACATTTTATTGACTATTAAAATATAGTTTGATAAAATAGTAAACTGGACAGTGTATAAATAATATTTCAACGTAGCGTTGAATTCGGGGAGATAAAGTGAAAGCAACAGTTTACTACTATTTGATATCAACAGTTTTGACGGTGGTCACTTTTGTTGTCGCCTCAAAATGCAGAAATAACATTTTACTAAAGATAACATCGGCTCTTATGGGAGTCGGTTTGTTTGTACGTCATCTTCTGGCTGAAGACGTCCTGTCGCAGGTGAACAATCTGGAGACGACGGTGGACTTCGCCACAAAGCAAAGTATCGTTTTCGCACTTGTACTTGTGACATTGTATTTTGCAGCAGCTCTGGCAGTATCTTTGCATCCGTTTTTCCGTATGGCATCCTTCGACAAGATTGTTGCTGTTTTCGGCACGGCAGCATTTGCTGTAGTATTCTTTGCTCTTCCGCAATATATAACGGCAATCGAAGGGGCGGGTGCGATTGAACAACTGACTGTGCGCAGCGTAATGATTTCCGTTGGTACGGGCTACGGGCTGGGATACAGCATGGCATCATTGCTCAAATGCAAGTGGAATGTCAGAACAAATGCCCTTTCAATTGTAGCGGCAGTGCTGGCAATGATCGTTGTAAACATTCCCAACTACGCACTCAATGCCGTTGTTGGTACTGAAAATGTCACTTGGTACTTAGATGATTTCTCCCAAGCTCACCGCATAGGCTTGTATTTCGGATTTATCATACCGCTTGTGCTGTATCTTGTGCTGAAGAACAAGAGTTTGCGTACCCGCCGACTGGTGTTGTTGTATTACGCATTGGCAAGTTTGCTGATTTTCTCCAACGACTACCGTTTTGTCGACATGCAACGCATTTCCAATCTTCCGTTGCACTTGTGTCACACGGCAATGTACATCACTCCGTTGTGTCTGATGTTCAATGGCAAGAAGATCTTCTATTTCACCTATTTCATAAACGTTCTAGGCGCATTTATCGCTTTGCTCATACCAAACTACAGCAACAGTGTGGCTACAAGTGCCAGTGTTGTTTTGTTCTGGGTCAATCACTATCAGGCATTCTTCATGCCGCTGCTGGTGGTGGGACTGGGAATTTTCCCCCGTCCAAGACTCAGGGAATTCAAGTACTCAATGGTGGGATTTGCAGTGTACTTCGTTGTGATACTTTTCCTGAATGCACTGTTTGCTAACTACGACGCAAGTGTTGACTACTTCTTCTTAAACAGCGATTATGTTGCAAGTCAGTTGGGTAACTGGGCTGAAAATCTGCGTGACATCGTATGGACAGTAGAGTGGCAGGTGGGCGACAAGTTGTTGACCCTTACATTTTATCCGTTGTATCAGGCATTGTTTTTCCTTGTGTATGTTGCGTTGGCGCTGGGCGTTTGGTTCGTATATGAATTGGGCTACGACGTTGCGGCAAGCTGGTCGGATATTCACAGCCGAAACAAGGCTTATAGGGCTGACTGCATTGCAATCAGCAGTACTCTGGGAGGAAAGATTGAGGAACCGTTGAATATGGAAAACACCAACAAACTTATACTTAGAAACCTTACAAAAAGATACGGCAAAAGTGACGTTTACGCCGTAAAAGATGCCAACCTTGAAGTGGTAGGCGGAGAAATATTCGGATTTTTGGGACCCAACGGCGCAGGAAAATCCACAATCATCAAGAGTATTGTGGGAATACAGACCATCACAGATGGCACAATAGAAGTGTGCGGATACGATGCTAAGCGTCAGCCTGTGCAGGCTAAAAGACAGATAGGTTTTGTTCCCGATCACTACGCATTGTACGAAAAACTTACGGCAAGAGAGTACATCAATTATGTTGCCGATCTCTATGACGTTGACAAGAAACTGCGTGACGAACGTTTAAACAGATTTATCAAACTCTTTGAATTTGAAACGGCAATAGACAACCAGATCAAGACTTACTCTCACGGTATGAAGCAAAAGGTCACAATCATGGCAGCGTTGATACACAATCCGAAGGTGTGGATACTGGACGAACCGCTGACAGGTCTTGACCCCAACAGTATTTACCAGGTCAAGGAATGTATGAAACAACATGCCGAAGAAGGAAACATCGTATTTTTCAGCAGTCACATCATTGACGTTGTTGAGCGTATCTGCGACAAGATCGGCATCATTCGCAAGGGACAGATTCAATGCGTAAAGACTGTCAAGGAAATTGAAGAATCCGGTGTTACTCTTGAACAATTCTACATGGATGTTGTTGAAGGCAGTGAAGTTCTGCCCATTGCAGTAAATCAAGGGGTGAAGAAATGAAATATCTAAAAACCCTTGTCTTGATGCAATTGAAGGACAAGTTGGATCTGTCATTCATGGGTAACAGACGCAAACTGATATTAAAATCAGCGTTGGCTGTCCTGTCAGTGGTGGCTGTCACTGCGGTGATATTCCTGTTGTTCAAGGTGGCGGTGATGTTGCGTATATTCTCATTCTGGGACAACCTTCCCGTCAACGTGCTGTCTGTCGTGTTCATTGCAATGCAATTGCTGTCAATGATAGGTTGCACGGTAGGTCTTACCAATGCTCTGTATTTTGCAACTGACAACAAGGTGTTGCTCACAATGCCCGTGAGTACAAATACCGTCTTTTTGTCCAAACTTACGCTTTACTACATCTACGAACTGAAGAAAAGCATACTGTTTACGCTTCCTCTTTTCGTGGCATTCGGAATGGTTAACGGTTACGCATTCTACTACTATTTGTGGCTCATTCCGTGCATCTTTCTTGTGTCTCTTGTGCCTGTAGCTGTTGCTTCAGTTGTCAGCATTCCGCTGATGTTCGTAATGAGGGTGATCAAGAACGGAATCCTGCGTGGCGTATTGTGTGTATTGGGATTGGCAGCAATTACTTTTGTTATCGTCAAACTCATTGCATTGATCCCCGAAAACATCAACCTTGTTGGTCAGTGGGGTGAAATATACTACGCAATTCAGGACGCATTGCAGTGGGTGTGCGACAAGTTTGCATTGCTCAACTACATCACTGTGATGGTTGTCGGTCAGACTGTCGGTTACGTTTACAAGCTGTTTTCTCTTCAAACGTTTGTCATTCTTGCTGTATTGGTTGCTTCAATGGCAGTACTGATCGGTATTTCCTATCTGCTTGCACGTCCGTTGTTTCTCTATATGGCAAGCAAACAGTTTGAATTTGAGAAAAACAACAACGTCAAGGCAAAACCAAACAAGGTTCATTCGGCAAAGACAAGTGCAATTTCACAGGAACTTACAATGAATTTCCGCAGCCTGACATACATTGTCAAGGTGTTTGGTCAAATTGCAGTCTTGCCCGTTGCAATCTTTTTCTTGAACAAGACATTCGTCGCAATGAACACAAGACTGGCAGGTCAGCACATGGCGGTTGCGTTCAACGTGCTGTTGATGTTGCTCATTTCCACATCCCAGAACTCAGTGCTGGCGTCAGTTTACAGCCGTGAAGGAAATGCACGCTACATCATCAAGACAAGACCTGTAAGCTACGCAAACAGTGTCGTTGCTAAACTTTATGTAAACCTTGTTGCTACAACACTTTCCGTTGTGCTTGCTACGGTGGGCTTTGCCAACGTAACCGGAACATCTGTAACAGACAGTGTACTGCTTGCAGTAATCGTGGTGTTTGTCAACATTGCCTACATCTTCTGGAGTGCGGAACTTGACATAATGAATCCGCAAAGCAGACAGTATTCCACCGTAGGCGTGTCTTTCGACAATCCAAACGAACGCAAGGCAACGGTGTTGTCTTTCCTGATTTCTGCATTGTTCGCATTTGCAGTGTATTTCCTGTTGAAAGAAGGTCAGACAATGGCGTTTATCAAGATCGGCCTTGTGGCACTGGTATTCCTTGGTGCAAGGCTTTACCTGTATTTCACCAGAGTTAAACTGTATTACATGGAAAAGTAAAGGAGGTAATGATGAAAAAATCAACAATAATCGTAATTGCCGCCATTTACTTTGTTTCCATTGCAGTGGTGGGCTTTTTCGGACTGGAAGTTTCTTCCTACAACCCGATCATCTACATCAACGAAATCAACATCACCAACAGCGAATTGCAGACTCGTCAGGACGGAAGTCTCTACATGTATTTCGACTACGTTGACGGATTGACCGTTCCTCTTACATTCGAAGCTCTTCCCGCCAACGCCACCAATCGAAATGCCGTTTCGGTAGAAATTTACTACCAATCCGACCAAGGAGTAGCACAGTTGGTGTCCGGTAACCTCATATTTTCCAAGCCTGGAACAATCAGTGTTCGTCTACATTCCACGGACGGAAGAAACGTCACTGTTTTGTGCGACATCTACGTCATGATTCCTTCAGGCCAGGAAACAGGCATATTATTTGACATCTGATTAAATTTTAAGTATTGTTAAATATATGTGCAGTATACTTTTTAAGTAAAATGTACTACAGTATAGCAACAAAAACCCAACATTGTTTTTAAAACGTGTTTTTATAATAGATATTTTAAAAAATCAGGAGTGCAAAATGAAAAAGAAATTAGTTGCAGTTTTACTTGCAGTGGTGCTTGTCAGTGCAAATCTTCTTGTGCTTACGGCATGTCAGCCAACGGTAACAAATGTAACATTCAATACAGATGATTTCAAGACCCGGTACATTGTGGGCGACACTGTAGATTACAGCAGTTTGTCCATTACTGTGTCCTACGACAACAATACAACAGAAACAATCAATTACAGTCAGTTTGAAGAAAAAGGCGTTGAATTTCTTGGAATCAGCACGGAAAGAGAAGGATCTTTCAATGTCAGCATCAAGTACCTTGGATTTTCCAAGCTGATTGCTGTAACCGTAACAGCTAGGCCAACAGTAGAAAGTATCAGCCTTGTAGAAGGAAGTTTCCCTCTTGAATACACAGTGGGCGAAACACCTGACTACTCAACTATCCAACTGGAAGCAACTTACACGGACGATTCTACAACAACGGTAACCAATAGCGAAGGACAGATCACACACAATGCAATTGATACATCCACATCCGGAACAAAGCAACTTACGTTGCAGTATCAAGGAAAGTCAGTGACAGTAAATGTTGTTGTAAAAGACATTGCTAAGGTTACTTCGATTGAAGTTAAGGAAGGAACATTTGCCGACAGCTACGAAAGTGCTGCTGCCATCAATTACAATGACATTGTGCTTGTTGTAAGTTACGATGACGGAAGTCAAAAGGAAATCAAGGTCGGAGACAATCTTTCCACAGTAGTGTTGGAAAAACCTGCAATCACTGCTCAAGGCGAATACGCTGTTACAATCAGCTACAGTGGACAGACGACGACTGCTACATTCAATGTAAACAGTGACACTGCTAGAGTAACAGGTGTTGTTCTTTCTGCAGAAAATGCTAAATTCAAGCAAGGACAACCTGTGGATTACTCACAGTTTACTGTAACAGTTACCTACGAAGGTTCTGAAGATGAAGTGGTTGTCAAGGGTTCCGACAACATTGTAAACTTTACACCAATTGACACCAAGATTGCAGGAAACAAGCAATTTACAGTGTCTGTAGGCGGTGTAACATCCAATGAAGTGGAAGTTGCTGTAATTTCCGTTGAGAACATCACCATAAAGGAAGGCACATTGAAGACTGAGTACACAGTAGGCGAAACGTTTGTTCCCAACTGTACTTTGATTCTTCATTACACAGACGGCACAACTGAAGAAGTTGCTCACAACAGCGCCGGATTGACATACGATCTTCCCAACATGCAACACATTGGTTCTGTGCTTTACCTTATAACTTACAATGTGGTTGTTGGTGATGAAATTGTAAATACTAAACACGCTGAAGTTGAAATTACAATTTCAGGTCAAGCTAAGTTGTTGTCCTTCACCTATTCGGCAGGTTACCAACAGTATCTCAACAATATAGCTATTGAAGACGACAACGGTTTCTTTATTACAGATAATCCCTATCGTGTAGGTGCGGATAATGCTTTTGTGTTTGTTCCCGTTGCAACCGACGACAATTTCGAAATCGTCAGCAACGTCAACACAGTGGCAACAGTTTATTTGTGGAACGGCAATTCCTACGTACAGCTGGAAGGTTCGGAATTGGAATCTCATGTGTCAATCTCTAACAACCGTTACCAATTCACTGCAGATGCAGTAGGTAACAAGTACAAGTTAAACATTGCTGTTTCATCCATGTACGACACAACAATGTTGGGTAGCAACACTTCCCTGGACATTGAAATCAGCGTTGAAGAAGGTTACAACGTTTATGACGCTAAGAGCCTTGCAGTATTCGACAACGTTCACACAAACGCAATGGCGACAATTCAGGCTCAGACAATGCCTTGGGACAGCAAGCCCTTGAGCGAATACGCTGCAACAGTTAAAGCAGTGTTTATTCACTCTAACATTTCGGTAGACAAACAAAGTCTGCCTGCAGGTTACTTCTTCAACAGTGGCGACAGCGACCTTGAATCTGTCAAGAAAATGTACGAAGGCAAGAAGTACGACAGTGACGAATCCGGTAAGACAATTGCCGACTACATTGAAGGATCTTTGCGTGAAGGCAACTACGCAATCGACCAAAGAGGTGAAATTCAAAGAGCTTTGTACGGTCACAGCGGTACAATCAACTTGTACGGCAACTACCACACCGTTAATGTTGCGGATGACATCCGAGTTGTAATTGACGCAGGAATGAAGCCAACTGACGCAAGTTTCTCAAGCGAACCTCACTACTCATTGTTCGGTTTCGAAAGTCCTTCGGAAAAGCAGGGCATAGTAACCAAGGATTGCGGTATCTACGACATCTACGCAACAGGTAATGCTCCCCGTGAAGAAGTAAACGGACCTCAAGGCTTGTTGCTCATTCACTCCAAGTCGCAAAACCTTACAATCGATAACATCGTATCAATCAACTTCTTTACAAACCTCATCGCCGACCTTTACGACCAGGATCCCAACCTTGCAGGCGACAGCCACATTTCTAACTGCAAGTGGTACGACTCCTACAGCAACATGGTATTTGACTGGCAGACAAAGGGCGGTACAATCACTAACTGCATCATGAAGAACAGTGGTGGTCCGTTGTTTGTAATCGAAGACGCTAACACAAACCCCAACGAAACTTATGTCAACCCACGTTGGACAGTGGACGCTGAAACACAACTCATCAGCCAATTGTCCGGTCAGGAAACATGGTTTGTAATCAACGGCGTTTCGGAATTTGCTGGTACGTTGAAGGCAATTTTGGCGAATGTTTCAAATGCTAAGTACACATTTACAACAAAAATTGGTGACGGAATTGCTTTCAACATGGTATCGGCACTCATCCCCAACACAAGTGAATTGCTGACAAACCAACACCCCGTTGACATCAACTTCACAATTGGTGACAAGGTATTCTCAACTACAGACGCAACATACCAGTATATCAGAAAATATGAAATACCTGGTGCAGGAATATCAGTCGAAGCGGCAGGAGCTCCCATTATCAATTGCGGTAACTCATGGGTTGTATTTGGGGGTGATCAACTTGGATTTGTGCCTGTTAAAGGCGACATGTCACAAGAAACATCAAGCGATCTCATTGTTTACCTGAAGGTAGGCGTTGAGTACCTTGGCGTAGTGTTCAGAGGATTTGAAAAGTAATTGAATTCAACCAACAAAAAAAGATGGACTTTAGTTACTTACTTTTGAAACTAGCCGATTATTTAAGAGAAACATAGGCAAAAAGCTGCCTATGTTTTCTTTTTGCACCAACTCTCGCTTAATTGCAAAAAAACGAATACTTCTGCCGTTGTCATAGGTTGTCGTGAAAATACTCAACTCTACAAATCTTTTGACATGCACTTTAACCTTGACAACAAAGAATATTCGCTTACACTGGAAAATAGAGAGAAGAAAATAAAAAAGCAAAAGAGCGGATTGCGTTACGCCATGCCAGCAACCGCTCTTTTTGCAACAAAATGCAATTAGATTATTAGCGTGTGCTTGTCTTTCGGTGGAGCAAAGCGACACCGACTTGTATCAAGACTGTCACATATTTTTATGGACAATTTTATATTATCCGATTTTAAAGATATTTAAGGAATAAATAATATAAACTTATCTTGTATCATTAAAGTTCGCCTTGCCTAATTTAGAGCGTAGTGAAAAGAAATCGATTAATTAATAATAAAGAATTATGAAAGTAGAAGAAAGTAATTTTGTTGACTTATTTATGATTTATTATATGGGTGTAAGGGTTTTGTTTAATGCTGATTTTAATTTTTCACATTATCAATGTTAAAAGAAAATAAAACAGATAATTAAATTGTTGCAATAAACAAGTTTTAAGACAACCAAAATAGACGGTATAAATGATGTGTACCCCAAAAGTTAGACACTTTTGGAGGTACACATTTTTTATGGCAAAAAAAGGAACAAAGCAGAGAAAATATAGTGCAGAATTCAAGATATCTGTTATACTAGATATGCGTGAACATCATTTG
>DVLO01000043.1 GCA_018715495.1 Candidatus Limihabitans stercoravium | reverse complement strand
ATGGCTGTAAAATGCGTCAGGCAGTTGTCGAACAGAACATTGACGATGTGCCCGTAACGATTTCCGCTGTTTATGTCTACAAGTGATTTGCCTCTCATCTGATTTATGTACAGCATGATTTTCATCTCCTTTTGACAGTATTCACTGGTGTAATTTATGCTCAAAAGTTTTGTAAGATTATTGCAAATGCGTATTTTTGTGGTATAATATACAAAAACACACAGTTAAATACAACTACAAAGGAGATTTCAGTATGGGTTGGTTCAGAAAACAAATGTGGAAAGTTCTGGAATGGACGGACGAAAGTAGCGATACCCTTGTCCACCGTTTCGACATGAAAGATCAGGAAATCATGAGCGGTTCGCAGCTTACTGTCAGAGAATCGCAGGTAGCTGTGTTTGTGCATCTTGGTAAAATTGCCGATGTATTTCTTCCCGGCAAGTACAAACTTACTACAAAAAATCTGCCTATCTTGTCAGGTATCGGAAGTATCTGGTATCAGGGCGAATCACGTTTCAAGGCGGAATTGTATTTTGTAAATACCAAGCAGTTCCTTGATCAGAAATGGGGCACAACTAATCCCATCACATTGCGTGACAATGATTTTGGAATGGTGCGTATCAGAGCACACGGCGTTTACGGTTTCAGGGTGAATGATGCTGCCAAGTTTATGAAGGAAGTTTTCGGCACAAGATCACTGTACAAGACAGAAGACATTGCCGGACAACTTCGCAATATGCTGCTGTCATTGATGAGTGATACCATTGCCGAAAGCAAGATTTCCGCACTGGATATGGCAAGCAACTACGAAGAATTTGGCGGAATGGTATTGAACAATGCACGTCCTAAGTTCGATGAACTTGGTCTTGAAATCACCAATTTCACCATTGTAAACATCAATTTCCCCGAATCGGTGGAAAAGGCATTGGACGAAAGAACATCTCTTGGAATCCTTGGCGACAAGATGGGTACATACGCCCAGAAGAAGGCTGCCGATGCACTTGGGGAAGCTGCTAAAAATCCCGGTTCGGCAGGAACATTTGTCGGCATGGGTATGGGAATGAATGTTGGCAGTGTACTGGGCGGTGCTTTCGGAAACATTGCTCAGGCTAAGGATACCCCTGCTGAAAAGCCCAAGAGCAAAAATACCAAGCATTGTACCGAATGTGGTGCGGCAATTTCCCCAACGGCGAAGTTCTGTCCTGAATGTGGTGCTAAACAGCAATCCGACAAGGCACACTGTCCTGAATGTGGTGCTGAAGTAAAGAGTACATCCAAGTTCTGTCCCGAATGTGGAACAAAGTTGGGGTAAGCTATGTACGATGAACAGGGAAACAATGCTACCTTGAGACAGTCGTCGCAACACAAGTGTCCCAACTGCGGCGCTTACCTTGTGTATGATCCCGAAACGCAGGACATGGTGTGCGAACACTGCAACAGCAAGGTTGACATTCAGTTTAATTACAATGTAAATGAACGTGATTTCGTAGAGCTTGAAAAGGCTCCACGTTGGTCAGACGGTGACAATGTTGAGTGCTACCGTTGTTCCAACTGCGGTGCCAGTACGGTAATGAGCAAGGGAACGATTGCAACGGCCTGTCCCTATTGCGGTTCTCCCGTGGTGGTTGACACCGAACATCTTTCTTACGTCAAACCCGACACGGCAATGCCGTTTCAGGTAACGGACAAGGAAGCTCGTGACGGCTTGTTGAAGTGGCGCAAGAAACGTTTTCTTGCTCCTCAGGATTTCCGAAAACATCTTGCCGTAGACGAAATGAAGGGTGTCTACATGCCTGTCTGGACCTTCGACAGCACGACGAATACCTACTACGACGGCAAGCTGGGTCGCAGACGTACACGTACCGTAAGGCGTAATGGAAAGACTTACACTGAAACTTACATAGACTGGTTTTATGTCAACGGAAACATTGACATGGTTTTTGATGACATACTAATCAGGGGTAGCAACAACGTGCCCGAAAAAGACTTTTCTGCATTGAAACCTTTTCCGCAACAGTTGTATGTTGTGTACGATGACCGCTATCTTGCAGGTTACATTGCCGACAACTACACTGTGCAGCCACTGGATGCCTACGAACAGGCTAAACAGCGTATGCGTGAACGTATTCACAGTCAGATACTTTCAATGTATCACGCCGATGTGGTAGGACATCTCAATCTTGATGTGCGTATCAGTAACAGGTCGTTTAAGTACGCAATGCTGCCTGTGTATGTCACAGCTACTAAGTATCGTCAAAAGGTGTTCAACCAGTACATATCGGGCGTGTTCGGATACGACAAGCAAGTAAAGGTCAGCGGGCGGTATCCTAAATCGCCTTGGAAAATTGGCGCATTGGTGTTGTTGGGACTGGGATTACTTGTCGGGGCGTATTTCATCATGCGCAATACAGGTGCAATAGACGTCGATTTCTCGTTACTTCGTGGTGCTAAAAATTGTTTGACAAAACTGTTTTTCAAGGTGTAAAATCTACACAGTAGTGCAGACTACATATGTAAGAATTTTTAAAGGAGATCTTTGTATAATGATTACCAAGGACATGAAGATTGTCGAAGTTTTGCAGGTAAATCCTAATACGGCAAGAGTGTTTACTTCCTACGGAATGGGATGTATTCACTGCCTGCTTGCTAACGGCGAATCCGTTGAAGAAGCTGCTCTTCATCACGGTGTTGACGTTGAAGAAATGCTTGCTAAACTCAACGCTGTAAAGTAACTTCACATTTATTGCATTTCTAAAATTCGGCTTCGAAAGTACAATTCTTTCGAAGCCGTTTGTTTTTTTTGCGTTGTTTTATAAGAGTTGGTATCATTTGTGTAGTGTGGGTATAAAATTGTGGTGTAGATTTCAACATTGAATGTTATTATATGTCTGTCAAAATTGTGACTTATTCACAAAAATTGGTATTGACTTTGACATAACACAATGGTACAATATTTACAGGATATATCCGCCAAAGGAGGTACAAGATGCAACAATATTTCAACAGAGCAATGGAAGTGCTGAATGAGAAGTTCGGTCACAACGTAGTTTTAGCTCTTGCTACAGTGTCGGACGGTAATGTCAGCGTACGTGAAATCAACGGGTATTACAAGGATGGCAAGCTGTACACAATCACCACGTCTAACTCCCGCAAGGTAAAGGATATAGAAGCACATCCGCAGGTCGCATTGTGTAAACAGATGTCACGTCTCAGTGGAACAGCAACAAACATCGGACATCCTCTTGCGCCGCAAAACATTGAATTGCGCAACGAACTTCGCCGTGTGTTTGCATTGTTTTACGATTCCAACATTGACGAAAACGATCCCAAGACTTGTATTATAGAAATCAAGCTTGACTACGTTGAAACTTACACTCATTATCACCGTTACGCAGTGGATTTCAAGACAAACGCCATCGAAAGAGAACATTACTCCATTTCGGAATTGTGGCCAACCTGATGTAATCCTTAGTATTTCCCCAAGCCGTGCCGTATGTTTATACTGCACGGTTTAGTTATATAAAAAGTTTCTATTATTATAAATAATTTATATAATATTCTCTCCCATACATACTTGTAAATCACTTGCAACAAATTGTAAAAATAGTGTATACTTTAGATGTAGAGATTTGTCTAATCTTACAAACACAATATTTAAGGAGAAAGGTAAAAACATGAAAAAGACACAAATTTTGAGTCTTGTCGTTATTCTTGTTTTGGCTCTGACAGTAGTGTTGGCTGCTTGCCAACCTGCCGCTCCCGCAGGAGATGCTCTTGAGGAAGTTAAGACTGCCGGTAAGACAGAAATCGACAATTACGCTAAAAATTTTGCACAGTCTGATTACACTGCAGACGGCTGGACTGCTCTTCAGAAGGCAGTTACAGACGGTAAAGCAGCAGTAGACGCAGCTACAAATGCTGAAGGCGTTTTTACAGCAGTAAACAATGCTAAGAGTGCAATGGACAAGGTTGCTAAGGCTCCCGCTGCTACAAGCGAATATGTTGCTTACGGTCTTGTACACGGCAATGGCTACGTAGGTAAGGCAACGGTTACTGTTGATGCTAACGGAGTTGTAACCGATGCTACACTTGACGAAGCATGCCTTCCCACATACGTAACTGCTGAGGAACCCGTTGAAGGCGTTACAACAACTGATAAAGTTACCAGCCACGGTAGTGAAGTTACAAAGCACTTCTACACAACAGTTAAGTTCGGCGGATACACAGCAACATATGATCTTGCTACACACACTTACCTTATCAACGGATTGCCCATGCTTGACAGATTCCAATCCACAGTTTACGCTCGTGCTTGGTTTGAAGCTGTTTACACTGATTCGGTTGTTGTTGTTGTTTCTGCTGACGGCAAGACAGAAGACGGCGAAATTATGAACAGCGCGACATTGCTCAAGAGCCAGAACGGTTACTGGAACAAACCTACCGAACCTGCTCTTGGTTGGGAAGAAAACGCTGTTGCAACATCTACTTTCTTTGTAGAAAACTACGAAGCATTTGTTCCTGCTTTCTACCAGAATGGTCCTGAAAACCTGTTCTACGGACACAGTTCAAACGGTCAACCTTGGTTCTGGAACGGTATCAATACAGGCGCTACATGGACAGACATGGAAGACTACATCACATTGCTTGTTGTTGCTTACGCTCAACCTTCACAAAGCTTTGCTTACGGTCTTGTTCACGGTAAGGGTTATGTAGGTCAAGCAGGTATCATTCGCACATTGCAAGGCAAAGTGATTGCTGCAGATTTGGAAGAAGCATGCCTTCCCACTTACATTGCTGCTGAAGCTGCAATTGAAGACGTTACAACAACTGATGAAGCTTACCCCAGCCACGGTAGTGAAGTTACAAAGCACTTCTACACAACAGTTAAGTTCGGTGGAAACACATTCACTTACAGCACAACCGAACACGACTACGTTATGGAAGGCACAACATTGAAGGCTTGGTTGGAAGACGAAGCTAACGCTATGGTTTACTTCCTGTCTGTATACAACAATCAGGTTGCAATTGTAAATGCTGAAGGCGAAGACGACTTCACAGTAATGACATCTGCTAAGTTGTTCAAGAGCCAAAACGGTTACTGGTCAACACCTTCCGGTTCACAACTCGGTTGGAAGACGAACGTTGAAAAGACCGTTGAATACGTAATCAACAACGGATTTGCTCAGGAAGAATTTACTGCTGACAACAAGTTGTCCAGTGGCGTTATCGTTGACGACAACGGTATCAGCACAGGTGCAACATGGACAGACTTCAACGATTACTATCAATTGTTGAAGAAGGCTTACGAAACACAGGTTTCCATCGGCTCTTTCAATTACTACATCCAAGCTTGGTCTTCTAACTATGGCGTTCAGGTTGCAGTAACAGTTGAAGACGGCATCATCACAGACATTGTTGTTTTGAATGACGCTGTAACAGGCTGGCACCAGATCACACCAAGTTGGGAAGATCATGATTCCTGTGTTGAACTTCAAGCAGAATTTGTTGAAAGTCTCATCGGTTTGTCGGTTGAAGAAATCTACGACATGACAGCAGCATTCAACCTTGCAAGCGGTACCTCGGTTTCTGCCGGCGGTGAAGAAGGCGTAAGCGCAGTAGGCGGCAACGGTGTTATGACCGGTGCTACACAATCCGAAGCACGTTTGTTGCTTGCTATCTGGAATGCTCTCTTGGGTCTATAATTCCATAAAATCAACAAATATAAAATACGCTCTCACACGAGAGCGTATTTTTTTGTCCTGTGCAAAATGTACTTTGCGGTGTTGTACTTAGTTTGGCAATACATCACTTGAATTTATTGTTGTCGATTGATGATGCGTGATATTAATGTTACTGTAATTGTAAAAAAAAGTAAAAAGTACAAGTGGTGCTTGTTTTTTTGCCATCTGAGTGTGTCGTCACACTTCAGGTCTGGCAAAAGCAGGCTGCCTGGCTGTATCTGAGGTCAAACAGGCGGAGTACTTGTCATTTCCATGCGCAAGAAAATGTTTGGGAAGGCGTGCAATGTTGTACCAGACCCTGCTACGGTCAGTTGGAAACTTCTAAGGTAGTCTTCGGCCTAAATTACTCTGACATCAGAGGCTTTTACAAGGTATCCAAGTGATTAATCAAGTGCAGTAGTTGTGGTAGTGTAAATTGACTGTAGATATTATGTATTTATTGTTTGAAATGGGGCGATAAAACGGGCTGTGCTTGATGTAATTCTGGAATGACAAACTTATTATGAGAGATTGGTTAACGTTGCTGTATGGCAGAGTTGCGCCCTCTGGCTGCGCTGTTGGTCGTCGTTGAGTTGTTGAGCTATAGACTATAGTTTAAAAAAAGTAAAATGGTTAAAAAAAGAAGCGACATCAATTCGATGTCGCTTCTTGATTTTATCTTCTGTAATTAGTGTGTGAACAGGAACATTGCAATGAACAGAAGTCCAAGTACGTATGAAGCAGGTGTGATTTCCTTAGCCTTACCTGTGAACAGGTTGATGAAGATGTAGGAAAGGATACCGAAACCAATACCAAAGCTGATGTTGTAAGTGAATACCATCATTGCGATTGTAAGGAAAGAAGGAACAGCAACAGCAGGATCTGTCCAATCCAATTCCTTAACGCCGTTCATCATCAGTACACCAACGTAAATCAATGCTGTAGCTGTTGCGCAGTTGGGGATCAACTGAGCGATGGGAGCAAGGAACATTGCAACTACGAAACCAAGTGCAACAACCATTGAAGTAAGACCTGTGCGTCCGCCTTCAGCGATACCTGCGGAAGATTCAACGAAAGTTGTAACAGTAGATGTACCGCAAACAGCACCTGTACATGTAGCGATAGCGTCAGCAAGCATTGCTCTGTTCATGTTGGGAACTTCGCCTTCAGCTGTAAGCATGTTGCCACGAGCGCAAGCACCGTAGAGAGTTCCAAGTGTATCGAACATGTCAACGATGCAGAATGCCAAAGAACTTGTTACAAGAAGAAGTACCAAAGAACCAACGTTGTTACCTTCTTTAGCAAGGTAAGCAGAGAAGTCGAAACCTTCTGTGAATACCTTTACCAAAGCTTGGTCAGCCCATTCACCGAAAGCACTCAAGGGGTTTCCGATAGAAACAGTCAATGTATCGTACATATCTGTTGTAAGACCAAGAAGGTAGTAGAGAATTGTAGAACCGATGATACCGTAGAAGATAGCACCCTTGATCTTCTTTTGAGACATGATAGCAATTGCAATAAGACCGATGATTGTTACAATCAAAGGCATTACTTCGCCCCAAGACTTGTTCAAGAGGTTCATGCTACCCATTGCAACACCTGTAGAGGAGTCAGCAACTACCAGTTTAGCGTTTTGTGCACCGATGAAAGCAATGAACAAACCGATACCTGCGGGGATAGCAACACGTACGGCACGAGGAATTGCATCGAAGATCTTTTTACGAAGACCTGTGACTGTCAACAGAACGAATACAACACCGTCGATCAGGACGAATACCAATGCGTTAGCGTAGGTAAATCCCATTGTTACAACGCAGGTGAATACGAAGAATGCATTCAGACCCATGCCGCTTGCCTGAGCAAGGGGAAGCTTAGCCAACAAACCGATCAGTACTGTACCGATGATTGCGGACAATGCTGTTGCAATGTAGATTGCACCGTAGGAAACGCCAAGTACGTTTGTTCCGTCGCCGAACGGATCACTGAACATGCCTGCGTTTACCATCAGGATGTAAACCATTGCCATGAAGGTGGTAAGACCGGCAATGACTTCCGTTCTTACGGTTGTGCCGTTTTCGCTGAGCTTGAATGTTCTGTCAAGCCAGCTACGCTTTGTAGTTGTGTTTTCTGCCATGATTTTTCCCTCCAAATTTATTTTTCATAGGCAAATGTCTTTACAAGGCCAATATTGAAATGAAAAACCCCGTAGCACGCAATGTGTGCTACGGGATTGTTTAGTTTCAGTATATGGCTCCGCAAAAGGTTGCAAGTGTGACTTGCGAAAGAAAAAGCTGTCTGTTGTAAAACACCTTCAACATCTTCATAGTCAATCTCCTGCAAAGTTTCTTGGAAAAAGATACGTTTATCTTAACTTAAACTTAAAAATAAGTCAAACAATTTACGTCAAATTTTGCGCAAATAATTAAAAAAAATGAAATTGTCAGTAACGAAATTTTAGCATAAAAAGCAAATTGCTAGAAAATTAGTATACAAAGGCAGTATTGTGTTATCTTGTTGCTAGTTGCTTAAATACAGCAAATATTTTTAATTACTATTTGCATTGCAACAAAACAGTTGATTATTTTCAATTGCATTCAGTGGTGGTGTTTTGCAAAACATAAAGTTGATGTTTTAGACAATGCTGAGTATAGAAGTGTAGCGGTGCATTGGTAGTAATTGGAATTGTTTAATCTTTAGATTTAGAAATTGGCAAATAAACTCAGGTAGTGGCTGTACAATATTCAGTAGTGGGAGTAAAAAACAATGTAGAATCGTTTAATGGCGAAACAATGATTCACAGTGTAGCCGCACGCTTCAGATTGTCATGCTTGCAAGAATATAAAATGTAAAGACATACCAACGGTAGAAAAGGAAGAAAGTGTGCTTATTTTGCACGCTTTCTTTGTTATCTATCAAGGACCTTCCTGAAAGATCAGGTGGCAGTATTTATAAGGAATGAAGTGGCGGTGTTGCTGCACGTGTACTTTGTGGCATTGGGTAAATTTATATAAATTAGAAAGCATCTTGTCGCAAAGGTACTTCGGTGCAAATAAAAAAGGTGTACCTTTTGTACATCTTTTCCGTTGCGACCTAAACGCCCGCATTTCTCGATTGGCTAGGGTAGCAGGATTTGTAAGGAACGAAGTGACGGAATAGCGAGGCTGTGCCGAGCGTCACATTATTTCAAACTGTCATGACTACACGAAAGTCAAGA
>DVLO01000042.1 GCA_018715495.1 Candidatus Limihabitans stercoravium | reverse complement strand
CTCGAATCGATGCTTGAGGGCTGGGCAGAATACTATTCGGTCGATCTCTCCGAAAAAATCGGGCGCGGCTTGACGGAAAACGCCTTAAAGGGCAAGATGAACGGCGGCGGGCTGACATTCGGCTATCGCATGAAAGATCAGCGCCTGGAAATTGACGAAACGACCGCTCCCGTCGTCGTGGAAATTTTTACCCGCTATGCCGACGGCGAAAGAATGACCGATATTGCCAAAGACCTGACGCGGCGCGGCATTCGCACGACGCAGGGAAACAAGATCACGCTCAACGTCGTCCACTACCTTCTCAAAAACAGGCGGTATATCGGAGAGTACAAATTCCGCGATATGATGATCCCCGACGCCATTCCGCCCATCGTCTCCGAAGATCTGTTCAATCGCGTGCAGGAGATCATGGCGAGAAATCAAAAGGCCCCCGCCATGCGCAAAGCGGAGGACGACTATATCTTGACGACTCGGCTGTTTTGCGGCAAATGCGGCACGTTCATGGTCGGAGAGAGCGGCAGGAGCCACACGGGAACCGTTCATCGCTATTATAAGTGCTCCCATGCCAAGCGCAAGATGGGATGCGACAAAAAGCCCGTAAAGAAAGATTGGATCGAGAATGCCGTCATTCATTACATCATGAAAATTGTCATGGACGACGAACTCATTGACCACATTGCCGATGCGATACTCAACATTCTCGCACAGGAGAACTCCAAGCTGCCGCAACTCAACGGGCGCCTGAAAGAGATAGAGAACGGCATACAGAATATGCTGAACGCAATACAGCAAGGTATACTCACTCCCTCTACAAAAGAGCGGCTTGAAGCATTAGAACAGGAAAAGGAAGAACTGAAAGTCGCCATTTATAGCGAGGAATTACAAAAGCCGAGGATTACAAAGGAACACATTGCCTTTTGGATAAGCAAATTCCGCGACGCTGATTTGACTGACATTGCAAGCCGAAAACGACTAGTCGAGAGCTTTGTGAACGCCGTGTTCGTCTATGATGACAAGGTAGTATTCACATTTAACTACAAAGACGGCTCAAAAACAGCCACAATAGACGAAATCACCGCCGAATTAGGTTCGGATTTGGACGGAACAACTCCACCAAACGCGACGTATACGCACACTCTGCGTTTATGTCAGAATTAGAAACCGCTTTGTCGGTTTCTTTTTCATTTTCGGGCATTTTCGTTCACGTAATGAGTTTGATACTGAACAATTATACTTAACAGAGATAAAATATACATTTTCACGTGTTACCGTTTTAAAATATCTTATCAATAAGGGAATAAACCTAATATAAAAAGCAACACTCTGTTAGCAATACAAGAAATAAAATAAGTAATTAATAAAAGTATTAGCGTTTTTGCGGAAAAGCATTGACATTAATAAAAATATAGCATATAATATAGACAATAAAAACTCAAAGAGGAGAATTATCATGGAATGGCAAGTTGTAAAAATCAAACAAGCAGACGGACGTTCATCAGCATTTGTAAGTATAGGAAGAGGACAGCTTGACTTCAACGCGGAAGCATGTAAACTGGTTGAGGATACGGGTAATTTTAAGTTTGCACAACTTTTAACAGCGCAACAAAATGGAAAAGTAATAATTGCCGTTAAATTTCTTGAAGAATACGATGAAAACTGTATTACGATAAGAAGAAAAAGTGTTGACGGAAAAGTTATACAAGGAATGACAGTTAGAAACAAGGGAACAATCGAAAAAATATTCGGGAAAAATGGAGTCAAACAAGGTATGACTCGTTATCCTGTTGCATTAGTTGAGAAAAATATACTCAAAATTATAGATTAGTTATATATTATTCCGTACATTTATTGCGACTAATTGTTTGCCGTATAGCGGATAATCTGAAAGCGGCAAATCGACTTGGCAATAGTATTCCGTTCTGTTTATCTGATATAATACTGTGTGCGTTTTTGCGGCTTTCAGTTCCACCATATCAACTAAAAAAAACAGTCATTTGACAATGTGCAAATGACTGTTTTTCATTGATTAAATTAGCTACATTCGATAGTTAGTTATTCAATTTGAAAGAGCAACAAAAACATGCAGACGCACCACGTTCCCGTCGGCAATTCACAGCAACCGCTGCCAATTTCACCCAAGATGGGGGCATCATCAACTGTTAAATTGTTTTTCAGGAAATTTCGCAACTTTGACCATCTACGGAAAAATACGCTTTTCCGTTTATGCTCTGACTGATTGTAACAGTGTTTCCCGGTTGGATTTCAAAAAAGTTGTTACCACGTCTTTCAAGTTCTTTGCCATTGACAAAGACATGCCATTGATTGGTATTGTCCATTTCAACAACAACTTCGCCATACTTCGGATTTTGCAATACTTTTCTCATGATAGCCCTCCTTTGTTGCTTTGTAACAAAATTATATGCTATCCGACAGCCATTGTCAATACCGGTTTGAAAATAAGACCATTGATCTACAGCACAAACAATACCTTTAGTTAGAAATACAAATCATCTTCTAGCCCGTTTTACTATTTGTTGTGAAAAGATTACACTTTCACTTTGTGCACCTCATCACTACGACAAATCCGACAAACACCGCTAAAGTAATAAAACTCAGCACCCCCAAAAGCAAGTAACAGTCTACTTTTTATTCCATATATGCGCCAGGATGTCTTTAAGGACAAGCAGACTGTCCAACCTTGAGTAGCCGTACCGCTTTTCTATGTCGCACAACAACTTGTCAAGTTCCCTAGCGTATATTTCCGTTTGAACTTCTCCTTGGTATCGGGCAAGTATGGGATATTTCTTGCTCCACACCTTTGTCCAATCCACCTTGTTTTGTACTTCGTCGGTAGTTTTTTCTATCATTTCTTCAATTTGCTTTACATCAACGTCGAAACTGATCAATTCGTCAAGCGACAGATTGTACAGCAACGCCATACGTTTAGCCTGTCTGATGTCAGGAAGCGTTTCGTCTGTTTCCCACTTGGAAACCGTTTGTCTTGTGACCCCAAGTATTTCCGCCACTTCTTCCTGCGAAAGACCACTCTTTTTTCTTGCATTGAACAGGTTGTTTCCCAATTGCATGTCCGTTTTCTCCTTGACTGCTTTTACTGTTATTATAAAAGCAAATACTAAAAACGTCCACCATTAGTTGATGGAACTTTCGCACTTAAAGTTAACAAAATCGCACAAACACAGAGTAATGTGAGAAAACAGACAGGTTGTATCCAGACATTTCTTCCAGTGATATTCAGGCGTATAATTAATGCGAATTAATCAAAAATGACCGACTGTAATTCAACAATATACCCAAATCAACTGAAAGTTGACAACAAAACCGTTGAAATACAACAGTATAAGATGATATAATATAATCACAAAATAAATTTGAGGGCTGTGAAATGGATAAAATTCAAGACAAAATACGCAAATTGAGAATCTCTAAAAATCTTACACAGCAACAACTTGCTGACAAACTATTTGTCACCAAACAAACTGTTTCAAAGTGGGAAAAGGGCAAGTCAGTACCTGACATCACATCCATCGATTCGTTGGCTTCTTTTTTCGGCGTGAGTGTAGATTATCTTGTCAACAGCAATACAACTTCCACTGCACCTGCCGACACAACCACCTTTTCACATAAAAACACAAATAAATTGACGATAATTTTATTATCTGCACTTATATTTATGTTTGCGTTGGTTGTAGCATTGTGCATAGTAATTGCGACCTTGGTAAACAACAATTCTAGCACTTCAATGGTGACAGTTCATGGCCTAGAATTTACATTTATGCCTGAAAAAACCACCAATGGTTACTTTGATCCATACATAAGACCGGTAGACAATACATTAGTAATTTCGTTGAATGTCTACAATTCCAACGACTATCCCAAAGAATGTTCGAAAGAAAACTTTGGCATAGACAACAAACAGTTAAAAATTACAGTTAGTCAACTTATGTTTATAGACAGCATCACCATTCCTCCACATGAAGATGTATTGATAGAAATAGTCATTACATCTGGTGATATCTGGCTTTCGGATCTTGACTTGAAATGCTTTTCAATTAAGTATGCAGGTAGTACTGTTGCATCTTTAGAACTGGAATTTTCAAACAATCAACGTTAAACTTAAAATTCACAAACTTACAACATCATGGTAAGGTCCGCCAAAATCAAACTAAACACAGTAACAATAAACAATATTAAATTCAAAAAAGTTTTCCTGCCTTCATTACCTGACACAGGTGCATCCCCCCCCCTAAAAAATTAGAGTACAAAAAAAAATTATTAAGATAAATGATAACTTGTCTCACGTTAAATATGAGATACTTTATAACACAATTTCGTATTTGTAATCTTTCATGATTACATCTGTTCCCTTTTTCTTATATGTGCTCTCTCCGACAATTTTTCCGCCACATTTCTGGGCAACACGATTAGAAGCGGCGTTTTCCTGACTGACAAAAATAGTTACCTTCTCCGCTCCCTGACTACGAGCGTAATCTATCATTGCCTGAGCGATTTCCGTTGCATAGCCTTGGCACCAGAAATTCTTGTGTACGCAATAGGCAATATCGTAAACTTTCTTGTCATCACTTATCATGAAGCTACATGTTCCTACCCGTTCTAGCGAATTCTTAAAAACAGGGATCAAATAGCAACATTCCTCATCTTCACCTAAGCCTTCTAACATTTTCAGATATTCATCATCTATTTCTTCTTTTGCTTCATCAGGCAAATATTGTCCCATCTCCGGATTGTTCCAGATACTATATGCCCACAAAGCATCTTCTCTGGTGAATCCTCTTAGTAAAAGTCTTGAAGTTACAATATCATTTATTTTCATAAAACTCTCCGTCAAATTCAAATTTTAGCCGTTGTTTCCTTCAACAAGAAATGCTGTTCCGTTTATTTGGCGTAAGTGCATTCATGCGCCCGCCAATAATAAAATATACAGCGGTTTTCCATCGATTTCTTCCTGAAGACAGTTTGCACATCAGGTTTCGTATCAGAATGATCTTCCGACATCTTTAAAAGCAATTAAAAGTATTACCACAAATCGTAACATTTGGATTTATACTTTTAAATTTATTGAACACTGCCAATTCTCTTGCAATGCCTCATTGGGACCCATTGGATGGTTATATTTACGTATTTTAGCTTATGTGGAAATCTTGCATAAATTCATGTGAACAGTTGAGTTCAAATTACTGACCCACTGTTCGACTGACAACTTGAAAGTAGCAACTTGATTGCATCATAACATTTGTGTAAGCAAGCACAAAAGCCCTGTGACGATTTATCTACAATGCTTATCACATTGATTAATTGGTAGCGTCAAAGATTGAGCGATACCAGTACCGAACACAATTTCGTCATGGTGTTACACACATTGTAACTGCCGACCCCAAAAGTAAGATTGTTTCTGCTGCTCTTTTCTGTTAAACCATTGTACAAACATATTAATGATAACAAAAGTGTTGTGCACTTGTGCCACAACCTCCCAACCGTTGACATGAAACGCATAATGCTGTATTCTTTAGGCAAATTAAAATAACTTCATTTGCAACGCTAAATTTTGCAGAGAAGCAGTACAAAATTTGCCTTGCAGCATGCAAATTTTTACATTTGGTTTGACTGCAGAAAAAAATTCAACACCGAAAACAGGTGCAGCTGACTGTTTACTAAATTCAGACACTATATTTATTCAAGGACACCTACATCATGAATTTGCTGTCGAAAATAGAAAACATTGCCAAAGACATATTTTTTGAATACGGCTACGTTGAAATCAAAAATTTAAAATTTTACGAAGAAGTACGAACACTTTGTAAAAAAATACCTGTCAGAATTACGGAACATCGTGGGCTTGCCCACCGGCAATCGGTACACTTTCGCAATGTGAAAAAAGAGTTCATCAATTTGACAAGATGTTGATATTCAGTAAAAAATACCAATTGAACGATTCCTTCGACTTCGAAAGTATGATTGCCGGATTAAAGGATTTCAAGCACAGCGTGGATAATTTTCAGCAAAAGTTACAGCCAATTTTGTTCCATTACTTGTTGCTGTCCAACGAAGGATGTGGAAGATGTGAAAAATGCACCTACCCCGATTTCCAGTGCAAATTTCCTGAACTTCTTCACCACTCTTTAGAGGGATACGGTTTTATTATAAAAGAACTTGCCGACGAAGCGGGCATGAGATATATCAACGGAACAAACACCGTGACTTTTTTCGGGGCATTGCTGTTTAAAGTAAATATTTAGCAATTGCTATCTTTAAAAACTGTTTTCCTTCCGCACTTACTGCAAAACTTGCTTAAAGCTGCCCACTTGTACAGCTGCATCAAGCACGCAACGAACTACCAGTGGTACACCATTACTGTTCGTCAGTTTGTTTGGTTTCGCCGGCTACGACGGTTGACCTTCCGTCCTTAAAAAATGCAATGGCTGCCATAACGACATAAACTATAATCTTGGCGATGTTGACAAGAGTACTCATTACGTCGTACACTTGGTAAGCGCTGGATACGTAGTAACCGTCGACCAGATTGCCAATGTGATTGTAGAGTGAAAACAACATCGACAGCGCCGTAAAAATCAATGTGACAATAAATGCACTCTTTACTGTGTTTTTGAGTTCCTTATCGTCAGTCTTGACAACGAAATACCCTCCCACGATTACAAATGCAACTATACTAGAGTAACCGCAGACCCATACAAGTAATTTTTTCCATCTTTGAGACCAACCTTCTTTCATAAAAGCCTCCTTTTAGTCCAAGTTTATGAACTCAGACATTGTAAAATTTAGAATTAATTTACCTAATTCTGTTACGTAGATTATACACATCAGAAATTTTTTTGTCAATACTACACTTTCAGATGGGGTGCATTTGATAATATGCAATTTTTTTGTACGCTCTATTGACTTCACAACTACCCTGTTCGACAAAAAATGTGGTTTATTTTTTAAAACTCAATTGACAACGGGAAAATACAGTACTATAATAACAGTACACGTTGTGGAGGCATAGCTCAGTTGGTCAGAGCGCTTGCTTCACATGCAAGAGGTCGTAGGTTCGAGCCCTACTGTCTCTACCATTACGGAAAGCTTGCTTTTAGTCGCAGGCATAAAGAAGGAACGGGTTCTACCGTTCCTTTTCTTTATTCCCGCTTCTTTGTGCTTCGCTTCCCTTTTGATTGCGCCATGCGGATTCTGAAATAACGTGAGTACTGCGTACGGCGACTACTAAACCTTTTATACACATCAACATCAGGGTTGATATGTCTTTAAAGTGTGTGAAAGCTCAATCTCAATGCATGTAATTGTTGCATACGTATCATGTGCACAAATGTGCCGGCATTTATCATGCCCTGCCCATACGGTAGTAGACTTGTAGAAATAGATACGGCTAAAGAATAATTGATATTAAACAAGTTCCTGTTAACAGAACTAAGTTTTGCATAGTACCCCTACGGTAGTAGTACTGCGTACGGCGACTACTAAAACTTTTATAGACATCAACATCAGGGTTGATATGTTTTCAAAGTGTGCGACAGTTCAATCTCAATGTATGTACTTGTTGCATACGTATCAGGTGCACAAATGTGCCGGCATGTATCATTCCCTGTCCATACGGTAGTAGACTTCTAGAAACAGGTACGGCTAAAGAATAATTGATATTAAACAAGTTCTTGTTAACAGAATTAAGCTTTGCATAGTACCCCTACGGTAGTAGAATGAGGTTGACTTTACTGATGTAATTTGATATCATATAAAAAAAGGAGAAAAACATGGCTAAATTCGATGAAAAGTATTTCGGTGGTTCAGACGACCAACCATACGACATAAGTTCACTTGTAGGGGCCGATGAAGAAATCGTCTGGCAAGGAAAGCCCAATAAAAAGGCATTCGTACTCAACAACGTACTGAAAATGTTGCCATTCGCCTTGATTTGGCTGTGTTTCGACGGATTCTTCATATACATGATGTTAGCAAACAACATTTTTGCTGAATTAGGCGGATTTGCAATACTGATTGTTGTGTTCTTCGCAATACATCTGATCCCTGTGTGGATATGGATTCACAACATTGTGACGGCAAGTGCAAGGCACAAGAACATTGATTACGTGTTTACAAATAAACGCATCATCATCAAATCTGGACTTGTAGGTATAGACATCAACAACATTTACTACACCGAAATCTCCAACGTAAACCTTCGTGTCGGAATAGTCGACAAGATGTGCGGAGTGGGAGATATCTACATCAAGGCAACGTCCAGCGCACAAGTACTGTGGGACATCGACTCACCCTACGCAGTAGTAAACAACCTGCAAAAAATTGTAAATGACATTAAAACAGACGTGCATTTTCCCAATGACCTCAGGCCACAGGACAATCACGGTTTTAATACAAAATACAAGGGATAACCGAAACGCACTTCGTATTGAAGTGCGTTTTTCTCTGCAAGAAAATTCTATCTTTGCAGTTGTGCGCTTGATTTGACAATTCTACCAAACATACATTAAATACTCACAAAATAATGTAACGTACCACAAAAAACGCTCAGGATTTCAACTGTTTCACTCAAACTATTGCAGCTAAACAGGAACAATTTCCGAAGTTAAAGGCAAAACAAATTTAATGCTACACTATTGTAAAAAACAAAATACTGTTGCTGTCAGCTGTCGCAATTCACAAAAACATTGAATTGTCCATTGAAATACATTTAAAGTTGTTGTATAATACTGACATAACACAAAACAAGGTGAAAAACATGGATAAAAAACAAATGTACAGGGTATTGACAGACCCTCAAATTTTTGAAATAAACAGGATGAAACCTGCAAGCCACTGCGTATATGACGATGCGGAAAACATGAGAAAGCAATGTCTTGACGGGCAATGGCAATTTACTTACTTTCCCAATTTCGAACAATTCCAGCATTGCGTTGACTTTCTCAATCTTGATGGCACAGATACAATAACTGTGCCTTCTCATGTACAATTTAAAGTAGGAGCACCACAATACAACAATGTGATGTACCCTTGGGACGGCAAGGAAAACATCAATCCCCCTGAAATTCCACTACTTGCCAACGATACTGTAGTGTTGAGCAGGACATTCGATTGGAACAACGAAGGCGATGCCATACTTGGATTTGACGGTTTCGAAAGCGCAATATTCGTGTGGTTAAACGGAATCTTTGTAGGATACGCTGAAAACGGATTTACGCCTGCGCACTTCGACGTGTCGCATTGTGTCGAAAAACACAACAAGCTGGTAGTAATCAATGTGCACTACAGCAGTTCAAGTTGGCTGGAAGATCAGGACTTCTGGAGTTTTTCGGGATTGTTCCGTTCTGTGAACCTGTACACAAAGAAAAGTAGCACAATAAATGACGTCGAAATCACTACCACGTCCATTGAAAAATCAACCGCTACTGTTAAAATAGCCGTTGCATGCAACGAAAATTCCCGTGTTACAGTCACAATGGATAAAATCACTGTGTCTGCGCAATATGACGGAAAAATGCACGTTGCTACACTTACCTTATCCGATGTCAGACTGTGGAACGCCGAACAGCCAAACCTTTACAAAGTTACGGTAACATCCACGTTGAATGACAGCCTGAGCACGGTTACAACAATCTATGGAATACGTACCGTTTCAGTTGACCCCAGAGGTTCGATACTTGTAAACGGAACAAGAATTTACTTGAAAGGTGTAAACAGAAACGAATTCCACTACCAAAAGGGACGTGCAATTGGCAAAGAGGATATTGAAAACGACCTTTACATAATCAAGCGTAACGGATTCAATGCAATACGCACATCGCACTACCCCAATCAGACTGTATTTTACGACATCTGCGACAAAATCGGATTGTACGTAATTGATGAGACAAACCTTGAAACACACGGAACGTGGCAGGACTGCAACGGAATAAAAGCCAACAAGTACACACTGCCTGACGGAAATCCTGAGTGGAAAGCAAACGTACTGTCACGTGCAGAACGCATGTTGGAACGTGACAAGAACCACCCTTCGGTAATCATGTGGTCATGCGGAAATGAAAGTTTCGGCGGAAAGACATTGAATGAAATGGCACAATACTTCCGCCGCCGTGACAACAGCCGCCTTGTGCACTACGAAGGAGTGTTCAATGACAGACGGTACTGTGACAATTTCAATGTGGAAAGTCAGATGTACACTACGCCTGAAAACGTAGTCACGTATCTTAAAAATCACCCCGAAAAACCATTCATGCTGTGTGAATTTGCACATGCAATGGGAAATTCTTTCGGCAACGTTGACGAATACTACAACCTTTTCAGATACCCCAACTACAACGGCGGTTTTGTATGGGACTTTGCAGACATGGGACTTGTTGACAACCGCACAAAATGTCTTTCGGGCGGACAAATGGGTCTGCAACCCAATGACGGATACTTTGTGGGAGACGGACTGCTGACAAGTGACAGACAGGACGCAGGAAAGATGGAAGAAGCAAAGTATTTAAACGGTTGTTTCCGATTCAATTTCACTGAAAAAGGAATAGAAATAACCAACCTAAACAGCTTTGCCGACAGCAGCGACTACTACTTTCAACTGGAAACAAATTACGGCAAACAATCGACAGTTACTGTGTTTACGGCAAAGATCCCGCCGCGACAAAGTGTTTTCCGTTCATTCACCGACGATATTACAAAATGTAACTTTGTAACCTGTTCGGCTTATCTCAACACACCACAGGTATGGGCAGACAAGGGATACTGCGTTGCATACGGTCAGCACATATTTACCACGCCGGACTTTACTCCTTGCAACTACACCAACGAAAAAGCACAACTTGTAAAAGGTAAATTTAACACCGGCTGCTACATTGAAAACGGATTTGCATCTGTCCGACTGCAAAGCGCACTGTTAGACAACCTTACAGTAGAAGGAAGACAAATGTTGACGCAACCGTTGACTCCCTCTTTCTGGCGTGCTCCAACTGACAACGACCTTGCCAACGACAACACTTTGCGGTGGTCAAGCTGGAAAGCCGCAAGCCTGTACAGAAAGGTGATGAAACTTACCTGTCAAGGCAATACGATAAATGCGGAATTTTTGCTAGCAAACGGTGAAAAAATGTTGGCACGTTACAGGTTTTTCAAGCATTGTGTAGAAATAGAAATGACATTGCCACGTGGTGAAGGCGACATCCCGATGTTTGGAGCGGAATTTACCATGCCCAACACATTTTCAAACGTCACATACTACGGAAACACACAAAAGGAAAGTTACCCCGACAGACGAAACGGCAGGCTTGTGGGGTACAAGAACTACGTTGCAAATCAACAACCGATGTATCTCAATCCGCAAGAATACGGAAACAAGACAGATGTTTCATTTGTAAAGATTTGCGATAATGATGGTTACGGTCTGGAAATCGCATCACAAACTCCATTTATGTTCAGTGCAATTCCATACACATCACACCAGCTTGAACACAGCACTAACGCCTACGAACTTCCAAAGTCCACAACTACCGTTGTGAGTATAAGAAGCCACATGTGCGGCGTGGGCGGAGATGACAGCTGGGGTGCAAAGGTACATGATAAATACCTTGTAAAGCGCAACAAGCCGCTGAAATTGAAGTTCACAATTTCTATTGTAAAACCGTAAATAAAATCTGTTGAAACACTTCCTAAAACAAAAAAAACGCTCTGAGAGTCAAACCTCAGAGCGTTTCTTAATTAGTAGTTATTGTTAAGTTTAATCAGTCTTCCAAAGTTCCGTTGTCATACTTACGCACGGAATTGGCAATTTCCGTCTGTTTGGATTCCTTGCCGTATTTTTCAATTGCTGCAACTGTTGTTGGTCCCTGACGCAAGCACAGCGGGCCGTTTACACAACCGCCGTTACAAGCCATTCCTTCAAAGAAGTTGTCCAGACTCTTGCCGGCACGCAACTTCAAGAGGTTCAATCGGCATTCGTCAAGACCGCTCATTGCCACAGCACTGATACCTTCAATGCCTTTTTGCTTAGCTATTTCAGTAAGTCCTTGCTTGATACCGCCTGAACGGGCAAAAATTCTGCCAAAATATGTAGCGTCATTCATTTCGATACCTTCAAGAGTTTCTATATCAATCTGTCGTGCATCGAAAAATGCCTGCAATTCCTCAAAACTCAAAACGCAGTCAATCAATCCCTGTGTCTTGGGAAGTTTACATTCCAGTTTCTTGCTTGCGCAAGGTCCGATGAACACCGTTTTAGCAGTAGGATCGGCTGTCTTGATTATCTTGGCTGTTTCCACCATGGGACTCAAAGAACTGCTGATGCAATCCTTGAATTCGGGGAAATTCTTTTCCACAAACTTGACAAACGAAGGACAGCAACTTGTAAGCAATCTGCCTTTTTCAGCCCACTCATGTGATTCGTGTTCAAGACACACGTCAGCGCCAAGCGCAGCTTCAACAACTCTTACAAATCCCAGCTTGATGATTCCTTCCACAACCTGTTCGGTAGTGCCGTAACTGAACTGACTTGCAATAGACGGAGCAACAATTGCGTAAACATTGAAGCCCTTTTCCTTGCTTTCGCTGAGAATGTCAAGACAGTCAAGAATCAATGACTTTTCCTGAATTGCTCCGAATGGACATTGTCTTACACATGCACCGCAGGAAACGCACTTGTCTTCGTTGATCTTAGCTTTCTTGTCCTTGTCGACGGAAATTGCCTTTACTTTACAACTTGTTACGCAGGGACGTTGCTGTTTAATGATGGCGTTGTAAGGACATGCTGTCACGCACTTACCACACTCAACGCACTTTTCCTTGTCAATTACGCAATGCTTGTCAATGATCCTGATTGCGTCCTTAGGACAAACTTCCATACACTTGTGAGAAAGGCATCCTCTGCACGCAGATGTTACCAACATACCGTCAACAGGACATTCGTCACAGGCAATTTCTATTACCTCTACGATACTCTTTGTATCGGCGGTAACCTTTTGATGTACAACCTTCAATCTTTCCTGGAAAATAGCACGTTCCTTATATATACAACATCTCAAAGTGCCTTTAGGACCGGGTAAAGCAAGTTTGGGAATATCAATAAAGGCTGTTGCCATTCTTTTTTCATCGTAAGCCTTAATGATTTCACGTACAGCCTTGTATTTTATACCCTGCACATGGGTGTCAAAAACTCTGTTTTCTGCCATAATTCATCCTCTTATCCTTTTATTTTACTGAAATAATATATTATATTTGCTGTTTTTAGTCAAATAAATTAAAGAAGATTGATACAATCTTGCAAAAAAAACACAGTGATGTCTCTGTAAATACAGCACACCACTGTGTCATTTGTTTACCTTCTGCGGCCTATACTTTTACATTTGGGTGTAGCAAGAATTTCTCCCCAAACAATAGCACGTGCCGTTGATTTGTAGTCTTCCTCATCCAGTTCAAGTACCGAAATCATTGGTTCACCCTCTACTTCTATAGTGTCTTCAACCGTTTCGACCTTTTCAGCAGATTGTGCCGCCTTTTTTTCCTTGTATTCCTTAAGCCTGTCATGGATGTTGCTTTCTCCGAAAAACTTGTTGTTGATCTGTATTTGTTTATCGCCGCTGCCATGTTCGGAATCTTTCAATGAATTGGACACCTTCTTGACAGCCGCTACAATTACTAACACAACAATTACAATAATTATCGCTATAACAGGAAAAATATCAAGATATTCTAAAAAATCCATATCTCACCTACCTTCTTGACGGGTGTTGCCACCCGTCAATACAGAGTTGTTACTTTTTCTTGCTTTCCTTCTTTTCTTCCTGGTTAGTATTTCCGGAAATAGCATTGCGCATTGCTGTATCAGCCTGGATGTTTTGCATATTGTAGTAATCCATTACACCAAGGCGACCGTTTCTGAATGCTTCAGCCATAGCACGTGGAACTTCAGCTTCCGCTTCTACTACCTTAGCACGCATTTCCTGAGTGTAAGCACGCATTTCCTGTTCGGTAGCAACAGCCATTGCACGACGTTCTTCGGCATTAGCCTGAGCAATACGCTTGTCGGCTTCCGCCTGATCCATCTGCAACTGAGCACCGATGTTTCTGCCAACGTCTACGTCGGCAATATCGATGGACAGAATTTCAAATGCTGTACCGGCGTCAAGCCCCTTACGCAATACCGTCTTGGAAATTGTGTCGGGATTTTCCAACACTTCCTTGTGAGTTTCGGAAGAACCTACTGTTGTTACAATACCTTCACCTACACGGGCAATAATTGTTTCTTCACCCGCACCACCAATCAATCTGCCGATGTTAGCTCTGACTGTTACACGTGCTTTTACACGTAGTTCGATACCGTTTTTAGCAATAGCGGAAATGATGGGTGTTTCAATTACTGTAGGATTTACTGACACCTTTACGGCGTTCAATACGTCACGACCTGCAAGGTCAATTGCCTTTGCAGCCTGCAGACTCAGTTCGATATTGGCACTGTGTGCGGAAATAAGAGCATTTACAACGTTAGAAACGTTACCGCCTGCCATTACGTGAGATTCCAGTTCCGCAATGTCAATGTCAAGTCCTGCTTTCTTAGCACGGATGTAAACATCAACAAGTTTCTTGTAGCGTACACGACGCAACTTCATACCGATAAGACGTGACATGCTTACGTGCGCTTTACTGATAAGTGCTGTAAACCATGTGCCCAAAGGAATGAAAATGAGTACTACAAGTATCACTACAACAAGTGCAATGACCAAATACCACACAGGATCAATAGGCGATCCTGCAAAAGCCAAAAATGAGTTCATTTTGCCCCCTCCTTAAAAGGATTTTAAAATTTTTACACAGAAAACTGTGTTACGTACATATAAATTGTTACTTTTTAATCGGTTGTACTGTTACTACGTTACCTTCTACCTTTACGACCTTGACTTTAGTGTCGGCATCAATAAAGAGTGAAGAAGATACAACTTCGACCGTGTCGGTACCAAACCTTGCTTTACCTACAGGGCGCAAAGCATTGACCGTGACGCCTTGTTGTCCAAGAAGATATTCGAAGTCCCCTGTTCCTTCCGTCCTTGTTGTTGGTACGCTTGATTCCACAGTGAACATGCCGCCCTTCATTTTTCCCTTATTTGCCAATCTGGACAGCACAAAGAAACAAATCACGCACACAATCACACCGATCAGAAGCATGTAGAAAAGCATCCAACCGTTACCGCCGTCAAGCATACGCAGAAGTATAGCCAAAGCCATACAAACAATACCGCCTATGCCGAACACTCCGAATCCCGGCATGAAGATTTCGACCACGCACATCACTATACCAAGAATGAACAGTATAGCGACAACTGCGCTCATACCTGTGAACAGTTCGATAAAACTTGTCCAGGCATTGGCTAACATAAATAGACTTGTCATAAATAAATACTCCTGTAATTTACAACTGCGTGCCACTTATGTGCGGCACGCAGTAAAAGTTTACTTGTTAAGTTACTTTTTGTAAGGCTGAAGATGTCCTATCGTGCCATCTTTTCTGCGGTAAACAGCTTCAACCCTTCCTGTTTCAACATTGTGGAACAGATAGAAGTCATGTCCGACCATTTCAAGATTTTCTGCTGCTTCAATGGGGGTCAATTCGTCAATTTCGAACTTCTTGACCTTAGCAATTGTAACAGGTTCGACATCAACTTCCGATACAAATTGGTAATCGTTGTTGTCAAAGGTCGGCATCTTTTTCTTTTTATTGAGTTTTTCACGGTACTTTACAATCTGTCTTTCAATCTTCGGCAAACATTCGTCGATGTTGTAGTACATTGTGTTTCCCACTACTTCCGAACGTAACTGCGTACCGTAGTAGTTGATGGAAAGTTCCATTTTGCATTGTCTGCCCAGGTCAGTCATAACTACTTTGGCAACGGTGTCACTGTCGGGGAAGTACTTGTCCAACTTCTTGATCTTGGCTTGCAAGATTTCATTGAGTCTTTCGGATACACGGTAATTTTTGGCTAAAACTTCCAATTTCATAAATACTTTCCTCCTTGTAAGTTGCCTATTAGGTTTTCACCTTGTAATGAGTATAGCACATTGCTTTACTATTTTCAATACTAAACGCCTCAAACTTTTGCAAAAAAGATGTATTTTTTAAGGGCAAACCTCAATTTTTACAGCTGTTACCTATTTTACGAAATACCAACTTTCCATTGATGACATCGGCAATCACGCAATCGCCCTTGGATATTTCACCCTTTAAAAGCATTGTCGCAAGAGCGTCTTCGACGTCACGCTGTATTCTGCGCTTTAACGGTCTTGCACCATATTCACGATCGTAACCGTTTTCCGCAAGCCAGTTGATTGCAACTTCGGTGAACTTCAGGTTGAGCGTCTGTCTCAGTCTCTTGACAAGGTTGCCGCACAAAAGACGTGAAATCTGACAGATTTCTTCCCTTGTCAATGGGTGGAACAGAACGATTTCGTCTACTCTGTTTAAAAACTCCGGTTTAAACTGTTTGCGCAAGGCAACATGTATGACCTGTTGTATGTTGCGTCCGCCAAAGCCGGTTGTTCGTGTAAATTCTTCGGCGCCAGTGTTACTTGTCATGATGATGACAGTGTTACGGAAGTCAACGGTCTTGCCGTGTGAATCGGTCAATCGTCCTTCGTCCAATATCTGCAACATAAGATTGAACACGTCGGAATGTGCCTTTTCAATTTCATCGAACAACACGACCGAATAGGGTTTGCGGCGTACCTTTTCGGTAAGAATACCGCTTTCTTCAAATCCTACGTATCCTGGAGGAGCGCCGATAAGTTTAGCAACCGACTGCTTTTCCATATATTCACTCATGTCAAGACGAATGATGTCGTTACTGCTTTCGAACAGACACTCAGCAAGCGCCTTTGTCAGTTCCGTTTTACCGACACCGGTAGGACCGACAAAGATAAAACTTCCGATAGGACGATTGGGATCTTTCAGTCCGCTTCTTGCACGTCGGATTGCCAGTGCAACAGCCTGCACCGCTTCACGCTGACCAACAACACGGTCGGCAAGCATGTTTTCAAGATTGAGCAACTTGTCACGTTCGCTGCAACTGATTTGCGTTACAGGAACACCTGTCCACTGTGACACCACTTCGGCAACGTCGTCCGCAGTGATTACACAACGGGAATTGCTCTTTTCCTGATTGTATTTCTCACGTTCGAATTCGTAGTAGAAATACAGTCTGTCGTACTGTTCGTTGAGTCTTGAAATTTCCGCAATGTTGCCTGTCGATACGGCAAAATCTCTTTGCTTTTTAAGTCCGTTCAATGCGTTGACGGCATTGGACAATGATTGCGGCACTGCCATTGCCCTGATCTTGACACGACTGCACGCCTCATCAATCAGGTCAAATGCCTTGTCGGGCAGGAATCTGTCATTGATGTATCTTACAGACAGTCTCACAGCAGCTTCGATTGCGTCACGGCTGATTTCCACACCGTGGTGCTGTTCGTACTTATTGCGAACGCCCCACAGAATTTCAATTGCCTGATCTACCGTAGGTTCGCCAACAGTGATGGGCTGAAACCTGCGTTCAAGTGCGCTGTCTTTTTCGATGTACTTGCGATATTCTTCAATGGTGGTTGCGCCAATGACCTGCAATTCACCACGTGCAAGCATGGGCTTTAAAATTTCGGCTGCGTCCATGTTACTTTCCGCCGTACCGCCTGCGCCAACAAGATTGTGTATTTCGTCAATGAACAGTATTATGTTTTTACTTGCAACAACCTGTTCGATTATCTTCTTCAGACGTTCTTCGAAGTCGCCACGATATCTTGTGCCTGCAACCATTCCCGCAAGGTCAAGTTCAATAATTTTCTTGCCCTGCAACGGGTAAGGAACGTTTCCGCTTGCAATGCACTGCGCAAGACCTTCCACTACCGCAGTCTTACCCACGCCCGGTTCACCAACCAACACAGGGTTGTTCTTCGATCTGCGTGCCAGCGTCTGTACAACACGCTGAATTTCTTCATCACGACCGATAACTGCATCGAATTTACCCTGTCTTGCACGTTCGGTAAGATCCGTTCCGAAAGACACATTGACTTCCACATCGTCATCCTTGCGTTGAGCCGTCGAAACGAATTCTTTAGGATTGTCTGCGTCATGTCCTTTGCCGTTGGCATAGGCACGAAGTTTCGCAGAATTCGGCAACCTGCCCACAATGTATTCAAAGAATGTGTCTACCGTTACGTTGTGAGATTTAAGTCGGTATTCCAGCGTCTTGTAGGCATAGCAATTGTTCATGACCAATATTGCCAACAGTAAATGTATGCTGTTGACCTCATTGTCCTGCATGACATTGACAAGTTCCTCAGCAGTACGAATGATGGAAGCTGCATTTTCAGACATTTCAAGAGTTCCGAAAAATCTGCCGTCACTTGCAAAATTCAACTGCTTGCCTATACCAAATCTTGCCAACAGCTGCTGAGCAGGACAGTTGACATTTGCCAATCCCACAAGTATATGCTTGGACTCAAGTTGACCGAACTTGTTGTCTATTGCATACTTACGGGCATATTCAATTACAGCGAAATACTCCTTGGAATACATTTCTCCTCCGTAACAACTTTACTTACAGTTCATTTTACCATTGTTTGAACTGAATTTCAACAAAAAACAGTAAATATACGCTACTTTTTGTAATTTTTTACTCTGTTTACCCATTGGAAAAGTCTGAACACCAACGAAGGCAAAACCGCCAGCAATACACAAATGAAATATTGAAGTGCGGAAAGACCTACGCAACCGAACAAAGCACACAGTGACGGAATGAACAAAACGGCAAGTGCAAGTACCAATGATATACCGATACACACTACGGCAGACTTGCCTATTCTGTTGAGCGAAACCGTAGCAAACACCAGTTGTGACAAAGACAACACGGCAAATGCCATTGTCGATGCAGCGGCGAATCCTTCCCTTGTTCCGATAAGATAGGCAACAAGAGTTGCAGCACCAACCAGCACTCCGTAAAAACCGATTTGCAACGCCGACCTTCGTGTGAAGAAGTTTTTAGATGCACGGGGTTTACTTAGTGCATCATTGCAACTGTCCATACCAAGAGCCAGTGCGGGAAGACTGTCTGTTACCAGATTTACCCAAAGCAACTGCATTGCTCCCAGTGGAGAAACATCCCACACCAACAACGCAATAAATACCGTCAGCACTTCACCGATGTTGCATGCAAGAAGATATCTGACCGTCTTTAAAATGTTGTCAAAAATTGTCCTTCCTTCCGCTACTGCCGACACCACTGTCATGAAGTTGTCGTCGGCAAGTATCATGTCGGCACTGCTTTTGGCAACTTCAGAGCCACTCCCCATTGCACAGCCGATGTCTGCACGTTTCAAGGCTGGAGCGTCGTTTACACCGTCTCCTGTCATTGCCACCACATTGCCGTTGCTTTGCCATGCCTTGACAATGCGCAACTTGTCGGCAGGCGTCACACGTGCGTAAACGGAAACATCCTTTACACATTGACAAAACTCTGCGTCCGTCATTTTGTCAAGTTGAGTACCCGTCAGAACCTTGTCGCCGTCACGCAGTATTCCCGCCTGACGTGCAACGTAAGACGCTGTATCCGCACCGTCTCCTGTAATCATCACAGGCTTGATGCCTGCTTGAATACACTGACGAACACTGTCCTGTGCTTCCTTGCGCAATGGATCGTTCAATATAAACAACGCAACAACGTTGAGTTTGTCTTCCGACAACTGCTCCGAACGGACAACCGACAGCGCAATTACACGAAATCCCACTGCCGCCCACTCTCTGTACGCCTTCATAAATGCAGGGCTTGTGTCAGGACTTAGTTTGAGCATGATATCTGGACTACCCTTAGTTACAACGTAATTGTTGCCATTGTAACTGACGGAAACAGTCATCATCTTTCTGTCGGAGTCAAAGGGTAACTTATCTTTTATTTTAAAGTCTGTTGTAAGGCCGTATTTTTCTGCACTGTCAAGCAACGCTTTTTCTGTTGGATCTTCCTTTCCTTCACAGCACATTGCTGCAAATTGCAGCCACTTACTTTCCCCTACATCCTTGCGTGTGCCATCGAAAATGCTGTCAAGAGTCATGCGATTTGCAGTAAGAGTACCCGTCTTATCAGTGCATATTACAGAGGCACTGCCCAACGTTTCTACAGAATGAAGATTTCTTACAATTGCGTTGTGTCTTGCCATACGTTCCACGCCACGTGCAAGAACTACCGTGACAACTGCAGGCAATCCTTCAGGTATTACCGCTACAGCCAGCGATACGCTTGTCATAAATACTTCCAGGAACACTTCGGTGTAGGTCATGTCGTAAGGCTTGTTGACAATTCCCTTTACAAATCCCACTACAAAAACCACCGCACACAAAGCAACGCAGATGACGCCAAGTAATTTGGAAAGTTTGACAAGTCTCTTTTGCAACGGTGTTACAACTGACTTTTCCGTCAACATCATTGCAATTTTTCCCATTTCGGTGTCCTTGCCTGTTGCTGTAACTACAGCTTTACCGCTGCCCTTGACAACAAAACTTCCGCCGTACAATGTGTTGCTTCTTGATGACATTGGCGTATCCGAATGTAACACACCCTTGTTTTTTCTGATGGGTTGCCACTCTCCCGTCAGCATTGATTCGTTCACTTCCAGTCTGTTGCTGTCCACAATACGACAGTCGGCAGCTACAACCTGACCAGCTTCCATAAAAATCACGTCACCGGGTACAATTTCGCTACTTTCCACCCTTACCGCAACTCCGTTGCGCAAAACATCACAATGCAATGGCGCACTTTTACTCAACGCTTCAATTGACTTTTCCGCACGGAATTCCTGTAATGTTCCCAAAAACGCATTGACGATTACAATAACTACAATCAACAACGCTTCAATACAGTTTGAAGTGTCCTTTTCCACAATTCCGACAACAAATGAAATTACCGCCGCAATGAGTAGAATCAATACCATAAGGTCGCCAAACTGTGCAAAAAACCTGTACAAGAAACCGTGCTTGTCCTTAGATGGAAGTTTGTTACATCCATATGTCTGCAACCGCAATTGCACCTGTTCATCCGTCAAGCCTTTATCGAAATCAGTGTCAAGATGTTTGCGCACAATGTCCAGATTTTTGTCAAACAATACATTTTCCCCCAATAGTGATACTGTATTGTATGACGATGCTTCACAGTGTAGAATTGAGCAGAAACACAAAAAAAAGCAACCACACTTGTGATTGCTTTTAAAAGTTTAAGTATTTTTGTCAATTGAGAAACTTGACCACTTCTTCGAAAGAACGTCTTTTCTTTGGGCGTATCACATCATCGGAAGCGGCATATCCCAGTGCAAGAACAACCTTGACTTCTTCGTCAGTGCCGATTTCCTGCTGAATTCCCGTGCAGTCCAGCCAACCTATTACGCACGTAGACAGTCCCTGATCGGTTGCTTCAAGACACATCTGTTCTACTGCCATGCCTGCGTCAAATGGACGAAAATCTTGTTTAGTAACGTTGAGCGGTCTTTCGCCGGAATCGGGTTTTTGTCTCAACGTCACCACGATCAGCACAGGGCAATTGTCCAGGAAAGCATTAGCTCCGCCGTGTTGACAATGTTAGCGCACCTTTTCGGCGCTGTTTCCTCTGCAAACGTAAAAGTTCCATGGCTGAAAGTTTTTAGCAGAAGGGGCAAGTATTCCTGCCTCAAGCACTGCATTGAGTTTGCTTTGTTCTACCTCTCTGCCGCCATCGTAATTTCGGCAACTTTGTCTTAAAGAAAATATTTTCATAAATGACCTCCTACTTGAGTAATCCCTGTTCGTACTGCAATTGTTTACGTTCAAATTGTTTACGGTAATCCTTTATAACAAAGGGAATGAATATTACAACAGACAGAACTTCTGCAACAGGATAACTGAACCAGATTCCTTCAAGACCGAAAAGATGATCCAGTAAAAACGCTGCGGGCAACAATATGATCAACTGACGGCACAGTGACATCAACAGACTCGTGATGGGCTTATTGATGGATTGCAACATGTTGATGAGCACAATAGAAAATGCCGCAGGAATAAAGGACAAGCTGATGATACGGAAAGCAAATGCACCGTCCTTGATTGTAGCTTCAGTACTTGTCAGAATTCCCATGATGTGGTAAGGGATTACCTGGAAAAGCACTGTACCTACCACCATTATAGCAAGCGAAACGTAAATTACAAGCTGGAAGGTACGTTTAAATCTTTGACGAAGATTTGCACCGTAGTTGTAACTCATGATGGGCATTGCTCCTTGCATCAAACCGAAAATGGGCATGAAGATGAAGGACTGAACCTTGAAGTAAGCGGACAACACGAAAATTCCGCTTGGGTACTGTTTCAGGATTACGTTCAGGATAATTGTGATAAACGAACTCATTGCGTTCATTACAAATACCGGCAAACCTACCTTGGCAATGTTGTTAAAGTAGCTTTTTTCAAATTTAAATCCTTTAAAGGAAATAGAAACGTCGTTTTTCTTAAACAGGAAGTTGCACAATACAAATCCGGCGCTGCACCACTGACCTATAAGGGTTGCAAGAATTGCTCCGAACACACCCCACTTGAACACCAGAATGAACACTGCGTCCAAAATGATGTTGACAACGGCACCGATGATCTGACTGCACATGGAAACCTTCATGTTTCCTGTTGCCTGAAGTATGCGTTCGCCTGTCATTGCGAAAAGACATCCAAGACTACCTGCCATGTACATTGTCAGATAAAGATTTGCCTGTTCTACAACGTAATCAACCGATGTAACGTTGTCGGTAGTTATAAACGCTCTTACAAACGGATCAACAATTGTAAATGCAAGTATTGCAAGGATTGCCCATACAATAAACACCATTACAATGGCTGTCTGTGCAGCACGATTGGCTTTTTCGACATTTCCTTCACCAAGTTTACGTGCAATGTAGGCGTTGACGCCAATTGCTATTGCAAGCGCAAGTGCAATTACTACCATGGTCATTGGGAACACGATACTTACCGCAATGAATGAGTCATCGCCCAGCTGCTTGACTGTACCTGCGTAATCAGGGGAAAATATACTGCTAGTAATATTTGCAACAAAGATAGAGTCTACAATGTTGTACAAAGCCTGTACAAACATAGAAATGATTGCAGGCAGTGCCATTTCCGTCAACAACTTGCCTACCGGTTTGCTGCGCATCTTATCGCTGCTAAGTTGCTCTGTCTTGATTTCTTCTGTACTGATTTCTTCTGTCATTTTATCTCCTTGTCACTTGTTTTCTGCACACTCACAGTGACTCATGATTGCGCATGGTAAAAGGCAAACTCAATCGTTTGCCTGCGTTTTACAATAGGTATAAAAGGAAATTGTCATGCCGTTGTCAACGTAAGGCCCGTCAATACTTTCCACCTTCCAGTCTGGCATTTCATCCAGATTGGGGAAAAATACTTCAGCGCCTCCGTCACAATCAACCTTGGTGACAATTGCCTTGTCGCATCTGTCTATCAGTTGTCTGTAAACGGAAGCCCCGCCCACCACAAAAACATCCTCTGTGGGAAACTGTGATACAAATTGCATCATTTCTTCAATGGATGAAACTTTTTTAGCGTCAATGTACTGCATGTCACCACTGTCCAGTACTACGTTTACACGGCGTGGCAAAGCACCAGACGGAAAACTGTCGTAGGTGTTTTTACCCATTACAATTACCTTTCCAAGAGTCTGATTGCGAAAATGTTTCATATCCAAAGGCAGCTTGAACAACAAGTCGTTGTTCTTGCCTATTCCCCAAAATTTGTCGGCTGCTACAATAGCTTTCATTACACTGCCACCTCCAGCTTGTCTGTAAAGGGTGTAAACCGGTAGTCTTCCAACTTGAAATCATCTACCGTAAAACTGTAAAAATCCTTGACATCCGGATTCATTACAAATTTGGGTGCAGGATAACTTGGGTTGGAAATCATCTTTTCCACTACCGGAATGTGTCTGTCGTAGATGTGTGCGTCGGCAATAACGTGCACCAGTTCGCCCACTTCAAGATCGGAAACCTGCGCAAGCATGTGCACAAGCACTGCATACTGTACAACATTCCAATTGTTGGCAACCGCCATGTCGTTGGAACGCTGATTGAGAATGGCATTGAGCTTGTTGCCCGTGACATTGAATGTGACACTGTAAGCACAGGGATACAGGTTCATTTCCGACAAATCGGCGTGAACGTATATGTTTGTCAAAATACGACGGCTCTGCTTGTTGTGTTTAAGATCGTACAGCACTCTGTCAACCTGATCAAACATGCCTTCCTTGTACTTGTGCTTGACACCCAATTGGTAGCCGTAAGCCTTGCCTATGCTGCCCGTTTCATCCGCCCAACTGTCCCAGATGTGACTGTTGAGGTCGTGAATGTTGTTGCTCTTCTTCTGCCAGATCCACAACAGTTCGTCGATACACGACTTGAATGCAGTACGACGCAATGTGATGATGGGAAATTCCTCAGCAAGATTGTATCTGTTGACAATACAGAACTTCTTTACAGTGTGCGCAGGGGTGCCGTCAAGCCACTTGGGACGCACGTTGAGGTCTTTGTCAGAAAATCCGTTGTCCAGAATATCCTTGATGTTAGAAATAAATATGCTGTCTGCCTTGCTCATAGTATTTCTCCTTGGTTCTGTCGATATATTTTAACAAATTTTTACACTTAAGTCAAACCAAAAATCTGCTAGCTTACAGATATAAATTTTACAAATTATCAGCTTTTTAATAAGAAAAATTTAGTCTTAAATTTTTGTGACAAAATACTTTACTCAGTTTTACTGTATTTATAAAATTTGACACAAAATGCTGCTAAATACAGTACACAAAATATGGCATTGTGTAAACATGGACCGGAAAAACCTTTTTACAAGTATTTTACCGAAAAAGTCTACCACATTGATAGCAAAACAAAAGCAACCCCATTTAAGGAGTTGCTTAAAAATCAGCTTATTTGTTTCTCTACAGTAGCCACAACGTACAATTTTTCATCAAATTCCGAAACAAGACGGGAAATTTCCGCTGAAATCTCCACTTCCGACATCTGACAATCAAATGGAATTGCCACATCGAAAATCAGATTGGTGTGTGTAACACCCTTGACGGCTCTGAAATCGTGTATTGCGAATCTGTCGTCAATGGACTTGACAATTTCCGTCACCTTTTCTTTCCACAAGGTAACTTGCGGATCATCGGTAATGATTGGATCCTGGTGAATTGTCAGAATGATGTCGGTGTTGTTTAAAAAATCACGTTCAATTCTGTCCATGAGATCGTGACTTTCCATGGCTGGAACGGAAGCATCCACTTCAACGTGTACGCTTGCGTAGTATTTCTGCGGTCCGTAGTTGTGGACAGTGAGGTCATGTATTCCAAGTACGCCTTCAAATGCCATGATTCGTGCCTGAATACTGTCGACAAGCTGTTTGTCGGGTGCTTGCCCCAACAACTTACTCATTGTGTCCTTTAAAATTCCGATACCTGCAATGGCAATTACAATTGCAACGGCAATACCCATGAAACCGTCAAGATTGAAGTTGACAAAGTAACTTACAACGCTTGCAATGGCAACTGCCGTTGTAGCAATGACGTCCGTAATGCTGTCCGTTGCAGTAGCCTTCAACACATCGGAATTAACCCTGTTGCCCAGTTTCCTGTTGAACACAAACATCCACAGCTTTACAAGTACCGATACACCCAATACTGCAAGCATGATGTAGGAAATTTCCGACGGAGTAGGATTTAAAATCTTGTCGAAAGATTCCTTAGCAAGTTCAATTGCCAACATCAATACGATGAAAGCAACAATCATTGCGGAAATGTATTCCACACGTTGATGTCCGTAGGGATGTTCCTTGTCGGCAGGTTTGCCAGCCACCTTGAAACTGACAAGAGATACAATGTTACTACCGCAGTCTGTCAGGTTGTTGAAACCGTCGGCTGTTACGGAAATTGCCCCGAACAACATACCCACTGCAATCTTACCAACCGACAGCAGCATGTTGAGTACAATACACACAATGCTTGCCAGTTTACCGTAATTCTCACGTACCTTCGGGTCTGTCGTATTACAGCTGTTTTTAACAAAAAGTTTGACAAGAAGATTTGTCATAATAAATCGCCTCTGAACAATATATGCAGTTTTTAACTACATTGACATATTGTATCACAACGGCAATTTTAAGTCAATGCAACGCACAAAAAACAGCTTTTTTTTCAATTGTTTTATTGCAATTTACTTTTTTTAAAGCCTGGAAAATGTCGCTTTTTAAGTGTACGTGGCATGAAAATCAAGTCATCAATTGCACAAAGTTGCCTTTATCATTTCAAGAGCTTTTTCACATTGCTGTCCTTCGGCATATGCCCTGATGACGTCTTCTGTTCCGCTTTTTCTCAGTACGATACGACAGTTACACAGCGACGCTACCCTGTTTCGGATGGTGTCAAGCGACTGAGTGGCAAGCAGGCGGTTGTCATCGGTAACTGTGATATTGCACTTCACACTGGGATGTGGCGTGTAGTGTCCGTACTTTTCTATACTTCCCTTAGCACGCCATATCTTGCACACCAAAAGTGCCGTAATCAATGCGTCACTGCTTGTTGCGTAGTCGGACAGTAGATAGTGTCCGCTGTCCTCACCGCCCACATTGAGTGACAATTTAGTCATCTCATTGTAAATGTTTATATCTCCGACTGCTGTGCGAACAAGGCCTATACCGTACTGCGACAACTGATCTTCAACACCGCCGTTTGTCATTACAGTACCGACAACAGAATCCCCACGAAGTAGTCCTTCTTCTTTCATGTACCTTGCAATGGCAATGAATACCGTGTTGTTGTCAAGCGTCTTGCCCTTTTCAAGCACAGCCAGTCTGTCACAGTCACCGTCGAATGCGAATGCAAGTTCAATGTCGGAATTCTTTAGCTTTTCTTCCAGAAATGATGTATTGGTTGCACCACATCCGACATTGATGTCTTTACCATTGTTACGGTTGCAGTACGCTACCACTTCCGCTCCACACATCCTGAACACTCTTTCAGCAACGGAAAAACTTGCACCATAGCAACAGTCAATTGCAATACGCATACCGGACAAGTCAACATTGACTGTGTTACAGATGTCCCTGCAATACATGTTGTCGATGTCGTAAAACACAGGTTCGTAAACCTTACCGTTGGGAACAATGTGCATGAGACTGTTCATCAGGTCAGACAACACCGCTTGTTTGGACTGACACAACTTGACTCCGTACTTGTCAAACACCTTAAGTCCGTTGTCGCCCGGTGGATTGTGACTGGCACTGATCATGACACCGTAGTCACCGCCCAGTTTTCTTACAAAATGTCCTACCGAATTGGTGGGCAGCACGCCAAGATTGACTACCGTACCCCCGCCGCTGTACACACCCAATGCCAATGCGTTGAACAGACTTTCCCCCGATAGTCTGGTATCTCTGCCTATCAGCACAATGGGATTGTCTCCGCCCTTCAATGCAAGACTCTTGCCAAGCAAAAAGGCAGTACCGTCTGTAATGGTACTGCCGTAAGTTCCTCTGATACCGTCTGTACCGAAAAAATTCATATACAACTCCAAATGAATATTTCGGTAACAATCTTTTACTTTTTCTTGGCAATTTTTCTGCAATAAGCCGCTGCGTAGTGACCTGCCTTAGCACCGTCCGCACAAGCAGTGACAATCTGTTTCAACGGACCGTTGGAAACGTCACCGCACACAAACAGCCCTTCAATGGAAGTCTGCATGTGTTCGTCAGCCTTAATGAATGCCTTGTCCTTTTCAGGCGAAAGACTGCGCAGGAAGTCAATTGACGGCTGAGATCCCACCGCAACAAACAGTGCGTCTGTTGCAATTTCTTCCTTGCCGTGCTCTCCCAACACTACAATACTTGACAACTTTTCTTCGCCGTGCAGTGAAGTGACGCTGCTGTTGTAGTACACCTTGACGTTTTCCGCCGACAGTAATCTGTCCACAAGTACTTGGTCAGCGTTGAATGTGTCGGAAGGATTGATGACGTACACCGTTGACGCCAGATTGGACAGATACAACGCTTCGTTGACGGCATTGTTGCCGTTGCCTGCCACTGTCACCGGACGGTTGCGGTAGAAATTGCCGTCGCATGTTGCACAGTAACTCACACCCCTGCCTACGTAATCGCCTTCGATACCCAACTTGTTGTGTTTGGTACCCGTTGCAATTGTTACCGATAAGAAATTGTATGTGTTTTCGGAGGTGATTATGTCAAAGCCGTTGTCGTTTTTTTTGATGTCAACCACCTGTTCGTAGATGACCTTGAGACCAAGAGCCTGTGCCTGATTTGCCATGCTGTCGGCAAGTTGCCATCCTTCGATTGATGTGTAGGACGGGTAGTTTTCAATTTTGTCAAGACTGGCAGTCAAGCCACCCAGTCCGTACTGTTCGAATATTGTTACATCGGCATTGGCACGCAATGCGTAAATTGCTGCGGACAGTCCTGCAACACCGCCACCGATAATTGCCATTTTCATCATGAGTTTTACCCCCTTGTGAGCTTTTATATTTACATATTACACTGTTGAAATTCATTTGTCCACATCAAAACCGCCGATGTGTGATTGACTCACAACAATTGTTGACAAATTGTACCGTTTCAACACAAGAAAAAAGCGTTGTGCGAAAATGCACAACGCTTTTGAATAATCTGTAATTGAAAGATTATCTCTTGGAGAATTGAGGAGCTTTACGAGCCTTCTTCAAGCCGTACTTCTTTCTTTCCTTCATTCTTGGGTCACGAGTGAGGAAACCGGCCTTCTTCAAGATTGCCTTGTCTTCACCTGCAACTACCAATGCTCTTGAAATACCGTGTCTGATTGCACCGGCTTGACCTGTGTAACCGCCACCGTTTACGTTTACTACAACGTCGTACTTAGCAAGAGTACCTGTTTCGTTGAGAGGTTGACGAACGATGTATTTCAATGTATCCAAACCGAAGTATTGGTCGATGTCTCTCTTGTTGATTGTGATGTTGCCATTGCCGTTGGGGATAATTCTTACACGAGCGATGGACTTCTTTCTTCTACCTGTTCCCCAGAACTGTACCTTTTTCTTAGAACTGATCTTCGCCATTGTTCATTACCTCCTTACGCAAGTGTCAATGCTTCCGGTTGTTGAGCGGAATGCTTGTGTTCGTTGCCCTTGTATACACGCAACTTGGTGAGCATCTTTCTGCCCAGACTGTTCTTGGGAAGCATACCCTTTACGGCACGCATAACAGCGAAGTCACTTCTTTCACGCATGAGTCTTTCGTACTTAATTTCCTTAAGTCCGCCCGGCTTACCTGTGTGACGGCGATAAATCTTTTGTTCAAGTTTCTTACCCGTAAGAACAACCTTGTCGCAGTTGAGAACGATTACGAAATCGCCTGTATCTACGTGAGGAGTAAATGTAGGCTTGTTCTTGCCACGAAGAATAGCAGCTACTTGGCTAGCAAGACGACCGAGGTGCATACCTGTTGCGTCTACTACATACCATTTTCTTTCAACGGCTTCCTTTTTAGCCATAAAAGTTTTCATTGTGAGTCTCCTTAGAATATTTAAGTTTGTTTGCTGTTCACGGTTGAACAATTACCGCCAGTGGAAATGCGATTTAGGCGACACAGAGCTTAAAATATGACGCCGAATTATTCACAGCCTTACTATTATACTGATACAACACATTGTTGTCAAGCAAATACAATACAATATGACAACAAATATTTACATTTTTACAAAAATTTTTGTCACAACGGTGACGCTCACCACATCAGTCGCAGTAATCGTCATCGGGCATGGCATCGGCGCTTCCGTTGCGGTACAGGTTTAGGAACCTTTGCCGTCTGTCACCGTCGTAATGTATCTTCTCAAGAGTCAATCCGCATGCAGGCATCGTCTTGCCCGACAGCCTTCTGTCCCCTGATTTCAGTATCGATTCAACGTCTTCTTCCTTGATTTTACCACTACCCACAGCAACAAGCAATCCTGCGATGTTACGCACCATGTTGTAAAGAAATGCGTTGCCATTGATTTCAATTTCAAGAGTTCCGTCGCCGTTGTCACGCAGTTCAACCTTGTGCAACGTACGGACTGTTCCCCTGAGATTACTGCCCGTGTTTTGCAATGTGGCAAAGTCATGCGTACCTTCTAACAGTTTTGTCACCCTTTGCATTTTCTCAATGTCCAACGGCTTGTACACCTGCGCATGGTTGATGTCAAGAAGGGGTTTACGTGTAGGACTGACATACAGTCTGTAAATATATGTCTTGCTGTCCGCCCAGAAACGTGCGTCGAAGTTGTCTTCGGCAATTTCCGCATCAACAATGCTGATGTCCGACGGCAACAGTATGTTTGTTGCAAGACATATTTTATAAGGTGTAAGACGTGTTCTGTCGGTATCGAAATGGGCAACCTGTCCCGTTGCGTTAACGCCCTTGTCGGTACGTCCTGCACAGTACAGTCTTACGGGATGTCCCAACACTTCGCCAAGCGCCTTTTCCACATGGTCCTGCACACCACGTCCCGACGGCTGACTTTGCCAACCGTCATATTCCTTGCCGATGTAGGAAATTGTCAGTTTTACCCTCATAAAATCTCCTAGAAATACAGCCACTTGAGACCTTCCGAAAGTCCCCAGGTGTCCTGTGTTGCATACACCGTAAACACTGCTGCAAAGAACAAAATTACGACCAACGTACCCACAAAATCACGCCACGACAACTTCATTACACGCATACATGTACGATGTGTTGAACCTTCGTAGCAACGACTGTTCATGGCAAATGCAAGTTCTTCCGCACGGCGGAAACTGGACACCAACAAAGGTATCAGAATGGGTACAAATGCCTTGGCACGTTTGATGAGTCCGCCCGTGTCGAAATCCGCACCTCTTGCCTTCTGCGCCCTGATTATACGGTCTGTTTCGTTGATCAGACTGGGAATAAGTGAAAGCGCAAGACTCATGATCAACGCAAGGTCATGCACGGGCACTTTAATCCATGTCAAAGGTTTCAACAGACTTTCCAGTGCGTGGGTAAGGTCAACGGGTGTTGTCGTCAATGTCAAAAGACTTGAACCTATTACAAGGTAACTCAGTCTCAAAAACATCTTGGCTGCAAAAATCAGACCTTCGGCGTAAATTTCAAAGATCCACCACTTTACAAGCAGATTTTCTCCCTTGGTGAAAAAGACGTTCAATACAATCATGAAAAGCATCAAAAACAAAATGCCTTTTACCGACTTCAGTACGTTTTTCAGCGGAACTTTCGATGCGAAAATTGCAATGAGCAAGAACAACGTAATCCAGGCAAAGCCCACAAAGGAAACGACAAAAAAGATTCCGATCAAGTACAATAGATTTAAAACCAACTTGATACGTGCATCCATCTTGTGCACAAATGAATTGGACGGGTAGTACTGTCCGAATGTTATGTCACGAAACATTACTTGCTACCCCCTTTCAAAGCGTTGACTGCGGCAAATGCCTCATCAACTGTTCTGATGTCCTGATTCAACACAACGCCGTGACTTTCAAGGGCGTTAAGAAACTGTGCAACGTAGGGAACTTCAAGATTCATTCCTTCCACGTCCTGCTGCTTACGGAACAATTCTCTGGGCGGAAGGTCATGCACCACCTGTCCCTGATTGAACACTATTACACGGTCGACATTTTCGAAAACTTCGTTCATGTCGTGCGATACCATGATTACGGTAATGCCCTTTTCACGGTTGAGTTTTTTTACCAAAGACAAGATTTCTCTCTTACCGTTGGGGTCAAGCCCTGCCGTGGGTTCGTCAAGCACAAGCACCTTGGGTTGCATTGCCAGCACTCCTGCCAACGCAACACGACGTTTTTCACCGCCCGACAGGTCGAAGGGCGATTTCTTCAACACTGCAAGGGGCATCCCAACCAGTTCAAGCGAATCCTTGACAAGGGTTTCTATTTTTTCCTTGTCCACACCGATGTTTTTAGGTCCAAAGGCGATGTCTTCTTCAACTGTGTTGGCAAACAGTTGATATTCAGGGTACTGAAATACCATTCCCACCATACCACGCAATCTCTTGAGATCGGTTTTCTTCTGTGTAAGGTCGATGTCACCGACGGTAAGGCTACCGCTCTGCAAACGAATCAATGCATTGAGATGTTGAACAAATGTCGTCTTGCCGCTGCCTGTGTGTCCGACAATGGCTACAAATTCGCCGTCGCCGATTTCCACATTTACGTCACGAAGGGCATGTTTTTCAAAGGGCGTGCCTTGGTTGTATATGAAATTCAGTTGTTTTGCAACAATTGACATACTCTATCCCCCAATTCCGTTGCGTCGGTACAATTTACATCAACATCCCAACCGGCACTGTTGAGTTTGCGTGCCAGTTCGATTGTGCGTGGAATCTTCAAACCCACTTCATCAAGCAGCTGACTGCGACTGAACACTTCCATAGGTGTGCCTTCGGTTACCTTCTGTCCGTGATTCATGACAACCACCTTGTCTGCGCCAAGCACTTCTTCCATAAAGTGAGTGATCAGCACCACCGTCATGTTTTCTTCCTTGTTGAGCGAATGAACAACTTCCAGAACTTCCTTTCTTCCCTGTGGGTCAAGCATTGCGGTGGATTCGTCCAACACCAAAACCTGCGGATGCATTGCAAGTGCGCCCGCAATTGCGATACGCTGTTTCTGTCCGCCTGACAGCTTTGTCGTGGTGTTTTTAGCAAATTTCGACATTCCAACCTTGTCAAGCGCCCACTTTACACGTTCGACGATTTCCTTTTGCGGGACACCAAGATTTTCCGGTCCGAAAGCGATGTCTTCTTCAACAATACTTGTTACCATCTGGTTGTCGGGGTTCTGAAAAACCATGCCGACAGTACTGCGAATCTTGAATATATTTTTAGGGTCATCGGTTGTCATGCCGTCCACTTCTACAGTGCCATTGTGCGGAATGAACAATCCGTTTAACAGTTTAGCAAGAGTACTCTTGCCGCAGCCGTTGTGTCCGACCAGCGCAACAAAAGAACCTTTCTCAATTTCAAGGCTGACATCCTTGACGCCCACTTGCCATGTGTAGGAATCGTCATCGGCAGGTACTTTGTAGCTGTACGATACATCGGTAAGCTTGATAAGACTCATAGTTACTCCAAATTAAATAAAATTAGCTGTCCTTATGAAAGGTTATTTATAAATTATACCACAACAACGCTTTTTTTCAAAACAAATAGAGCAAATATTCGTGAGAAAGTGGACAAAAATTAACTTATTGCGACAACCTGCCACAAACCGAACCCGTAACAGAGTTTTTACAGCGAAATTGTTCAAAATCACCCCGCTACAATGCCCCCTCAAAGCGTCGAAATACACCATCGCCATTGTATCGGATGTGTAAAATATTGTCGGGATTGCATTATTAAACTTGACTTTTACTGTCTTGTTTATTATAATATTTTTGTATGTTGTGATTCTTTTGTATCCACACACAAACTTTACAATATTTTAGGAGGACACTATCACAATGGCAAAGAGAACTATTGACGGCAATACCGCCGCATCTCACGTTGCGTACGCATTTAGCGACGTAGCGGCTATTTACCCCATCACTCCTTCCAGCCCCATGGCTGAAGTTGCTGATGAATGGTCTGCCAACGGAAGAAAAAACCTTTTCGGTCAAACAATCAGAATTGCCGAAATGCAATCTGAAGCAGGTGCTGCCGGTGCAGTACACGGAAGCCTTGTTGCAGGCGCTTTGACAAGCACATTTACTGCAAGCCAAGGTTTGCTGCTGATGATCCCCAACATGTACAAGATTGCAGGCGAATTGTTGCCCTGCGTATTCCACGTTTCCGCACGTGCCCTTGCTGCACATGCACTGTCCATCTTCGGTGACCACCAAGACGTAATGGCTTGCCGTCAGACAGGTTTTGCAATGCTGGCAAGCAACAGCGTACAGGAAGCAATGGATCTGGCACTTGTAGCTCACCTTTCCACATTGGAAGCTAAAGTACCTTTCCTTCACTTCTTCGACGGTTTCCGTACCAGTCACGAAGTAAGCAAGATTGAAGAAATCTCCTACGAAGACATGGCTAAACTTCTTGACATGAAGTACGTTGAAGATTTCAGACACAGAGCTTTGAACCCCGAACATCCTCAATGCCAGGGTACAGCTCAGAACCCCGACATCTACTTCCAGAACAGAGAAGCTGCTAACAAGTACTACGAAGCTGTTCCCGCAATCGTAGAAAAGTACATGGAAAAGGTTGGCGAACTTACAGGCAGACACTACAAGTTGTTTGACTACGTAGGCGCTCCCGATGCCGAAAAGGTAATCGTAATCATGGGCAGCGGCGCTGACGCTGTTGAAGAAACAGTTGACTACCTTACAAAGAAGGGCGAAAAGGTCGGCGTACTTAAAGTAAGATTGTACCGTCCTTTCGTTGCAGACAAGTTTGTTGCTGCACTTCCCAAGACAGTAAAGAAGATTGCTGTTCTTGACAGAACAAAGGAAGCAGGCTCTCTTGGTGAACCTCTTTACCTTGACGTTGTTACCGCACTTGCTGAACAACAAGTTAAACTTGACGTTGTTGGCGGTCGTTACGGTCTGGGCAGCAAGGAATTCACTCCTTCCATGATCCTTTCCGTTTACAAGAACCTTGACAACGGCTTGAAGAACCACTTCACAGTAGGTATCAACGATGACGTTACCAACACTTCTCTTGCCATTGAAGAATCCATCGACGTTGCTCCCGCAGGCACAACTCGTTGTAAGTTCTACGGTCTGGGCAGCGACGGTACTGTAGGTGCTAACAAGAACAGCATCAAGATCATCGGTGACCACACAGATCTTTACGCTCAGGGCTACTTCGAATACGACTCCAAGAAGTCCGGCGGTATCACAATTTCTCACTTGCGTTTCGGTAAGAACCCCATCAAGTCCAGCTACCTCATCGACCAGGCTGAATTTGTTGCTTGCCACAACCAAAGCTACATCACACGTTACGACATGCTTTCCGAATTGAAGGAAGGCGGCGTATTCCTGCTCAACTGCTCTTGGACAGAAGATCAACTTGAAGCTGAACTTCCCGCTATCGTTAAGAACCAACTTGCTCAGAAGAAGGCTAAGTTCTACATCATCGACGGTTTGCACATTGCTAAGAGCGCAGGTTCCGCTAAATCCACTAACATGGTAATGCAGGCTGCATTCTTCAAACTTGCTAACATCATTCCTTACGCTGAAGCTGAAGAATACATGAAGCAAGCTGTAATCAAGTCCTACGGCAAGAAGGGTCAGAAGGTAATTGACGCTAACTTCGCTGCTATCGACGGAGCTATCGCAGGCTTGAAGGAAGTAAAGATCCCCGAATCCTGGGCTACAACAACCGAAGGTGCTACACTTGTTCACCCCGAAGCAAGCGAATACTACGAAACATTCGTTCGTCCTATCGAAAAATTGAAGGGTAACACTCTTCCCGTATCTGCATTCGATGCAAGCGGTATTGTTCCCACAGGTACAACTCAGTACGAAAAGCGTGGTATCGCTGTTGATATCCCCGTTTGGGATGCAACAAAGTGCGTTGCTTGTAACAAGTGTTCTTTCGTTTGTCCTCACGCTTGTATCCGTCCCGTATTGATGGATGAAGCAACCGAAACTCCTGAAAACTTCACAACAATGAATCCTAAGTACGCTAATGGTAAGAAGTTCAGAGTTCAGGTAAGTCCTCTTGACTGTACAGGTTGCGGAAGCTGCGCTAACGAATGTCCTCAGAAGGCATTGACAATGACTCCCGCAGCGGAAGTTCACGAAGAAGAAAACTACAAGTTCAGCAAGACTGTAAAGCAAGCTGAAAGCCCCATGAAGCAAGACACTGTTATCGGTAGCCAATTCAAGCAACCTTTGTTTGAGTTCTCCGGTGCTTGCGCAGGTTGTGGTGAAACTCCTTACGTAAAACTTATTACACAATTGTTCGGTGATCAGATGATGGTTGCTAACGCTACAGGTTGTTCGTCAATCTACGGCGGTTCCGCTCCTACATGTCCTTACACCACCAACGCCGAAGGTCACGGTCCTGCTTGGGCTAACAGTTTGTTCGAAGACAACGCTGAATTCGGTTTCGGTTACAACCTTGCTGTTTCTCAACGCAGAGCTAAGCTCAAGGAAGTTATTGAACAACTTCAACAACAAGCTAAAAGCGAAGAATTGAAGCAGGCTTGCGCTGAATGGCTTGAAGGTTTCGACAGCACAGAAGCAAGCAAGAAAGCATCCGCTAAATTGCTTGAACTCATCTCCGCTTGCAGCAGCGAATGCCCCGTAAGAAGCCTTGCTGATTACATCCTGTCTGAAAAAGACATGCTTGTTAAGAAGTCCATCTGGATCTTCGGTGGTGACGGTTGGGCTTACGATATCGGTTACGGCGGTCTTGACCACGTTCTTGCTAGTGGCGAAGATGTAAACGTACTTGTTCTTGACACAGAAGTTTACAGTAACACAGGTGGACAGGCTAGTAAGTCCAGTCCTACAGGTGCTGTTGCTAAGTTCGCTGCAGGCGGTAAGCGTATCAAGAAGAAAGACCTTGGTATGATGGCAATGAGCTACGGCTACGTTTACGTTGCACAAGTTGGTATGGGTGCAAACCAGGCTCAACTTGTAAAGGCTTTGACAGAAGCTGAAGCTTACAAGGGACCATCCTTGATCATTGCTTACGCTCCATGTATCAACCACGGTATCAACATGAGCAAGTCTCAAGAAGAAATCAGAAAGGCTGTTGATTGCGGATACTGGCAGTTGTACCGTTACAACCCAACACTTGCTGAACAAGGCAAGAACCCATTCACACTGGACAGCAAGGATCCTACAGGTAGCTACCAAGATTTCATCAAGGGCGAAACACGTTACGCAAGCTTGATGAAGTCCAAGCCTGAAATCGCTGAACAACTGTTTGAACGTTCGGAAGAAGAAGCTAAGGCAAGAGTTGAAAAGTACAAGCACCTTGCCGGCAAGTAATTGCACACTACTTCTATAGACTACAAAAACTCCCACTTCGGTGGGAGTTTTTTTTTACGCTAAGGGTGAATTATACTATTAAGTGCAACAGGTGAGGAAGAAAAAAAAAGGAGTTCATACAAATCTGTGGTAAAATAGAGTTGCAAAACCATTTACACAAGAGGAGATCTGTATGAACTATAAACATTTTACCATAGAAGAGCGTTGTTGTCTACGAGAATACTATGTCAAAGGAAAAAGTTATAGGGAAATCGCGAGATTGCTCGGAAGAAATGTCAGCTCAGTATCTCGGGAGCTGAGGCGGAATTGTACGTTTTTCAGGGATATCCCGAGATACTATCCGCATACGGCGCAAAAGAAAAGCAACCTGCGCAACAGTTATCGGCACCGCGGGATGTTTTGGAAACAAGAAGTATTGGATTACATAGACGAAAAGCTGTCCCAAACATGGTCTCCCGAACAAATATCCAACACACCGTGCGGCATGAAAATGCCTTCATTCAAAACAATTTATCGTTGGATAGACGAAAGATATTTGCATTCCACCCTGAAAAACCTGAGGAGGAAAGGAAAGACGCGCAAGCGTTTAGGCAATGGAGGAAGGTTCACAACGGGAAAAAGTATAAGGAAACGAGATAAGAGCGTGTATAATCGCAAGGAGTTCGGGCATTGGGAAGCGGATACCGTGGTATCCGGACAAGGGAAAAGCAAGACATGTTTTGCAACGCTTGCCGAGAGAAAGACGAGATATTACATAGCAGTGAAGATACCGGACAGAAAGGGAGAAACGATGGCGAAAGCGATCATTTCCGTACTCTCAGAGTTTCCGAAAGAAGCGGTAAAGACGATCACATGTGACAGAGGGAGTGAGTTTTCCTGT
>DVLO01000041.1 GCA_018715495.1 Candidatus Limihabitans stercoravium | reverse complement strand
TGCTCAGAGAATTCTATCCGAAAGGCAGAAATCTTTCGAGAGTCAGCCCTGCAACTCTGAAAAAGAACCTGGCGTTGATCAACGCCAGGCCCAAGAAAGTTTTACATTACCATACACCACAAGATTTGTTCCTTGAAAATCTCTCTTTGTGTTGCACTTGATTTGACAATTCATCGTTGAATTTGTCTGAGTTGCAGTGGGCTATGTAAAAATCTCTTAAATATATACTATATTTACTTTCGTTTATTTATGGCGCAAAAGCAGTAAATTTATTGACTTGAACATTCAAAAGTTGTATAATGTCAAGGTACTATATTCATCTGTATTTACAGGTGATTACAGCATTTCCACTGTACATACGCAACTGGCGTCTGATCACAGTGGCTAAGGAGCGCAATGAAGAACAAGAAACTGTTAATTTCAATATCAGTCTGCCTGGCTCTGGTTGTGGTTGTGGTGTTGTTCAATGTTATATTTGCAGTACGAACAACAAGGCTTGTATTCCACAATGAAGACGGAAATCCTCTTGCAACCCCAAGCGATGGTCCCAGTGCAAACGATGTAATGAAGTATGCCGGCGGAGCAAATATTTTCACATTGTCCGAATCGGAGTTGCTCAAGCAATTGAACGCCGACAGTACATTCAGTCAGTGGCATGCATTGGACGTAGTCAAGAGTTTTCCCAATGCGGTGGAAGTACATCTTGTCAGGCGAATTGCAGTGTGTCACCTGATGGTAAACGGACAGACAGTCTATATCGATACCTTCGGTTACGTGATGAGCGAACAGGCACAGACTACGACAATTGACATCACCAACGCTTTTTCGGGTAATTTCAACGGATTGGTTCCTCAGGCGGGACAAAGATTGCAATTCTCCTCTGCATCTGACAACACAAGACTTCAATGCATATTGGAAACGGTCAGTGCAGTGTGGCAACTTAAATACGCTTACAGCGATGTTCCGCAACTGATTTCCGCATTTTCATTTGATTCGACAGCGGACAGTATGACCATTACCACACAGCACGGAGCAAAGATTGTGGTCGCTCAACCGACATATCATCTGTCCGTAAGACTTATCAAGGCTTTCAGCGTCTACCAGAACGGCGGACTGGATATGCAGTCTCCCGACACGGTGATACAGGTTACCGTCAAGGGCGACATTGTAACTGAAAAGAAATAATAACTTCAACACAAATTCACACTTGTTGTTTCGAAAGGAGTACATATGAAAAACAATTTTGTATCGGTACTTGACTTTGGTTCAAGCAAGATCACGTGTATGATAGCAACACCTATGGATCACGGCGACTTTTTGATCAAGGCTGTGGGACAGTGCTACTACAACGGTTTTGACGAAACCAATTGGTACGAACCGGAAAAATTGACAGATTGCATCAGACAAGCCGTAAGTCAGGCAGAGTCCAAGGTAGGGTTCAAGGTGCGCAACATTTATGTAGGCGTGCCCGGTGCATTTTGCACATTGCTGACAAGCGAATCCTCTTTGGCATTCCAGTCACGCAAGAAGATTGACACTGCCGACCTTGAAGAACTTGCTGCCAAAGCAAATATTTTCGAAGATTACAGTGAGGGTATTTTTGTCGGTTCCAATGCCGTCTACTACCTCATGGATGGAGCAATAAAGGTGGAAAATCCCGTTGGTTCTGTTGTAAACAAGATTTCAGGATTGTTTTCATTCTCATTCATGAGCAAAGGATTTGCCCGTTCTGTGCGTGAATCACTTAATGCAATTGGAATCAACAAGGTAACTTTCTTGAATGCGTGCGAATGTCAGGCGAAGTACATTTCCGCAATGTACAACAAGCCTTCTTACGCAATCATCATTGACATTGGTGACATCACATCTTCCGTAATGCTTTCGGTTGGAGACGGTCTTGTATTTGCAAGAACATTTGCTCTTGGAAGCGGTTATCTTGCAAGTGATATAAGCACGGTGTTCTCCTGTGATTTCACAATGGCGAAACGTCTGTTGCCGGAAATCAACCTGAACCTTGAATTTCAGGCAGGCGACACCTACAATGTTGGCAGTTTTGCGGTAGATGCAGGTCAGACCAACGAAGTCGTCAAGGCACGTATCGAACAGATTGCTGAGTACATCAAGAGATGTTTCGACTACTGCGACAGGGAAATTCCACGCAGCACACAGATTTATCTCACCGGTGGCGGACTGACCTATCTCAGGGGTGGTAGCGATTGTCTGTCGGCATTTTTGGGTAAGCACATCATCAAGTATGACAGTGCCAATCCGCAAACACGTCGCAATGAGTACACATCTTGCTACGGCTTGATAATGCAGGCATTAAAGGAAACGCCGTCTAAACCAAATTCTATTCTTTCATTCTTCAAAAAGTTAGGGGGAAAATAATATGGAAAACCAAGCATATTTCAATAACGTTGCCAGAATCATGATTGTAGGTATTGGTGGCGGCGGTGGCAATGCCGTAGACAGTATGATGAAAGCAGGAATCCGCAATGTGGAATTTCTTGCATTGAACACCGACCAGCAGGCATTGAACAAGTTGTCCTGCAAAACCATTGCAATCGGTGAAAAACTTACTAAGGGTCTGGGAGCAGGCGCTAATCCCGAAGTAGGCAGACAGGCTGCTGAAGAAAGCAGGGAAGCAATTCAAAAAGAACTTGGTGACATTGACCTTCTGTTTATTGCTGCAGGTATGGGCGGCGGCACAGGCACAGGTGCAGCTCCGGTAGTTGCAAATATTGCAAAACAATTGGGTATCCTTACAATTGCTGTAGTAACCAAGCCTTTCAACTTCGAAGGAACTCATCGTATGAGAAATGCCGAAATGGGTATCAACAACCTGAAAGGCAATGTTGACTCATTGGTGATTGTACAAAATGAAAAACTCAACCGTGACAAGAACTTCTCAATCATGGATGCATTCGTTAAAGCAGACGAAATACTGTTACAAGGTATCCGTGGCATTACGGAAATCGTATTGCAGAGCGGAAGAATCAATCTTGACCTTGCAGACGTAAGATGCGTAATGAAGGACAGCGGTATGGCTCACATGGGTATCGGCTCCGGTAAGGGTAAAAACAAGACAATTGACGCTATCCGTAAGGCAGTGTACTCTCCTTTGCTTGAAACAACAATTCAGGGCGCAGCAGCATTGATTGTCAACTTCCGTGGCGGCGACGACCTTACTCTTGACGAAGTTACAACCGGCGTCGACCTTGTAAAACAAGTAATTGACCCCGATGCAAACGTGCTGTTCGGTGTGGGATTTGACGAACAGCTGAAAGACGAAGTGCAGGTAACGCTCATTGCAACAGGTTTTTCAGGTCATCCCAATGAAGGAAATCCTTCATTCTTTACCAAGGAATCCATTGTTCCCGGTGTAAACACAGCTAATTCCAATCAGCCACGTGACACATTCGGAACAGGTACTCCCGCTGAAAAAACAACATCCTTCGGTGGTAACCTGAAGGTGGAAGAAGATAAGAGCATTCCGCCCTTCCTTCGCAAAATGCAAAACAAATAAAAGAGGTAAACTTTTATGCAACGACTCATGATAAAACAACTTTTTGCCGACATGAATGCCTTTGACGGCAAGACCGTACATGTATGCGGATGGTGCCGTACTATCAGAGCTTCAAATGTTTTCGGTTTTATCGAACTCAACGATGGCAGTTGTTTCAACAGTTTGCAGATAGTATTTGAACAACAAAATCTTTCCAACTATGATGAAATTGCACACCTTAACGTAGGCAGTGCGCTGCGTATAACGGGTACAGTGGTGTTGACTCCCAATAACAAACAACCACTGGAAATCAAGGCTACGGAAATCGAAATCGAAGGAAAGTCCACCCCTGACTACCCACTTCAGAAGAAGAGACATTCGGTGGAATTCCTGCGTGAAATTGCGCACCTGCGTCCACGTACCAATCTCTTTAATGCAACGATGAAGGTACGTTCGGAAGCTGCTTACGCAATTCACACATTCTTTAATTCCAATGGGTTTGTTTACGTTCACACTCCACTGATTACAGCAAGTGACTGTGAGGGAGCAGGGGAAATGTTCCAGGTTACAACTCTTGATCTGGAAAACGTGCCCAAAACCGCTGACGGTAAAGTTGATTTTTCCAAGGATTTCTTCGGAAAACACGCTAACCTTACAGTATCAGGTCAATTGAATGCCGAAACTTACGCAATGGCTTTTGGTAAGGTGTACACATTTGGTCCTACATTCCGTGCGGAAAAATCCAATACAACAAGACACGCAGCGGAGTTCTGGATGATTGAACCGGAAATTGCATTTGCCGATCTTTCCGACGACATGCAGCTTGCTGAAGATATGATCAAGTTTGTAATCAATCATGTAATGAAGACTTGTTCACAGGAAATCGAATTTTTCAACAACTTCGTTGACAAGGGCTTGAAAGAACGTCTGACAGCGCTTTCCAAGGCAGAATTTGCACGTATGACATACACCAAGGCAATTGAACTGCTTATTCCTCACAACAGTGAATTTGAATATCCTGTACAATGGGGTAGTGACATTCAGACGGAACATGAACGTTTCCTTACTGAAAAGATTTGCCATGGTCCTGTATTCGTTACCGATTATCCCAAGGAAATCAAGTCTTTCTATATGCGTATAAATGACGACAACAAGACTGTTGCCGCAATGGACATGCTTGTTCCCGGTGTTGGCGAACTCATCGGAGGCAGCCAGAGAGAAGAACGTCTTGACGTTCTGTTGAAGCGTATGGAAGAGCTTGGTCTTAAAGAAGAGGATTACTGGTGGTACCTTGAACTGCGTAAGTACGGTGGTACTAAACACGCCGGTTTCGGTTTGGGATTCGAACGCCTTGTAATGTATCTTACAGGTGTTTCCAATATTCGTGACGTGCTTCCTTTCCCACGTACAGTAGGCAATGCACAATTCTGACAAAATTACATCCGTCGGTGAAAATCGGCGGATTTTTTTTGCAAAATTGAATTTTCTTTGATTATTTTTTAACAAAGTGTACACAATAAGGTTGTCAGGAGGTGCAAAATGAAAACTACAAAATCAAAAAGCACTAGTACAACTAACACAAAGACATCGGATTGCAAATCAAGAGCAACAAACAGCACTCACACAACACAAAAGAACAAGAAGAGTGCTAACAGAAGCTCATCTGAAAGTCAGTCCGACCCTTACGGGAGTTACACCGGTAATCCCGTAGGAATGGGTAAATTCGAATTGCCCATACAAGATGCGGACGACCTGTAATTCGTCCGAAAAACGTCCGCCGAAGCGGACGTTTTTCTGTTTGTAAAGTAGGGGGTAAGTATTACAGCTTGACTTTAAAAGAAGATGGCTGTGATAGTTGATGGTAGAAATTACCTTCTTCCTATTTCAATGGTGTTGATCGGGGTGTCTGCAACTGACTGAAATTGTAGTACAATCGCAGTCTTTTCGCAGGCTGATCTCACCTTTGTCTGTGCACAGCATGCATTGACAATAGGGACGTGGTTTACACGGACGTTTATTGCATGGAGGTTGCCTGCTGCAGCAAACTGTATTGATGTAATCCTGCTGATTACAAAACCTTGTTGTACGGTATCTCATGTTTTATAGTATGAAATTGAAGTAAATCATGACAACATACCGTCAAATTTAATGTTTTTTTGCAAAAGTACTTGTAAACTTTTCGCTTGTGATATATAATACAGTTAGAAAAATAGGAGGTTTGTGCAAATGATTTTTGAACAGGTTCAAAAGTTGCTTGCAGAACAATTGAATGTTTCCGCTGATTCCATCACACGTGAGACAAACATTGTTACTGACTTGCATGCTGATTCCCTTGACGTTGTAGAAATGTTGATGTCTCTTGAAGACCATTTCGGCATTACTGTTCCGGACGAAGTTGCCAACGAACTTGTAACAGTTGGTGCAATCGTTGACTACATCGAAAAGGCTAAATAACAACGATAAAATATTTGCCCGAAGTCTGATGATCTTCGGGCTTTTTTATGTAGTTTGATGTCGCAAAGTGTCGTAGGTAAATAAAAGTAACATACATTACATAAACTAGAAGTATGTACGAATTTACTTTGAGTTGCAACAAACGAAACGTTCACTTTGTAGACTATGCCGAAAGGGTGCTGAACCCCGTTTTAAAACAAATGGGTGGTGCTGTAGCCCGTTTCGATGATGAAAGCAAGTGTAGTCTTGCCTTGGCTTGTGATGAACCGTTCATATTACAGGCGAAGTCCCTTGTGCGTGACACGGTTGCGGAAATCCTTGCAGTAGGGTACAAGAATTTGTTCTTGCGTCGTGCAATGGGCATTTCGGAAGGAAATTTTGTTCTCAACACTCTTGTAAACACCATGTGCGCCTTTGACAACACCTACGACAAAGATTGCATAAATGCAGTTGTCAACGTTGAACAATCGGTCAACCTTGACGGTTACTACAATTTCAGGATCTCCAAGGTCAAAGATAAGTGGAGTGAAGTTGCCGACATAACAGTTCGCAATGATTTGTTGCAAAACGGCGGTGAGTTCGTTGAAGAATTTCTACGCTATCTTGTTGAAACTGTTCCGCTTGGAATATCCAACCTGTCGGTGGTCGTAGACAGCGGTACGTTTCAGCTTTTCGACACGTCAGGCAAACTGATTGTCCCCACCAACACGCTGTACGCACGCTCAACCTTGGAAGAAGAGTTGATGCTCAATATAATTTGCCTCAGACCCAAGCAGATTTCCCTGTACTACGGCGACGCTTTACCAAGTGAGGATTTTGTTCGCATGTTGAAAGAATTGTTTGTTGTAAAAGAGATTAAAAACAGTTGACAATCCTTGCCGTCGGTACTACAATACACTTGTAATCTCGATGACATCAAGACACGTCTTTTCGGGTGCGGTTTCACAGAGAGCGGCAGATGGTGCGATTGCCGTAAATTGTCCGAACAGGTACCACTTGGTAGAGAGCGAAGGCACAACGTAATGTGCATATAAAGAGTGGTCGGCTTCGGTCGGCAAGTAAGGTGGAACCACGGAAGTAATTTTTCGTCCTTATGACAATTTGTCATAGGGATTTTTTTATATTTTAACGGAGGAAATATGATTACAATCAAGTTGCCTGATGGCAGTGAAAAGCAATTTGAACACAGTGTAACTGCGTTGGAAGTTGCACAAAGTATCAGTAGCGGTTTGGCACGCAATGCAATTGCATGCAGTGTAAACGGCGAAATGAAGGACATGAATGCTGTAATTGACAGCGACGCAAGTTTCGTATTGTACACATTCAAGGATGAAGAGGGCAAGGAAGTTTTCCGCCACTCTGCAAGTCACCTTCTGGCTCAGGCTGTAAAGAGACTGTATCCCGAAGCTAAACTTGCAATCGGTCCTGCAGTTAAGAACGGATTTTACTACGACATTGATTTTGGTTGCGACATTACTCCTGATGATCTTGTAAAGATCGAACAGGAAATGTCCGCCATTGTAAAGGCTGATTTCCCCATTGTACGCAGTGTGCTTTCCCGTAAGGAAGCTGCTGAATTGTTCGAAAAGAAGGGCGAAAGCTACAAGGTAGAAATCATCAACGACATGGATGAAAACATTGAAACAGTGTCCTTGTACACACAAGGTGAATTTGTTGATATGTGCCGTGGACCTCACATTGCATCCACAGGCAAGATCAAGAGTTTCAAGTTGACAAGCATTGCAGGTGCTTACTGGCGTGGTGATACCAAGAACAAGATGTTGACACGTATCTACGGTACAGCATTTGAAAAGAAGTCCGAACTGGACGACTATCTGCAAAAGTTGGAAGAAGCTAAACGCCGTGACCACCGTAAACTTGGAAGAGAGCTTGACTTGTTCGATATCATGGATGAAGGTCCGGGATTCCCGTTCTTCTTCCCTAAAGGCATGGTATTGCGCAACCTTCTGGAGGACTTCTGGCGCAAGGAACACATTGCTGCAGGTTACCAGGAAATCCGCACACCCATGATTCTCAATCAGCAGTTGTGGCACCGTTCCGGTCACTGGGATCACTACAAGGACAACATGTACGTTGTCAAGATTGACGACGAAGACTACGCAATCAAGCCGATGAACTGCCCGGGTGGTATGTTGGTGTACAAGCGTAAACAACATTCTTACCGTGATCTTCCTCAAAGAATGGGTGAACTTGGTCTTGTTCACCGTCACGAATTGTCGGGCGCTCTGCACGGACTTATGCGTGTGCGTTGCTTCACTCAGGACGATGCTCACATCTTCATGACTCCCGAACAAATTGAATCGGAAATAGAAGGTGTAGTAAGACTGATTGACAAGGTTTACAAGATCTTTGGATTCAGTTACAAACTTGAACTGTCCACACGTCCAGAAGACTCAATGGGAACCGATGAACAGTGGGAAATGGCTACAAACGCATTGAAGAAGGCTCTGGATACTCTTGGTAAAGATTACGAAATCAACGAAGGCGACGGTGCTTTCTACGGTCCTAAAATCGACTTCCACCTGGAAGACTCTTTGGGCAGAACATGGCAGTGCGGTACAATCCAGCTTGACTTCCAGATGCCCGAACGTTTCGACCTGACATACGTAGGTGCTGACGGCGAAAAGCACAGACCTGTAATGATTCACCGTGTTGTATTCGGCAGTATCGAAAGATTTATTGCTATCTTGACGGAACACTTTGCCGGTGCATTCCCGACATGGCTTACTCCCGTTCAGATAAAGGTTCTTCCCATTTCAGGCAACTTCCAACAGTACGCCGAAGAAGTTACCGAAAAGCTGCTTAACGCAGGTTTGCGTGTAGAACTTGACGACCGTAACGAAAAGATCGGTTACCGTATCCGTGAAGCTCAGTTGCAAAAGACTCCTTACATGCTTGTATTGGGTGAAAAGGAACAACAGACTCAACTTGTTGCTGTTCGTCACAGAAAGGACGGCGACATCGGTACAATGAGCGCTGAAGAATTCATTGCAAGAATCAACAAGGAAGTTGAAGAAAAATCCTTGTAATTCAACAAAAATATATGCGAAAAGGGTTGACATGTTCAATCCTTTTCGTTATAATATTCAAGTAATCGAAGCAGAATGTTTTTCTCACCTGTACGGCAACGCTGTAAGGTAACCTAAAAATAAGTACAATGTCCTCATTGTATGTTTTTTGTGTGGCAATCTGTTTCGGTTGACCACTTTTTTATTGTTCAGGAGGACATTACCATTAAAGAGCTTCAGATCAACAACGAAATTCGTGACAGAGAAATTCGTCTTATTGGCAACGAAGGCCAACAACTCGGCATCGTTTCAGCCTACGAAGGTCAGCGCCTTGCAGAAGAACACGGACTTGACCTTGTAAAGATTTCCCCTAACGCAGTTCCGCCCGTGTGCAAGCTGATGGATTACAGCAAGTACAAGTATGAGCAGAACAAGAAAGAAAAGGAAATGAAACGCAACCAGAAGACAATCGAAGTCAAGGAAGTGTGGCTGTCAATGACAATTGACATCGGCGACCTCAACACCAAGGCCAAGATTGCATCTAAGTTTATTGCCGAAGGTAACAAGGTAAAAGCCACAATCCGTATGAGAGGAAGACAACAGGCTTACGCTCAGCAGGGTGTGGAAGTAATGAAGAAATTTGCCGAAATCCTTTCAGACGTTGCTAAAATTGAAAAGCAACCTTTGACCGAAGGACGCAACATTTCAATGGTAATTTCACCCATAACAAACAAATAATACATTTGGAGGATAGCAAAATGCCTAAGCAAAAATCTCACAGTGCATCCAAAAAGAGATTTGTCGTATTGAAGTCCGGCAAGATCAAGCGTGCACAATGCAACAAGAACCACATTTTGGGTAAAAAGACAACCAAGAGAATCCGCAACCTTCGCGGTACAGCCTACGTTGATTCCACAAAGGCTAAGACCGTTAAGAGCATGTTGCCTTACTAATACAGGAGGTAGTTTTCGATGAGAATTAAAAGAGGCGTAAACGCAGTTAAAAAACGTAGAAAGATTTTGAAAGCAGCCAAGGGTTACTTTGGTCTTAAATCCACCAACTACCGTATCGCTCGTGAAGCGGTAATGAAGAGTGGCAACTATGCTTACATCGGCAGAAGACTTAAGAAAAGAGATATGCGCAGTCTGTGGATTGCACGTATCAATGCGGCAGCTCGTGCTAACGGTTTGTCCTACAGCAAGTTCATGCACGGTCTTAAGGCAGCTAACATTGATCTCAACAGAAAAGTATTGGCTGAAATTGCAGTAAGCGATGCTAAATCTTTTGCTCAGTTGGCTGAAACTGCTAAAGCAAATATCTAATTTGTGCAATTTGGAGCCTTTTGTATAAAAAGGCTCTTTCTAATTTACAGGTGCATCAATGGTAATTACATCCGCAAGCAATTCCAAAGTACTGCTGGTCAGAAAGTTGCAGGATAAAAAATACCGCAACCGCTTCAAACAGTACTGCATTGAAGGGGTACGTCTCTATCAGGAAGCGTTGCGTTTCGGCAAGAAACCGCTTGAGGTTTTTGTCAAGCAGAGCCTTTCGGACAAGTTGAATATAGACGGCGCAACGGTGGTGGAAGACAACGTATTTGACAAGATGTCTGACACTGTTTCCAGTCAAGGACTGATTGCCGTGCTGCCCATTGAGGACAACGACACTGTGGCAAGTGGTAACTGTCTTGTTCTGGACAGTCTTCAGGATCCGGGTAACGTAGGAACGCTGTTACGTACTGCATGTGCTACCGGGTTTGACACCGTGTATCTATACAGATGTGTGGATGTTTACTCCCCCAAGTGTGTTCGTTCGGCAATGTCAGCACATTTCGCAATAAACCTTGTAACCGTGGATGACTTCGATGTTTTAAAACAGCGCATTTCCAATTGCAGGGTGGTGTGTGCCGATATGGACGGCAAGGACGTTTCGCAGTTTCAATACAATGAACCCATTGCGTTGGTTTTGGGCAATGAGGGAAACGGTATCGGCGATTACTTCAACGAAATTTCAGATGACGTTGTTTCACTTTCAATGAAAAACAATCTTGAATCACTAAACGTTGCAGTTGCGGGCAGTATATTGATGTACATCTTGGGTGGTAAGCAATAGGAGGACTTTATGTCAGGACATAGCAAATGGAACAATATTAAAAACAAGAAAGCTAAGGGTGACGCTGCCCGTTCTAAAATCTTTACAAAGATTGGTAGAGAAATTGCCGTAGCGGTAAAGGCCGGCGGACCGGACATCAACAGCAACAGTAAGCTGTATGACGTTGTGCAAAAGGCAAAGGCTAACAACATGCCCAATGACAACATCACACGTAGTATCAAGAAGGCAAGCGGCGAACTCAATGCCGTCAACTACGAAGAAATGATGTACGAAGGTTACGGAATTGGTGGCAGTGCCGTAATAGTAGAAAGTCTTACAGACAACAAGAACCGCACTGCGGGAGACGTTCGTTGTGCATTCGACAAGAATGGCGGTAGTCTTGGACAGAGCAACTGCGTAAGTTTCATGTTTGATCACAAGGGCGTTGTAGTTGTTGAAAACAATCTTAGATTGGATGAAGACAGTGCATTCGAGCTTGCACTTGAAGCAGGTGCCGATGACGTTCAATTCGACGAAGAGGGCACAATTGCAATGTATTGCGATATGGCTACACTGGCATCTGTAAGAGATGCAGTTGTTGCCAAGGGGTTGGTGCTTGTTTCTGCTGAAATGCAGTGGTTACCCCAGAACATGGTTACACTGGAAGGCGACAATCTTGTAAAGTTCCAACGTATGCTGGATACACTGGAAGACAACGATGACGTTCAGAACGTGTACCACAACGTTGAATTACCGGACGAAGAGTAATTTATCTTGCAAGCCGACATCAGTCGGCTTGTTTTTATATGTAGGGAATTTTTACACTTGACTAATTGGCAATAAACATTTATTATTATATACAATGGAAAAATATGTGCGTTTGTGTGTAAATCGTACAGCAGGAGCGAAGAATGAGAGTATTGGGTATTGACCCCGGACTGGCAATTGTAGGATACGGTGTGCTGGATTACGACGGCAGAAACAAAAAACTTGTTGACTACGGAGTTATCAACACGCCCAAGGGATTGAGTGTGCCTGAAAGGCTGGAAATGATTTTTCGTGGCGCAACTGAACTTATTGAAAAGTACAAGCCTGATGAGGTTGCAATGGAAGAATTGTTCTTCAACACCAACACAACAACGGCGATCAACGTTGCCCAGGCAAGAGGAGTGCTGTTGCTTGTTGCTCATACTCACGGTCCACGTCTGTACGAATACACGCCATTGCAAATCAAACAGGCTATGACAGGGTACGGACGTGCAGAAAAAAAACAAATTCAGCAAATGGTCAAGGTGTTTTTGGGATTGAATGCTGTTCCCAAGCCTGACGACGCAGCCGACGCTGTGGCTGTTGCGCTGACTCACATTCAGATGTGCGGATTTACTAACACATTTTCTATAAAATAGGAGAAATTTATGATTGCCTTTATCTGTGGCGAAGTTGTGGAAAAATTCGAAGGCGGTGTGGTGCTGAAATGTAACGATATGGGTTACGAACTCAACACAACAAGATGTGCCTACGACAAGTGTAATATTGGCGAAACAATACAACTGTACACCTACATGCAGGTGCGTGAAGACGGAATCAGTTTGTTTGCTTTTGCCACCCGTGAAGAAAAGAGCATGTTTCTGCGCCTGATTTCTGTGTCGGGCGTTGGTTGTAAGGTCGCTCAGGGAATACTGTCATCAATTGATGCAAATCAGCTTGCGCTTGCATTGTACAATGGTGATGTCAAGGCATTGACAAAGGTCAAGGGATTAGGAAAGAAGACAGCCGAACGTCTGATTCTGGAACTGCGTGAAAAGGTTACGCCTGATGGCGAAAAGATGCCTGAAACACCGCAGTACACGGGTGACGAACAGCAATTGACAGGAGCTATGCGTGACGCTGTTTCTGTACTTGTTTCGCTGGGACTTACAGAAATGGATGCAACCAGACGCATTGTAGCGTCGGCACAACTTGGCGCTGTAACAACCGAAGAATTGATAAACATGTCATTCAGAATGAGTTGAGGGGATCATGGAAGAATTGTTTACTAGCACGTTGCACGAAAGCGAACGTGATACGGAAAATATACTACGTCCTAAAAGAATTGCCGATTACGTCGGTCAGGACAAGGCGAAAAACAACCTTAGTGTATTCATTAAGGCTGCTTTGCAACGTGGCGAAAGTCTTGACCATGTACTGTTGTACGGACCTCCCGGACTTGGCAAAACAACACTTGCGCACATCATTGCAAATGAACTTAACGTCCCGATTACCGTGACAAGCGGATCGGCAATACCGGGGAAATTTGACCTCAGTGCAATTTTGTCAAAGTTGAAGCCCAATGAAGTGTTGTTCATTGACGAAATCCACCGTTTAAACAGCAGCCTTGAAGAAATACTCTATCCTGCAATGGAAGACTACCGTCTTGACTTCGTGGTGGGTAAGGGACCGTCTGCGTCCTCTGTAAATATCAAACTGGAAAAGTTTACTTTGATTGGTGCAACTACAAAGGCAGGTAACCTTGCCGCTCCTTTGCGTGACCGTTTTGGCGTTCAGTTGCGTTTACAGATGTACACTCCCGAACAGCTGCAGCAGATAATCAAGGCTTCTGCAAATAAACTTAATGCCGCAATAGAAGAGGACGCTTGCTTGGAAATTGCAAGACGTTCCCGTGGAACTCCACGTATAGCCAACAGACTGTTGAAGCGTATACGTGACTTTGCCGACATAATGAGCAACGGTGTAATCACCTTGCAGACCACATTGCATGCAATGGATCTTCTTGAAGTGGATCACTTGGGACTTGATGCGGTTGACAAGAATCTTTTGCTTACAATAATAGATAAATTCAGCGGTGGACCTGTAGGACTTGACACGTTGGCGTCTGCTACAGGCGAAGACGCAACCACAATTGAAGACGTGTACGAACCTTATCTCATTCAATTGGGATTTATTGCACGTACACCCAGGGGCAGGGTTTGTATGCCCAATGCCTATAAACATTTAGGCAAACCTTTGTCCAAACAACGCATGGAGATGTTGTCCGTTTACGACAACACGGAGGAAGATAATGAAGACAAGTGATTTTTACTACGATCTTCCGGAAGAACTGATCGCACAGACTCCCGTTGAGCCACGTGACAGTTCAAGACTGTTGGTTTACCACAAGGAAGACGGTAAAATTGAACACAGACATTTTTACGATATAGTCGATTATTTAAAGGCAGGCGATGTACTTGTTGTCAACAACACCAAGGTGTTACCCTGCCGTATTTATGGGAACAAGGTGCCGACAGGCGGCAAGATTGAGTTCTTGCTTTTAAAGCGTATTCATCTTGACGTGTGGGAAGTCATATTGAAACCCGGCAGAATTGCTAAGCCGGGATCAGTGTTCTCCTTTGGCGATGGGAAACTTACAGCGCAGGTGTTGAGCCTGGGGGAAGGTGGAACACGTACCGTCAAGTTTACATACGACGGTGTATTTGAAGACATTTTGTCTCAATTGGGTGAAATGCCTTTGCCTCCTTATATTCACAACAAGATTACCAACGGTGAAAGATACAACACTGTTTACAGTAAAGTAAACGGTTCGGCTGCAGCTCCCACTGCAGGGCTGCATTTCACGCCGGAACTCTTGGAAAAAATCAAGGCAAAGGGCGTTGAAATTGTGGACGTTCTTTTGCATGTAGGGCTGGGAACATTCCGCCCGGTCAAGGTGGATGACGTGTCCAATCATCACATGCACAGTGAGTATTTCAGCGTCAGTCAGAAATCTGCTGATATTATAAACAAAGCAAAGTCCGAAGGTCGTCGTATAATTTCCGTCGGTACAACAAGCGTGCGAGTGCTTGAAAGTGCAACTGACGACAATGGTGTGTTGCAGGCTATAAGTGGCAACACTGAAATTTTCATCTATCCGCCCTATAAGTTCAAGATGGTGGATGGACTTATCACTAATTTTCATTTGCCCGAAAGCACGTTGCTAATGTTGGTATCGGCTTTTTGCGGAAGGGAGGAAGTGTTGCGTGTGTACAACACAGCCGTAAAGGAAAAGTATCGCTTTTTCAGTTTCGGTGACGCAACAATGTTTATATGAGTCAATTCAGTTTCGAAATTTTAGCTAAAGACAAACAGACAGGTGCAAGACGTGGTGTATTCCACACACCTCACGGCGATATTCAGACCCCTATATTTATGCCTGTGGGTACTGCCGCTACAGTCAAGTCGCTGTTGCCCTCTGTGATAAAGGATATCGGCACACAAATCTTGCTTTCAAATACTTACCACCTGTATTTGCGTCCGGGCAGTGATATTGTCCGTCAGGCGGGCGGTATTCACAAATTCATGAACTGGGATGGTCCTGTTCTTACGGACAGCGGCGGTTTTCAGGTGTTCTCATTGGGAAAATTGCGCAAAATTACCGAAGAAGGAGTAATGTTTTCATCACACATTGACGGAAGCAAACACATGTTTACCCCTGAACGTGTAATGGAAATTGAACATGATATCGGCGCAGATATCATCATGGCTTTTGATGAGTGTTCCACATACGGAGCAGACCACAAATATGCCAAAGACGCATTAAACAGAACATTGCGTTGGTTGGACAGGTGTGCACATTCTCACACAAACGGCAAGCAGATGCTGTTTCCGATAATTCAGGGAAACATGTACGAAGACTTGCGTGTTGAGGCAGTAAAAGCTACCGTTCCTTATGCTGAATGCGGTATTGCAATAGGTGGTTTGTCTGTAGGTGAACCAAGCGAAGTGATGTACAGAATGTTGGACGTTTTACAGCCTTACTATCCCGAAAATATGCCACGTTACCTGATGGGCGTTGGTACGCCTGACTACATCCTTGAAGGCATTGAACGTGGTGTGGACATGTTTGACTGCGTCTTGCCTACCCGTATTGCAAGAAACGGTACTGCAATGACGTCAAAGGGAAAAGTGGTTGTAAGAAACGGAATGTACAAGGCGGACTTCAGTCCGTTGGACGAAAACTGCGATTGCTACTGTTGCAGAAATTTTTCCAAGGCATATCTTCGCCACCTTATCAATTGTAATGAAATATTGGGTGCTGAATTGTTGTCAATTCACAACATCACATTTCTGCTAAATCTTGTTAAAAATGCACGTCAAGCCATTGAACAGGGCAATTTCCTGCAGTTCAAGGCGGAGTTTTACAGCAATTACTACGGAAAAGAAAGTGTGTTGAAGTAAAATGTTGTCAATAGTGTTGATTTTTACAATTTTATAATGTATAATGTTGCATATAAATTTGCACAATTGCAAATATAAGGAGATTTAAAATGCTTAACTTGCTCAATTTTTTTGAAGAAACTACAAACCAAACATCACAAGGTGGCGGTTGGACAACATGGGTTATCATGGGCGTGTTGCTTGTTGCTGTTGTTCTGATGATGGTAATTCCAGGCAGAAAGCAAAAGAAGCAAGCCGAAGAAATGCGTGCAAAGCTGAAAGTTGGTGCAACCGTTACAACAATTGGCGGTATTGTCGGTGAAGTAATCAAGATTGATGATCAGTACATCTACATTGTTACAGGTACTGAAGAAAGCCCCAACACAATGAAGTTTGTACGTCAGGCAATTCACTCTATCAATGAACCCAAGAGCGAAACAACTTCAACTGACGGCGGCGAAGAAGAAATTGTTGACGAAATCAAGTAACTTTAAATTCTAAAATACATTACCTCCGAATACTATGTAGTAATCGGAGGTTTTTTATGAGCGTCAATGAATGTAGTGCATCCAAGAACATTTGGTTTGATGTAATCAAGGGAGCTTTGACAGCTTTTGTGCTGTCGGCAATTTTCGTGTTGGTACTGGCACTTGTGGCTAAAATCTTTGCATTGTCTGTCGAAATTTTACCCATGATTAACCAGGTTTTAAAAGCTGTTGCAGTGCTTGTTGCAGTATCGGTAAACGTCAAGTGCGAAAAGCTTCTTTTGAAAGGTGTTTTAGTTGCAACAATCTACAGCTTACTTTCTTTAATCCTGTTTGTTGTGTTGGGCGGAACGTTTTCCTTCGCACAATTTGCACTGGACTGGGGTATTGCGATTGTAGTGTCTTTGGTAGTTGCAGTAATAAAGTCACGCAAACAATAGTTTTTACCCACTAAATTGCGCATAGAATACAATATGTTGTTGTAATTTGAGGAAATTTCATTGAAACAGTTGAAAAAAAACGCAATTTATTGTATAATCACTTTTAGATAAAACAATCGGAGGATGTCATCATGAAATTTATCAAGACTGTTGTTACTCCCCGCACTAACGAAGTGTCTGCACACAGTGGTTGCGGCGAATGTCGTTCCAGTTGTCAGTCCGCTTGTAAGACAAGCTGTACAGTAGGAAACCAGACATGCGAACAGAAGACCGCCGTTAGAAACAAGGGTGGAAAGAAGTAACATTTAGCAATTGCTTTGTTTGACCGCACTGTAAATGTGCGGTTTTTCAACATTAAACGACGGTTTAAGGGCAGTGTAAACTGCTCTTTTTGCCGAATGGAGATATATTTTGATTCATTATTTTAGTTTGGGTGGCGAATACTTCCTTTACGATGTTGAAAGTTCGTCACTGTTAGAAATTGATAAAATCGTTTACGATGTTTTAAGTGGTAACAATTTAGATCAATACAATGAGGCTGACGTTGAAGAAGTCAACAAAGAACTTGCCGAATTGCGTAAGCAAGGTATAATTGACGCTCCCAGTCCTGATGTTGGTGCACAGCCTAAGAGTAAGGAAATAAAGGCGATGTGTATGCACCTCAGTCACGATTGCAATCTTCGTTGCAAGTATTGCTTTGCCGGTGAAGGCCTTTATCACGGTGAACGTATGCACATGTCGCTGGAAGTTGCTAAGAAAGCCATTGATTTTTTGATTGCCAACAGTGGTAGCAGACACAATCTTGAGGTGGACTTCTTTGGCGGCGAACCGCTGATGAACTTCGATGTGCTGAAACAGACAGTTGAATACGGTAGACAGCAAGCAAAACTTCACAACAAGGAATTTAAATTTACGACAACCACAAACGGTATTTTGCTTACCGAAGAAGTCAGCAAGTATCTCAATGAGGAAATGGACAATGTGGTTTTGAGTCTTGATGGCAGAAAGCAAATAAACGACAGTCAGCGTCCGACAGCTAACGGCAAGGGAAGTTTTGATCTCATCATTGACAAGTATCGTTTCTTCCGTTCTATCCGTGGGGATAAGAGCTATTTTATTCGTGGCACGTTTACATCAGCAAATCCCGATTTTGCCAAGGACGTTCTTGAAATGACCAATCTTGGTTTTGACCAGGTTTCTGTTGAACCTGTTGTACTTCCGGAAGATCATCCTCTGGCAATCAAACCTGAGCAGATGACTGAAATTCTTGACAACTACGAACAACTTGCCGTGAAGTATGTTGAAATGCGCAAAAAACCCGAAACATGGTTTAGTTTCTTCCATTTCGTAGTAGAATTGGAAAACGGACCCTGCTACAAGAAACGTCTTGTCGGCTGTGGTGCGGGGAGCGAATACGTGGCTGTAACTCCTGACGGAAGTATTTATCCCTGTCACCAGTTTGCCGGTGAAAGTCAGTATCTTTTGGGTAATGTGTTCGATGGCAAACTCAATGAAGAGATAAGGGATATGTACCGTAACAGCAGTATTTTCACAAAGCCTGTTTGTCAAAATTGTTGGGCTAAATATCATTGTAGCGGTGGTTGTGCCGCAAATGCCATTCATTACAACGGCGATATCAACAAACCTTATCTCGAGGCTTGCGAAATGATGAAAAAACGCCTGGAATGTGCATTGTATGTATATGCAAAAGAGCGTAAAACAATTGACTAATTGCCAATTGTATATTAAAATAATAGAGTTGTATAGTAACAAGTCAAGGAGGCTTTATAATGACTAAGAAAGTATCCGCTGTATTGCTCAGCATTTTAATTGTGCTGATCTTGTTCTTCGGAGTGTTTACATTCTTGCCCGACAACATTGAATACGGCGCTTATGGAGTATATCATGCACCCGTTAACCTCATTCAGAAGGGAACAGATTTCGGACCTTCCGTGAAGGCTACCTATTCTGTTGACACAACAGACCTTGCTGACGGCGTGTTGGAAAACGTTGACAATGTTGTAACTACAAGACTTAACAAAATTTTCAATTACTACGGTATGCCTGTTGTTTTGGAAGGTAGCACTTTGTCAGTTACAATCCCTGAAACAGCAAGTGAAGAAGATATCGATGCTCAGTCTATTCTTGAAGCAGTAGTTGCAGAAGGAAAGGTTGAACTGCTGGCTTCTAGTGAATACAGCGAAGACGGTGTATTGATGTCTAACTACGCTGAAGAAAAGTTGTTCAGTGGTGCTACTACAAGCACTTACGTAAACGGTGAGAACACTTATTACATCGTAAATATCAAAATGACTGATGCCGGTAAGAAAATTGCAAAAGACAATTTCACAGCTTCGACATCTTCATGGAGTGCTTACTGTGCAGTAGACGGTGTTGTTACTTACGGTATTGCTTATTCTAACGACACATTGCAGGCTTACGCATCTACAAAGGAACAGGCATCTGTGCTTGCAGCTTACGTAAATTACGGTTCACTGCAGACAACATTGTCTGAAACAGGCTACGAAGAAGTATCGGCGTCTATTCCTAACGCATCGTTGATTTTCGGCGTTGCAACACTTGTTTTGATAATCATCGCAGCTGTTGTATTGGTTGCTAAGTTCGGAACAAACGGTTGGGCAGGTGTTTTGTCAATCGTTATCTGCGCTATCATCTTTACATTGTTCAGCGGTCTTGCTTACTTCTCGGTGTTCAATATCTACGCTTGGATTGGTGTTGTTCTTGGATTGATTCTCATCACATATCTGTCGATGGATTCTTTTGCACGCATCAAGAAGTATGTATTGCAAGGAAACGGATTGCGTTACGCAAGAAAGTCAGGATTCAATGGTTCAATTGTTCGTAACCTCATTGTTAACCTTTCTGCTCTTGTGATCGGTATCATTTTGTGGGTAATTCCTACAGGTGTTACTCTTGCTTTGGGTAATGCATTGGTATACGGTGCTGTTCTTTCCTTGATCTTTACATTGGGTGTCAACAGATTCTTTGTGTTTATGTTGTCATCATTTGCTGACTAATCAATCAAACTAAAAATTTATTTTGCAAAACAGCCTTTCGAATAGAAAGGCTTTTTGTGTTTAAAAGGGTAAGTATGCAACAATACATAGTTAAGCGTGACAACTTCATACAGCAGGATGTTGACGGACTGGTTGAGGCGGGATTTTCGGAAAGTTTTGCCCGTGTTCTTGCTACACGTGGCGTGAATGTTGGTAATCTTGAAAGTTTCCTTGGTGAAGGTAAATATAACGATCCTTTCCTCATGCAGGGAATGGTGGAGGCTGTAGCTGCAGTAAAAGCAGCAGCTGTGGGCGGTGGTAAAATATTGATCTACGGCGACTATGATGCGGACGGACTTACGGCATCCTCACTGCTTTCACTGTTCTTTACAAGAAACGGTATTGCCAATGACGTTGTGATTCCGGAAAGAGAGGACGGCTACGGTATGCACACGCATCTTGTGAAACCTCTGCTTGACAGTGGTAATTACAGTTTGTTGATTACCGTCGACTGCGGTATTTCCAATGCGGATGTGGTGGATGAGTTGCATGGATTGTATCCTGATTTAAAAATCGTTGTTACTGATCACCACGAAATCCCTACGACTATTCCTGATTGTGTTTGCGTGAATCCCAAACTTGGAAATTACCCATTCAGGTATCTGAGCGGCTCAGGTGTTGCATATAAACTTGTACAGGCCATTGCTGGTACAGAGCAGGCAATTGACTACGCCGACATTGCGATGATTGGTACAATTGCCGACATAATGCCTCTCTGTGACGAAAACAGAACTATTGTAAAACACGGATTGGCAAACTTTAACCACAAGGGGCTGAAACTTCTTGCGGAAAAGAGCAAATGTTCTAAGCCTATCACAGCCACTGACATTGCAATGCGTATTGGCCCACGGATTAATGCGTCCGGCAGAGTATCATCACCATTGACGGCGTTACAGGTATTACTGAGTGCTGACAGGGCTGATTCTGACGCAGTGGAAAGTTTGTGCCAACTAAATGACAAACGAAAGGAAATTCTAGATGAGATTGTCGCAAAAGCTGAAAAGCAGTGCGACGACAAAAAAATTTCATCTGACAGACTGGTTTATCTTTACGGTGAAGATTGGCAGCATGGTTTGCTAGGTATTGTAGCAAATAAATTCCGTGAAAGATACAATTTGCCGGCAGTTGTAATGACAAGAGAGGGAGATAATTACGTTGGATCGGCACGTGGAGTTGATGGGGTGGACTTACATTCACTTTTCGTACAGTCTGAAGATTTACTTGTGCGCTTTGGCGGGCACAAGGCGTCTGTCGGTTTTACCGTTTCAGCTGAAAACCTGGCGGCATTGCAGCGGAGACTTTCGGGACTACTTGTGGAAATGCCGGCAGATTGCTTTGACAAAAAGTTGTATTACGACCTTGATGTCGACGGGACATTTACCTACAGTGATGTGTTGAAGTTGTCTGACATGTTGCAACCGATGTTGCCCAGTGACGGCATAGTGCTGCATGTGAAAAATTACGTAAAGTATGCCAACAGTTTCGGCAAGGATGGATCTCATATTTCATTTACTATGGCGGACGGCTTGCAGTTAAAGGGATTTTTTAGCTACTCCAAGTATCTTGAAGCACTTAAAACCGGAGCGGAAGTGTCTGCTTTGTGTACTTTGGAATACAGCGCCTACGACAATGATATAATTGGTATTGTATCTGCAATTGATTTGTTGCCTTCATTACACTTTGAAAATCTCTACGATATAATTTATGCCCGCAATATTGATTGTAAACAGGGTTCCAAGTGTGTGTGTGGTGCACAAAATTTAAATGAATTGTTACGGTCGTCAAGCGTTGCAGTTGTATTTGATACTTACAACCAGTATCTCAAGCATTGTGATGGATTGCATGATCTCCCGGTCAGATTTTTCCATGCGGGAGCGGATGATCGTTGCGTTGTCATCAGCCCTGATGAGGACTTGTCAACTTTTGACAACGTGGTGGTCTTTACGGACAAAGAGAGTGTAAGACGATATTCGGACAATGCTGTGTACGTTTTTATTGACAAAATTCAACGTCCGACACTCAACAGGCAGCTGTGTGCGTTGGTTTACAAGAGCTTGACCGCTAAAGGTAAATTTGACAGTGTAATTGGTCTTTACAATAAGTTCTTGCTGGAAAAGATGACTTTGGCGCAGTATATAAGCGCAGTAAAGGTATTTGAACAGCTGAATCTGATATCAACGGATTACCAATACAGTCTGGAAATTTTCCATTGTAAAGTAAATCTTGAGGATTCAGCAGTATTTAACTATCTTAAAAACTGAATTGTTTACAAATAAGTAACATTGTGGTAAAATAGGGATATGAATAGAGAAAAAGAACCGGCAGAAGTTACTATTGAGAACTTCTTATCAAAAGTTAAACATTACTATCCTGTGGGGGAAGGTAAGATTTTGCAAGCATTTGATCTTGCAAGTAAAGCGCATGAAGGACAGTTCCGTGCAAGTGGAAGGCCTTACATTACTCATCCTACGATAGTAGCAGACATTCTGATTGACATGGGATTGGACGTGTCAACCATTTGTGCTGCCCTTTTACATGACACCGTAGAAGACACCTACGTTACCGATGAGGATTTGCGTAAACAGTTTGGGGACGAAATTGCCGACTTGGTAAAGGGCGTAACCAAACTTGACAAATTGCAGTTTCATTCCAAAGAAGAAGAACAGGCAGAAAACATGCGCAAGATGTTTTTTGCAATGGCTAAAGACATACGTGTCATGATCATCAAACTTGCGGACAGACTGCACAACATGCGTTCTCTCATGTACATGACTGAGAGAAAGCAACAAATAATTGCCAAAGAAACGCTGGATATATTTGCTCCCATTGCGGGCAGATTAGGTATTTCGCCTGTCAAGTGTGAACTTGAAGACCTGTGTCTGAAGTATCTTGACAGACCGGCGTACGATTTCCTTGCGGAAAATATTTCACTGAAGAAGCAAGAACGTCAGGTAATGGTGGAAGAATTCATGGCGGAAGTCAGGAAGGAATTGCAAGAATCGGGCATTACTGATTTCGAAATTACAGGACGTACCAAGCATTTCTATTCGATATACAAGAAGATGAAACGCCAGGGAAAGACCTTGGAGCAAATTTACGACATGACGGCAATTCGTATCATTGTTGATACCATCAAGAATTGCTATGCTGTTCTGGGTGCAATACACGCACGCTGGAAGCCAATGCCCGGAAGATTCAAGGACTACATTGCTGTGCCCAAGCCCAACATGTATCAATCCTTGCACACAACGGTTGTATCGGACCTGGAATCTCACAACATTCCCTTTGAAGTACAGATTCGTACTCATGAAATGCACAAGGTTGCCGAATACGGTATCGCTGCTCACTGGAAGTACAAGGAAGGCGTAACCGGTGCAACGGCAATGGACGACAAATTGGGTTGGGTAAAGGAGGTTCTGTCTTACGAAAGTGACCTTAAAGACAGTAACGAATTCCTTGATCTTATCAGAAAGGACATTTCTAACACTAATGAAGTTTACGTGTTTACCCCCAACGGCGACGTCAAGAGTCTGATGGCGGGTGCAACTGCGTTGGATTTCGCTTACTCTATCCACAGTGAAGTAGGTAACAAGTGCGTCGGAATTAAGGTAAACGGCAAGATTGTCCCGCTTGAAACTGTACTTGAAACAGGTGACATAGTGGAGGTAATGACCAACTCCAATTCGAAGGGGCCTTCACGTGACTGGCTCAAGGTTGTCAAGACATCTTCTGCTAAAGCCAAGATCAGACAATTCTTCAAGCATGAATTAAAAGAAGAGTACATCAAGACGGGTAAAGCAATGATTGAAAGGGATGCACGTCACAGGAACATTCAGCCCTCTGACTTGCTTACTCCTGAAGCAATCAAGGCGGTTTGCGACAGGTACATGTTTGCATCTGCGGATGAAATGTACGCTTCGCTTGGTTACGGTAGTATTACCTTGAACCAAGTAATGGTGAAACTGATCACCAGCAACAAGGGCGTTTCCGACGTTTTGAAGGCTCAGCAAATCGTAAAGCAGAAGAAAAAGCCCGGCTCTAAAGATGACAGCATTGTCGTAAAGGGTGTTCAGGATTTGTTAGTGCGTTTCTCAAGATGTTGTTCACCTGTCCCTGGAGATGAAATTATAGGTTACATTTCCCGTGGAAGGGGTGTTTGTATTCACCGTGTAGACTGTCCTTCTGTCAAATCAATGGAAAAGGAACGTCTCATAAAGGCTGAATGGGCAAATGTTGACAAAAATACAACTTTCCCTGCAACAATTCAGATTTTGTCTGAAGATAAGGGAGATATTTTTGCGGAAATCACTAAAGCAATTGCCAATGAAGGTTTGCCAATTGTGGCTATAAACGCCCGTAAGGATAAGAAAGGTAATGCTATAGCAACTGTTACAGTGGAAATTACCAACCATGATCAGGTAAATCAACTTATAAACAAATTGATGTCCATTAAGAATGTGGTTCGTGCTTACCGTACGTCCAGTTCCAACTAGGGGGAAACATGCAGTATAAAGTAACAACTTTTGTACTAGGAGCAATCCACAACAATGTCTACGTGATAGAAAAAGACGGTAAGTGTCTTGTAATTGATCCTACTTACGATGTCACATTTACTGTTGAAAAATATATCAGACAAAACAATCTGCAATTGCAGGGTGTTCTGCTTACACACGGACACTTTGATCACTGCGGCGGTGCGTTGCATTTTCAGAAACAAGGGATTGATGTTTATATAAATGAGAAGGACACAATTCTGAGCACTAGTGCGTCAAAAAATTACTGGAACATTCCATGCGAAGATGTTACTCCCAACAAGTTCTATACTGAAGGCACAAATATTGTAGGTGACTTTACTTTTGAAGTAGTGTTTACTCCGGGGCATACCGTTGGTGGGGTTTGTTTGATTTTCGGAAATCTGTTGTTCAGTGGAGATACATTGTTCCACAATTCAATCGGGCGTACAGATTTTCCCGGTGGCGATGATGTGAATATGGAAGGTTCTTTGCGTAAAATTGCCGCAATGAACGATAGTCTTGTGCTTTATCCCGGACACGGTGAGTACGGCATGACTCTTGGAAGTGAGAAGAAGTCTAATCAGTATTTGATTGTATTATGATAAAAGTTTTTACCAATTTTTCCTATCCAACCGAAGTGGAAGATGTTGTAAAGCTGTTTTTCAGTGATGTCGTTGCGTGCGACAATCAGCAGGATGCCGATGTGGTGTGTCTGTATGAAAAAAAGAGCGACGATATCACAAACACTTGCTATTACAATGGCAAGAAAGTTTCTAATTCCTTTAAGGCAAACAACATGGATGATTTGCAGTTCTGGCGTGTTGCGAAGCGATTTGCTAAAACTGCAGTGTACAATTGCCTCAAGAAGGCTACCGGAAGAAGTATGCCGTGGGGGTCCTTGACTGGTATACGGCCTGTCAAACTAGCCGTTCAATTGACGGAAGAAGGCAAGGATTACAAGAGTGAATTTGCCGGTTTCTTTGATGTTAAACAGGATAAGATTGCACTGGTTGAAGAAATACTTTCTCAGCAAGAATCAATTCGTAGTGCAGGCAACTACACTGACTTGTACATTGGAATTCCGTTTTGTGTATCAAGATGCAGTTACTGTTCCTTTACAGGCGGAGAAATTGCCAGACTAAGTAAATATGTTGAACCGTATGTGGACACGCTTTGTCGTGAAATCACAACAACTTTGCAATTTGCCAAAGATCATGGTGTGCAAATAAAGAATGTCTATTTCGGTGGCGGTACGCCAACTTCTTTGGACGCTAAGGATTTAAAACGCATATTGCAGTGCGTAAATATTGCAGGAATTGAAGAATTTACTGTTGAGGCCGGCAGACCAGATACAATTGACAAGGATAAGCTGGATGTTATGTTGGATTGTGGTGTCAACAGAATTTCAGTAAATCCGCAGAGTTTTAACAATTGCACGTTGGAAAAGGTGGGAAGGCGCCATACTGTTGAAGATATGTACGACAAGTACAATCTTGCAAGATCCTATCCGTTTGTAATTAATGCTGATCTAATTGCAGGTTTGCCTGACGAAAGTGTAGAGATGTTTGCGCACAGTGTAGACAGTCTTCTGACGCTTCATCCTGACAATATAACGGTACATACTCTTGCTTTGAAAAAAGGTGCCGAACTTAAACTTCAAAATTACCACGGGCAACAGCAGATTGTAGCTGACATGGTACAGTATTCTCATGATGTGCTCCACAAAAACGGCTACAAGGCTTATTACATGTACAGGCAAAAGTACATGTCGGACAATTTGGAAAATGTTGGATTTTGTCTTGATGGTAAGCAATGCGTTTACAATGTGGACAATATGGACGAATTGCGCAGTATTATTGCTTGTGGATCCAATGCTATTTCTAAACGGATATTCTACGGGCAAAATCGCATTGAGCGCAGTGCGAATGCGAAGGATGTAATTACTTACATCAACAATATTGATCAATATCTTGAACGTAAACTCAAACTGTTTATGTAAAGGAGAATACGTATGAACAAAAGGCAAGTTAACAACAAAATAGTGGTGGCAAAGGCCGTAGCTGCGTTGGTGTTGCTTGCCATTTTTATTTGTATCAGTGTAGTGGTTAAGAGTGTAGCTGTCGCCGAATGGTTCAGCCGCAATTTTTCCCGTTGGTGGGTAACTGCAGTGGGAAGTGTTACGTCTGTACTTCCATTCAGTCTTTTTGAGGCGTTAATTATACTTGCGGTGTTCGGTGTAGTGGTGTACATCGTCTACCTGTGCGAAAGTATTCGCTTCAGACAGTGGAAAAGGTTGCTTTCAATCACGCTTACCGTTTTGATTGTGGTTCTTCTTGTCCTGACTTGCTACGTGTCTGTTGCTACGCCTGCCTATTACAGAGAACCTTTGGACCTTGATCTGTACAACACCACTGATGGAAAGTTTTCGTACGAAGAAGCGGTGCAACTTGCAGAGAGTGTACTTGATGAGATAAATGAAATAGGTCCTTTGCTTCAGCGTGACAGCGACGGCTATTTAGTATATCCTTATGATAACAATGAGCTCAATAAGCTCATTGCTGAGCAATACGCTAAACTTACCAGCGACTATTTCAACAGTTTTACTCCCATTGCAAAACCTATTGTAAACAGCTGGTTTATGAGTGAAATGCAGATTTCCGGCATAAGTTTCTTACCCACAGCCGAACCGAACTTCAACAGAAACCTCTTTAGGCTTTACTCCTACCCGGTTGTTGTAGCTCATGAAATTGCTCACTCTAAAGGTGTAATGAGGGAGGGGGATGCAAATACGCTTGCTTATTACATCACGTTGAGCAGCGAAGATATCTATGTTAAATACAGCGGATTGGTGAGTGTGTACAATCAGGCAATCGGTCTTGTTTCACTGTACCCGAACAGTCAGGCTGATGTCGAAAGATTGTATGACATGGCAAGTTCAAGCTGGGCTTACAAAGACATCATTGTGTCCTCAAGACTGTGGAGCAGTTATACAATGTTTGGTGACATAGGTGAATTTTTCAACAACATTTACCTTATCTTTAACGGTCAAAGCGGAACGGACAGTTATGTTCCGTTGCCCGACATTTCCGACAGCGGAGACACTGACGATGACGGCAATATCATCTGGCAAGTCACATCCTATTCACAGATACAGAATCTTCTGATCACTCTGTACAAGCAAGGCGTTTTTGCCTAGACGTACTTGCAAAAAATGGCGAATTTTTTCTAAATATTGCTTGACAGAAACAATGATTCTGTAGTAAGATATAAAGGAACTGGCGGACTCGTGGATGCCTACCGATTGACAAATTTTTTAAGAATTTACTTAAAAACATTTGACATAATTTTGGGTCTATTATATAATAAGTAGGCTGTGATGCGGGTGTAGTTCAACGGCTAGAATCCCAGCCTTCCAAGCTGGTTGTGTGGGTTCGATTCCCATCACCCGCTCCAAACTTGATTGCCTGTGCCTGTAGCTCAGCAGGATAGAGCAACGGCCTTCTAAGCCGTTTGTCGGGGGTTCGAATCCCTTCAGGCACGCCAGATGGTGGGCTTAGCTCAGTTGGTTAGAGTGCCAGATTGTGACTCTGGAGGTCGAGGGTTCAACTCCCTTAGCTCACCCCATTTTTGTAGGGGTATCGCCAAGCGGTAAGGCATTAGACTTTGACTCTAACATTCGTAGGTTCAAATCCTGCTACCCCTGCCAAACTTGACCCATTAGCTCAGTCGGCAGAGCACATGACTTTTAATCATGGTGTCCCGCGTTCGAATCGCGGATGGGTCACCAAATGTGCCTTAAACCGACAAGGGGTTTAACATATATGCACCTTTAGCTCAGTTGGTAGAGCAATTGACTCTTAATCAATGGGTCCAGGGTTCGAGTCCCTGAAGGTGTACCATTTGCGGATATGGCGGAATTGGCAGACGCGCCAGACTTAGGATCTGGTGTCTAGGACGTGGGGGTTCAAATCCCTTTATCCGCACCAATTGCGCAATGTCTATGCGGGAGTGGCTCAGTGGTAGAGCGTCGCCTTGCCAAGGCGAATGTCGCGGGTTCGAATCCCGTTTCCCGCTCCATTGTGTTGACCGCAACGGTCACGAAAAGAGAGAGTTTGTATAACTCTCTCTTTTTTCATGTGGGTGAATTATACTTTCAAGTGCAACACCTGAAGAAAAAAGAAAAAGTTCATATAGATCTCTGGTATAATAGGTTAAGCCAAAAAAATACACACCAAGGAGAAATATATGAACTACCATCATCTTACCATAG
>DVLO01000040.1 GCA_018715495.1 Candidatus Limihabitans stercoravium | reverse complement strand
TGACGCCCGAAATTCTGAATAGTTTTATAGATAAGATATACATCGGCAAACCGGAAAGGATAGACGGACAAAGAGTGCAGGAAGTAAAGATTATCTATAAGCTGGTTGGCGCGGTAAATATACCGCAGTAGTAGTAAAAGCGAAAATTGCCTTGGGGATGAAATAATCCCCAAGAACAATTAGCACAAGGTAAACATCATTGCACATTCCAAGGGCGGATTGGATTCAAGATACATGATTTCTAAACTTGAAATGCAGGACAAGGTGGCGTCGCTCACAACAATTTCCACGCCGCACGGAGGATCCAAGGTTGCAACAAAGATATTGACGTTGCCACGTTTTTGTAAAGGTTTTCTTGCGTTCTGGCTCAATTTCTACTACAAGATTTTTAAGGACAAAAATCCCGATTCACTGTTGGTGGCACAGCAATTGTCGTGTGAGTATCTTGAAAAATTCAACGCCGATACTCCAAATTCTACAAACGTGTACTACCAAAGTTACTACACAACATTGAATAAATCCCGTGACGACTTCATTATGGGCATACCATTGAAGTTTTCCAAGACATGGGAAGGTGACGACAGTGACGGTGTGGTGGCAAGAACATCGGCAATCTGGGGCGAGTGTAAGGGAAAGGCGGTGGAAGAATCGTTGTCACATTCGCAGATAATTGATTTTATGACAGCAAAGAGTAAGCGTCAGAAGGTGCTTGAATTTTACACTAATTTGTGCAAGGAATTGCAACTAATGGGCTTTTGACATGTTGCTGTCAATGTGCGTTTGTGGTGCATTTTTGTGGGTGACGTACGTTAGTTTTTAGTATAATCGGTATTGACGCATTTTTGTGCGACTTGCTATAATACGAAATGTGAGGGGGTAACTAATTTGAACAGTTTTACAGTTGAAGAAATTAAACAAAGCGTTGATTACCAATGGCGGATGCGCCATATAAAGACTTACATGGCAATCTGGGGAGTAATTTCCGCAATTACATTGGTGGTTCCATTGTTTGCAACGATGAGCGTTGGTTCGGAATCGCTTGTGATCGGGTTTGCCATTTGGGGATTGACGGTAGTAATTTGCGGACTTTTTTTTGGTGTTTTTGCACTTTACGATTACTCAAAGGCACGTTCGTTTGTGCGACATTATAAGAATTTCAAACAGTACGAAACAGTGCTTGACAGCCCAGAGACTTCCTATTGGTACAGGGGCGCAATCTACTACAACGTTAGAATAAAAGATGACAATACATCGGTTTTAGCACGGACAAATGCTTGCTTTTCGGGAATGTTGTTTTCTAAATTCACGTTGGAAGATTACAACAACAAGAAGGTTGTTGGTTTGCTTGATCCGGAAAGTGAAAGGTTTTACGTTGAAAAAAAAGTAAATTGACATTGATTAAACAGATTTGAATAAGGTAGCAATTAAAGTAAAATACTGTGACATCAAGCAATGTGTCGATTGCAAGTGGTGTATGTGATTTTACAGATTGTTACACTTGCTTTGAATAGCATGCAAAATGCGTTTCGATTAAATTCATAATTTGCAATAAAGTGCCGCACTGACATTTTTAAGCGGTGTTGATTGTGTGGTATATTGCAAGTAAGAAAGCACTGACCGTCGGTTGACGGTCAGTGCTTTTCGTTAATTGCTATTTGTTTGTTGCAAGTTTTGATGTGAATTGTGATGCCTGTTACTTTGAAATTTTGCATCCTTTTTTGCACTACGTTGTTATGAAAACAAATGTTTTAACATTTACAGTACTCTTTCAAGACCGTAGCTGTTGAGCAGGCTTTCGATTTCGTTACAGTAGTTTCCGTAGCAGATGATGTGGTGGTTTCCGCAAGGACGTGTATGCAACAATTTGACATCGTTGTCAAGATGTACCTTTATTTGTGTACGGCACAGGTTACATTCGCTGAGATTTTCCGTTATCTTACCGCTACTCAGGAAGTAATGTTTAAGGTTGCTAGACAGTCGCAATACTGTAACTTCCTTGAGTGGAAGTTCGCCCTTTACTGCAACGCCAATTCCGCTTTCGAAGTGTGTGTCAAGTTTGTAGCTTTCTGTCATGTCAAGGGGAAGTGTGCAGTGTGCAAATATAATGTCATTATTGGCAGTGTCAATTCTTGACGGATTGGCTTGGAATGAAGATTGTCCCGACACAGCCTTTACAACGCACATAGAAAGCATTGCCATGATGTCTCCTTCGCAGGTAGCAACAATGTTTTCGCTGTTGCAAAATGCAAGAGCCATACAACCTGTCATCTTTAGACTGCTCAACAGATCGAAACAACGCAATGTGTATCCGTCCAGATTGTTTTCCTTTACAATGTGTTTCATTGCCTGGTAGACATTCAGTGACTTTTGAGTCGTTTCCTTGTCAAATGTGGTGTTGCCGTCCAGTTTGTCGCATTGCCAATCCTTTGACGCAAGGGATTCCAGTTCGTGAAGGTCGATGTCAACAAGGTTTACGCCAAGAAGTTGTTTTACCTTGTCGTAATCGGGAACAGATGCAATCAACCAGTCGGACGGATTGCCCACAACGCCAAGTTTCATTGCTGACAATTTCTTGCGTGCAATGTTTACTGTAAGAAGTTGTTTCAAGCGGTTGGCAACGTGTTCGATGTCGCCGTGAATGATTTCGCCTTCAAGCTTGCGGTTCTTGATATATGTCAGTATTTCCATTGATGCGGCAAGACTGTTGTTTTCGCCGTTTGTCAGTATGTAGTAGGGCGGTTGAAGTTTGTCGAAGTTTTGCAAAAACAACCCTTCAACGCCACCTGTCTGCACGAAAATCAGTTTCAGGTCGCAGTCGTAATCTTCGATGGAAGTGGTTTTCAGTGGCAGTTTGAGTTGCTGTTCGATACTGTCAAGAAAAATCTGCTGTTGTTTTTCGAAATCGGAATTATACTTCAATCCCGAACGTAATGTGGAAATTCCAATACTCATGTTTGTCCTCACTTGTCTAGGGTATTTGTTGTATTCAACCGAATATTGTATCACTAAATGCTGAATTTTGCAATAGTGCAATTTGTCTGAATGTGTACCTGTTGTTAGTAGAAGTGTTAATGTAATCTGTTTAACGTACAAATAAAACCGCACGTGGTATATCCATCTGTGCGGTTTGTGAGTATCAGTAGTAGTTTTTGGCGGTTTTCTTGCGGTTTTCGGGGACGAATTCCAGTTCGAAGTAGTCGAAGTCGATACTTTCTACGAAGTCATCTTTTTTAAACTTTACGATGTTGAATTGTTCGAAGTATCCCTTGTGCGTGCGTGTTGCAATGGGTGTGGGAATGTCGATCATGTGGCACAGTTCGGCAAGATTGCCGTCGAAATTGCTGTGGAAATTTTCCGTTTCGAAAATTATGTCACGGGTGATCTTTTCTTTTTTTACCGTCTTGCCCCAAACTTTCATTTTGAACCTCAATTTGAATTTTCATCATTGTATCACATTAGCGTAGGTTTGGCAATTGTATTTTGTTGTGCGGTAAATAAACAGTTGTTGCAAATTACAAGTTGTGATATAATGTAAAAATCAAGTTTTACAGGAGATAATATGACAGTAGGTATTGTTGTGGCAATGGACAAGGAAGTTGCTCCCTTTTTGAAAGGTAAAAATGCCAAGGAAATAAAATACGGGCTTTACACCGTATTCAATTTTACTCTTGCGGGAAAGGACGTTTACCTTATACGCCAGCAAACGGTTGGTGAAATCTGTTCGGCAGGAGCAACACAAATACTCATTACTAAATTTAATGTGGACGTGGTGTTGAATTTTGGCGTAGTGGGGGCATTAACGCATGAAATCTCATTGCTTTCCACAATGGCGGTAAGTTCCGTTGTTCATTACGCAATGGACACAACGTCATTTGACGGCCACGAAATGGGCAAGTACAGTTGTTTTGACGACGTTGCCATTCCGTGTGATGAGAAACTGCTTGAAATTGTTCACGAAGTCCAGCCCGATATGCCCATTGTTCGCTGCGCTTCGGCAGATAAATTCGTAGACAGTGCGGAAGAAAAGCAGTACTTGAACAAGCAGTTCGGGGCAGAGATCTGTGACATGGAAAGTGCGGGTATCGTAATTACATGCGCATTGAACAACGTGCCTTGTCTTTTGATAAAGTCGGTATCCGACAGTCTGATGGGCGGAGGAAAACAGTACTCCGAAACGGTTTTGGTTGCAGTTGAACAGTATGTAAGCGTGGTAGAAAAGGTATTGGAGAGATTATAAAATGCAAACGGTAGTGGAAAACGTCACTGTGGTTGATGCCGATAGCTACGACCAGCAGTGTGTAGACAGCGCAATACAACAGATTTTTGACAATTACCCTGACGCAATTGCTAAGGACAGCCGTGTGTTTGTCAAACTAAATCTTGTGCGTGACATGACTCCTGACAAGGCGGGTACGACACATCCTGCAGTTGTAAGTGCAATTGTCAAGGCATTGGAACGTTACACCACAAAAATTGTTGTCGGTGACAGCAGTGGCGGAGCATATACGGCAGGTTACATGCATTCAGTGTACGACAAGTGTGGTATCACCGATGCGATCAAGGGGACAAGTGCTGTGCTTAACAACGATTTCGGATACACAACGTGTGCAGTAGACGGCCGTGTTTCACGCAAACTTGACATCATCGACAGTTTTGTAAACGCCGATGTGGTAATAAATGTGGGAAAGTTGAAAACGCACTCTTTTACAGGTTACACCGGTGTGGTAAAAAATCTGTACGGACTGTTGCCGGGACTTGTAAAGGTGGAATATCACAGCAAGTTTCCGCATCTCAGCACCTTTTGTGATCTTCTGATGGACATTGAAAAATTTGCCCATGACAAAATTGTCTTGAACATCATAGACGCAATTGTCGGTATGGAAGGCGCAGGCCCTACAAACGGCACACCCCGTCACATCGGTAAACTCATTGCATGTCCCGATGCCTACAAGTGCGACGTGGTAGCGGTGTCGCTGTTTAACGATCCGTTGCGGATGCCATTGCTAAGAAAGGCTGTAGAACGTGCAATTGTTTCCGAGCAATTTGTTGCGGACGCTGTCCAGGCAATGAAACCATTTTACATCGAAGACTACAAACGTGTTGACGTCATTGACGACGGCGTATTTTTAAAGATGCCCAACTGGTTGGGAAAACTGATGAAACGCAATCTCACCCCAAATGTGACGATACAAAGCAATTGTCGTGCCTGTGCTAAATGCAAGAATCACTGTCCTGCATCTGCAATCACAATTGTAAACAAGCGTGCGGTAGTGGATTCCAACAAGTGTATAAGGTGTTTCTGTTGTCAGGAATTGTGTCCGTTTGACGCAATCAAACTGAAAAAACCGCTGCTGTATCGCATTACAAGGTCATTGTCACACAGTAAGAAACACTGATTTTCAACATTTTTGACCTTTGTGCGTGTTTGTTGTAACAGCCCTATATTGCGGCGATTGCAAAAACGTAAGATTGTTCACCCATTGCAAATGCTTGACTTTTACGTGCATTGGTAGTATAATACATAGACTAAAAATAAGATACATCAAATGGGGACAACTTGGAGTTACGGCTTTAAGTTGTCTTATGTTTGAAAAGACATCAAAAGGAGTTAAAAAATGGCAGAAGTACAATTGACGGAAAGCGGATTGAAGGAACTCAAAGACCGTCTTGACTATCTCAAATCAGTACGCCGTGCAGAAGTTGCGGAAGAAATCAAGATTGCCCGTGGCTTTGGCGACCTTTCGGAAAATGCCGAATACGACGCTGCCCGCAAGGCTCAGGCGGAAATGGAAGGCGAAATTGTTGAACTGGAAAACCAGATTCGAAACGCCAAGATCATTCACGCACAGGTTGTTACATTCCTTGACATTGCTAAAAACAAGGAAGAAACCTGCACAATCGTAGGTACAACTGAAGCTGACATTTCGCAAAAGCGTATCAGCGACGAATCTCCTATCGGTAAGGCATTGCTCAGCGGTACGGTCGGACAAACCGTAGCTGTGTTGCTTCCCACAGGAAAGGTAAAGAACATCAAGATTTTGGCTAAAAAGTAATTTTACTACGGAGAATCTCAAATGAGCGAAAATACCACAAACATCACTCAACCTGTTGAAGAACAGGACCTTAACGAAATACTGCGTATTCGCAGGGAAAAACTTGCCCGCCTTATAGAAACGGGTAACAATCCTTACGAAAAGGTGCGTTTCGACAAGACTCACAGTTCCATGGACATTGTAAACAACTACGACCAGTTGGAAGGTCAAACTGTATCCATTGCCGGTCGTATGGTATCAAGACGTATCATGGGCAAGGCAAGTTTCTGTCACATTCTGGACGGACAGGGTACAATCCAGCTGTATGTCAAGCGTGACGACGTAGGCGAACAAACCTACATGGATTTCAAGTCATGGGACATTGGCGATATCGTGGGTGCAAGCGGTGTGGTTTTCCGCACACGTATGGGAGAAATTTCCGTTCACCTTACTCACATTGAACTGCTCAGCAAGTCGCTGTTGCCATTGCCCGAAAAGTTCCACGGACTCAAAGACATCGAAACACGTTACCGTCAGAGATACGTTGACCTCATTGCCAATCCCGAAGTAAAGCGTACGTTTGAAATCCGTTCGACAATGATGCGTGCAATCCGCAACTATCTTGACAACCGAGGATTCATTGAAGTGGAAACGCCCATTCTCAACACAATTGCAGGCGGCGCTAACGCACGTCCATTCATCACTCACCACAACACGCTGGACATCGACATGTACATGCGTATCGCTACCGAACTTCACTTGAAGCGTCTTATCGTGGGCGGATTTGAAAGAGTGTACGAAATTGGCAGACAGTTCCGTAACGAAGGAATGGATCTTAAACACAATCCCGAATTTACAACAATTGAGTTGTATCAGGCGTACACCGATTTCAAGGGAATGATGGAAATCGCACAAGGTCTGTTCTGCTACGTCGCAGATACCGTACTTGGAACACGCAAACTTCCTTACGGAGACGTTGTAATTGATCTTGACAACTGGACTAAGTTGTCCATGATCGAAGCAGTTGAAAAGTACACAGGCGTCAACTTCAACGAACTGGATGGCGAACAGGCAGTAGCTGCCGCACGTAAACTTGGTGTTGAACTTGATGACAAGAAGGCAACGTGGGGACATGCTCTGTACGAAACTTTCGACATGTTTGTAGAAAAGAACCTCATTCAGCCCACATTCATTTACGACTACCCCGTAGAAGTAAGCCCGTTGGCTAAGAAGAAGCCTACCGACAAGCGTCTGACGGAAAGATTCGAATTCTTTATCAACGGCGCTGAAATGGGCAATGCTTTTTCGGAACTCAACGATCCCATTGATCAGTACAACCGTTTCGCCGCACAAGTGAAGGCTAAAGCCCAGGGTGACGACGAAGCCCACATGATGGACGAAGATTTTGTTACTGCTTTGGAATACGGTATGCCTCCAACAGGCGGTATCGGTATCGGTATTGACCGTATGGTAATGCTTTACACCAACAATCAATCCATTCGTGACGTCTTGCTGTTCCCCACAATGAAGCCATTGACCGCAGTAAAGAGCGAAAACGAACCCAAGCAACCTGCTGTTGAAACAGCACCCAAGGCTGAAGAAAAGATGGACTTTTCCAAGGTGGAAATCGAACCTCTGTTCAAGGACTTCGTGGATTTCGAAACATTTGCTAAGTCTGACTTCCGTGCAGTCAAGGTGCTTGCATGTGAAGCCGTGCCCAAGTCCAAGAAACTGCTGAAGTTTACATTGGATGACGGTTCGGACGAAGAAAGAACAATTCTGAGCGGTATACACGCTTACTACGAACCTGAACAATTGGTAGGCAAGACTTGTATTGCCATCACCAACCTGCCACCCAGACCAATGATGGGTATCAATTCGTGTGGTATGCTCATTTCTGCCGTTCACAAGGAAGAGGGCGAAGAAAAACTGCACTTGTTGATGGTGGACGATCACATTCCTGCAGGCGCTAAGTTGTATTGAGCGTATAAATTGTACTAAAAGGAAAAACAGTACTTGTGTTGCATTTAAATTGTATGTGCAAGTGCAGTGAAGTATTTTTAACAGTGATTTAAACAGCAAAATGGGCGGCCTTTAAAGGTCTGCCCATTTGTTTTTAACAAAAGATTGTAAACTGTGAGGGCGTTGTCTTGAAAAACATCTACATCATTGGCGGAACAATGGGCGTCGGAAAATCTACCGTTTCACGTATCGTGGCGGAAAAATTAAAAAACAGCGTTTTTCTGGATGGGGATTGGTGCTGGGATGCACATCCCTTTCAGGTAACAGAAGAAACAAAGAAAATGGTTTTACAGAATATTTGTTTCTTGCTCAATCAATTTATACATTGTTCAGCGTATGAAAACATTGTTTTCTGTTGGGTTCTTCATGAACAAAGTATTCTTGACTCAATTTTACAAAATATAGACAAAACGGATTGCACAATTGTAAACGTATCGTTGATGTGCAATGAAACGGAGTTGAGAAAAAGACTTCTAAAAGACGTGCAGGCGGGTAAAAGACAACAAGATGTTGTGCAAAGAAGCGTTGCACGGATTTCGTGCTACGCAACACTGAACACCATCAAGATAAATACAAACGGTAAAAATCCTATGGAAGTGGCGGAGGAAATAATTTCTTTGTAAACTGCTACTGATTGTTTAACATTCCGTCAGTACTGGTCTAAGTAAATTCCATGTTGCTTTATCGACGGGGTGTATTTAGAACATTACAGATTGAATATGCAACGGGCAATGTTTGTGCAGCGTATTTTGCAGATATATCACGCACATTTTGTGCAAAACTATTGCAATTTGTTGTTTTTTTCAGTATTCTATAAGCAAGGTCGTGTAACATTAGGTAAACTGATGTGCACCCTTGTAATTTAGGGGGTTAACATGTACAAGTTTTTTGCATTTCTGAACAGAATGAAGTATATCAACCGTTGGAGCCTGATGCGCAGCGTTGATACAGAAAATATCATGGAACACAGTCAGCATGTAGCTGTGGTCGCACATGCTCTTGCTACAATCGGAAATGTATATTTCGGCAAGAAATACGATTGCAACAACATTGCTGTTAAGGCATTGTTGCACGAAACATCCGAAGTACTGACGGGGGATCTGCCTACTCCCATCAAGTATTTCAACAGTGAGATCAAGACAGCCTACAAGCATCTTGAAAAGATTTCCAACGACAAACTGCTGACGCATTTGCCCAAGGAAATGGCAGATTGTTACGAACCACTGATGAATGACGACAGCAGTGAAGAACATCGCATTGTTAAGTACGCCGACAAGATTTGCGCTTACATCAAGTGTGTTGAGGAAGTGCGTATGGGTAATGCGGAATTCATAAAGGCTAAAAAGACAATTTTCGACGAAATTGTTGCTTTCGACAGTGATGAAGTAAAGTTTTTCATGGAAAACTTTATGGGAGCATACCAACTGTCGTTGGATGAACTGGACTGAAATGGCGGAAATTGTATTTGACAATGTAGTATTTCGGTATCCTTATTGTGAGTACGACGCAGTGGAAGGTTTGTCGTTGACATTATCCAATGGATGGACGGATGTGTTGATAGATACACAAAGCGGCAAAACAACCTTGTGTAAATTGCTGATGGGGTTGGAAAAACCAAACAGCGGTTTAATTACGTACAACGGAAGGAATATTGACACATTGTCTTTTCAGGAACGTAATATACTTTATCTTGGCAAACAAAACATGTTGTTTGACAACAAGTCGGTGCTGGTCAACGTTGAGTACCCAATGAAGGTAAGGGGCGTTGGTAGGGCAGAACGCAGAAAAATTGCACTGGACAGTTTGATAAAGTGTAATCTTGAAAAGTACGCCGACACTAAAGTAAAACATCTGCCTGAAGATGTCCGACATGCAGTTTCAGTGTGCAGGGCTTTGACAAGACAGGTTGACCTGATACTGTGCGATGACTTCTTCGACAGTGATACTACAATTGCATTACAGTTGTTAAAAGACAACTTTTTTGATACCACGTTGGTTAATTTTACGTCACAAATTGACAAATGCGTGGGTGAATTTACTTTGCTGATCAAGGATGGCAAGGTAGTTGCTGAAGGTGACAGACAACATGTTGATGAGCAACTGCGAAATATCTTGTGGTTGGCACGGGAGGTATAAATGAATTACAACAAAGACGACGATTTTTTCGGTAGCGAACTGGAAAAGAAACAGGAAGAACAGGCTAAGCAACAGCAAAACGCCGAACAGCAGTACCAGCAGTCGCAGACATCAGCCGAACAGCGTCCGCAAGTAGACAATTTCTATAACGCTGTACCGCAGTGGGATGATTCCAATAAGGGTAAGAAACCATCACGTGGTTTTACAATTGCCTTGTTGTGCATCGGTTTGGTAATTGTATTTGCACTGGGTATTGTGCTGGGCGGATTGTTTCGTTCGGGCAACGACCAGATTCTGAGTGACGTGCTCAGTTACGTGCGTACTTACTACTACAAGGATCTTACCGACGAACAGTGGGAGCAAGCGCTTGCGTCGGGCGGCACTGGAATTCTAAACGGGCTTGGCGACCAGTACGGACGTCTGCTGACACCCCAGGAATACTACGATTTGCTCAATCCAACGGTTGAAACAATTGTGGGCCCAAGTTACGGATTTTCCTTCCAGGTAGTTGAAGGGCTGGGTGTGTACGTCTACGATACAGTCACAGACAGCAACGCTTACGGACAATTGTTTCAAGGCGACTTGATTGTTCAGTTGTCCAACCTGAAAGACGCCAATGGTAATGATGTTAAGTTGGACGGAACACCTGTTGGCGTAATAAATACAGACGAAGTGACAACTGCGCAGTTGACGTCGGTTGTTTCCATGTCTTACAGCATGACGGCAAAGGTGCTTCACGAACAGGAATTGAAGACGGTGCAACTGACACGCAGTGAAATCCCTGCTTCTGAATACAACTACGTTGAATTTTATCTCAACACCGGTTCGGAAGTGTTCACCAATGTTTCTACAAGCAATGTAGCAGGTTGTACAACCAATACAGTGGAAATGCGTAGCCTTGATGAGTTGGGCACAAATGTTGGTTACATTCGCCTTAAAGGATTCGACGAAGGCGGTGAAGTGGAATTCCAGTCTGTGTTGCAACAAATGGTGCAAAAGAGCGGAGACAATCTTCGTCTTGTCGTGGACCTGAAGGGCAATCCCGGCGGTTCGGTAGATGTTGCAGTAAGCATTTCTTCAATGCTTGCGCATGAGAGAAATCTTTCACAAGAAGAAATTTCCTCTAAAAATCTTGTGACAAACAACGGTTTGCGTATTACAAACCTGTCGGGCAGAGCCTTTTCACAGGATTACTACACACCGTCCAGATACAGCAACTACTTCAAACAGGACAGCGGCATGATTGTGGTGTGGACGGACGGTAACAGCGCAAGCGCCAGTGAAATGTTGACGGGCGTACTGACCGATTACAAGACAGCGGTGCAGATGGGTACACGCACCTACGGTAAAGGTATTGCTCAGACTGCTATCGAATTGCCTTACCAGGGAACAGTTGTTACCAATTCAGGAGCAACGACAAATGGCCCTTGGGCACTGTACTTCACGGTTGCATCCTACTACTCACCTCTTGGAAACAACATTCACGGTGTAGGATATACACCTTCGCAAAACTACAACAACTTGTCACAGTACAGTGATCTTGTAACTCAAACTAACAGTTACTTTGCAAGATAACAAATAAAAAACACGCCCCTGGTAATGTTGATGTGTACCTCCAAAAGTGTCTAACTTTTGGGGTACACCCCATGTTTCCGGGGGCGGTTTTATTTACGTTTTTTTTATGTACGTAGGGTGCTTTTACAACCTCACCAGCTGTTCGACAAGGTCGTTTAAGCGTTGACGTTGTTCGCCGTTCAACAGCGGTGTAATGCGCTTAGCAAACGCACGCAGCTGGTCGTTGGACAACTGTCCTTTTGCCTTTTGTTCAAGTACGTTGTTCAATATGTCCTGTACAAGTTGGCTTTCGCCTTCACGCTGGTACTTTTGCGCAAGTTTCTTCATCTGCTCAAGGCGTTCTTCATATGGTTGTTGACCTTGCTGTTGGGATTGCTGTGTGTTGTATCCTTGCTGTGATTGACTTTGTTGTGACTGTTGCGATTGACCTTGCTGTCTTTCGTTGCGTTGATTGAAAAAAATGTTGCGTGGATCGTTGTTTTGCATATTTGATCTCCTTTACAAAAATTTGATACATTTCAGTATATGTCGGCATATAATGTAATGATTACATCTAAGGAGGTTTGCCCGTGAATGTCGGTAGTGTTGCGTTGTTGCTGGCAGGTGTATTGTTGTTGTCCAACAAGTCCGATTCCATGCCCAATATCAGCGGTCTGTTAAATGACAATGCCCGATCGGTTGTGGATTCGGTGGGCAAACTGAGTGATCCCAACGCATCTAAGGAACAACGTACAGGCGCACTGCTAGAGATGATAACTAATCCAACAGTGATGGAAATGGCGGAAAAGTTGTTTTCGGGAAATGGTGCTAAAGGCACTGACAGTACGCCCCCTCAGGATCAGGATGTAAACAGTGAAGGTTACAACTTGGGAAGATACTCTGATGAGTCAAGGGAATTTTTCCGCCCCATCGAAAAGGTGGCCGGTAAGGAAATTTCCCACAAGTTGTACAGCCTTTACGACAACAGATATCCCCGCAGAAAGAAGTAAAACAGGACGCTTTTAAGTGCCCTGTTTTTTGTTGTTTACTTCATTGTCTTTGCAAGATAACTTACGCAGTGCAGAAACCTGTAAACCTGTTCGATTGTGTTGTCGCAACCTATACTTGCACGAACGGCTCCCGTTTCGTAGGTATTCAGCCACTTGTGCATCAATGGTGCGCAGTGCAGTCCGCTGCGTGTTACTATGTCAAATTTTTCCTGCAGTTGATCTCCAACTTCGGTGGAATCCTGTCCCTTGATGTTGAAACAGACAATTCCGCTGTCATTGTAGTCGGAATACACTTCAACGTTGTCGATGTTACGCAGTCCGTCCGTCATCAGACGGTTGAGTTGCTGTATTGTGTTTCTGTTTTGTTTGCGGTTGGTCACCCACCAGTCAATTGCGGATTGCAGTGCCAGTATTGCTGGACAGGGCAGTGTGCCCGATTCCAGTCCGTCAGGGACTGTGGTGGGTTGGGTCAGCAGGTGACTTTCGGTACCTGTGCCGCCCAATACAAACGGCCTTGGTTGATGGGCTGAATCAAACACCAATGCCCCAACGCCTTGTATGCCGTGCAATCCCTTGTGTGCGGGGAATGCCGCAAGGTGTACTCCCCATTTTGTCATGTCTGTGAGGATGTACCCTGCCGATTGTGCGCAGTCAAGTACAAATGTGATGTGGTGCTTGTTGAGAAGATCGCCCAATTCCTTGACATTCTGTGCCTTGCCCGTGACGTTGGAAACGTGGGAAAACACTGCCATGTAGGTGTCGGGTCTTATTGCACGTCGAACGATGTCGGGGGTGATTAGTCCGTCTTCGTTTGGCTGGACAAGTGTTACTGTGCACAATTTCATCTGTTGCAACTGCATCAGCGGACGAAGTACAGAGTTGTGCTGTGTGATATCTGAAATGATGTGCCCACGCTTTGCTCTTCCGAATATCGCCAGGTTCAGTGCCGAAGTGCAGTTCAGACTGAATGCAACGTTCATTTCGCTGTCGTTGTTGAACAGTGCGTGAACGCTGTTTCGTGTGTCTAGTATCTGTTTTTGTAAAGAAAGTGCCTCTGCATTAAAGGAACGGTTGGGGTTGAAACTGTTGTTCATTGCTCTTACCGCTGCGTCAATTACACATTGCGGCTTGTAGTGAGTTGTTGCTGCATTGTCAAGATAAATCATGTTGTTCTCCTACACATATTGCTGAATGTAAACATACAATATTGTATGACGGCAAGAGTGAATGGTAGCACCGTTGTCATTACATAGGAGGTTTTTTTGTGGATTGTGTAATTGCTGTTTACCGCTCACGCAATGTGGCATTGCGGGTGTACAGCCGTCTGGAACAACTTGGTTACACCTGTTCGGTCATTTCCACACCAAGGTCGGCAAATGTCGGATGTGGGTTGTCGGTCAAGATTTCTGTAGCCGATTTCGAAAATTTGCGTGGAAAACTGAGCAGTATTGAGAGCTTTGTCGGATTTTTCCGATTGATGTACACAAATGGCAAAACTCTTGTAACAAGGGCGTAAAATAGTGTAAAAACATATTGAAAAAAACTGTACTTTGTTGTATAATAAACTAGACGTAATACAAATACCCGTGTTTGCGGCAAATTATCGCTTTTGTTGTAATTTTGCGTGCATGGTGTTCGGTTGATATGGAAGTACAGAAAATAATTGACATTCTATCGCAGGAATTTCCTGAACCTAAGAGTGAGTTGAATTTCAACTCACCCTTTGAGTTGCTTGTAGCAGTAATTTTGTCTGCACAATGTACTGACAAGCGTGTAAACAGTGTCACGCCCAAGTTGTTCGAACTTGCCGATGATGCTTACAAGATGTCACAACTTGACGTTTCTGTAATTGAAGAAATCGTAAGACCGTGCGGATTTTATCACAACAAGGCGTTGTTTATCAGCAACATGTCTAAGGATCTTGTAAAAAGATTTAACGGACAGGTTCCCACCGACGTTGAAAGTCTGCGCACCCTGCAGGGAGTGGGCAGAAAGACGGCAAACGTGGTGTACGCAGTGGCATTCGGCGGACAAGCCATTGCCGTTGATACGCATGTGTTCAGGGTATCTAACAGGATAGGTCTTGCTCATGCCGACAACGTGCTGGAAACGGAAAAGCAACTGATGAACGTTCTTCCTCATGACAAGTGGGGAGATTGCCATCACTATTTGTTGTTGCACGGCAGATACGTCTGCAAGGCAAGAAAACCGCTGTGCGACAGTTGCAAACTTACCAATTTTTGTCAATACTATCTAAAAGGAGTTAAAGATTGATTCCCGAAAACATATCCCGACAGGCGGCAAGGTGTCTTGGATGTAAGAACGCACCGTGTTCTAAAAACTGCCCGCTGGGAATAGACATTCCGTCCTTTATCGGACTGATGAAAGAGGACAAACTTTCTGAGGCATTTAACGAAGTCTTTTCCGCAAGTATTTTTGGCGAAGTTTGCAGTGCGGTGTGTCCGTTGGACAAGCATTGCCGCAGCAGTTGCGTAAGAGGTTTAAAGGGTGACCCTGTAGAAATTCCCATGTTGGAAAACTACCTTTTCGAAAGGTATTTCAATCCCTCTTGTGCACAACCTGTGCCTGAAACTTCAGGGACGGTTGCTGTTGTCGGAAGTGGTGTCGCAGGAATTTCCTGTGCGGTGGCGCTTGCACAACAGGGGGTAAAGGTCACTGTGTTTGAAATGCAGGACAATCTTGGCGGAATCACAGCCAACGAAATACCTTCATTCAGACTGGAACGCAAGGCTTTTTCCAAAGTAATTGAGTACGCTAAAAACCTGGGTGTAAGTTTTATAAACAACAGTTTTTTGTCGGGTGAGGACGTCAGAAATCTGACCACTCAGTTTGACGCAGTGTTCCTTGCGTGCGGATTGCAGAAGGACGTTGAAGTTGCGGTGAGTAATCTTGACGGCGTTGTCAGCGCAACACAGTATTTGCGTGGCAACCGTCCCAAATCAGTTAAAACTGTCGTGGTGGGTGGAGGCAACGTTGCAATGGATTGCGCCCGTACCGCATTGCGAAACGGGGCTGAGGTAATTGTGGCTTATCGCCGCACCGAAGAGGATATGCCGGCATTCAGGGAAGAACGCCTTTCCGCATTGCGTGAAGGGGTTAGGTTTATGTGCTTGCTTTCACCGTTTTCAGTAAACGGTGAAGGACGTGTACAATCGGCAACATTTGCCGAAATGCAGGTTACAGGCGTTGAAAACAATCGTTCCAGGATAGAGCAGACCAACAATCTTGTAACAATAGATTGTGACTGTGTAATCATGGCACTGGGTAGCAGGGCTGACAGTGAGTTTTTCCGCAATGCAGGTATTTCATTGATCAACGGCAGGGTGGAAGTGGACGACAACCTGATGACATCCATTGACGGATTGTTTGCCGGCGGTGACATCATTGCGGGCGAAAACACCGTTGCCAAGGCCGTCAGCGACGGCAGAAATGCAGCAACTTCTATAATCAAATACATCAACAAATGAGGTTAAAATGTTTATCGATAAAGTAAGAATCTACATCAAGGCGGGAGACGGTGGCGACGGTTCAAGGTCTTTGCACACGGAAAAGTTTGTTCCCAACGGCGGTCCTGACGGCGGTGACGGCGGAAAGGGCGGCGACGTTGTGTTTGTTGCAAGCTCATCTGTCAACACGCTCAATCAGTTTTACTACCAGAAGCATTTTCGTGCGGAAAACGGCGAAAACGGTGGCAAGAAAAACTGTTACGGAAAGTCGGGCGCTGATATTGAAGTTGTCGTTCCTACAGGAACAATCGTCAAGGACGCAAAGACTGGCGGAATAATTGCCGACATGTTCGAAGACGGACAGCGTGAAATCATCTTAAAGGGCGGACGTGGCGGACGTGGTAACAGACACTTTGCCAACAGTCGCAGACAGGCTCCACGATTTGCCGAACACGGAGAAAAGAGTCCTGAAAGGGAAATCATGCTGGAACTCAAGACCATTGCCGATGTAGGTCTGGTAGGTTTTCCTAACGTTGGTAAATCCACATTACTGTCGGTTATTTCCGATGCAAAGCCCAAGATTGCAAACTACCATTTTACAACTCTTTCACCTAATCTTGGTGTAGTAAGTTACTACGAAAAGAGTTTTGTAGTGGCAGACATTCCAGGTCTTATTGAGGGTGCAAGCCAGGGCATGGGTCTGGGACATGACTTCCTACGCCACATTGAACGCACACGTCTGCTTGTGCACGTTGTGGACATTTCGGGTAGTGAAGAAAGAGATCCCATTGTCGATTTCGAAACAATCAACAACGAAATATTTACCTACGACGAAGCAATGCGTGACGTGCCCATGGTGGTTGTTGCCAACAAGATGGACATGCCCAATGCGGAAGAAAATCTCAAGAAGTTTACCGACAAGTACGGCGACATGTACACAATCATTCCTATGATGACGTTGATTCACGAAGGTGTGGACAAGCTGCTTGAAACGGTTGTGCGTATTCTTGACACATTGCCTCCTCAGGAAAAGATGCAATTTGAACCATTTTCTTACGAAGAGGCCGACTACACGTCATTTACAATTGACAAATTTGATCCCGAAACCTACGAAGTCAAGGGCGGTCTTATCGACAGCCTTGCACGCAAGGTCATTTTGGATGAATACGAAAGTTTTGCGTATTTCCAACGTGTTTTGAAACAACGTGGCGTAATTTCCGAATTGCGCAAGGCGGGAGCTAAGGACGGCGACACGGTAATTGTGGGCGAAATTGAATTCGATTTTGTAGATTAAGGAGAACAGATGATTACTACTAAACAGAGAAGCAAGTTGAAAAGTCTTGCAAATACTTTGAAGCCTGCCGTCATCATCGGCAAAGGCGAATTGACAGAGGCGGTTCTTGAAGAAATAGATCGTGCGTTGTACCACAATGAGTTGGTCAAGGTCGCAGCGTTGAAGAGTTGCGAAATGTCTGCTAAATCCATGTGCAGTGAGGTTTGTCAGGCACTTGACTGTCAGCCGGTTCAGGTTGTGGGCAACAGATTTGTCGTCTACAAGTTCAGCGACAAGGATGGTATCGAACACATCCAGCTTGACTAGTTTGTAACGTACAAGGCTTTGTACGTAAAAATAAAACTATCCATTTAGGAGGGATATATGATAAAGAAAGAATGTATTGCAATGATCCTTGCGGGGGGTCAGGGCAGTCGTCTGGGAGTTCTTACTAGAGATCTTGCCAAGCCTGCAGTGCAGTACGGCGGAAAGTACCGCATCATTGATTTCCCGTTGACAAACTGTTCACATTCCGGTATCGACACCGTAGGTGTACTTACCCAGTACAAACCGCTGGAACTCAATACCTACATCGGTAGCGGACAAGCATGGGACCTGGACAGAAATGATGGCGGCGTTTACGTGTTGCCACCCTACATGCGTGAAACGGCAGGTGAATGGTATAAGGGTACCGCCAACGCCATTTACCAGAACATTGAATTTATCGACAAGTTCAATCCCGAATACGTTCTGATTCTGTCAGGTGACCACATCTACAAGATGAATTACGCAAGAATGTTGGATTTCCACATTGAAAAGAAAGCGGATGTTACCATTGCAATGATTCCTGTTCCAATGGAAGAAGCGTCACGTTTCGGTATCCTGCAAACGGATGACAACAGTCAGATTGTCACATTTGAAGAAAAACCTGCTAATCCCAAGAGTAACACAGCGTCAATGGGTATCTACATATTTACGTGGAAGAACCTTCGTAAGGAACTCATTGCCGACGAAAACGACCCTGCATCTTCCAACGACTTCGGCAAGAACATCATTCCTAAGATGCTTGGCCAGGGAGACAGATTGTTCGGTTACCGTTTCGAAGGTTACTGGAAAGACGTAGGTACCGTAGAGAGTTTGTGGCAATCCAACATGGATATATTGGAAAGCGACTGCCTCAATCTGTACGATGAAGATTGGACAATCTTGTCTAAGAGCGCATTGGCAAGTCCTCATGTTCTGGGCAAGAACAGTAAAGTTACGGACAGCTTTATCACCGAAGGTTGCTACATTGACGGAACTGTCAGACACAGCGTAATCTTTGACGGCGTTACCATTGAAAATGGTGCGGAAGTTCTTGACAGCGTTGTCATGAGCGGTGCAATCATTGGAGAAGGTTCACGTGTGTACAAGACAATCGTAGGCCCCGGGGCACACATCGGATGCAATTGTTCAATCGGCCACACGGATGAAGATGAACACAAGTCCAAGTACTGTTCGGGCGGAGTCAGCCTGATTGGCGCAGATGTCACAATCCATGACGGCGCAACATTGGGTAAGAACAGCATGGTGACAAATGATGTCGAAGGGGGTAAACGCTGATGATGGATACAATGGGCGTAATTATCGCTTGTAATGACAAGGTAAATCTGGGCGAACTTGAAAGAGTACGTTCCGTTTCCGCATTGCCTTTCGGCGGCAGATACCGTCTTATCGACTTTGTTTTGTCAGGCATGGTAAACAGCAACATCATCAACGTAGGAGTTGCTACAGACTACAACTACCAATCACTGCTTGACCACCTAGGAAGCGGTAAACCCTGGGATCTTGCCCGCAAGAAGTACGGTTTGTTTATTCTTCCGCCTTTTGCACGTCACCACGAAAACACATCTGGTGACATTGAAATGGAACTGTTGACAGGTATTCTTCATTACATGAAGCGCAGCGGACAGAAGTATGTTGTGGTTGCCGATTGTAACAACATCTGCAACATTCGTTTCGATGACATTGTGGCACAACACCGTCACAACGAAGCGGACATAACTGTTGTGTACCAACGTACAGACAGTCGTAAGGACGGCGAAGTGTACGCAACTGTTGACGATGACAACATTGTAACGTCACTTCACTACGGCAAGGGAAACAAGAAGTGTACCAACCGTTTGGTGGGATATTACGTTTTTACAAAAGAAGTGTTGATTTCAATGCTTGAAAAGTGTCAATTACAGGGCAAGAACAACTTTGTTCAAGACATACTTGTTGCAAGCCTTGACAGACGTAAGGTAATGGGTTACTGTTTTGAAGGGTATCTCAAGACCATTACCGACATTGACAGCTACTACAATGTCAGCATGGATCTGTTCGACAGTCACACCCGCAAGAGTCTGTTTGTGGCAGATGACAAGATTTTGACCAAGACCAAGGACAAGGTTCCTACAAGATATCTTGATGACGCTGATGTCACATCAAGTATCATTGCAGACGGCTGTATCATCAACGGTACCGTTGAAAACTGTATCTTGTTCCGTGGTGTATCGGTAGAAAAGGGTGCTGTAATCAAGAACAGCATCATCATGCAGGACTGTGTTGTGTCGGAAGGCGCAACGCTGGACAGCGTAATCATGGATAAAAACTGTGTGATTCGTAAAGGCAAGACATTGATAGGTCAGCCTGACTTCCCCATTGTTGTGGGTAAACGTCGCACAATTTAACAACATTTGCCCCAACTTGACGTTGGGGCAATAATTTAGAGGTGTTCAATATGAATATAATGTATTTAAGTGCCGAAGTTGAACCTTTTGCCAAGTCGGGCGGTCTTGGTGACGTTTTGGGTGCATTGCCCAAGGCAGTAGCTAAACAAGGATGCAATGTCAGCGTTGTAATGCCCAAGTACACAAGGCTGATTGACAGCAAGTATCAGGATGAAATGAACTACATCGGCTACATGTATGTTGACCTGAGTTGGCGTCACCAGTACTGCGGTGTGTTCAAGCTGGAAAAAGACGGTGTAAATTACTACTTCCTTGACAATGAATTTTACTTCGGTGGCGATTTGTACTGCTTTGCAGATACAGAAAGATTTTCCTTCTTTTCCAAGGCATGTCTGGATCTCATTGGCTATCTCAATCAGAAGGTGGATGTTCTTCACTGCAACGACTGGTCAACGGCTCTTGTACCGGTAATGCTGGACGCCTTTTACAGACACAATCAGTTGTATTCCAACATCAGGACGGTTTACACAATTCACAACCTGAGATACCAAGGCAAGACTTCCAAGGAAATGCTGCAGGACATCACAGGGCTTCCCGACAAGTATTTTTCCGGATACTGTATGGAACACGGCGGTTGCATCAACATGATGAAGGGTGCAATTGTGTTCAGTGATGCCGTAACTACTGTAAGCGAAACCTACGCAAATGAAATCAGAACAAGTGAATTCGGCGAAGGTCTTGAAAGTTTAATCAACCAGTACGCCTACAAGATGACGGGAATTGTAAACGGTGTTGATTACAATGTGTACAATCCAAGTAAAGACAAGTTGATCTGGCAAACTTACAGCAGTGCAACCGTTGACGAGAAGAAATCGGAAAACAAGAAACAACTTCAACAATTTTTGGGATTGCCTGTAAGGGAAGATGTTCCTGTAATCGGTCTCATCTCACGCCTTGTCGATCAGAAAGGTCTTGACCTTGTGGACAGGGTAATGGAAGATATACTTCAACGTGACGTGCAGGTTGTCGTGCTGGGTACGGGCGAAAAGAGATACGAAGAGATGTTCAAGTATTTTGCGGGAAAATACCCCGACAGAATGTCTGCAAATATCTACTTTTCCAATCAGTTGGCTCACCGTGTTTACGCCGGTAGTGACTTCGTGCTTGTTCCCAGTCAGTTCGAACCGTGCGGATTGACACAGCTCATCGGCTTGAAGTACGGCGCACTTCCCATTGTTCGTGAAACGGGCGGACTTAAAGACACAGTGTTGTCCTACAACGAACAGACAGGCAAGGGCAACGGATTTTCCTTTACCAACTACAACGCTCACGACATGTTGTACACAATCAACCGTGCTGTTGATTACTGGTACAGTCACCAGGACATCTACAAGCAGATTCGTAAACGTGGCATGCGTTGTGATTACAGCTGGAAGGAAAGCAGCAAGAAGTACATTGAATTGTACAGCAGATTGACAGGTGACAACAAGTGAAGATCTGCGTGTTCAGCGACATTCACGGTAGTGTAGAGGCAACTAAAAAGATGGTCGAACGTGCCAAAGGCTGTGATACCACCGTTCTGTGCGGTGACATATACCGCAGATACGGACAAACGGAGGAAAACCTTGAAATAGCACGTTTGCTGTCACAATTGCCCGATCTGCGTGTTGCACAGGGTAACAACGATTACAGCGGTGACGAACAGTTCAGCCCCTTTGTGTACAGTGATTACGTACTGTTGAGAAGGTTCAACAAGACGTTGTTTTTCACTCACGGGCACAGGTACAACGCTTTCCGTTTCCCGCCAATATTGAATGAGGGCGATGTGATTTGTCACGGACATACACACCGCAGAGGTTGCATGGTTGCAAACGGTCTTATTGTATTGAATGTCGGCTCTGTTTCCAGTCCAAGGGACGGTGTTGCCTCTTACATCGAAATGGACGACGACGGATTTTACTTTAAAGACATGGACGGAAACATTCTTTACAGTAAACTTTGGACGGAATTTGACAGTTAGTTGCCTTATATTTTTAAAATACCAAAAACACCTTGACGTAACAAGTCAAGGTGTTTTTTTAGATATAGTTCAGCAGTATTTATAAGTTGCGAAAATGCGTTGGAAATCTAGTTTGTTTCGTTCGTCCTGACTTTGTGTGGGCGTGATGTTGGTAAAGCAATTTTGTCGAACGTGGTGTGGTTTTTGTGTAATATTGCAAAAAGAAAACAGCGACTTGTAACAGTCGCTGTTTGGTGTTTTAGCTGTATTACTTTTTGTTGTTTTTAGCCCAGATGCGCATACGTTCGGCGTGGCTCAGTATTGCCTTGCGCAGACGTATCGAAGTGGGTGTAACTTCAAGGTATTCGTCGTCGGCAATGAAGTCAAGACACTGTTCAAGTGACATGACTGTGGGAGTTGTCAACTTCAATGCGTCGTCCGAACCGCTTGCACGGTTGTTGGTCAGGTGCTTTGTCTTGCAGACGTTTACCGTGATGTCGTCTTCACGGCTGTTTTCACCGATGATCATTCCTGCGTAAACCTTGACGCCTGTGCCTACGAACAATTTGCAACGTTCCTGAGCGTTGAACAATCCGTAAGCTGTCGTAACGCCGTCTTCCCAAGCTACAAGCGAACCTCTTGTGCGTTCCTGAATGTCGCCCTTGTAGGGTTCGTATCCGTCAAATACGTGACTCATTACACCGAATCCCTTGGTGTCGGTCAGCAGTTCATTGCGGTATCCGATAAGGCATCTTGCTGGAATACGGAATTCCAGTTTGGTTGCGCCTTGGTTGTCGGGGAACATGTTGATGAGTTCCGCCTTTCTTGCGCCCAGTTTATTCATGACGCTACCTACGTACGTTTCAGGAACTTCAACAACAAGATATTCAATGGGTTCACATTTCTTGCCGTCAATTTCCTTGAAGATTACTTTGGGACGGGATACCTGGAATTCGTATCCTTCACGGCGCATGTTTTCAATCAATATTGACAGGTGCAGTTCTCCTCTGCCGTAAACCTTGAAACAATCGGGCGAATCCGTTTCTTCAACACGCATGCTGACATTGGTTTCCACTTCCTTGAACAGTCTTGCACGAAGATGACGGCTTGTTACGAACTTGCCTTCCTTTCCTGCAAATGGACTGTTGTTTACCATGAACATCATTGAAATGGTGGGTTCGTCTATGTTTACAAAAGGTAGTGGGTCAACGTTGTTGATGTCGCACACCGTTTCACCGATGTTCATGTCATCAATACCGTTGATTGCAACAATGTCTCCCATTTGTCCTTCTTCTACTTCAACACGTTTAAGACCGTCGTACTGGTACAGACGTGCAATCTTGGCTGTTCCGAACTTGTTGTTGCGGTGGCAGATGATTACCTGCTGTCCGTCGTGTATTACTCCACGGTTGACCTTTCCTATACCGATACGGCCAACGTATTCGTCGTAGTCGATATTGCAGATGAGCAATTGCAGACCTGCTTCTATTTCACCTTCCGGGCATGGAATGTTTTTCAGTATTGCATCAAACAACGGTTTCATGTCCGTTGACGGCTTGCCAAGAACGTCAGTTGCCCAGCCCTGTTTAGCACTTGCGTAAATTGTTGCGAAGTCGAATTGTTCGTCGTTTGCTCCCAATTCCAGGAACAGTTCCATGATTTGTTCCTGAAGCTGATTGCTGTCGAATTCGCCCTTGTCCACCTTGTTTACAACGACAAGTACCTTCTTGTTGAGTCCAAGTGCCTTTTTCAGTACGTAACGTGTCTGAGGCATGCAACCTTCTACAGCGTCAATCAAGAGAAGAACGCCGTCAACCATTGACAGTATGCGTTCTACTTCTCCGCCGAAGTCTGCGTGTCCGGGGGTGTCAATGATGTTTATTTTTACCCCGTTGTAGTGTACTGCCGTGTTTTTGGCAAGTATTGTAATTCCTCTTTCACGTTCGATGTCGTTACTGTCCATTACACGTTCGGCAACAACTTCATTTGTACGGAATGTTCCGCTTTGACGTAACAACTGGTCAACCAGCGTTGTTTTGCCGTGGTCAACGTGGGCAATTATTGCAATGTTTCTTATGTTTTCTCTTTTCATATTTTCACTGTTCTCCATTAACCACACAATTATACAGCAACTGAAATCAGCCGTCAAACTAATTTTTCGGTTACAATTACAAAAAAAGTTAAATTTTTGTGAATGTCAGGTGACAACTGTGTTATTTCAACAAAGAATGAGCAATGCCATGCTCACAGATGCGTTGTGCTTAGTAGCATATATACAATAATTGCCCGTTAGCTAAAAAAATATCGGCAGAGTCTTGCAAATTGCCCGTTTGTGGTGTATAATTTTTAAGGAATTTATCAAGGAGAATTCAATATGCAATTCGTAAAAAATGGCGAACAGGTCAAGCATCTGTTCAAGCAACTTTATGGCAGTGTGACATTGAGTCAGGTGTCACGTTACAATCAACTCATCAAGTGGTTCAACGACAGTTTTGGTGGCGAAGGCTGTTACATATGTTCTTCTTCCGGTCGTGTCGAACTTGTCGGCAACCACACTGACCACAACGGCGGACGTGTAATGGGATGTACAGTAAACCTGGACATTCTTGCAGGTTTCATGCCTACCGACGACAACACGGTAGTCATCAAGTCCAAGGGTTACAAGGACATCAGCTTTACGCTTGACGAAATTGACTTGAAGGAAGTCAACAGCGCAGACATGGCTAAGGGTGTTTTGAAGGGATTTGCCGAACGTGGATACGCAATCGGCGGATTTAAAGTTTGCATGACGTCAACTGTTGCAGGCGGTGCAGGTATTTCTTCAAGTGCAGCTTACGAACTGTTGATTGGCCAGATTGTCAACAATCTGTACAATGAAGGCAAGGTTACTCCCGAAGAACTTGCACAAATCGGACAGTTTTCCGAAAACGTCTACTTCAATAAGCCCTGCGGATTGTTGGATCAGAGCGTAATTGCATTGGGCGGTGTAGTTGAACTGGATTTCAAGGACGGACTTCAATCCAAGCATGTTGAGTGCGACATGTCCAAGTACAATCTTGTTCTGGTAGACACAGGCGGATCTCACGCTAACCTCACCGAACACTACGCAGCAATTCCTCAGGAAATGAAGGCTGTTGCCAACTACCTTGGTGTAAATCGTCTCATCGAAGTTGACAGCAGTGTGTTCTTTGCCAAGTACGACGAAATTGTAGAAAAGGTCGGATTGCGTCCTGCATTGCGTGCTAAACACTTCTACGAAGAAAACCAACGTGTAGACAATGCGGCATTGAGTCTTGAAAAGGGCGATTGGAAGAAGTTTATCGAAATCATCAACCAATCGGGACAAAGCAGTCTTACTCAGTTGCAAAACTGCAGCTATCCCGGCGGAGATACACTCATTCCCGACGCATTGGAACTGACATCCAAGCTCAACCCCACAGGTGCAACACGTGTTCACGGCGGTGGTTTTGCAGGAACAATCTTAAACATTGTTGACAGAAACCTTGCGGAAGAATTTGTTTCCAAACTGGAAGAAGTTTACGGCAAGGACAAGGTTTTCCTGTTGAAAGTTCGTTCAGTGGGAACAATGGTACTGTAATCTATTTCTAAATTTTGTAACGTAAACGGAGAGGGTTAATGAACAGCAGAACCTTGCTTTTGGGCGAAGAAAAGTTGTCTAAACTTTTGCCTCGTATGGCAATACCGACAATTGCTGCTCAATTGATAAACATCATTTACAATATTGTAGATAGAATATATATTGGTCAGTTGGTCAATGCCACCGCCTTCACGGCAGTGGGAGTCACCCTTCCGATAATCATTTTCGTGACGGCATGTTCGTTGCTTGTCGCAGGCGGAGGAGCTCCAAGGGCGGCTATTTCATTGGGTAAACAGCGTGAGGACAAGGCAAGTCTGATTGTCGGCAACTGTATTACAACTACAGTCATCGTCGGGGCAATTGTATCGGCATTGCTGCTGATATTCAACAAGGAGATACTGTATCTCATTGGCGCAACGGAAGATACCATTGAGTATGCAATGGAATACATGTCCATTTACGCAGTGGGTGTAGTATTTGTAATGCTGACTGTAGGGTTGACCTATTTTATCACTGCGCAGGGCAACAGTGTGCAAAGTCTAATTGTTGTTTTTACCGGTGCTGTGTTGAATGTGATAATTGACCCTGTCTTCATCACTCAATTCGACATGGGCGTCAAGGGCGCTGCTCTTGCAACGGTAGTGTCACAATGTTTTTCAACCATTCTGGCATTGGTGTTCCTTTTAGGAAAACGCACCAGTATCAAACTGAAGATTACTGACTTCATACCACGTCCCAAGGTCGTATTCCCTGCTTTGGCGCTGGGTTTTTCACCATTCGTCATGCAGGCAACCGAAGCAATGATTTTCCTGTGCTTCAACATTCAGTTGAAGAAATTTGGCGGTAACGTTGCTATAGGCACAATGACAATTCTGTCAGCGGTAATGTTGCTGAATTCCCTGCCCATTGCGGGACTTGTACAGGGTGCTCAGCCCATACTGAGTTACAATTTCGGAGCCAAAAACAACGACCGTGTCAAGAAAGCCTTTTTAATGGTGTTTACAATCTCAGTTGCCTATTCGGCATTTCTGTGGCTGATTGTCATGATTGCTCCCAACATCTTTTCGGCAGTATTTGTGAGCGGAAGCGACCCTCTTGCCGGTCAGATAAAGGAACTGTGCAACACGGCGTTACGCATATATATGGGTGCGTCGTTGTTACTAGGAGCACAATCAGCATGTCAGCAGACGTTCGTTGCAATGGGAAAAATCCGTATTTCGATATGTCTGTCTGTATTGCGTAAACTGGTGCTGTTGCTGCCGCTGGTATTTATCATGCCTGCCGTGTTCAACGAATCACTTGAAATGCAGACAATGGCGGTGTTCTGGGCTGAACCAATTGCCGACGTTGTAGCTGTTTCTACAACTCTTACCGTATTTGCATTGACCTTCAACAAGATTTTGCGTAAGAATGTTGCTAAGGAAAATACCGATGCAACTGCAAGTGCTGAAATAACTGCGACTGTAGAAACATCAGAAAATTGACAAGTAACATTTAAATCATTACAACAAAAAATATGCTCCCGAAATGTCGGGAGCATATTTGTTTTTATTAAATTTTTGATGTACGTTACATTGTTTTCATGCCAATACAGCAACGGAAATGTTGCAGTATATGATGAGTGACAGTGCGTCTACAATGGTTGTGATGAAGGGACTTGCAACAACGGCAGGGTCAAGTTTGACTTTTTTGGCAAGCAACGGCAGCATGCAACCTACAACCTTTGCAATCACAACGGTAAACAGCAGTGCAACGGCAATCAATGCACTTAGTTTTACTGTGTAGTCGTAGCCGAAAATCAGGTTGTCAATGAGTAACAATTTTCCGAAGCACACAACGGACAGTGACAGTGCAAGCAGTACTGAAACACGAATTTCTTTCCAGACTACTTTGAACAAATCTTTAAAGTGTATTTCGTCCAGCGCAAGACCACGAATGATTGTTACAGACGTCTGACTACCTGCGTTACCGCCTGTGTCCATCAGCATGGGAATACAGGCGAAAAGCAGTGGACTGAGTGAACTGAGTGTTGCTTCGTAAGTGTTGATGATTAGACCCGTAAATGTAGCGGAAATCATCAACAGCATCAGCCAAGGCACACGGTTGAGCCAGATTCTCCACACCGACTGATCCAGGTAAGGGGTGTCAGAGGGCGTTACGGCTGCCATCATTGAGATGTCTTCCGTAGCTTCGTCTTCCATTACGTCCATGGCGTCGTCGACGGTGATGATACCGACAATGCGGTTTTCCTTGTCGACAACGGGAATTGCGTTCAAGTCGTATTTGCTGAACTGTGACGCAACAAATTCCTTGTCGGCATCGGTGTCTACCGAAATGACATTGGTTTCCATGATGTCGCCAATTACCGTTTCGTAGGAATTGAGCATCATTGTGCGCAGTGAAACACGTCCAATGAGTTTGCGTGTTCCGTCAGTGACGTAGCAGGTGTAAATTGTTTCCTTGTCAACCGCCGTTTTACGGATGCGGTCGAAACTTTGTTTTACCGTCCAATCTTTTTTAAGGTTGACGTATTCCATGGTCATCAGCGTTCCTGCGCTGTCCTTGGGATACTTCAAGACTTCGTTTATCCATTTACGTGACTGAGGATCCGTCTGATTGAGAATTCTCTTTACCACGTTTGCGGGCATTTCTTCAATGACGTCAACCGTATCGTCCAAGAACATGTCGTCAAGTACGGCTTTAAGTTCGGCGTCAGTGAAACAGTTGATGAGCAACTTCTGACTGTCCGGACTCATTTCTACAAATGTGTCGGCGGCAATTTCCTTCGGAAGTAGTCGGAATACAATGGGTATCTCAGCATCAGACATTTCTTCAAGCATCAGTGCAATGTCCTGAGGCTTTATGTCTTTTAAAAGTTTTTGTATTTCTGCGTATTTCTTTTCTTCTAGCAGATTGCGGATATCTTGATCCATCGGACTGTACCTCCTTTGCAAAATAAAAACGTCCCTACAAACGGTAAGGACGTAGCTGTGTCAGTAATATCTTTACCATTACAAGCTTTAGCATCACTGGGCAATGAAATTGCGTTAGGCCATGCCTTGGATTCGACAAGTCCTGTTCACCTGTGTCCGAATGTGTCTCCACATTTTTGCGGTAGCAATCCGTATCCCCGTGTAGCCTCACCTACCGGTTTTTTAACTAAATTAATTTTAGACCCGTTGTAAGCATGTGTCAAGGCTTTTTTTGAAAAAAACCTCACTAAAATTAATTGTTGTATTGTGTAATTACCTTTTACTTACCTCTGATATACAATACTGCTGTGTTTATTGAAATTGTTACATCAAACATTGCAACTTAAACCATCGTTTACACAATTTGTGGTTTTGACTGTTTATTTGTGATTTACTGACGGGAAGTCGCTTGTCGGCAATGAAATGCAGGTGAAACAGCCTGTCGAAAAACTGCTGCATTTGTTAAATGACACATTTGTACACGTACTTTTAATGGCAAATATCTACATGTAATTGTGTAATACCAACCAATTTCGACATATTACGGCAAAAGGCTACAAAAATACAAAGGCACACAGTACTTTGATGCATTACAATATGCTTGTCAGCTAGTGACAAAGGGGATTTTTCAATGATAAGAGTTGGTTTGATAGAACAGAGTGAAATTGCTAAGCAAATTGCAGACAGCGGTAAGTTTGAAGTGGTGTTCAGTTGCAGCGGAAGGGAAGCAAGACAGTATCTTGATCAAAACAACGTTGACGTAGTGGTCACCGATCTTGTTATGACGGGTGAGGACGGTTTTGCATTGATTGAGCAGTACAGCAATGTCAGATTTATTGTTGCGTCGGAACTCAAGAGTGAGGTATTTATACTTCGTGCGCTTGAATGTGGTGCAAGATATTATCTTGTCAAGCCCATGGAATACCTGTTACTTGAACAACGCATAATGCAGGCATGCGGAAACAATACAAAGATTGTCAGACAGAAAAGCGTATCGGAAAAGACGCTTGACGAACGTATCAGCAACATTTTCGTAAGCGTAGGAATACCTGCACACATCAAGGGCTACCAATTTCTGCGTGAAGGAATAAAACTTGCGGTGGACAATCCTCCAATCATCAATTCCATCACCAAGAGTTTGTACCCTTCCATTGCAAGAAAGTTCCAGACAACACCCAGTAAGGTGGAACGTGCAATCAGACATGCAATTGAAGTTGCATGGAACAGGGGCAAGATTGAAAACATCAATGCGCTGTTCGGCGTCAAGGTGTACTCATCTCAGGAAAAACCTACCAACGGTGAGTTCATTGCCTTGCTTGCTGACAAAATGTTGCTTGAGTGTTCCTTCTGATATTTCAACTTGTAAAATATAACATAACGACAATATTTTACTGTAATGAAAGGTAAAAACAACAATATAAGTGTAAAAACTTGCATTTGGTTCTTTTTTGTGGTACAATAAACCAAACAAAGGAGAACATCATGCAATACTTAAAGAAAGAAGTCAGAGAACGAATACTCTCTGCAGCAGTTGAAGAATTTAAGGAATTTGGTTTCGCCGATGCGTCCATCCGAAACATTGCCAACAATGCAGAAATTTCTTTGGGAAATATTTACAGATACTTTACCAACAAGGAAGCACTGTATTTTGCAGTAATCAATCCTTTTATGGAAAGTGTCAAGCAAACTATCGAAAAGGAATTCGTATTCAACGACAGGTCAATGAAGGAAGTTTCGGAAGTATTGGTGCGTTTCCTGATGCAGTACAGCGACGAACTGATGATCATTCGTAAGGGCAATTCCGTACATTACGATGCTTTTGTAAGTTACATCGTAAAGGTTATTTCTGCCAAGATAAAAGAGATGATTTCCGGTTCTTTCCCTGAAATCAAAGAAAAGATTTCCAATCCCGATTTCTACGACGTAATTGCTGAAAGTTTCCTCACTGCATTGTTCAAGATACTTCGCAGCGGTAACAGCCTTGAAGATCAGGAACGTCATGTGCGTGAATTGATTACATTCTTCTTCGGTCACATGCAGGACAGATTCTACCACTTCGACATTCCCGGAACAACTGGACTGTAAAACAGTCTATTTCAACACCCTCTCTGGGGTGTACCCCAAAAGTTGGACAAAAATTAAATAATTAAATTGTTACTTGCGACTGAGTTCGGTACTGTACCGGACTCAGTCCTTTTAGTTTTATGGATATTCTTTCATTGTTATAGTAGGCTATGTA
>DVLO01000039.1 GCA_018715495.1 Candidatus Limihabitans stercoravium | reverse complement strand
GCCCTGCAACTCTGAAAAAGAACCTGGCGTTGATCAACGCCAGGCCCAAGAAAGTTTTAAATTACCATACACCGCAAGATTTGTTTCTTGAAAATCTCTCTAACTGTTGCACTTGATTTGACAATTCATCTACTCCTTTTTATAAATACAACGCACTACTTACATTCCACAATTACCAGCGGCAACAGCATTTCTTTTTCCGAAAGTCCAGTGTGATGTCCCTTGAACAGCATGTGCCTTTGACTGAATACAAATTGCTTTTCGTTGTCATTCATCACCAATATGTAGTCGCCAAGCATGGAAATGCGTTCCGATGACGGACCGAAGAAATTGTCCTTTACCATGTCGGAAACCTTGTACAATGTTGCGTCGTTTTGGTACTTAGAAACAGCTTTCAGAAAAGCGTCTTCGTCCTTTACTCTGAAGGCAACTGCCCTTGCTTCAAGGTAAAACGGTGTTCTGAGCGACTGTTTCAGTTCTTCATCTTCGTACAACTTTATGTGGTCTGTAATGTCCGTCTGACCGTGATCGGGTGTAATGATCACTACTCCATTTTTCATTGATTTAGCCAGTTCTTCCACCTTGTCATTAATGTAGATGATTTTTTCCTGAGCTTCCTTGCTTGTCACTCCGAATTCGTGCATTGTAGAATCAGGTTGCCCGCAATAACAGTAAATGAAGTTCTTACCGTTTTGCCGTGTTACACTTTCAAGCAGACTGAACATCTCATCCATACTTTGGTAGTTGTAATTGTTGCCTTGTCTTGTTATATAAGGCGGAAATATTGTAGTAACCGTGTAATCGGATTTAATGCTGTCGAAGTAGAAATCACACTTCATGTAGTCGTCAAGCACACTGCTGCTGATGGGCTGTTCAGTGTAACTGTCCTGCGACCAGTAAATGTCTATACATCTTTTCAATTCATCGAAGTAAAGACTCCAACCAAACAATCCGTGCTGTGAAGGATAGGTCGCACTCTTTAATGTAGTTGTCGCATTTGTCGTTGTAGAGGGAAAAACAGACGTTATCGTTGACGCCACATGCCTACGCAAGAAACTGTCTTGCGGCAAATTTTGTTGCAACGGGTACATTCCCAGACCGTCAAAACAGATGTACACTACCGTGTCGTATCCTTTGTCAAGAACATTCCTGAGAATGTCAATTTTCGGAATATCGTTACTGTTTCCAAGAAACTGACTTAACGTTGCGCTGACATTCAGTATAGAGTTTTTCCAATCAGGTTTTACCATGTTTACCCCCAATTTTAAATTTGTAGAGTGTACAGATAAATGTAAATCAAGTGACAACCTGTCATTTGCCGTAAAAAACACTCATACGCACAATTTCGATGAGTGTTTATAAGTAATTTAGTTGCTTTTGAAAATACGCTTTTGACCTTAAACACTCTTTACAATGCAATACTGTACTTTAAAGAGTAGCAAATGAACAAGAAAAAGTCAACACATTGTATTCGGGTACATTACGCAAGAAACCAGAATGATCCGTAAAGACACAACAGAACAGTAAATATGATACCGGCAATTACGTTCTTTTTGTAGGGACGTCCTTGTTTTTTCAGTACACATCCCACCACAATTGATGCAATTGGAATTGGCAACGCCAGATACATTGCCCATGTGTAATTGACGAAATCCACACCGCTTACGTTATTTGCCACCAATACAAACGACATGCTGAACATTCCTATAAAAAGCGAAAGCAATGTTGCAACAAACAGTATCACACCTGCAAGCTGAAGTCCGCTTGAAGTCTTTTTGTTAATTACCTTTATTGACGGTCTGTTGAGCAACGAAAAGAACTGACAGCCAAAGGGTAATTGCTCTTTGTTTACTATAAAATTGAAATCAGGTAACTGTACCCAATACAAGTTGTCAATACACAGAACCTGTCTGATGTCGTTGTATTTAATCAGTTTAAAGACATCAGGCTGTCTGTCGATGTACGACTTTACATGAAGATGATCGTCGAAAAACTCTAACTTGTAAACCTTGCGGTTGCAATATTGCATCAAATGTGCAAAACTTCTCTTTACGTTCAGTATATAGGATATAAAAACAAAGTAAAGGACCACCAGCATGCCCAATACAAAATAGACGCTTTCCGTCTGTTGCGTCTCTTCCGAAAACAATGCAGCCACAAGAAACAACGCAAACACTGCCATGCAGACCAGCAAAACAACATACTGTGCCGTAAATGCAAATTGAACCTTTCGGATATTTTTTTCCGTCAACGTGTACAGTATTTCTTTACTTTCCGTTTCTTCTTTTTCCACTTCTTCGGTTGACATCAGTTGATCGACAGTGACGGAAAAAATTTCCGCAAGTCGCTTGATGTTGTCTACCGTTGGCATTGTAACATCCTTTTCCCACAAACTGACGGACTGCCTGCTGACAGACAACTGATTACCCAGTTCTTCCTGCGATATGTTCAACTTCTTTCGATAATGCTGGATTTTTTCACCGATTGTCATTGTACTACCCCCTGATCTTTATATAACAACTATACACGACACCCCACAAAACATCAAGCACATTTTACTTGATTGTGTCAAGTAACACTTGACTGCAAGATTAAATTACTTCCGACACAATGCAAACAAATTGCAACACAACTTTACCGGCACCAAGCTACTTTGTAAAGGCAAATGCAGTGACATACAACTAATGTATTTAGGTTACTAAACATTTCTATTTCAAATACAGTTTGTATATACTGAATGTGCCTAATTTACCGCTTACGGAAGTACCTATCACAAATCTGTTAGCAGCAAGCGACTGAGGAATATCGACGTCTTTTACAAGGTTGTAAGCGTGTGTTACCTTTTCAACATCGCTGTCCATAAACAGTGTTGTGTGAAAAAGGTAATCGCAGTCGTACTCATGCAACGGTACGCCGTACTTGTCTTTCAATAAGGCATTGAGCCTGTCATGGATGTCATTGAGCAGCAGGTTTTGTTTCATCTTTATCCAACAGATGTTGTCAAGACACTGCAATTGTTCAATTTCAATTGTAAAGCCTTTCAATTGATTGAAGAAGTCATCCATGTCAGCCACAACTTCATCAAATACACTGTTGTCAATACTAAACGACATCTTCAACGAGATGTGAAGGGGCAACGTAAAGTTAGAATTACTAAATTTCAGTTGTTCTTCAATACGTATTGCCTTTTCCTTGATTTCCTGCAATTGACAATCAACGTCAATTCCTAACCACACATACATGTCGTTACCCCCCCATTGATCTTTTGTAAATTATACATCAAAATAAAAACAAAAACAATACACACAAATAATTTAAATACAAATTCCAGTTGGATCACGTTACATCGACTTAAATTCAACAAATCAATCAAGTGCGTCACCTCATGACGCCCGTACTGTAAACAAGGTTTCAGAGAGCAAGGCTCATCGGGCTGTTGCACCACCGTGCAACGTCTTGCACTGCAAGACTGCATGACCCGAAGGTCATACGACCAAAACGAAAAAAGGACAGATGTAATATCTGTCCTTTTTAATGGTTGCGGGGATGGGATTTGAACCTCATGACCTTCGGGTTATGAGCCCGATGAGCTACCTGGCTGCTCTACCCCGCGATATAAAAGTTGTCCAGCAAGTTTCCCTACTGCCTATCTATGATAGCACTTTCAATCTTTATTGTCAAGTATTTTGACAATTTTATTAAATTTTATTCAACAGCAAAATACTGCAGAACAGTTTTGCAATAATTCCGTCACAAAATCAATGCCAAGCCTTACTCACTGCGTAACGTGTCAGTGCGATACAACCTGTCAGCAATCTGTTGTAAAGAGGGATAGCAATGTTTACAATCGCAATGATCATCAAGTATATGTACCCGTCGAACAATCTTTCAAACAATGGTTTAGCAAATAAATACGCTGCACCGAAAGTCAACGCAAGACATGTTTCGCCCAATAGGTAGTACAAAATCCATCTCCATACTGTAGAAATGCGTTGTCTTTCCACTTCGTTACGCACAACCGTGCTTTCGCCGTAAACCTTAATCAATGTCATTGGCATTGCGAACAAAACGATGGGCAGAACATACACTATATTTCCTATAACCAGAAAAACCCCAAGTACACCGCTTGCAATATAGCACATGAGACTGTATTTGCCGTTTTTCCCATCAACGATAAGCGGAACGCTGACTGCACATGCCGAAATTACGCCCAACATGAAGGATACCCACGTGACGTAATTGGCAAGGAAAATTGACACCAGTGACACAGCCGTGCAGATTCCGCTCAGTGCAACAAGTCTTGACCTTGACATCTCAGCAACCGCCCATACAACTCATGCAGTTACAGCAAGCATTACACAGCAAACAGTCCATGCAAGCGTTGCCGGTACATGTACCGTTTCCGCCGGCAGGCATGCCCTGATTCATGGGACGTTCGGTAGTACGCAATTGATCGGGATTCACCTTATCGGAAGCCAGCAACTTGGTCAGTTTTTCAAGACTTTCGGAGTACTTGGTGTTGTGAGGCTCCATCTGAATTGCGTATTCAAGTTGTTTCTTACATTCCAAAAACCAATTGCGCTTGTAGAACACAATTGATTGCTGATAATGCCACTCAGCGTCACGATTGGAAATCTTGTCCAACAGCGCCTGTGCTTCGTCCAGACGATTTTCCTTACTGCACTGCTGAATGTGCTGATAAGCCGTCTGATTGTCGTAGAAATTTTCACCTTTATCACTGAACTGACGGCAAATGTCACGGTACGCCATGTCAAGTTGTTGCAGCTTTTCCGCAGCAACTTCACCTTCTTCGCCTTCCTTAAAGCGGTCTTCAGCGTATCTTTTACGCAATTCTTGGTAGCGTTGGTCTACTTCTTCCTTGGTAGCGCTGGGAAGCAATCCCAAAATTTCAAAAGCGTTGTAGCTCATTTTTCACTCCTTGTATTTAGACAGAACTTCCTTGGTCTTCTGACGCAAGAAATGATAAATTACATTATCCAACAAACATCTGTACTTTGTCAGATTGAGATCATTATAGCAAGATGCAATGCGGTTCAATACAGCATACATCACGAAAGAAATTTCATCAATGTTTTGCTTTATTGCAGACAAGTCGCCATTGTAGTACTGTATAAATGCGTTGTAGTTACCTTTCTTGATATCTTTCTCCACGTCGTCCAACGCATCGATAAGATAAATCCACTTACCTATGTTGTAACACAGGTCAGCAAGATAATTGTTGCACATTTCACCCATTACTAATACGGCAAATTGCCTTGATAAATCAGCAAAAGGATGACAAACTGCGTCAAGACTGTTACACGATTCCTTCTCAATCTCTCTGAGATCATTGTAACGGGAGGTCAGCACGTCGTCCAACTCCTTCCACTTGTCGGCAGCAATGCGGTAACTTTTCTTGAATGTGGACAAAGCCATCTTTTTCTTTAAAGAACCGCCATCCACGACATCGTCAAGTATGTTGAGATACACCAGCATTACATTTGCAATTGCAAGTTTGTCGGTGATTTCGGTAGTTTTTAAAATTGTGCGTTTCCTGACAGGATGGGCAACACAACGGTCATGCACTATTTCAACATCAACATCTGCAACGCTGTGGAACAGCACGTTGAAAAAGTTGATGTCGTAATTGACTGACATGCGTGCAACGTTGGGAAAATACTTCTTTGTGGAAATACACAGTCCGCACATGAAGGTCTGATACAGTCCCTTTTCCCCGTCGCTCAACTTGTCACGGTCGACATTGACGTAACCAAACATTTTACACCTTGGGCAAAAATCCTATCTTGCGGTAAACCTTAGCAACCATCTTGGAAGCAATTCGGTTGGCACGTTCCGCACCCTGTTTTAAAACTTCGTTCAGATAATCTTTGTCTGCCATCAGTTGCTTGTGACGTTGCTGAATGGGTTCAAGCGTAGCTATTACCGCATCCGCAACAGCGTCCTTAAATACACCGTATCCTGCCCCTTCAAATTGCTTTTCGGCGTCAGCAACAGACACACCCGAACACAGAGAGTAGATTGTCAGAAGGTTGCTGATTGCAGGCTTGTCTTCGGAAAAACGTACTTCGGTGTCGCTGTCGGTAACGGCACGACGCATCTTACGGCGGATTGTGTCGGAGTCATCCAGCATGGAAATAAAACCGTTGGGATTTTCGTCAGACTTACTCATCTTGGCAAGGGGATTTTGCAAACTCATGATTTTAGCGCCCAGCTTGGGAATAAATCCTTCCGGAACCACAAATGTGGGAGAATACCTGTTGTTAAATCTTTCTGCAAGGTTTCTAGCCAGTTCAAGGTGCTGAGTCTGATCCTTACCGATGGGAACAAGGTCGGTGCTGTAAAGCAAGATATCCGACGCCATCAATACAGGGTAATTCATCAATCCCATGTTGAGGTTGTCGGAGTGTTTAGCGCTCTTGTCCTTAAACTGAGTCATGCGATTGAGTTCGCCAATGTAGCAAATAGTATCCAATGCCCAGGCAAGTTCGGCATGAGCAGGAACGTGCGACTGCACGAACACAGTGCTCTTTTCCGGGGAAATTCCGCTCGCAAGATAAAGTGCCAGCAGACTCATGGCATTGTGACGCAGTTGTGCAGGTTCCTGACGAACAGTGATAGAATGCAAATCCACAATACAGTAGATGCAATCGTATTCGTCCTGCAACGGAATCCAGTTGCGCAATGCACCAAGGTAGTTGCCCAGTGTCACCGTTCCGGTTGGTTGAATACCGCTAAATACAGTTTTTTTGACCTTTTCCATGATACACCTTCTTAAAAACAATTGTATTGTAACATTGTTAGCTTAAAACAAGTTGAGTATTATTTTATCATTTTAGCCCACAAGTGTCAAATTGTTGTCACACAATACACAAAAAACAGGGGACACATTGTCCCCTGCAAATTGTCGTTTATTAAGTTACTTGATAAATTTCTTTACGAAAGGAGGCAGTTGCTCCAACGCACAGCTAGCAGTGATGACAAAGTCAACATTGAATTTTTCAGAAATTTCTTCAATGCCGTTGTAAATCTTTTCCATTTCGTCAATGGAAGCGCCTACGATCTTAGCCATACCGTCAATCAAAATCTTTTCGATGTCGAAGTTGGTTGCAAGCATTCCCTTGATAAAAGCCAACAGACAGTCTTGCGTTTCAATTCCGTAGGACTTGGCGTCCACCAATCTGATAGGTCTGTCAAGATCGTGCATGCGGTTGGTGTCCTTGTCAATGTACACTACTACGCCCTTGGCTGATTTAGCCGATTGGTTAGCATTGTCTACAATTTGTTTAGTCTTGCCGGTTCCTTTTTCGCCGTAAATAATCTTTATCAATTGAGTAATCCCCCTTTTGAAGATATTTTGAGAGTACTATTATTTTATACGAAACAAAATGATTTTTCAATAGTTTCTGTAAAAATTTTGTGTAAAATTTTACAAAGATGTTTTACAATGTACTAGTCTTGGGATTGCAGCTTGGCTGTCTGATCTGCAAGACGCAACGCTTCAACCATCTGTTCGATGTCACCGTTCATGAAATTTTCGATACTGTACAATGTCAGACCAATACGGTGGTCGGTTACACGTCCCTGAGGGAAGTTGTAAGTTCTGATACGTTCGCTTCGGTCACCTGTACCCACCTGATTTTTACGCTGTTCGGCGTATTCCTTGTCCTGCTGAGTGCGGTAGAAGTCGTACAGCTTACTTTTCAAGATGTTCATTGCCTTTTCACGGTTTTTTATCTGGCTGCGTTCGTCCTGACAGTTGACAACAATTCCTGTGGGTATGTGTGTGATACGTATTGCGCTTTCCGTCTTGTTGACGTGCTGTCCGCCTGCACCCGACGAACGGTAGGTGTCTACCCTGATGTCCTTGTCGTCTATTGCAATGTCAACGTCCTGCACTTCCGGAAGTACTGCAACAGTAATTGTACTTGTGTGAATACGTCCCTGAGATTCGGTGTCGGGAACACGTTGAACACGGTGAACACCGCTTTCGAACTTGAACTTACTGTAAGCTCCGTTGCCTACAACGGTAAACACCGCTTCCTTAAGCCCGCCCAGTTCACTTTCGTTTATATCGCTTTCTTCAATTTTCCAACGGTTCTTTTCCGCAAACATGTAGTACATACGGCGTATTTCGTTGGCGAACAATGCAGCTTCGTCACCACCTGCACCCGCACGGATTTCAATGATTACGTTCTTGTCGTCATTGGGATCCTTTGGAAGCAACAACACCTTAAACTGTTCTTCAAGTTGTTCCTTTTCCTTCTTGCAACGGGCAATTTCCGAATGTATCATTTCCAGCATTTCTTTGTCCGTTTCGATTTCCGCCATTTCAAGATTTTCTTCAAGGTCACTCTTAACCTTTTTGTATTGAAGGTAGGCGTCCACGATTTCCTGCAATGAACTGTGTTCCTTGACAAGTTTTTGCCACTGTTTGTTGTCGGCAATCACTTCGGGCAAAGCAATCTGCTCAGTCAGCTGATTGTATCTTTCTACTATATTTTCCAGTTTATCAAACATTTCAGTTACCTTTTTTAAGTTTCGCTATTACAATGCGGTCGTTGCCGCCGTAATCCTTGATGACCTTTGTTTCATATCTTTCCTTTAACAGTTCCGGTACCGTCTGTCCTTGATTGTAACCTATTTCAAGCACAAGTACACCGTCGTCAAAAAGATATTTGTGTGCGTTGAGCGCCAATATACGGTAGAAACGCAATCCGTCTTTACCGCCGTCCAATGCCAGATGCGGTTCGTAATTCTTTACGCTGTCATCAAGAGTATCGATTACATCAGTTTCAATGTATGGCGGATTGCACACAATTACATCGAATTTACCCTTGATGTGGCGGAACATGTCAGTACGTACCAACTTGACCTTTGACTTGTTGATTTTCGCATTTTTTCTTGCCACGTCCAGCGCTTTTTGGCTTACATCGGCAAGCACCACCTTGGTCTTTCTTTCCAATGCGATGGTTACTCCCAACACACCGCTACCGCAACACAAGTCAAGCACCTTGTCGCCGTTTTCGATGTGTTTCAATGCTTGTTCGCACACAAGTTCCGTTTCCTGACGAGGAATGAGAACATTGTCCGTAAGTTTGAACTTGCGACTGAAAAACTCGATGCTTCCCATTACATACTGCATGGGTTCACCCACCTTGCAACGGTGGAAAGCGCGTCTTAAACGTGTCTGCCAGCCAAATGGAATGGACAAATCATCCTTCAACTTGTCTTCGGGAATGTTCAAACAATTGGCAATCATCCAATTGATGTCACGTTGTTCTACCCCTTCGAAACAACCTTCTTCCTGCATTTGCTGTCTTACCGTAGCAAAGGGAAGAGGCTTCGGGAAATGCTTTTCTTCCACTGTAGGATCGGCATCCATCAGCAGAACAGTACGGAATGCGGTTATAGCAACTTCGCACATGCCGTCGTCCGGCTCACGTGTGGTGAGACGTTGCATCAATTTGCCAAACCACTTGAAAGGACGGAACAAAATAAAATTACTGCATGCAAGCAACATCAGGAATTCGTAGCTTACGCCTGCCGTGATGGGTAAAAGTGCCAGTTTGATCAAGAATCTTGCCCACACAATGTACATGATGTAACCGATACCGCAGGCAAAGAATATAGCTTCGACTGCGTACATCACCACAATGGATATCAACAACACAAACACAATGAAACTTGTTCCGCATCTGTCGTGATATCTACTGCACTTCTTGACGTTTTCCACTGTCAATGGAAGTTCGTTTTCGTAACAAGCAATTGTCTTGTGTTCCGCTCCGTGGTACATGAACAGTCTTTTCACATCGCTCATCAGTGTGATTGCCGACATGTATCCTACAAGAACAAGCAGTTTAAACACACCTTCAAGCAATGACTTGAGCCAACGTGCATCCGTTTTAAACAACAACATCAACCAATCGGTCAGTTGAGTGGGAAGAAATACAAACAAAAAGATTGCAAGCGCAAGTCCCAGCAAAATGGAAAATGTCATCATTGCACCCATGCCCTTGCCGTCGGAGGTGTCAACCTCCTCAACCACTACTTCGGCTGACTTGCTGATGATTCTCATTCCTTCCACCATGGAAATCACAAGGTTTACCACACCACGGATGAATGGAACTTTTCTATACCAAGGTTTCTTGCTTTTCAACCTTTTGCTATCTATACGAATTTCGCCGTTTTCGTCACGTACTGCAAGGGCAAGACTGCTTTCGCCCCTCATCATTACGCCTTCAAGAACGGCTTGTCCACCTATCTTTGTTTTTTTCATTGTTCTCCTTTATACTTTAGAAAGAAAGAATATTTTAGATATTATACCAAACATTTGACAATTTAACAACTGTTTGACAATGAGAGAACAGCCTAACAATGCCTTGTGTTACTTGCAGCGACAACAACACAATGCACACCTTATTTACCCCCAGAGATAAATCTCCACAATGCTGTGTAAAACATCCATGAGTAAAAAACAAGCAACGCCGCATAAAGCAGAGTTGCTTGAAAATCGAATGTTTAAATTGTCAGCATTGATGAGCGACGTCCGTTGTGTCAACGGCAGGCGGAACTTCCTGGTGATCAGTCAATGCTTGTGCGATGTTAAGCATGTGGTCACCTATACGTTCATAGTCAGCAAGCACTTCCGAACAAACAACAATCCTTTCGGCACCGTCTTCCAGCTTGCCCTCTTCCCTGATCTGACGCTTGCGTTCGGCACGAACAGTCTTGTCATTGAGTTCTTCATATTGACGGATTTTTTCCAGCAAATCCCTGTCGCCGAAATTTTGCAACTGACCTAGCGCTACCTTGCACTGGTCACGCATTTCAGTAAGCGCAGCGCATGTTTCCTTACTGAACACCAGTCCGTGTTTAGCAAGAGTAACAGCGTGACCGCCGAAGTTCATTGAGTGGTCGCTGATGCGTTCAATGTCACTGATGGTTGAAAAGAGCCTGTTTATTTCCGCAATGTCTACCATTGACTGCTCAACGCTCAACAACTTGGATATCTTTTGCGAAACTTCAAAATTTAAGCGGTCGACAATTTCTTCATTGTGTGCAATCTTATCGGCAAGATCACCGCTGCCGCTGATTACCGCATCAAATCCCATTATTACATTTTCAGAAGTAAGACTGAGCATCTTGGACACATCATCTCTCAACGACTGAAGAGCAACGGCGGATGAACCCAGTATGTGACGTGAATTGCTTGTGATGTCTTCAAACCACTTGTCTGCAACCGTGCGCTTGTTAGACTTGCTGTCGGGAAGTATCTTTTCGGACAACTTTGCAAGCAACTGACCGAAAGGCAACAACACCAGGGTGGTTGTGATGTTAAATATTGTGTGAACTGCTGCAATCTGTGTCACAGGGTCGGGAATTACGCTTTCCACAAACTCCGTAAATGGGAACAGCAAACAAATTAACGTAAACAAGGTGGTACCAATGATGTTGAACATCAGGTGGATAAGTGTAGCACGTTTAGCATTTCTGCTTGCACCGATTGATGCAATTACCGCAGTGATACATGTACCGATGTTTTGTCCGAACAAAACATACACTGCACTGTCAAGACCAATTACTCCAGTTGCGGCAAGTGTCTGCAAGATACCGACAGACGCAGAAGAAGACTGAATGATGGCAGTAAACAAAGCACCGGCAAGAATACCGAATACGGGATTGGAAAAACTTGTCATCAGATTGATGAATCCCTGATTGTCACGCAACGGATCCATTGCGTCGCTCATGATTCCCATACCGATAAACAATATACCAAGACCGGCAATGATGTTACCAACACTCTTTACCGTCTTGTTTTTCATAAATGTCAACATCACAACGCCCACAAAAGCAATAAACGGAGCGATTGTACCAATGTTTAACGAAATCAGCAAACCCGTGACGGTCGTACCGATGTTGGCACCCATGATAATCCACACTGCCTGTTGCAAGGTCATCAGTTGAGAATTGATAAATCCTACGACCATGACAGTTGTTGCGGAGGATGACTGAATTGCCGCCGTAATCCCCGCACCTACGGCAACACCCAGAAATCGGTTAGCAGTAAGTTTTTCGACGATGCGTTTCATCTTGCTGCCCGCTACGGCTTCAAGATTGGTACTCATCATCTGCATACCGAACAAAAACAATCCCAATCCACCAAGAAGGGGAAGTATCATGTTTACAAGCGTGTCCATAATTTCTCCCATTGCATGTAAAATGCTGTCAATTGTAGCAGCGGCACGCACCCCTGCATTTTCATTATAAGTTGTAAAAAACGCTTCGTCAAACGATAATGCTAGGAAAATTACTGTTCGGTATATCAGATTTTTATAGACCCAAAAGATTTTCTAATACCATATTTTTACTTCAAAAACCTTGAAATGATGCCTTTTTTGCTATTATTGTACATAAAAACAGCCTTTTGCAAAAATGTGTCTTTTGCAAAGGCTGCGTACATAACAAAATATTATTAACCCATAACAACTAATCAATGCTTATTTCGAAGCCCCTTGAACGTAGCCAGCGCACCAGTAATTGGGTCCATTGAGACAATTCAAGCGGTTTGGTATTTTCATCAAAAGAAGCCCATGTTTGTCGGTTGTCGACGCTCATTCCGTGTCCTCCCTTTTCGAAAATGTGGAGCTGGAATGGTACACGTTTTCTTGCGTAAGCCTGTGCCATAAGCAGGCTGTTTGCAACGGGCACACAGTCATCCTCAAATGTATGCCAGATAAAGGCAGGACTACTGTTTTCGTCCACTGCATTTTCCAGCGACAACAGACTGCGCAGTTGTTCATCGCCACCGCTGATGACGTCGAAACTACCTGTGTGAGAAACGTTTCTGTCCGCAGTAATTACCGGGTAGCACAGGGCAACAGCATCAGGTCTGCAACGGGAAATACCGTGTTCCATAGAGTAACGGAACATTGTTGCACTCATTCCGGCAAGATGTCCGCCTGCAGAAAAACCCATTACACAAACTTTGTCGGCAATTACATGCAATTTGCCTGAATTTTCACGCACATAGGAAATTGCCATTGACGCTTCAATCAAAGGATGAGGGAAAGCAATATCAACCGAATAGTTGAGCACAAATACGTTAAAGCCTTCCTGAAGGAACTTCAATGCGACCGGCTCATTTCCCTTTGTGAAACAAACTTGTAACCGCCTCCCGGAAAAACAACCAAAGCGGGACGGCTTCGGGAGGGAATTTCCGTCAGGCAATCGGCAACGTAACAAGTCAGCACTCCACCGTTGCCAACCTTTTTTCTGCCAAAGTAATCGTACAAATCAACCTGGAAAACTTTCATACAGCACCTCTCAACTAATAATCAGATACAACAAAATGTTTGCCAACAAAAATACAACGTTTACGGCCGTAAACACCCCAAGGTACCTTGCCTTGTTGACTTGTGATCCAACGGCGTTTAACGAAATAAGGCTTGCCATTGAGGCAATGACCGTTCCCAATCCACCAAGGTTTACCGCCGTCAGCAATGCAGACGCATTTGTTGTAAATCCTGACAGCAACACTGCCGTGGGTACGTTTGAGAAAACCTGACTTGCAAGTACGCCTACAAGCAATTCGTTTCCTTTTACTACAGATTGCAGGAAGTCGTACACCACCTTGATGTTGCCAAGGTTTCCGATAAACACGAAAAGGAACACAAATGTCAGCAACAGAGAGTAATCGACCTTTAATACCACCTTGACATCTAAAATCAACGATACTACCAACGTTACTGCAAATACAACCCAAGCAGGTATCAATCGCAACACACACAACAATGTGAGAATGAACAATGCAACGTACACTGCAACCTTGATTTTATTGCTTTTGCTTATTTCCATGTCGGGAAGTACCATTGATTGAGATCTGATCATAAACACCGAAACCAACAACAACACCAGCGACAATGCAGCGTAAGGTAACACAGCAAACAGAAATTCCCCCATTTCCATTGTAAAGAAATTGTACAGATACAAGTTCTGCGGATTTCCGACAGGTGTTGCCATACTACCAAGGTTAGCGGCAACAGTCTCTAACGTCACAAGCAACACAATGTCCTTTTTACAATTGCACATCGTAAAAGTCATGACTGTAAAAGGAACAAACGTAATTAGCGCAACGTCATTGGTGATGAGCATTGAGGAAAAGAAACACAGTAAAATCAACATCAGTGAAACTTTTCTGGTGTTGCCGCTGCGTCCGACAAGAAGCAATGCCAGGCGACGGAATATCCCCTGTCCGTTCAATCCGCCCACCACGCACATCAAACTGAACAACAATGCCAATGTGCGAAAATCAATGTAATCAAGGTAATCCGCCGACGGAACAACGAAAAACATTGAACACAACGCCAATACCATCGATACAGTCAGCACAATGTTACTGCGAAAAAATTTCAGTACTTTCATACTATTTAAATATCACCCCTAAATTTACCCACACATAATACCACATTGCAGCAAATTGTACAAACATTAAAATACCTTTTTACAAACTTTATTGCACAAAAAAAACAGCCGCAAGTAATGCGGCTGCTTTAACTGACAGATTTATTTCGAAAACTTAGCCAAAAGTTCATCTACTGTAAAGATTTCGGCACCGTAGACCTGTTCAAGATACTTCAGTCCGCCTTCGTAGTCTTCGGCAGTAAAGGAATCGGTTGCGTCCTTAGCAACTACTACCTTGTAACCAAGACAGTAGGCATCGGCTGAAGTGTGTCTTACGCACATGTGTGTGTGAAGTCCCGTCATTACAACAGTGTCAACACCCAGTTCTCTGAGCAACAAGTCAAGGTCTGTGTGGAAAAATCCGCTGTATCTGCGTTTGGGAACGACGAAGTCCTTGTCGCACAGATTGAGTTCCGGAATTACTTCCGCACCCTTGGTTCCTGCAATTGCATGATCGCCCCACAACTTGAGTTCCAGGTCTACGCCCTTGATGTGAGCGTCGTTACAGAAGATTACAGGCACTCCTGCCTTTCTTGCCCCGTCAAGCAGCTCAGCTGTCTTAGGAACGATTGCAAGTCCTCTGTCGCACTTCAATGCGCCGGTTACAAAGTCATTGAGCATATCTACTACCAGAATAGCTGTTTTGTTGTTCATGGTGACATCCCCCTTCGGTTTTATTATGAAAAAAGTATACCCCAGCTTTACTCAAACTGTCAATTTTTTGTAAATGATTGGTATATATTTTTTTAGACAGCACACAATTTCAAACAACTAAACATTGTTAAAAATTTTTATTTTTGCAATTGACTATTTACAATACTAATACAATAGTGTAAAATTGTATTACTAAGACAGGAGGTAGTTACTATGGCTAAAAGAAAAAGCGGTTACCTGAATGCCCATTTGGGTTGGTTGATCAATCTGATTTTTGCAATCATCCCATTTACAAGTTGGTTGCTTGGCGGAATCACACGAATCATGAGAGGACATCTGATTGCAGGAATACTACAACTGTTGCTGATTGGCGAAATCGTATTCTACATTGCAGACATCATCACGGTGATTCTGGGCGGAGATTTGACATTTTTCGCATGACACAACTTCAACTTCCCGACAGTGTAATGCTGTCGGGATTTTTTTCGCTCCGACAAGTAAAATGTACCAACTCGCCCAACGCATATACTCAGTAACTCAAAGGACGTTCTACCATTTCTAGAATTTAAAAACATTTTCAAACATGTAGCCAATTACAATTTCCAACATTACGCACTTGATTACCAATACTGCATTATACAGTAAACCGCGCATTTATACACACAATCGATTGACCTTTACCCACAAACACTTCAATAACCGTCGAAAATGTGATTGAGCACATCAAACAAATTCTTTCGTGCATGAAACCCTACAGCAAATATTTACACATCTACACCATTACTTTCCGACAAAAAGAACTTCCACTAATGCCGAAAATCTGTTTACGTGCCACAAAAAACTGTTCTCAATTTACAAACCTTAAAATAAGTTTAAAAAAATCGGGCTTTCCGTGTTGTCATATAATTGACTACCCTATATGTATATGGTAAACTAGACACAGCACTCCGCCAAGGCAGGTAAACGAATGAAAACACTAGAACAAAAGCTGACGTCCCAACGACCGCACAAGCCAAACAAATTGATGTACAGAATATTGGCTGTGATTTTCGGGATTATTTCCAAGAAAAACAACGTACACTACTTGTACGACCTAGACGTCAAGCAATTTAAAGACAAACCCGTGATACTTCTTGCTCAACACGCATCCCGAAACGACTTCATATACGTGACATACGGAATGCGCAAAACAAGATTCAACATTGTGGTTGGATACCACAACTTCTTCAGCAAGTACGTATTTACACTGCTTCGCATGGTAGGAGCAATACCCAAGAAGTTGTACGCTCCCGATCTCGGAGCGGTGCTGAACATCAAGCACGTTGTGAAAAACGGCGGAAGCGTACTGCTGTTTCCCGAAGGAATACAATCCACCAGCGGAAGCAATCATCCTGTCAATCCTGCGACAATCAAACTGTTGAAAAGTTGCAAGTTGCCCGTTGTGTTGTGCCGTAGCGAAGGTGCGTACAAGAGCCGTCCTCGTTACAAGAAGGATTGTTGCAAGGGCAAGATGACCTATCGTTACACCATGCTTTTCGATGAAAAGCAATTGCAGGAAAGCACCGAAGAACAGTTGTACGACAAACTGATGGAAAGTTTTAGTTACAACGAATTTCAACACAACGATGTGGAATTTAAAGGCAAGTATCCCCATTCATACGGGTTGGACAAGATACTGTACATTTGTCCCAAGTGCAAGAGCGAATTTACCCTTGTAACACATGACAATGGCATAAGATGTACCCACTGTCACAACGATGTACTCATTGACAGTCATTACCGACTGCACGGTGATGGTGACAGTGTTGTGCCAAGTGACATTGACAGTTGGTACAAGTGGCAACGCAGTGTTGTTCAGCAACAAGTCAAGGAAGAACACTTCGCACTTGAAGGACAGTTCGAGTATCAGGTGCTTGACAAGTACAAATTGCGCAGTCCTGCCGAGCAAACTGTGGGAGAAGGCAAGGTAATGCTCAACAAAGAAGGGTTGCACTACTTCGGAACAGTCAACGGCGAGAAGGTCGAACAGCACTACGACATTACAAACATTCCGTCACTGCCCTTTACACCGGGGCAAAGTTTCGACCTGTACTACGGCAATGAATGCGTGTGTTTCAAAGCAAAGTCACGTCCGCTCGAAGTTGTCAAATGGATGATTTGTTCGGAGGAACTACACAACCTTACCGATCCCAAATGGAAAAAGGTGAGCGATGATGCTTACCAAGTAAAAAAGTAGAAGGATGTATATGGTAACCAACAAGAAAAAGATGGCAGTCACAATACTGTCGGTACTTTTTTTTAGTTCTTATAATACTTACAGTTGTATTCTGGAATGAAATCTACATGTTGATCGAATACCTGCTCAACGGAACAGAGGTAGTAAAAGACTACATCTTGTCGCTTGGTTACAAGGCAGTAGTAGCAATGATGTTGTTGATGATACTGTTGTTTTTCTTTCCCATTGTATCATCGCTACCCATACAAATGCTGGCAATCATTGCGTATGGTGTGTGGGGAGCAACCACAATTGTTGCATTGAGTTTCGCAATTGCAAGCCAGATTGTCTATCTCATCAACAGAAACTACACCTACCTCACCGATTCGCCCAAGAAAAGGCAGAAACGTGAAGAATTGGAAAACAAAATCAAGAACAGCCAACTCAACATATACGTTGTACTGTTTTTTGCATATTCCGTGCCGGGAATACCATTTCTTCTTATATCATCGGTGGCCGCCGTCAGTCGCATTAAATGGTGGAAATACACACTGTTTACACTGATTGGACCAATACCCGAAATTGTTGTTACACTGTTGATTGGCAACCAAGTTGTAAATTCCACACCTCTGGCATCGGCGATCATGCTTGGTGTGATAATTACGCTTGTAATACTGTCATTGCTGTCACTTGTATTCTTGCTCATTGCGGTTGCTGTTGGAATTTAAAAAACACTGCCACGTCACACATTTTTACACATCAACTCAACAAAAAAGAACTGCTTTTACATGCAGTCCTTTTTCATTTAGTTTAGTCTGTAATTACAGGATACGTATTCCTCTTACCGTTTCTACAACTCCAAGTTCGGGCAGGTTGAGTGCCAACTTGACGTTGTCGCCCACAGCAAGCTGTTGTGATCCAACGTAAACGTTGACGGATTTTTCACCAACCTTGACGGCGGCAATTCTTTCTGTGCCGAAGTCATATATTTCGGAAACTGTTCCATCCATTCCGTTGTCGGCAATGGCAACGTTGTAGATACCGAAATCCAATGTCAGGTCGATGTCAAACGCCTTTCTTCCCATTGCGTTGAACAACTTGTTTACCGTGTAATCAGTAAGATACATGTTTACGCCTTCAACATTCAATGCGAAGTTGTACTTCTTGCTTGCAACTTGTTCCTTGACAACTCTTGCGGACAATGTGTTGACAAGTTCAAATGCAGGTTTACTGCTTTCCCCTTCAAAAGTTACCTTCTTCCAGTCAATTGCAATGGAAACCTTGTTGCCCGTTACACCATTGCCTACAGCAAACAACTTGTTACCGTTGATGTCAAGGCACAACAAGTTGGTCTTGTCAATCTGTTCGGAGAACACAACATCAGCCTTGAATTGCTTTTTAAATACAATGTCGTACTGTTTGAATGTTTCTACCGGGTAATTTGGCACTACGTTGAGCAATGCGTGTTTTGCAAACTTGTCCGCAACACTTTCAACGGAATACTGCTGTTGAGCTTCGGGTACTTCCTTCTTTACTACGGGTAAACCTTCGAACAGGAATGCGTCCGTCGGAATCTTTACAGTATAATTACCGTCCTTGATGTCCAATGCCTTGGGAAGTTCGATACTGTTTCCCAGCATCGTGATTGTTCCCTTTGCAACAGTAGCGTCCACTGCGTTGTATTCGGGAATACGTGGCATTATGCTCATTTCCGTTTCGTTGTCAAACAGATGTATGCACAACGGATCAATTGCCACAGTGACTTCTTCGTTACGTTCCACGCTTGACTTGGGATCAACGTTCAATGTCAATCGGTTGGTAGTTCCGCTGATTGCTTCGTTGTTTTCATCAAGATCGCAGTAGACGATTGTCTGACTTCCCAGTGCTTCGATGATACTTGTTGTGCATTTGAAAGACGTTTCGGGATGTTGTTCGACAAACTCACGTTCCATGTGCACGTCTTCGGGACGGATACCGAATGTAACCACCGTCTTGCCGTCAAAGTATCTTGAATCGGCTTTCAAGAGGTTTTCTTCGTCAACCACAATCTTTCTGTTGTTGGCAAAGGTAATTTCCACCTTTCCGTCATTTTTAGAAAGAGTTGCGTCGAAGAAGTTCATCTGCGGTGTTCCGATAAAGCCTGCAACGAACTTGTTTTGAGGATATCTGTACAGGTTTTTCGGTGTGTCTATTTGCTGAACAACGCCAAGTTTCATTACAACAATTCGGGTACCCATTGTCATTGCTTCAACCTGGTCGTGAGTAACGTAAATGAAGGTTGTCTGCAACTTGTTGTGAAGTTTTGAAATTTCCGTACGCATCTGTGCACGCAGTTTAGCGTCAAGGTTTGACAAAGGTTCATCCAACAGGAAAACCTTGGGATCACGCACAATTGCTCTACCCAGCGACACTCTTTGTCTCTGACCACCTGACAATGCACGTGGTTTTCTGTCCAGATACTGTTCAATGTCCAATATCTTAGCAGCTTCGGTAACACGTTGGTTGATTTCTTCCTTTGTAAAGGATTTACTGAGTTCCAAAGCAAATGCCATGTTTTCACGCACTGTCATGTGAGGATACAATGCGTAGTTCTGGAACACCATTGCAATGTTTCTGTCCTTGGGTTCAACGTCGTTTACGACTTCGTCGCCAATCATCAGTTCGCCTGCGGTAATTTCTTCCAACCCTGCAATCATGCGCAGGGTTGTACTTTTACCGCAACCTGACGGTCCTACAAATACAATGAATTCCTTATCTTCGATTTCCATACAAAAGTCGTTGACGGCTTTTACTCCTGCGCCACCGTTTTCGTATACTTTGTAAATGTGTTTTAAACTGAGACTTGCCATACACTCACCTCTTAATATTGCACAAGAATAAATGTTGTGTAGGATGGCACTACCACTGTGCCGTTACCCACCTTGACAGTACTGTCGAAGTTGAATGTACCGTCCTTACTGTTGCCGATCAACGTCCATTCGTCGCTAAAATCAATGGAACTTGCAGTTGCTCCTGCGTTGCAGATGACCATTACCTTACTGTACTGATCGCCTTCATTGAGTCTTTCAGTGCAGAACACCAATGTCTGCGAATTAGCACCGGACATATAGTAACCGTCACTGAAATTGTAAATACCGCTTGCCATTACAGCATCGCCACGACAAATTGTCGTAAAGCGTTGCGTACGCAGTTCAATCAATCCCTTGTACCAGTTGAACAGCGAAGCAAATTCTTTCTGACGGTAGTAGTCGAATTGGTTGATCTTGTCCTGAGCGTTGTAACTGTTGTGATTGCCGTACTTTGTACGTGCAATTTCTTCACCCGCAAGTATAAAACTTGTGCCCTTGCCCATCAATGTAATTGCTGCAGTCATCATGTTTCTGCGCATTACAAGGCTGTTGCCTTCGGAGAACATTGTAGGTGTGGGATTAGCAACAGTAGTCGCAACAAGGTGATCCCACAATGTGTAGTTGTCGTGAGATGTGCTGTAAATGATGGACTTGTCGGATGTAAGTTGTCCCCAGTGCGAACCGCCCTGCATACCGATGAGCAGATTGTTGTACACGCCGGAGTCACTACTTCCGTTGATGAAGCCGATACCGGGACTGTTGTCACCCTTCAATGCATTTCTCACAGTGTCGTTGAACACCTTGATGCCATCATTCAAAAGATGTACGTTGCTCATGTTGGCAACACTCAATCCGTAAGCAGGATCAAGACCGACAGTTGCAGCTGCCCAAGGTTCGCCGTACATCAGTACGCCTTCGCCACCTTCTACCTTTGTGTTGAGAGCCTGACGGATCATGTTCATTGTTTCGGTGTCGTGACAACCCATGAGGTCGAAACGGAATCCGTCAATGTGGTATTCCTGAGCCCAGTAAACAACTGAATTTATCATGTAACTGCGGTACATGTCACGTTCGCTTGCCGTTTCGTTGCTGCAACCTGCACCGTCACTGAGGTTGTATATACCAAGGTTGTTGGTTGACCACGACTGCATTCCGAAGGAGCCTTCTTCGCCGGTCAAAGCCTGACGGTAGTAGTAACCGGGTACAGTCTTGTCAAACCAGCCGTCGGAAGTAAATGTGTGGTTGTAAACAACGTCCATGATTACGCCGATACCTGCTTCGTGCAGTGCCTGAACCATCTGCTTGAATTCGTTGATACGCACTTCACCGTCTTCGGCATTGGTTGCGTAGCTGCCTTCGGGAACATTGTAGTTCTTTGGGTCGTATCCCCAGTTTTGCTTTGTAATGTAGTCGATGTTGTTGTTGTACTCTTCGTCAACTGTCGCAAAGTCGTAAACGGGATTCAGGTGTACGTATGTAACTCCCAATTCCTTCAAGTAGGAAATACCTGTCTTTACGGTATCACTTCCTTTAGCCGTTGTGTCCTGTTCGGTAAATGCAAGGTACTTGCCCTTGTAGGTCAGTCCACTGTCAGCTGATATAGAGAAGTCACGAATATGGATTTCCCAGATTACAGGAACAACGGAATTGTTGAGTCTTATGTCACGTGCCAGTTCAAGGTCGTTTTCCCAACCTTCGGGATCGGTTGCGTCAAGATCACACACCATTGCCCTGTTACCATTGATACCCACTGCAGTTGCGTAGGGATCGCATGTTTCGTTGATACTTCCTGCAACGTAGTTTGTGTAGGTGTAGTAAACTCCGTCAAGATCGCCCTTGACAGTTGCTTCCCACACACCCTTGCTTGTCAACGTCATTGGAACAGCGCTGGAATACAATGTGTCGTCCGTTTCGTCACCGGTAACGTAGAAATTTATAAGTACGTTGGTGGAAATTGGAGCCCACAGACGGAATGTCGTCTGCGTTTCGGTGTAGAAACTTCCCAGTTCCACATCCACTAATCCGTCGCCGTCGCTGTCGGTGGGAACACAATCGTCCTTAAATTCATTGGACAAGTACAGTCTTGTCTTGTCAATTGCAACGGGGAATGCGTAGCCTTCCATGTGAAGCATGTAGTCGGCATTCCAATTGAATTCATCTATGTTGACCTGCAAACGACTGCTCAATCCTTCGCCCGTCAACACTTCCGCTACCTTGCCTTCGGTGACAAGCGTTCCTTGTTCGTCGGCAATCTTGTCCGTTACAGCGTAAATCTGGTAAGTTGTTTCTTTCGTTACAGGTGAAGTGGACTGCACCAGCACGTTGTTAAAGTCATCAAACTTAGCCGATCTGATACTTTCGAAAGCTGTCTTTGCCTGTTCTAAGGACGTGTAGTTGTTCTTGTCGCCTGCAATGATCCACACTTCGTAAGTGTTGTTAGCGTCCAGTGTGACGTCAAGCATTCTGTCGCTTGACAAGTCCTTACCTGTGTTGCCGTTCCAATAGGGAGTGTAAGTGTTGGTTTCGTCAATGTAGGATCTAACCATGATCAGGCCCAACTTCTTACCCGACCTTACGGCACTTGTTTCCATTTCGTTGAGGTTGATTGTGTAAGTTTGTCCTACGTTGTCATCCTTTGAGAAATCGGGATCCTTGCCGTCGGTAGGCACTACCTTGCCTACGTCAATCCAGTAGTACGCACCCCAGCTGACGTTTTCTTTGCCGCCCCAACTGTCGTATTCGTACTGTCCGTCATCGTTGTAGAAGTGGACAATTACCTTGCCGTTGTCGCTGCCTGCGGCCACCGCCGTACCAATCAGCCCAAGCGGCAACACATTGCACACCAAAACAAACAACAGTATTAAACTTACTGCAATTATTGATTTGTTTCTTGATTTCATATAATACCTCTCATCCCTTTACTGCACCACCTGTGATACCTTCTACAAAGTATCTTTGCAGACACAGGAACAAAATTGTGATGGGAACTGCCACACACACCGCACCTGCCGCAAACAGGTTGTACCACTGCTGAGGGATTTCCGATGCTGCAATCCATTTGTACAGACCTACCGCAACTGTGTAGGCTTGAGTATTTTCCTTCAAAATAAAACTTGCGAAGATAAAGTCGCCCCAAGGTGCCGTAAAGCTCATCAATGCCGTGTAAACAATGATAGGTTTAGACAACGGAAGGATGATCTTGGAAAACACCTGACTGTTAGTTGCACCGTCAATGCGTGCCGCTTCGTCAAGCGACTTGCTGACAGTGTCGAAAAATCCCTTGGATACGTAGTAACCAAGTGCCGCACTGCCCGAATACACAAGAATAAGAGCAAGAGTTTGTTTCCAGTTTTCAACGTCACCTGCAAGACCAACGCCCTTGAAGATGTAGTAGATTGCCACCATGCTCATAAATCCCGGGAACATACCCAGAATCAAGCCGATGTTCTGAATAGCCTTTCTTGACTTGAAACGGAAACGACTCATTACGTAAGCCATGCTCAACGTAAAGAATGTTGACAATACCATGCAACACAATGCAATCACCAATGTGTTGATGTACCATCTTGGAAACTCCGTTTCAGTAAACAACTTGATGTACCATTCCACTGTGTAGTGTGACGGCAAGATGTCTGGCGATCCGTATGTAGAACCGTAAGAAGCACTTGGTTCAGTACCAAACGACTGCAAGATCAGCCAGATCAGAGGCAGTATCCAACAAATACTGAGGATAGTGAGGACTGTGTACGCAGTGGATTTACTTATTGTTTTGCGGCGTTTCATGCCGCCGTTTGTTTTCTTGAAATTGTAATCCATTATTGGAAGTCCTCCTCATTCTTGGTACTTGACGAACGTCTGTAAGTAATGAGTGAAATTACCGAACAAATAATGAATGTCAGGATACCTATTGTAGATGCCAGGTTGTAGTCGCCTGTGTCGTTTGTAAGGCTGTACAGCCATGTTACCAACAACGATGTCGAACCTGCGCCTTGACTCAGTTCACCGAACGGTCCACCGCCTGTTAAAAGGAAAATGACGTTGAAGTTGTTGATGTTTCCGATAAACTGAGTAATGAGATACGGACCTGTTACAAACAATATGTAAGGCAAAGTGATCTTGCGGAACATCTTGAACTTTGTTGCGCCGTCAATTCTTGCCGATTCGTACAAGTCTTGCGGAATGTTCATCAAGATACCCGAAGTAATCAACATAGAATAGGGAATACCAATCCACAAGTTTACCGAAATTACAATCAGTCTTGCGCTTGAAGCCGTTTCAAACCAGTCGGTGCGTTCAAATCCCATCTTGACAAGTAAGTTCATGATAGGACCGAATTCACCAAGCATGCTGCGCATCAGCAACAAACTTACAAACTGTGGAATGGCAATTGTCAACACAAAGAACAAACGCCAGATTTTCTTGCCCTTGATGCCCTTGCTGTTGATGAGCAACGCAAGTCCGACACCCAAGAAGTAGTTCAGAAACGTTGCACAGATTGCCCATACGATTGTCCAACCCAATACGGGGAAAAACGTACTGCTGAGATTTGTTGTGCCCATCAATTTGATGAAGTTGTCCAATCCTACCCAGTCGAAACCGCTTGTTTCGGGATGAGATGCGTCGTAGTTGGTAAAGGCAATCAGTATCATGAAGATCAATGGGAGAATAGTAAAGATTACTACCCCTGCAAATGCCACTACCAACAGCAATATGTAAAACTTCTTGTCCATCAATGCTCTTAAATCATCACGCAACGTAGACGGTTTCAATCCGATTACACTGCCCTCATGATTTGCAACAGCACTCTTGATGTTCATCAGATACACTGCAATAAAAGCAATTACTACCACCACCGCTACAACGCCGTACAACAGAAACAACATGGAGTTGTCGCCCGGAACGTTGATTTCAATGCCTGTACCTGCGTCAACGTCGTAGTAGGTGTAAGTAAAGTTGGTACCCAGCGTGATAAGTCCCACAAGAGAACCCACGCCATTGAATGCCATGTACAATATAAACAGAATTTCCAAAGCAAGGTAGCCCAATCCCTTAGCAATCTGACCATGGGCGAATGCTCCGCTTCCCATCAGGAAGTAACTCATCTTGACACCCAGGTCACCTTGGGCAAAGGTTTTGCCGAAGTTGACAAAACCGTTGCCTATCTTTTTGCCAAGGTTTTTAAGTTTTGTGGGAATAGACTTGAAAAATCCCACAAAACCTTTACCAAACCCTTTGACGCCGTTGGAAATACTTGTGCCGATTTTATTGAAAAAATTCGACCCGTTTTTAGAAGCGTCTGACATAACATGTCTCCTTTTTTAGGTAAGTTTAATTTTTAGCCCAAAACTGCCTTTTCGATTGCTTCCAATTGTCCAAGCCAAGCGCTTTCTGCCTGAGTCTTCTTGAACACGCCTGCAAGGAATGTTGCCATCGGAGTCCAGTAGGATGACATTTGTGTAAATGCCGGTTTCAGACGTGTGTACTGAGCTTGTTCGATTACTACTTCTACTGCGTCAACGCCGCTGTTTGCTGCTTCGTTGTACAACTGACTGTTTGTGGGGCAGAATTCTCTGTCCGTCAATCTGATGTATTGGTTGTCGTAGTTGGACAGGAACATTGCAAGTTTAGCCGATTCTTCAGCGTACTTGGTGTTACGATTTACGCCATACAGCTTAACACCGCTGAAAGAAATCATTTGTGTAGCCTTGCCGTCAAGTTCGATTGTTGGCAGTTTAGTAACAGCGTACTTAGCTCCCAATGCAGTCTTGAATTGGTCAACCATGTGAGGACCACTGATGATTGCCGCAACGTTGCCGTTTTTCAATGCAGTTGCCTGATCTTCTTCAACAATACTGTTGAACTTAGCTTTACTACTGAGGTTGTAGATGTATTCACAACCCTTCAATGCGTTGTCATTTGCGAAGTCAACATTAGTTACGTCCTGACCGTCAGCACCGAACAGTTGCATTCCTGCAGCAAACAGGAAGATACTTGTGTAGTAAGCGTCGTCCATGTCCATACCGATGTTGTATTCAACACCTGTATTTGCACTGATGATGCTTTCAAGACTGCCAACCTGACTTTCACTCAACAATTCATTGTTGTAGTACAGAAATACGTTTTCGTATGTGTAGGGGTAAGCGTAGTACTGATTGTTGAACTTTGCAGCCATTTCAGCAACGGCAATCTGATCTTCGGCAATTGAAGATTGATATTGAGCAGGAACAGCAAGAATTGCGTTGTTGTTTACAAGTACACCCAATTGGTCGGATGCGAAACTGAAAACGTCTGCCGCAGTTGAAGGATCGGAAATAACTCTCTGTCCTGCAACGTCTTCACCGACTTCTTGAATTGTCCAATTGTAGATGTTGTCAGGGTTTTCCTTTTCGTATTGATACAACATTTCGTCAATCATCGATCTGTCCAGCTCTGCACACCACACCTTGAGGTTGTATACACCTGATTCTTCCCCGTCTTCGGTGGGATTACATCCTACCGAAGTAAGGCAAATTGCCAATGTCATTACCAAAACCAAAGATAATGTAATTGCTTTTTTCATTTTTTTCTCCTTTATTCAATCAATTCAATTGTTAAAACGAAGCTTGCCACTTGCCGTCCTTGTAGTAGACGTTTTCTTTTTCTACTGTAAGGTCAGCTGTCTGGTTGCCTGTGCCACCGCTACCGTTGTTGAAGATAATCTTGTCAATGGTGCCACGGATTGTTACGGAATACCATCCCTCATGTCCTTCTACCGCCGTCATCTTGTTGCCCGGCCATGCGTTAGTCACTGTAACGGAAGTTGTTTCCATGTTGGGAATGCTTTCACTTGTTCCCTTGCCGAAATACAGTTCCTTTGTTCCGCTCTTGAAATAGAAGTCGTAAATTCCGTCTTGTAGAATCACAATGTTGCCCTCATCGTCAATTGTGTACAGAGTACTGGTCACTCCACTTTCAAGTTTATTGTAATAGGTGTGCGTCGTTTCGCCAAGCTGTGCAATCTTCAACTTGGTTCCTGCAGTAAGTGACAGTCCCGCAAAACCATACTGTGTATTACCACTGGGATCTGTACTCTCAAACAACTTGACACTGTTTTCCGCCGTCCATGCCGTTTCTGCACCGAACATGTCACCAATGATTACGTAGTCACCAACTTGCGGTGTAACCTTGGTCAATTGCTCAGTCCAGCCGTAAGCGTAGACGCTTGCCCAACCGTCTGTGTTGTAGTAGTAATAGGTTGAATATACAATCTTTAGAGCGGTGATTGTCTTTGTTTCAAGATTGAAGTAGATGTCGTATTCGCCATCGGGCAATACAATGTAACCATTGCTGTCCTCTGTTGCAGACACTTCCGTTGCGTTTTCTAAAACATCGAATGCGAATGTGTCGTCACCGTAGGTAATTGCAAGATTGTCGTTTCCGTCCACAATGACACCACGCCACATGTAACTGCCGTTTGTCAGTGTTGTGTAACCAACACCCGATGTATTTCCGTCAATACCCACCAACTTATATGCCGAAGTATCCGGCTGGTCATCGGGATTAGCAGGGTCAGATGCGTCATCCACAAAGGTAATGGAAACAGTTGTTGTAACTGTAACTTCCCCTTCGGTGTAGGAAACTGTAATTGTTTTAGTTCCTGCCGAACCGCTGTGATCCTTGATGTCCGTTGTAAAACCGTAAACACGGTCCGTTACATCGTTGTCGTAACTTGCAACAACCATTACATAAGCACTGTCAAGCAATGAAGTGCCTACTTCAAGCTGCGGTCCTGTATAGAACGCCGTAATTGAAACAAGGTTGCCCTTTTCGGGGTTTGGATCGGGATCGGGCTCCGGTTCGGGTTCGGGATCAGGATCGGGATCTACCGTTCCGCCACCCGGCACACCACTTGTCAGGTCAACATTGACGAATTTACTGTACACACTGTCTTCGTAGCCATCCGCCTGCACTTTCAAAGCCACTTGGTAGGACTTAGCTTCCAGTGTTGCAAGAATGTCTGTAATGTCCAAAGCAATGTCACCTGTGATGATGTTGGGTGTCAATGTGTAGTCTTTGAGACTTACTTCCTTTAATGGTTCGGTTGAACCTTCTTCAAAAACACCCAATACATAAACCGCACCGGATATTGTGGACTTACGCCATGTCAACGTGTAGTTTTCCGCATTGTAGCTGATTGATGAAACCGTACTTGCCTGCTTGGTGTAGAAAAATGTTACTTGTTCTGCCCACTGAGACATGTTAATGGGAATCATCTTGCCATCCTGTTGCTTGATGTTTACGGCACGCACCGTCACAGAATTGGTCTTGCCACTTTGCAATTGATTTTCAATTTCCTTGCCTGCACTCATCAGGTCAAAGGAAGTATTTTGCGTCATAAACTGTGTAGATGCGTTACTGTTGAATGCCAACATGTATCTTTCTGCACCTTCTACCGCATCCCAGGAAATGACAAGTTTGTCATTTACCGACAGATTGGCAGGTGTGGAAAGTTGATTGTTGTTGCAGCCTGCAAGAGTAACGCAACAAGTTGCCGCAATGACAAAGCACATCAGCAATGTAACCAGTTTTTTATAACTCATACAGACCTCCTTACTGCCAAATGAACTTCGGACAGTTGTCGCCCGTTGTCCAGTTGGAAGATTGAGAAATCTCATTCAGTCGTGCAACAAATTCCGCCGAATTCAGCTGTTCAGACGAAAGGATTGCACTACTTGTTTCCGTTTCAATACCGTTGATTACAACCTTGTTTTGTTGCTTTGTTCCGTTAGCAACGGATACGTTTTCCGCACTGCCGCTCAACAGGAAACAATCGGTAAACATTGTGTTGTAACCTGCAAGTCCGCCGCAAACGTTAGGAATACTGTTTGCAATGTCGGACGGAATCATTGACCAGGAACCTGTTTCAAAGCCTGCACCGAAAGTATACAAGTTTCCGGTAATGCTTGTGATGTCGGGAGTCTGATTGTAAATTGCACCGCTGTAATTACCACGGCTGAAGATGATTCCTTCGAAGAAATCCATCTTAATGTCAATGTAGAAGTAGTTTTGATCACCCACCATGAAGTGAGTCATCTGTTCACCCGGCCATGTGGTAGAACCGCCTGTACCCCAGAAGTAACAGTATATCACCGCATTGTCGGCTGTTATCCAGTAGTTGGTTTCACCTGCATTGAGGTATATTCTCTGATACTGTGAGCCGATTTCTTCGTCTACCGAAATGTTGCCTGTATTGAAACATCCCACCATACCACGGGTTGTGCTTGTGGATGAGTAGTTGTTTCCGGCAATACCACCAACTGAACTGAGACCCTTGATATCGGCTGTGTTGTAACTGTAGAACAATCCTGCACCTGCAACTACAAGTGAACCTATTTCGCCGGTACCGTCGTTTCCGTTTACACCGGCAATACCGCCGACGTCCGTCACGCCTTCAACATTTCCGTGGTTGGAGCAATATCTCACCATGGTTGAGTACTGATACTCACCGTCAAGAAGAACATTGTAGTTGTATCCTACAATACCGCCTACCTTGTTTTTGCCTGTTACCGTACCGTAGTTGTCACACATTGCAACGTTGCCTGCATTACGTCCGACAATACCACCTGTACTCAAGTTGCCTTCGATTGTAGCACGGTTCACGCAATCGGAAACCGTTCCTTGGTTGTAAATTGCAATACCGCCTGTTTCCTTGTTTCCGCTGATTGTCACTGTACTTTCTACCGTACAACCTACAATCGTACCTCTGTTGATACTTACAAGACTTGCAGCACCGTCATTTACAGCAACAACAGAACTGTTACGCACTGTGACATTTTCTACCAATCCTCTGTTGGTAAAGCACAGTATTGCAACGTCGCCGCCCTTTTCGTGCATGATACCGTCGTTGGTCTTTTTAGTCCATGTACGCCAATCGGCGTTTTCAAAAACAAGATTTTTTACAACGGCTTCTTCATTGATACTGTCAAACAATGATGAGTAACCGTCAATGTAGTAGACTGTTGTGTTTTTAATAGAGTGTCCCTTGCCGTCCAGCACACCGCTGAATGAACCCAGCTTATAGGTGTTGGAACCGTATTCGTCGTCGGCAAGTTCTATTTCTTCAAATTCGATATCGCTTCCCAATTCGTAGTACATTGACAAACCGATACCTTCGTAAAATTCAATGTACCGCAATTGATCTGCAGTTGTAATGACAAACGGATCTTCGGCAGTGCCGTTTCCGTTACCTTCGGAGAAGTACACCACGTCCGTTTCAGTGCTTGTTTCGTAAAATCCTTGACTGTTGCCTGCCGAAACACTCTTGGTCAGGAAACCAGACGACAAATCAATGACATTTGATGTGACGGAGACAACGGAATTGTTGTAGTCTCTGAGATAATATGTATCCGCCCCCACAACGGCGTCAAACATCAGTATCTGACCTTCCATGTGAACATTTTGCGGAGCGGGCAACTGCATCACACCTGTTTCGGGGTAGTAAATGACTGTTGCTGTGCTGCTGTCCTGGTAGTACACTCCGTCGCCTTTATAGGTTATGGAAATCGTAAGACTTTCACCGCTTTCAGCACTGAGGTCGTAGCTGGTCGCATTGACGGCTACATCCTTTTCTGAGCCATTGACTGTAAACACTATATCACTTGCGTTGCTGTTTGCATCCCAGGTGATAATACCGTTTTCAATGCCATTGATGACAGGATACATCAGTTTTCCACCACTCATCGTGTAGGTGATTTCCGCTGACCAGTCACTTGCATTGTCCTGCTTGTCCAGTGCTCTGACTTTTAATACGAACTTACCATCACTTGGTCTGTCAGGATGTTCGTACAAATCGTAGGTTGTAAACTTTACGGGAACAACAGTTCCATTTACGTCCAGTTCGTAGGAATCAGCTCCCGACACACGTTTCCATGTCGCATTTCCCGACGCATCAACTGCAAGTTGTGTGGGAACATCCAACTTTACCGTCTCTCCGCCATCGTCTGGTTCAGTGGGGTTGCATGCTGTCAGAGACAACATGCAAACACTAACCACCAATAACAAAGACAGGCACAAAAGTAAACTTTTTCTAAACTTTGTTTTCATAACTTTCCTTTGATTATCTGTAAATTACTGAGGAATAAGCAGGAATTGTACTGCTTGTAACACCACTGTCGGCAAGTACAACATTGCTTCCTTGCACCTTGTAATTGAATACATCGTACTGACTGAAGTTGTGGTAACAGTAGTAAGTTGTACCGTTGTAAGTAAGGCTGTAAGCAAATATCTGTGCTTGCGACTTTAACGGTTGATACTTACCGTACTTGATTACGTCATCGGTGTGTTTGAGTTCCGTCCACCTGATTGTGTAACTGAGCATGCTGTTGTTGTCCTGCAACTGTTCTTTTACACCGTCAAGATTGATGTTGTAGTCATCCCACTTGACAAAGTAGGTAACGTCACCGCTGATACTGAATGACGTTGTCTGTTCTGTTGCCGTCTTTTCCCACTTAAATGGTTGACGGAACTGCCTGTCAACGTGCGGACTTGTCTTTGTTTCGCCATCGTCGAAGTTACCACTCATTCCCAATTCGTCACCGTAGTAGATGAATGAGATACCGGGCAAACTCATCATTGTAGCCATTACTACCTTGGCACGTGATGTTGCCAATGCGGCGTTGGATTGGTCTACGTTCTTGCCGTACCAGTTGGCTGATGTGTCACCGCCCACTACGTTGTTGAGCAGACGAGGAACGTCATGGTTGGACGTAAACAGGGTGTCAATTGCCTGTTCGTCCTGACGATACTTGCTGTACGTAGCAAGAGTACCTTGGTAAGACCAGGTGTCGGTAAACAATCCCGAAGTGTTGATTCCGTTGGGCTTGTCCGCAACTGAACCTGCGTCAATTCCGCTGAACATCTGAGGACTGCCTGCCGTAAAGTCAAGTATCTGCGCAAAGTTGTAGTAAGCGTAGAAGTTCAACATACTGTCCATACCTTGGTAGTACGGTGCTACGTTGTAGGCGTTACCGTCGAAGTTTTCGCCCACTATGTAAGCGTTGGGGTACTCTTCCTTGATACGTGCGTTGAATTCGGTAAAGAAGTGAATGTTCTTGGTGACATTACTGTTGTAATCTGTCTTGGTAGCTACGTCGTAATCCTTGATGATTATGTCGTTTGCACCCTTTTGGATTTCGTCTTCCATGTAGATGTGCTTTACAGCGTCAATACGGAATCCGTCGACACCAAGACCGAGCCAATACTTAGCTACATCGACAATTGCGTCACGTGTTGCCTGATTGTCGTAGTTGAGTTCGGGCATGCTTGTTGCAAATTTGCCGTAGTAGGAATAAGGTTTATCACTGTACTGATGCCATGCAGTGCTTTCTTCGGGTACTGCGGCATTGTTGCGCCACTGATAGAAACTGCGGTAGGCGGGATCAAGCTGTGCGGACTTCTGGAACCACACGTTGTTGATAGATGTGTGATTCAACACCAGGTCCATGATGACTGTCATGCCACGCTTTTCCGTTTCGTCAAGCAGTTCCTTGTAGTCGTCAAGCGTTCCGAACTTGGGGTCAACCGCCGTGTAGTCAATGATGTCGTAACCGTGGTAGCTGTCCGACAACTGAATGGGCGTCAACCACAGAACATCGACATTGAGTTGTTCAAGGTAATCAAGGTTGTTCGTGATACCCTTGATGTCGCCGTAACCGTCGCCGTTGCTGTCAGCAAAGGATGCAACCATGATCTGGTATCCAACGCCTTCAACAACGTCGAAGTCGGCACTAGCGCCTGCTGTAGGAGCAAGTGCGTAAGGACTTACACCCGAACTGTCTACATTGAACTGACTTACATTAGTACCGTCATCATTTTCGTAGGGGTTTTCCATTTCGCCCATTTCCATAATAGAGTAGGCGTAATCGTAAACGTGTTCCTGAGTTGCGAAGATGTGAACACTGCCGTTGTCACGCACCTTGTCGGCAAATACATTGCCTGTATCTACCGCCTTAGGGATAAACTGGTTACCGCCGTCACTGATCCAGTGACCGCCGTTGTCCAACGACGCCTGTTTAGATGCTTCGTCAACAATCAGGAAACCAATGTTGTTGTCAACGTACATTTCTTCCTTGAAGATGTCGCCGGCTGTGTAGTTGCCTGCACTTGTCAAGAATGTTGTAGTTGTGTCCTTGTTGTTGCCCGCTTCATCATAGACAAGCGTAAGGTCAATGTCACATGTTGCACCTCCCAACTCATCAACAATGATGTTGCCGTGTTCGTCACGCGTCCAGTCGAATTCTACACCCGTGTAAGCCTTGGGCCATACCCACAGGTTGAATTTTTCGTACTCCTCAGCAGTGTTTACGAAACGCTTGTAGTGAATGTACAAGTGACCTTCCTTGCTGTTTTCGTTGAGTTGCTGTTCGTACTGTTCCTTAGCTTCATCGCTAATAGCTTCCCACTTGGCGTACAACGTCAGGTTCTTTGCTGGCATGGACGAAAAGTCGGTAAAAGGCTGTTCCCACGTGCCGTAGTCAAGGTACCAACCCACGAATGTGTAGCCTGGGTAAGTAGGATCATCTGGTTGAGTAATCTTTTCCCCTGCTTTTGCCGTAATAGGATCAATTTGCGAAGCTGCCGTTTCAGTAGACGCAGTATAGCACAACATGGTGTATGTTGCGTCTCCTTGCTGCTGTTGACCTTCTGTCGGCTTGCATGCCGCAAGTACAGGACTCAACGCCCCTACTAACAGCACCACTGCAAGCAACAGAGCAATGTTTTTAAATAATTTTTTCACTGTATATACTCCTGATAAATATTTTACAATTTACTTTTGTCAATTAACAAATTTAACTTTACAACATTTAAACACCTATTGTGCTTTGGTTACCACCGATTTCGCCATTCCAGTAATCTGCCGGGATTTTTACATACAACCCATTGGAAATTTGCAAGTCTGTTGTTTGATTCCATTTGTTATCCCAATTGTTTTCAGTACTTTCAGGATTCATTCTGCAAACAGTAAATTTGCTGTAATCAAGACCTGAAATATCTACAGCGTAGTAATAATTAACGCTATTTCCCGCAATTGCTGTCATGTCAAGCCACATGCCGTTATTATCTGCATCAGAACTTGCTCCATTGAATAGATAAACTGCAAATCTGGGAGAGGTAGTTATCCAATTGTTAGCCTCAGTCAAATCAAGAACAATTATATCAGATATATCGGGTGTGTCTTTCCAGCCGTTTATGCAATAGTACGGTGTTACGGGATTCAATGTGAGATTGTCAGTCTGATATCTTGTTTCACCGATTGCACCATTGAAGATGATATTTTCAGCTTTGGCGTCAATCGAAACATACCACCAACCGTCACCCATGTCTTGCATTGCTGTGCCAGGCCATGCTTTAAATTCAATTACTTTTTTGAAGTATGGGAGTTCTGAACTATTTCCTTCAACCTTGTTAATCCAAAGTTTATCGTTGTTATAATTTTCGGAGAAGTAAAAATCATGCATCCCTGTTGTAATTAACTTCAATTCAGTTGTACCCTTACCAGTGCTCGTGCCTTCGTTTATTTCTTTTAATGTGTAATAGAAATAGTTTCCGCTGTCTTCTAATTTTCCAACTTTAACTGAAGTTCCTTCAGGCAAATACAAACCTTGAATGACATATTCGTTATCACTAGGAGTCAGTTTAAAACTGTATTCAATACCATCTGGAGTTTTACATATTAGCACTTTTTCGCCAATAGCAGGTTGATCGCCCACAAATTCTTCCGTCCATGCGTAAGCATAAACATCAGACCACTTACCAAAGTTATAGAAATAGTACTTTACTGAATGACAATGTTGACACACGTTGTTTACAAAATTGTGTTCTTCAAGTGCACCATACGCATTGTTACAAATTTCACATGTTGCCTGTTCAGTACATGTAGCTGTACCGCCCGTATGAGCGCTCTCTTCAAGATGCTCACCACAACGTGTACACAGTTTCCAGTGGTTTGTTTCATCAGCTAACCATTTTTCACCTGCTAAATGACCAAGAGCGTCACCGATTTCAAATGTTTCCAACCCTACCGCACCGCACTCACAAGAGTAGTAGTAAGTTGCTGCGTTTGTGCATGTTGCTGCAGTTGCAAGGTAATCTTCTGTTTCTATCTTTTGATCGAAAACGTGTTCAGCCTTGTCAAGTTGTTGCTGACAGGTACCGCATGTGTGCCAGTGGGAAGTTCCATCACTTGTCCATTCCAAATCAGGATTGTGCGGAAGCATTGGGATTCCTTCAATCTTGGTTGCGCCACATTCACAAGTAAATGTCTTTTCGCCTGCTTCGGTACATGTAGGATCTTTTGTTACTACACCTTCATTCCAAACGTGTTCTACCTTTTCTGTTGTTTGTTTACATACACTACATTCTTTCCAGTGATATGTTTCATCGTACTTTGTTTCGTAGTTGTGAGTCGTTTCTCTCACTTTTCCGCACACATTACAGTCGGTATCGCATCCGTTGTCGTAGGTGTGTTCCGCAGTTGTTTCTCTTGTTGCTCCACATTCGTTACATGTTGTGTCGCAATCGCCACTGTAAGTGTGAGTGTGCATTGTTGCCATCCAACCGTCATTGTAGTACGGAGTTTCACTGTTTAATGTAAGGTTGCCTGTTTTATTTGCATCATTGTTACTTCCATCACTGAATATAATGTTGACTGCACTGCTGTCAACGGCAATAGACCACCAACCATCACCAATGTCCTTCATTTCTGTACCGGGGAATTTACCAAAATACTTGGTTACTGTTTCACGTTCAACTGTAGGATCTGTCCAAGCATAGGCATAAACATTTGTCCAATTATTTACATTGTAGAAGTAGTATGTAGTCAAGCAATCCTTACTTTCTTTCCAGTTATCAAATGTACAGTATTGATATGAGCCAAGTTTCAATTTATTTGTTTGGCCAACTCCAACTTCTGGATCAACTTGTCCATCATTGAAAATTACAAAATTGTTGGTGTTGTTAACAATGTTGTTGGCAATTTCAATAGACCACCAACCATCGCCATTGTCTATCATCAAGATTCCTGGCCAAGCCGTAGCATTGCCACCGTCAATGCCAAAATCAGCATAAACACTTTCCCATCCTCTAGCATTGTAGAAGTAGTAAGTTACCATTGTAGGCATTTCAGAATAACAATTCTCAAATGTACAGTAAGGAGTTGCCGGTGAAAGTATCAGATTGGCTGTCTTATTGACACCCTCAACGTCCCCTAATCCGTCATTGAATACAACCTTTTCAAAATTGTCGTCAATGTCAATTGAGAACCAGCCGTCCTGGCCATCTACAGGTGTCATTTCCACGCCGTGCCAAGTTGTGCCGGGACCATCTTCTACCCAGTAGTGAGCGTAAACCTTTTCCCAACCTGCGGCATTGTAGAAGTAGTAAATTGTGGTTTTAATGGATGATGACCAACCGCCTCCTTCCGCAGTAGCATTGTTGGGATTGTAGTAGACGTCGGTTTTGTTTTGTGTGTTGATTTCAACTTCAACACAATCATTGTTATCGACAGTTCCGTTTACATCGCCATTGTTGAACACAATTGTTTCACAGCCACTTGCAACAGGAACAGCAAACCAACCGGGCTTACCTTCAACAGCTGTCATCCTGATACCGATGTCTGTTGATGTAGATGTAGACATCAATGCAATTGGTTCGGTTGTAGTTGCATTGGCATACACTTTATTCCAATTATACGCATTGTAGAAGTAGTACATTGTGTAGTCAGAATGCCAACCGCCGTCGTAGTAGTAGATATTTTCGGCATTGCTGTCAAGTTTTATGTCAGCTGTTTGTGTTTCTCCGATTACCTTATCCTCACTTACACCGTCATTAAATACAACGTATGTAGCACGAGCATCAACTTCAACCGTCCACAATCCCAGATTACCTTCCTTTGTCATCTCCTTACCTGGCCATCCTCCATCAGAATAGGTGGAAATTATTGCCACGTTAGGTTCATTTTCAGCCGTTTGATCTTTGGATTTTTCTATGTACAGCACATTGCCACTCTTGAAATAAATGTCGTAAAGACCACCTGCGTTTATTGTAATGTTTTGATCGCCATTGTTTGTGTTATATAAATTAGAGTCATTAGTTGGGTCAAATGAATATTTGTAATCAGAATTAGCTTCATTCAAGTTGTAATACTGCACGCCACTTTCCAATATTTTCGCAATCTTGAATTGCTGGTCTGCTTCAATACGAAGTCCCTTTACAACGTATTCGTTAGAATTACTGTCGTAAAACATCTTGATACTGCTGTCTACCGACCAAGCATTTTCTGTACTCAGGATGTTGCCCATCAGTACAAAGTCACCGACAGCGGGTTTTACGGATATATATTCTTCACGCCAGACATAAGCGTGAGGTGTTTGCCAGTTATTTGAATTGAAAAAGTAGTAAGTCCTGGTTTGCTTTTCCGTTACGTTTACACTAAATTGCGTCGTAATTGATGTATCTTCGCTGTAAATAACGGTAACAATACGTTCGCCTACCGAAGTTGTGTCAATTTCTGCACCGTCCAATGTGTACAGATTTGCGCTGAGTAATTGTTTGATATTGCCTTGATATGTAGCAGTAACCTTGACTTCTTCGGGAGTAATTGTCTTGTTGTCGCCAGTGTAAATAGGAACATTTGACAAGTACTGGGCAGAAATGCTTTCGAGTACAAGTTCAACTTCTTCGGAAACTTCCACTTGACCGACAGTAACAGTACTGTCAGCAATTGCACCTTGATACGAGTAGTTGACTGTTTGTATAACATTGCCACTACCACCGTAGGTGTTGTTGATTGTGAAAAATCCTGCGTAGGTTGTTCCGTCAATATCAACATTGTACAAGTACAGCGTGCGTGTGGTATCTGATAAATCAACTTCAACAGATTGTTCGCCAATGGTAAACTTCATTTTACCTTCGTAAACAGCCGTTCCTTCTTCAACAGATTGCTTTTTAAATCCCGTCAAAGACGTAATATCTGTGTCAAAACTTGTCACAGCTAACAGTTTGGCGTTGTCCTTTTCGCTGTTACCAATGTAGTTTAGCTTTTCACCGTCATAAACATAGTAGTAGTTGTTACTGCTGAACACCACTCCCGTCACATCATTGTTGTCGGGATCACCGTCAAGCGTTACCATTGCGATGTATTCACTTAAAGCAACGTTACATGAAGATGACGCCGCAGTTTGATTAGCTTTTTCAATTACATTGCTGAATGTAGGTATAAGAACAGCCGCAAGAATAGCAATCACCGCAATTACAATTACAAGTTCTGTAATTGTAAAGCCCTTGTTTCTCACTTTCATATCTTAGCTCCTTTAAATTTGCACACTGAAAAATGTCTAGAAATATCTTGAATTTTAGTTCAAATACAACATCCATGTTGAACTTGAAACAATATGTTTTACCGCTGATATTTACTTGATGTTCAAGTGTTACATTGAAATAATTTCGCTAAACACACCGACACCGTTGTGGGTTTCCACAACGGTGAGGTAAGTTTATTTAGTTGTTACCATTTATTCGGCAGGTGTGAAGGAATCTACCCAAGTTGTACCGTCGTAGTACGGTGCATCTGCACTTGTTGTCAGATTGTCTGTCTGTTTACCTGCATTGTCAGTGAAGATGATTTTTTGTACTCTTTCATCGATTGTAATCGAGTACCAACCGTCTTGACCTTCCACCGCTGTCATGAGATCACCGGGCCATGTAGCTGTCAAGGTTGTGGATTTCACCTCTACGTTGGGCGTATTTTCCTTTGTGCCTTTGCCAAAATACAATTGCTTACTGCCTTCTTTGAAGTAGAAATCGTAAATTCCGTCCTCGGTAATTACAATGTTTCCGTCTCCACTGTAACTGTACAAAGAACTGTCCACGCCACCTTCTAATGAGTTGTAGTAAGTGTGATTTGTTTCACCAAGAAGTACAATCTTGAACTGCATTCCGGCTTTAAGTCTCAACCCTGTGAATGAGTACTGTACATTTCCCCAGTCATCTTCACCTCTGGTCAATTTTACACTGCCCTCCGCTGTCCATTGAGTTTCATCTCCCAACAGGTTACCCATCAATACGTAGTCGCCGACTTGCGGTGTAATTGCAACAATTTCTTCAGTCCATGCGTAAGCGTAAACGCTTTCCCAACCGTCCTTGTTGTAGAAGTAGTAGGTTGTCTTGGGAAGATCGTTGACGGTAATTTCCACTGTCGTTGTAACGGTAATGCCGTTTTCAGCGTAAGTTACGGTAACTGTCTGAAGCCCTACTGTTGTGTTTTCAAAGTCTGTTGTAAATTCGGTAACTTCTTGATTTTCCGCACCGTCGTAGGATGCTGTTACTGTAAGAACAAGGTTTCCACCGTATTCAACTGTTGTTTCAGTTGCAACGGCTGTGATGCCTGTCAGTTTCTTGGTAAATGTAACTGTAACTTCCGTTGTCTTTCCGCCGTAAGTGATTACGTAAATTGCCTGTCCTTCAGTTGCGTTTGTGCTACCGTCCTTCAATGCTACGGAAATGTTTTCGGTATCTGTAACAGGTTGTTCTTCAGAGTTACTCATCACCTTGATTACTTCGAAGTCACTTGCCGTAAGTTCTGTATTTACAAACAGGATACCTTCTGTTGTAAATGTAGCCTTGATACTTTCAAGTACAACAGGTTCGGCAGGTTCATCTGCACCACATTCGCACTTTCCGTCGGTGTAGGAGTGTTCTTCACGGCTTGTTTCGTCGATATATCCGCAAACACTACATTCGTTCCAGTGATGTGTACTGTTGTGATTGAGTTCAAATGAGTGAGCTTGTGTACTGTCTGCCTTGATGTCTTCACAAACGGAACATTGTTCCCAGTGATTTGTTTCATCGTGCATTTGTACATAGTCGTGAGTTATTTGTCTTACTTCACCACACACGTTACAATCGGTGTCGCATGCGTTGTCATAGGTGTGGTCAACCGTTGTTTCTCTTGGTTCGCCACATTCGTTACATGTTGCGTCGCAATCGCCACTGTAAGTGTGAATGTGCGGCATTGTTTCGTACCATGTTCCGTCGTAGTAGTAAAGAGTTGTTGCAACAATTGTCAGGTCTTTTGTCTGATTTTCACCACCGTCATTAAAGATTACGTTTGTTGCGTTTTCGTTTACTTCGATGAAGAACCAACCTGCGTTTTCAGTATCGGCAGTCATGGCTGTTCCGGGCCATTCACCTGTGTAGTTGGTAGATCCTGCCCAGACATAAGCGTTGACTGTTGCCCAGTTGTCCGCATTGTAGTAGAACAACTTTACTGTCTTAGCTTCTGTAGGAGCTGTTACAGTAAAATCACTACCCCATTGTCCCGCATTGATTACAGGATTGTAGGCGTAGTAGTTGTTCGTTCCGTCATATGTAAGATTACCTGTCTGTGCCTTATCATTGTTGTTGAAAATTACGTTTGTGGGTTCAACACCTTCTTCGAATGTGTAGGAATACCAACCTTCGTTATCTTCAACAGGTGTCATCAGTTCACCCGGCCAAACACCGTTAAGTTCGGGAGTGTAGGTGTAGATGTACACTTCTTCCCAAGCTGATTCCGTCTTGAAATACAATGTCGTTCCTGTCGGTTCAACAGTTCCACCGCCATCAACAACCTTAATGGTAAGATTGCATGTCACAGTAACGCCATCTTCTGTGTAAGTTACCGTAACGGTCTTTTCACCTGCTTCGGAAGAGTCAAGTTTGCTGACTTCAAAACCCGTAACCTTCTTGGTTGTGTCATCGTCGTAAGTTGCCGTTACCGAAATCAAGGATGTGTTGAGAGGTTGTCCAATTTCAACATCCCCGCCAACATATGTTGCTGTAATGGATACAAGTTTAGCCTTTGCGGTAATGGGTTCCCACTTAGCGTAAAATGTTGTGTCCGCAGTAATTTTGTTGATGGGACTTTGCGTTACTCCGCTAGACAAGAATGTCTGCTCAATCAAACATTCCTTGTCCACAAACCAGCCCTTGAACTCGTAGTTGGGACGAGTAGGATCGGTTTCGGGTTTAGTTGCACGTTCACCACTTTCTACAGTAAACTTCTGCGCCTCAGGTGCTCCCTCGTAGTTGAGGTCGAATGTTACTGTGTATGTGGTAGGCTCTGTCGATGTCGGCGTACAAGAAACAAGTGTCAATGTCATCGCCAACACTAGCATAATTGCTAAAGAAACTTTTAAAAATCTCATTTTCTACCTCCTGTTTTTGTGAGATTTAATATACTTCAATTATAATCTTGTGAAACCCCAATGTCAATACCAAACTTTAAAAAAATGCCCATTACCTATCAATTTTTTGCAAATTTTCTGCCGGAAAAACCGCTTTTCTTTATTAGTAAAAAGTGCTTATTTTTGAAAGGTTTCTGATAGTAAATTTGAGAGAATATGAAGGGGAAAAGTTAGGACAAATTCATCCTAAAATGCACACTGTCAAAAGCAAAAGCAACAGAGATATTGAACCACTGTTGCTTACGAAATTTTAACTTTATTTAGCTGAACGAAGATTAAAAGATATCAGTCGGAGTCATTGCAATACAACTGAAATGTGCGCTTTTTAAAGGTCAGGATACCTTCCTTTTGCATTCGTCCCAGTTCCTTGGACAATGCACTGCGCTCTACATTTAAGTAATCTGCCATCTGCTGACGATCAAAAGGAATGTCAAATTGCGTGCTTTTTTGCCTTACACTTTCGGCAGACAAGTAGTTCATTACCCTACTGCGTATGCCTTTAGCAGAAATGCAGAAAACACGTTCCGACCACAACAGGTTTTTGTTGACTGACAACATCAACAGATTTTTTACAACCTTAGAATACCACAGCTTTTGTTGGTTTTTGTCCGTTAAAAGCTCCGACAAATTTACATAGGCAATCTTGCTGTCTTTAGTAGCAGTAACGTCTACCATAAGAGGAACACCGCTCAATGCGTATGTTTCACCGAACACTCCGCCCGAAGATATTCTGTGCAGAATCATTCTGTTTCCCCACAAATCAATGCTTTCGATGTAAATTTCGCCACTCAACACAATGCCGAATTGCTTTGTTCTGTCCCCCGTGTGAAGAAGCATGCTCCCCTTTTCGTGATTGACGATGTGTACACATCCGCAGGAAATCATTTCGTCAAACTCATCATTTGTTACATTGTCAAATATAGGATGCCTCAAAAACATAAAAATACCTCAATTTCGTGGTTTTAACCACATACTTTTGTTGATTATTGTACTATAATCAACTCAAAAATACAAGGAGATAGCCCATGATACGAAAAATAATTCACATTGATCAAGAAAAATGCAACGGATGCGGAGCGTGTGCCAAGGCGTGCCACGAAGGAGCAATCGGAATGGTGAACGGCAAAGCTCAACTGTTGAGAGATGATTACTGCGACGGACTGGGCGATTGTCTGCCGGCGTGCCCTACAGGTGCAATCACATTTGTAGTAAGAGAAGCCCTGCCCTACGACGAAAAAGCTGTACTTGCCAACAAAAACAAGCAACGACACGTCGGATGTATGGGACATCAGGCAAGAAGATTTGAAAGATCACCACATGTTGAGCAGAGTTACAAACCCACTTCCCAGCTGTTGCAATGGCCATGCCAGATAAAGTTGGTGCCTACAAACGCACCCTACTTCGACAATGCCAAGTTGCTCATCGCTGCGGATTGTACGGCTTACGCTTACGCAAACATGCACCAGGAATTCATGCGTGGAAAGATCACGCTTATCGGATGTCCCAAACTGGACGGCGTCGATTACAGCGAAAAATTGACTGAGATAATCAAAAACAACAATATAGAGAGCGTCACAGTGGTAAGAATGGAAGTTCCGTGTTGCGGTGGTCTGGAAATGGCTGCCAAGAAAGCACTTCAAAACAGCGGAAAGTTCATTCCGTGGCAAATTGTTACTATTTCCATTGACGGTAACATCATTTGAATAGAGTAAATTTTTGCAATCGGGAAATAATATCAACAAGGAGATTTTCAATGAACGTTAAGTTAAAAAACATCAGTCAGTCACAAGTACTGACACTGAAAGAGGAAATCAGCTATCAGAAAGGACAGGTTGTAAGCAAGACTCTTGCGCAAAACAACGCTGTCAGCATTACACTGTTTTCCTTCGACAAAGGGGAAGAAATCAGCACACACCAGTCGCAAGGCGACGCTTTCGTAACATGCCTTGACGGAAAGGGCAGAATAACAATTGACGGCGAACATTTCACATTGACGGAAGGACAATCAATTGTCATGCCTGCAGGACATCCGCACGCAGTATACGGTGAAGAAGCCTTCAAGATGTTGCTGGTTGTAGTATTTTAACAAAAGGAGTAAATAAACATGAAAGCATTTGTAGACAAGAAAGCATGCATAGGTTGCGGACTTTGTTGCAGTTTGTGCGACACAGTATTCCGCATGGACGAAGACGACAAGGCCATCGCCTACCAACGCCCCACCACTGAAAACATTGACGCTACCCAATCGGCCATCGACAACTGCCCCGTTGCCGCTATTTCCTGGGAAGACTGAACAACAGGTAAGTAAACGAAACAAATAATGCAACTTGTTGAAAAGCAATTAAAATTAAAACAAAAGGTGCTGTTGATATCTTGACTTTCAACAGCACCTTAACTTTATATAGGAATGATATTACTTAACAATCCAGGTATAATTTAGAATATGTGTTTTTTGAAATCTAACTTTGCAGATTTTAACCCTTTTGAAAACCAGAATTCAGGTGTCCACAATTCACTCATTCAAACACGCATCGCAAAAGCTGCTTTTAAAATCCTGAATGAGAACTCTCAATACAAATAAAATTCCGTTCTACTTCTTTATAAATTCTATTATATTCTTCTTTTTGTTGTATGGGAGCGACTCTATCAATTCTTTCAATTCCGTGTCCACATTGTAATCATCAATATTGGAGCTGAAAAATCTCTCTATAGAAAAATCGCATATACTGAGTATTTGCAACAGTTTTTCCACCGTCAATACAATTCGTCCGCTTTCAACCTGTGCAACATACTGCGGACTCATACCCATACGCAAGCTGACTTCTCTTGCCGACAAATTTGCTTTGTTTCTGACGTAGCCTATTCTTGTCAAAATTTCTTTAATTTCCACAACTGTGCAACTCCTTGCATGAATCTCATTACTAACATTATAGTAGAATACAACACTTCTTTGAGACAGCGACACACATAATTTTTGCACTATTTGTAAATTTTGAATACTTTCACACATAAAATATGCTACAATGAGTACTGTGAGTATTCACAATGACTATTTTAAAGGAGTTTTGTTGTGGAAATACATAAAACCTGTACGTTTTTCGGGCATCGAAATACCGATTGCACGGAATATTTAAAGCAGAAAGTAAAATCAGTTGTCACTGACTTGATTGTCGAACATGGAGTTACACATTTCTTGTTTGGCAGTCGAAGTAGTTTTGTGTCACTTTGTCTTGAAGTCGTTACTGAAATTAAAACTAATTACCCATACATCAGGCGAATTGCTTATACTTGCCGACATGAAACATGCACATTAGAATGTGAGAAAGAAACATGGTTGAAAAGATACAGTTATGCAAACAATAATTTCAGATTGCAAACAGTAGACGAAGAAATACTTTACCCCCACAGAGAAAAAACAAGTAAATCCAGCTACATACAACGCAACTTTGCAATGATAGATGCAAGTAATTATTGCGTGTTCTACTACAATGATCAATACAAACCACCCAAACGCAAGTTGAACAAAAGAAGTCTGTCCACTTACCAACCCAACAGTGGCACTAAATTAGCTTACAATTACGCAATGCGAAAAAACGTTGTAATAATAAATGTCAAAGAATGAAAACCAACAAAAAAACCACACCGTCGCAGTACGCAGTTCACATCATTTCGACTTCCCGAAGGCGGAGCGATGAAGGACAATGCCACGGGAGAAATGGAAAAGGGAAACACCACTGTTTTTACTTTTTTTATTACGATGCTGCCGTACGGGAGCCAGGGGTGTGTTGATATAAAATAAAAAACACGGCAACTAAGGTTTACCCTAGTAGCCGTGTGCTAACACTGGCGGAGCGTTAGTAACGTAAATCGAATTTTATAAATCAAACTGTTCCGTCAAAAGTTTTGCCCCGATTACCGTCATTGAAATTTTATCATTTGCGCTCAAATTGCTTAAAATTACAACACCACGCTGCC
>DVLO01000038.1 GCA_018715495.1 Candidatus Limihabitans stercoravium | reverse complement strand
TCAGTAGAAGAGTTTATACAGAAATTGCACGAGTACATAGCGTACTATAACAATGACAGAATATCCATAAAACTAAAAGGACTGAGTCCGGTACAGTACCGAACTCAGTCGCAAGTAACAATTTAATTATTTAATTTTTGTCCAACTTTTGGGGTACACCCCATAAAACCCGGTCTAAGATAAAGATTTTACTGTAATTTGTTGCGCCACTGACAGCAATCAATGGTACTTTACGCATCTGGTAAAACTGACCGCTGAATCAGGAGGCAGCAGATTTACACCCGCCTTGTGGCTGAACTCACCGACGGTCTGTGCATTGTCGGGAAGATTCTGCCAAGGTTCTATACAAACCATGTGGCTTCCTGCGGGATGCCACAACAACAGATTGGGAAATCCGTCAAAGCAAACTTCCGCCACAACTCTGTCGGACTGCATTTCAACAAGTTGCACCTTGCGTGAGTTGATGTTGTGAAAAATGATTGTGTTGTCCTTCATGTACTCTTGAGGAAAAGGAAGTACTTTACCCCTTCCGCAATCAATTACAGAACCATTTAAAAATCCGCTGGCGTCATGTTGAAGAAATTTGAATTGCTCATCTTTGTCGAAAAGCAACTTGTAGTTGCCCACATCGCTGAGTAGGGCAAAAGACTCATGTCCGCCGCACGCAAAAGGCATGACGGTTGCTGACTTGTTGACAACAATATACTGTATCTCAAGGCAATGCTCTGCGACGGTGTATTTCACTCTGAATTGAAATTCAAAGGGATACATTTCAAGCGTTTGAGTACTGTGTTGCAGTTGCAACATCACACTGCTGTCTGAGTGTTCGACGCAAGTAAACCAAAGACTTCTTGCAAATCCGTGAAATCCGTCACCGTAATCGGTTCCATCGAAAATCATTCGGCAATGCCCGCAGAAAGGGAAAAGTATCGGAGCGTGTCCGTTCCACTTCCCGTCAGCATTTTGCCAGATACGTTGTTGACATTGCTTTGTTACGCTGATGACCTCTGCGCCCAATTCATCTACCACTACCGTTAGTTGATTGGAAGAAATTGTGTATTGCATGTTTCACCTAAACTACAACTTTTAACACATTTTGCCGACACAACGGGAAAACAAACCTGCTGTGGCAGTAATTACAGATATTTTTTAGCAATGTTTTTCATCACTTCGACATTGTTTTCCATGTCTTGCAACAATTTCATCTGTGTGTGGCAGCGGTCAAGGTTGTGATTTTCCCTGTGAATCCTGAAATAGGTGTCACCGTTCAGGTGGTCTGTAAGGAATCTCATTCCACATTCGTAAGTCATGAGCATTGCGCCGAAATACATGTTGTCTTTCTCACATTGAGTAAGACGATCTTTCACTTCGGGCAAGAATCCACGACAGTACGCTTCGTAGTACTGTTGTGAAAAGGAAACCTTGGACAAATCTCTTTCGTCTTCAACCGCAGTATTTGCTCCGTATCGGATACTGTCTCCGAAGTCATACAGTATGCTGCCGGGCATGATGGTGTCAAGGTCGATTACTCCTACTACCTTGTCGTGCTCCTCATCCACCAGCACATTGTTGGGTTTGGTGTCGTTGTGAGTTACACGCAATGGCATTTCGCCATTGGAGATCATGTCCAAAACCTTAGAACAGTAGGATTGTCTGTCATGATAGAATTGAATTTCTTGTCCGCATTGCGCAACACGTCCACAAACATCCTGTTCAATTGCTTTTTCTAAATTTCTGAAACGTTGAACTGTGTTGTGGAAATCCTTAATTGGTTCAAACAGATTTTCTGCAGGGTAACCGTCCAGCAACAACTGGAACTGTCCAAATGCCCTGCCTGCCAGTTCAAACTGCTTCAATGTAGCGCCTGTGTCTACCGTCTGACCGCTCAAAAATGTGTACATACGGTAGTAACCTTCGTTAAAGTAAAGGTAGGAATTACCTTGAAGGGTAGGAACAACCAACAGATTTTCCGCAGTCGGATCTCCTTCGTTGGACTTGGCAATGTATTGCGTTACGCCACAAATGTTTTTCATCAACTCATCCACGTTGGGGAATGTCTTGTGGTTTATCTTTTGCAAGATGTATTTTGTTTTGTTTCGGCAAATCACCAGATAGGTCTGATTGATGTGACCTGCGCCATACTCTTCAACAACTTCAGCCGCACTTTCGATTTTAAATTGATTAGCAATGTCGATCATGTTTATCCCCTTTAATTTAAACGTAATCAGTCGTACTGCACAGCACCCTGTTTGAAATTGACAATCGGGCATTGTATTTTGATATACACTGCCGCCACAAATTAAAACGACTTTTTGTCGTCAAATATGGTTTGCGTTGCCTTTGTTCAACTAAAATTCACCGTGCGTGCCGACAAGATACGAAATTTATTTTAATCCTAATTGCTTTACTTGCATTTGTCAAGTACCTATTTGCAAACAATTTAACACGCTGATTGGCAGAAAATCATTTTAAATTTTCTTTTAAAAGCGCAATCAAGTTAATTCAAGGTGGTTTTACTATACTACCTTGTAAATTTTCAAGCGGTACTGCTACAAAGTGAGAATGTCGTATAAAAAAAGCATTGAGCAGATACGTTCAATGGTCAAGACACAATACAGCACTGATCCTGTTTGCTCCCCACGCCTTCAAAACAACGCTGATTGACACAAAATGAAAGTACAACATGTTCAATGAAATAGTTTTAAACAATTTATTGTGTTTTTTAAAGCGTGATGTAATTACCTCTAAGTTTACACGGGCAAACGTACTAAATCAATAAAAACTCAACAAAAACAGAACCGTTACCGCACATCATTTATTTACATTCAATGGGTAAAACAAATAAAAAACACTTAAAAATACAACTACGTGGAACAAAAAACAGCATTACCCCCGACAATGATGCACCTACCGAAGCACCTGAACTTCGGTAGGTGAATACTTAGTGGTATTGGTTGTCAACCTGTTAAAAGTCATTACCGACTCAATCACTTTGCAAACATTACTGCATTACATCAGATGTAAAACTTGACTACATTGTCTAGGAACAAGTTGCCTTCGAATGAGAATTGGAACACATCGCCGTCAAGCGCCGAATGCTCTGTACTGAGCGGAAACACATCTGCCGAACAATGTTTAGTGCAGTTAAACTTCTTGCCGTTTAACTCAACGTACCTGACATCAAACTGATTCAAGCTGTGGAACTTGATGTTGAACGTCCGCATTGTGTTGTCGTCCGCCCCGAACGAACCTTCCGCTCCGTTAAATCTCAGAACGAATGCTTTTCCTTGTTCATCGTAACAAGCGCTGTACTCACTCTTGCGGCATTGACCTTTTAGATAAGCAGTTGTCTGGCCGTCATCTTCGTAGAGATAGCCGCTGTCTTTACTGCACATGTCGGGATAGTAATCGTAAGTGATGTTTGTCCAGTCCTGTTGTGCTGTTGTCTGCGCCTCTTTAATCAGCGGAATGACTGCACCCAGTCGCACAAACAGAGGCATTGCCGACAATTTGTAATTTTTACGTATTGTTGTGTTGCCGTTGTAAATGTGTCCGTCGAACAGATCCATCCACTTGCCGGAAGGAAGATACACTTCCCTGCTTCCGTCACCTGCTACATCGGCAACGTAAAGAGCAAGGCACGCTTCGCCACCTGCCTGGAAGTAGTTGATTTCCAATGTGTGCGTTTCATCAGGGGAAATTTCCACAAGCGAAAACATTGTTGCGGAATGCATTGTCTTGTCTTCAAGCACGCATTTGCCGTCAAGATACACCGTAACTCCGTCGTCGGACTTGATGTACAATTGCTTGGGCTTGTTTACCCTGATTGTTGTGCGCAGTTTTGCTGAAAAATTGTAAACAGGCACACCTTTTTTAGGTGACGTGTGGTTTAAACTCATGTCTATCTTGTCCCACACATCTGTTGCAATTACCTGTCCGCTACATTCTGTTCCGTCAAAATACTGCACTTCTACAGGAGCAAGGTAGCAAGACTTGGCAAGTTTGCGTGGAATGTTTCCACTGATAGGAGCAATCAGCAAGTTGCTGCCCAACATGTACTCATCCTTACGACAAGCCTTCACGTCACGGGGGAATTCCAACGAAAGGGAACGGAACATGCCTATTCCCGTCAGATAGGTTTGGTAGGCGTTGGCGTAAATATAGGGTATCAGACGATATCTCAACAAATTGTACGACCGTACTATATCAAGTGTTTCTTCGTCGTACGCCCACGGTTCACGGAATCTTTCAACGTCCTTGGTGCAATGCGGACGAAATACGGGGGACATTACTCCATACTGCATCCAACGTATAAACTCTTCCTTGTCGGGGTTGCCCGTGTGACCGCCACAGTCGGAATTCATGTACGGAATACAACTGTCTGTACACAGAACAAGATTTTCAATTTCCTCTGCAAGATTACAGGGCTGACTTCCTATATCGCCTGTCCACTGAATGGGGTAGCGGTGAGAAGCACTGTCCTTGATTTTTCGATATTCGCCGTTGGAAACTTCCACTACGTTGCCCATAACAACAGGACGTTTGTAAACATCGGCTGAATCCGACTTTTTCAAGTAGTAGTTTCTTGTAATGTCGTGGTAAAGATACAATCCCAATGTTTCCCACTTGAGATTTTTCGAAGGAGAGTTGAGATGAGTGTGCCAGTTTCTGTCGTACCACCATGTGTCAAGTCCAAGATCCATCATTGATTGCAACTTTTCTTCACGGTAGGCAATTTCTTGAGGTTCGAATACATGAGCACCGTTCAACGGTTCGGGGTGGTCATTGAACATGACTTCCACACCATGCTGATGTGCAAAGGACAAAAATCCCTTCATGTCGTAAAACAGCTGTTCGTTGATGTCGTACCCCCAACCGTTCAGTGACTTGCGCCAATCGGTGTCAATGACGATGTTGTCCAACGGAACGTTGCGTTTTTCGTAGTCCAGTATAACCTGTTCCGCTTCCTTCTGATGGTAAGCGTAGTACTTGGAATTCCAACTACCGAAAGTTGCACGACGTACCAGCTGATTTCTTCCCGTCAGTTGTACGTACAGTGAGCGCAGTTTTCGGGCATCATTGTTGACGAACAACAAGTAGACGTCGTCGACATTTTCTTCAATTCGGTATTCTCCTTGACGATTTACAGAGTAGCCGCCTACAGGAACAAACACACGGGGATTATCGGAAATTGCAAATATTTCCGGAGTACGATAGGGACGTGGAAGTTCTCCGCTGTTTTTCAACCTCTTGTACTTGTACACAGTTTCGCCCTGCTTGTTGACAACAAATGATCTGATGTCACCATCCGTAGGGATCACCAGCTGATAATCTCCAAACGTAATTACATTTTCATTTACTGTGAATTCAACTTCACCGCTTGACAGTTCATTTCTATGCGGAAAGAAAAAAGTATCTTCATCACAAAAAACACCTTTCCTGCTCTTTTCAACACGAATGACGTCATTGCACAAAAAGGATATCCTAAAATCTCTGAATACAACTTGCTTAACCATACTAATTGCTGAAATTACCCTCCACGACAACAGTATTCGCACACCGCATACAGATGGATGTGCGAATACATTCAGTTTAACTCAAAATAAATTTTTTCTCAATAATTTCAATCAGGATACTGCCACACCTGCCCAGCCGTGATTTCCGTCACCTTGCTTGGTCATTACAAATGTAAATGTACCCGATTGAGTTACGTCCAGTGTTACAGTCACTTCAACAGCCTGACTTGTTGCGCCGTCGCCTGTTACAACCTGATTGGCGTCAATGATCTTGTTGCCGAAGCAATCAAGCACCGACACGAAGTAGGAACACTTCCAGCCCGACAAGTACAATGTAACCTGGTGCTGACCTTCTTCAAGATAAACAGGAATGAAGTACTTTTCGTTTATCCATTGGAAATTGTTTACCTTGCCACCTTCAACAGCGGAAGTTCCGTCCGACCATGTGAAGTACTGGTTTTTGTTGCCGAAGTAGTCGTATCCGTCACCGCCGATGCACACTATTTCATCCGCCTTGATGATGCTGTTTTCCGCTACTCCTTGTTTTCTTGCAAGATCACCGCTGCCATTTTTAGCGTAAAGCCAATCTACTGTTCCGACGCTTGTGATGTCGATTACATTGCTTTCAGCAGGCATCAACGGTTTTACACTCAATGTTGCAGTGCTGTCCTGAACTGTTTGACGGTCGGTTTTACCAACAACCGCAATTGCAACAAGACTGATGTTGTCACTCCAACCATTGTCCGGTTCGGCACCGCATGTCAATGTGATTGTCATTGTCTGTTCGGACATCAATGCCGAAACATCAGGATAAATTCGGATTTGCTTGTTTTTGTTTACTTTATCGTTGTTTCCGCAGTTGCTGAACTCATAAACTGCGTGTACGTCATCGCCGATTTTAACTTCAATTGTATTTGAAGCATGGTAAGCACCTGTAAACACCGAAATGTATTCCACGTCCTTGGTGATTCTTACCGTAAAGGAAACCTGTTCGCGGAATGTCCATCCGGCAGTATAGCCTACATGACTTGTTTCGATGTTTTCACCGTCCGACCAGCTCATCTTGACACGGTAATCGTAGAAAAGCAAACTTCTTTCAGTGGACAACTGACCGATAAAATCACCGTCACGCATTGTTTCCGACATGTTGTTGCCGAAGTAATGCCAGTCAAGTGTTTGCTTGGTTTCGTCAAGAAGTGTGAGATTTACTGCGTAATCCTTGCCGTCTTCGTACTCTATTGCATCCACTGTGACAGGAACATTTACTACTGTGATTTCGCAAGTGAATTCAATGTCGTTGAATGTAACCGTAATTACAGCCTTACCAACGCCTACTGCCATGACAACGCCGTCGGGGCCAACACTTGCAACTTCTTCGTTGAGAGAGCTGAATACAAGTTCTTCCGCATCAACAATGGTTTCCGTTGTTGTGTCAATTACTTGCAATGTGAAGCTGTTTTCACCGCTACTCAATACAATTGTGTGTGTTGCGGCATTCAATTCGTAGTTGGCGACATTGACGTTGATTCTACCTATTTCTTTACCGTTTACGCTTACGATTACTGTAGCCCAACCGCCGTTCAATGCCGTGATTATTCCGTCTTCCGAAACGCTTACCACGTCTTCACCCTCAACAGAGTAGGTTGCCGAAACCTTGTTTCCGTCAGGAACGCTGACAACTTCAATGGCGGATGTTCCGCCTATTATCATTGAAACTTCTTTTTCACTTGCTATTTCATATCCACTGACTGTTACAAAAATATTTCTTGAAACGCCGTCATAAGTCAACGTGATTGTAGCAACACCCACTTCGAGAGCGGTAATCTTACCATTTTCAACACTGACAGCTGAACCGAAACATTCGTAAGACACAGCAGAAACGCTGTCTGTCAGGATTATATCAAGCTGTTCACCTACTTCCATGTTGTAAACAGTCTTGACAGGTTCAACGGGATTAGCGCCGCTGACTGCTATTCCTGCCCAACCAACGTTACCTGCGCCACGGCACTTGGACAACCTGAAAGTGTAGGTTCCTTCTTCCGCAACGTCTACTGTGATTTCAATCTTACTGGAAACACTTTGATTTGTCTTTTCATCTGCACCTTGGTAGCCGTTTACAAACACTCCGTTGATGTCATAAACGCCAACATAGTATCCGCAATTCCAACCTGTTGCAAAAATGGTAACTGTTGTTTTTCCGCCTTGCAAGAACACGGGAATGGAAATGTAGCTGTCCGCATGTTTGAATGTTGCCAAACCGTCAGTGGGCATTGCCGTTCCGTCAGTCCATGTAAATGTAGCACCGGGATAGTCATACGCAATACCGCTGTTGGGCGTGTAGGTTATTCCGTCCGCATCGATTACGGCATTTGCAGGAACACCTTGTTTACGTACTCCGTTTGCAGACAGCCAATCGATACTGCCCGCAGTTGTAAGGTCTTGAACGCCTGTAAGTTGAGTTGTAACCGTTGCTTGTGTAGATGCCGTTACCATTGTGTCGTGCGGTTGCTTGCCTACCACTGCGGCAGCGACAAGAGATACGTTTCCACCGTTTACGGGCAAGCAATTAACTTCTATTGTCAATTGCAATGTCTGACCGTCTTGAAGAGAGGATGTGTCAACATCCAACTGATACTTTCTTGACAATGCCGATTCGTTAGCGGAAAATTCGTGAGATTGTACCACTGCACCGCCAATCTTGAATTGAATTGTAGCGCTTTCTTTCCAAGCACCTGTCCAGATAGCAACGCTTGACACGCTGTTGTTAATGGTAACGGGAAGTGAGTAACTTCCTATAATGGAACGACCGTATGTATAAGATCCGCTTACTCCGCCTTGACCGTCTTCGAAAATGATGGGGGCTTTGTAATCCCAGAACTTGAGTGTTTCAACTGCTGTTACGTAGTCGCCGATCAGACCTGCGCCGCCTTCCATACGGGTGGGAATTCCGTCAGCATCGTAGAAGAAACGCCAGTCGATTGTCTTGTTGGAATCAAGACGCGTCAGATTTACAGCACCGCTACCGAATGTGTAGTCTTGGTGTTCAAGAGAAGTGTCCAACACTACGTTAACTGTTGTTGTGAATACCCAGTCGCTTCCGTCAACGGTAGTTGTAATTGTTGCTTCACCCACACCCGTTGCGGTAATCAGACCGCTGTCGTCAACCTGAGCAATGGATGTGTCGGAAGATTCAAACGTAAGGTTGAAATCAGTTTCCGGATTGCTTTCCACTACCAATTGGTGTGTGCCACTGCCAAGAGTGAGAGTGCATTGTGTTGTGTTGATTGTGTACACTACTTGCGGAACTACCGTAATGTTGAATACAAATTCTCTGCCACCCAACAAAATGGAAAGTTGAGCTGTTCCCTGTTCAAGTGCAACGATTGAATTTTCTTCAACCTTGATTACGCTTTCGTTGTCCAAAGTGATTTGTGCGTCTACTTCCTTTTCGGGATCTGCAACAATTTCAATGGACTGTTCATCGCCCACTCTCATTTCGATGTCGGCATTGGTTTGTCCTCCAATTGAAATGGTGTACTCCGTTACATTTACTGTTGCCATCAATTCTTCACCGTCAACAAGACATGTGATGACAGCAGAACCCTTGGAAACACCTGTAACACGTCCCGATCCGCCGTTTACCGACACTATACTTTCGTCAGAACTGATAAATGTGTGTGGACGTGCGTCTTCTTGTCCTGTTGGTGTGGTAATGAGAGAAATCTTTCCCGTTCCGCCAACAGCCAATTCAAGAGTTTTGCAACTCAGTTCGTAGTTGTACTTCTGTGCAACGGTGACATGACATGTCAGCTGACTGTCTTCAACATTGGCTGTGATGTCCGTTTCACCTACGCCTACTGCCGTGATGAGACCGTCCGCCGAAACGGTGGCTACGTCTTCGTTACCGCTAACAAATTGCGCCGACTGAACGGGACCGTCCTTATCGAAAACATTGATTTGTTTTGTTTCACCTGTCTTTAATGACAAAGCAGTAAAATCCAAGACATACTGTGCTTCCGAAGTACTTTCATTTACAAAAACATCGCATGTCAACTGTCTGTTTCCGATTTGAGCAATCACTGTGGTCTTGCCCACACCAACTGCCGTTACTTTACCGTCTTTTATGGTTGCTATTTCCGTGTTGGCAGATGACCATTCCACCTTGTCGGGGGCAGGGGAAATGCTGAGTTGCATTTCCTCACCTACTTCCAATGTGATTTCGCTGTGACTCAGTTTGTATTCTGTCTGGGGATTGCATGCCGCAAGCACAGCAAGACTGATGACCATCAACCAAATCAAAAACACTTTAACCTTGTTTTTCATAATTACTTCTCCTTCCTTGCAGAGCTAGAACAGATACCTGATGCACCCGCCCTGTTGTTTAATTAAAGAACGTCTTGTTTAGTTGCAGGAACATCACCTACAACCTGAATTGCCGAAAGAGATGCGTTTCCGCTGTCGTAAGCACCTACTGATGTGATGACAACGCTGATTCTTGTTTTTTCAGTGACTTCAATGGGGATTACTACCTTGTTGCAAACAGAGTCTTCCCCTGCGTAGAACACGGCTTCACCCTTGGTATTGCCGTTGTAATCGTGTACGGTAATCTTGTTACCGCCCCTCCAAGCGCCTACATACAGTACAATAAATTTAGTATTTTCATCCACGTTGAATGTAATTTCGATGTTTCCGTTACTTTCAGTGTGGTAGCCGTTTGCTGTACCAAGACAACTTTCAACGCCTTCGCCGTTACGCCATGAAATCATTGACTTGTAGTCCCAGAACATTCTTTTTTCAGTATAAGTTACCGAACGAATTGCGTCTCCGTCCTTCATGTAAACTTCACCGCTGTCGCCGTAGTTGGACTTGTACCAGTCAAGTACGTTTCCTTCGGTGGAATCGGTAAGATTTACCGAAGAGGGAAGATTTTCGATGATTACTTCCGTTTCGGGAAGATCGGGCAACACAAGTTGTTCGTCCTTAGCGGATTGGTCACCGCACACAATTGCGCTGATACCGATTTTAGCAGGTGAAGATGTGCCTGCGCCTTCGTCCTTACCGGAAGAGTGAACGCTGTAACGCACATACAGTTCGGTGTCTTGTTCCGCAGAAACGGTTACCATTACTTTGTGTGCGTTTTTGCCAACAAGGCTTCCGTTGAGGTCGCCGTCAAGAGACTGTCCGCCATCCAGGATGATTGTCTGAACATTTCCTGCCCTGTCACGAACAGTGAGTTTGCCTATACATTTTTCGGTGTACAAGTAAAGTGTGAATACCTTGGTTTGTCCTGCCTTTACCTTCAATGTAACGTTGGCATCTACCTGACCTGCAACACCACCGAACACGCCTTCGCCCTCAGTTACACCTTCTGCACCGCTCCAATCAGCCTGGATTGCCGAACCTTGGTTGGTGTACATTTCGAAATCACTTGTCAGATCTCCGATGAGATGTTCTACACCGCCCTTTCTTGCGGTTGTGTTTCCGAAGTAAGCCCAGTCGTCGTAATCGGGGTTGTCAAGATTGATGTAATCATACATGCTGTCGGCAACGTCCACTTCGAACTGTGCGGATGTGCTGTTGTAGTTGGGGTTTTTAGAAAATACTTCCAATGCAGAAGAATTTTCAAACTCAATTACAACTGTTGTTTCCTTGTAAATGTCGCTTGTCAGAGAAAATTCGTAAACCGCCGAATCGGCTGATGCACCGCTGAATGCGAAAGGAGATGACTTGCTGTCCTGTGAGAAGTAAGACAATCCGTAAACACGCTTGCCGTTTACAGTCACAGACAAAACATCGCCCAATTCTTCGAACACATGCAGACGAATGTTCCATGTTCTGGTTGTAAATGCCTTTTCGCCTTCGAACTCACCTACTGCCTTGCCAATGTTGATTGTGTACTTGCCATCAACACTACCCGCAGTAATTTTAGTTGTACGGTACTGACCGTACTTGTACGCCTGAGTAACGGTGTCATCTTCATACAGAGTGGTTTCAGTCATGCTGAAGGATGGGTAGGCATCCAATGTCAATTCGCTCCAATCCTTTTCGCTGAGGTTCTTCATGTCGGGTGCAAGCACTGTCAAAGAACCTTTCTTGACAAATATAGGAGATGTTTCCAATGGATGTCTTACAGTGTAGGTGTAAGGACCGTAGTATTCCTTACCCGACCAAACGTCAATCCATGTGCCGTCGGGAATGAACACTTCTCTGTCGTTGTAACAGTAGGATTCACCCACGCCTTGCTTTTCCATTCCGTACATGTAGAAGTGTGCGTAGTTGCCTTCTTCTACGTATTTAATTTCGATACTGTGTTTTGTTCCTGCTTCGAAGTAATCGGTTTGGAACAGTACGTCGTATTGATTTTCTTGCTTTTCGCTGTCGTAACTGTTGACAACCATCTTGCCGTCAATGCGTACCTGCACTCTGTCGTCTGCAAAGAACGCAAACTTCATGTCGGTGTCGCCCACCGTAAAGTTGCCCTTCCATGTAACGCTGAAATTGTCAACAGGCAATCCCTTGGGACTTGCCAACTGCCAATCGAACAAAAATTCGTTGTCGGCTTGCTGGTAAACAGGTTCGCCTGCGCAATCTTTGTTGGCGTAGTAACTTCCCAACAATCCCTTTTTCTCAACGCCCTCATCAATGTGGGTAAATTCCGCACCGCTGAAAGTCGTTTGTTCGTACGCTTCATTGATGGGCGCAATGAGAATGTTGTCACCCAACAAATACTGATCGTTTCTGGATGCCTCAACGTATTGCGGATAAACCACGTCCAGTCTGCGCAGGATTGGCATACCCGTGTTGGCATTTTGTCCAGCCAGAGAGTAGTACAACGGCATCAGGTTGTAGCGCATTCCGACGTATTCTTTGGTTACTTCTTCGGCAGTGTCGCCAAACAACCATGGCATACGTCCTTCCTGATTGATGTACGCTTCGTGTGTACAGTGTACACGACAAATTGTACTCAATGCACCGTACTGCATCCATCTTGAATACATGTCGTCAGTTACGGTTCCGTTGTGTCCGCCGATGTCGGAACTGATGTAGGGAATACCGTTTTCAACACTTCCGTAAACGGCATTTCGGATTTCCAGTTCCAGCGCATGGTCATCCACACCAATGTCACCCGTCCACTGAATTGTGTATCTGTGAGAGGAAATATCCGAAGCGTACTTCCAATTACCGTGCAGACATCCGTCAATGTTGCCCATTATGATGGCACGTCTTGCGTATTCTTGCAATTCCTCTTGTGAAAGTTCCTGGTAGTATTCGTCTTCAATGAACTGGAATGCGTACATTCCCCATGCGAATACCGACAAATCTTCGTCAGGAGAATTCAATGACGTGTGCCAGTTTCTGTCGTACCACCACATGTCAAGACCGTAGGAAAGAATGAGTTTCAAGTTGTCGCTTCGATACTCTATTTCATCGTGTTCCAGTCCGTTTGTGTTGCCTTCAACAGGTTCGGGGTGATCGTTGAAAATAATGTTTACACCCATTTCGTGAGCCGATTCCAAAAACGCCGTCATGTCGGGGAAAAGGTTTTCGTCAATTTCGTATCCCATTCCGCCCACAGCAGGATCCATACCCGGAGTCTGGTTGACGTCACCTTTACGCCAGTTAGTGTCTATTACAAGCACATCAATGCTGTATCCCTTGTCAAGGTAATCCTGAATTTGTTGCAATGCCGTTTCGTCATCGTAAACGTACCAACGTGAATCCCAGTAACCAAGATTCTTCAAATCAACAAGATTGCTCTTTCCCGTCAATGTTACGTAATCCTCACAGAATTGTTCGTAACTTTGCGGAATAAACACGTAAACGTCAGGCGCCTTGTTTTCGAAATCCCAACCGTTGAGTTCCATTTCCTCATCCGTTACAGAGTAACCGTATTCACCGGGAACAATTCTTGGATTGTCCGACAAATACCAGCCACGCAGATCTTCGTATGGCGACGGAAGATAGGTGTTGGGAAGGCTGAGTCCGTTGTAACGGTACAATGTGTATCCGTCGGGATCGGTGACATACACACCCGACAACGTTGTGGCAGTCGCAGGAATGTGTACAATGTAGTGTTCGGTGTAAATTACTATTTCTTCACCAACCTTTTCAAAGTTAGATATAGGAGCGACAAATTCATCTCTTCCCAATATGTAGAAGGTTTGTCTGTCCTCAAATCCCTTAGCCCCCTTTTCCTCAAGACGAACAACGCTTTCGGAAAGAGGTGTAATTCGCAACGTATCGTTTACAATGTATGTGTTTCCACCGTTCAGCTTGTCCACGGTAACGTTTTGCTCAGCGAAGACTTTACTAAACGAAAACACACCCAAAACAGGAATTGCCGTTGACACAATCAACATCACAATCAGTACCGCAGCCAACACTGTTCGGGCAACGTTTCTTCCACTGTAATTGGTATTGCTCATGTTGTTTCCTCCTTTACCATATAAATTGTTGATTTTTCATCACTTTGCATTGCAAAAAAAATTTAAATAATATAGGGTTGTTTTTGCAAACGCTATATGCTACAATACAATTATAAGTGGACGAATTGCTTTTTACAATAAGCAATAATTTTTAAAAAGTTAGTATTCGTAAACAAAAACATCTCCTAGAGGTGACAGATGGCACAGCAATTTAACAGACAAATAGACCCTTTTAACAACATAATCTACGGCAACCTTGACAGGGAACGAAAGTTTCTGTTCAGCGGAAACATGGCGTATCCGTTCAACATCGAAGCTGTGGGCGTAACCAATCCCGACAAAGATTACTTTATATCCCGCAACCGATCGGATTACCACGTAATAGAGTTTATTTCGTCAGGCAAGGGACATCTTACCGTCAACGGCCAAACGTTCAATCTTCAACAAGGGGACATTTACATTCTTCCGCCTGAAAGCACTCACAGCTATCGTGCGGACAAGGACGATCCCTTCAAGAAACTGTGGTGCAACTTCTACAGCGATACATTTACCAAAATACAGTCGGACTACGGATTGACGGGAAAGTACGTTTTTCATGCCCCCGACTGCGAAACGTATTTCCACGAACTCATAGAAGTAACGGCGTTCGGAAGTTTTGTAAACGACAACGAATGGGCTAAAATAGCCACCATTCTGATGTCTATACTCAACAAAATTGCTCAACACGAATACCACCCCGAAGGTAGTACCGCAATTGCAACACGGGCTAAGGAAATTTTAGACAACGCAATCTTCGACAACATAACCATTGAGGAAATTGCAAAGCAACTTTTCGTGTCAAAGATGCTACTTTCACAGCAGTTCAAGAAGATTTACGGAATTTCCCCCTACCACTACTACCTCAACAAGAAGTTGTCGCAAGCAAAGTTGATGCTGCACTACTCAAACATGACGATAAAGGAAATCAGCAACAAACTGTGTTTCGTGGACGAACACTACTTTTCTGGATTGTTCAAAAGAAAGGTAGGCGTAACGCCTTCCACGTTCAGAAAGACGCTTTCGTGACCGATAAAACTTGTACATTTAATTACAATAGGTGAGTATTTGCACAAATTTGCCCATTGACCATTGACTTAAAAACAATGTACCGCTAGAATTGTGTCAAATTTAACAATTTGACGGAGGGCAAATGAAAAAACTAATTGTACTGATTTTAACCTTGTTGTTTGGGATGATTTTCACATTGTCGGCATGCAGTCAGAGCAACGATGACATCATTGTTACAATCGAAGACGGATTTGTTTACGTAAACGGAGTAAACACCAATGTCAGTGTTGAAACGGAAGACAGCAACAAGAGTGCGTTTGAAATCTGGAAAGAAGAAAACCCCGACTACACAGGAACACAGAAAGATTGGGAAGACTGGCTGACACAGCTTGTTACCCCCACACCACCCACAATGACAACATACAATCTCATTAACAACGGAAAATTTAACGGTCGAACGGCAAGCGGTTCGGCGCAAACAGTAAACAATCAACTCAAAATGAATGACGCTGTATTGCAGTTGCAGGAAAGCGTTGTCTTGCCCCTTGGCACACAAAGCAATTGGGAAATAAACATCAGCGGAACATTGCTTGACAACAATTCGGGCGGTGCTCAACTGCTTGTAGGCAGTCCATTTAGCGAACAAGGTCGTGTTTATCTGGGAGTAAACAAATCAAGCAGATTGCTGTACTGGGGCGTTCGAATGGGTACATTGTACATAAACTACGGTTGGGAATTTGACGACGTATCCACATTCGAAACAGACAACGACTACATTCTCAGTTACCAGGACGGAATTTACTACCTTTCCGTCAACAACGGTGAAAAGCGCACAATGTCGACAGTAAACTACAATCAACTGAATTCCAATTGGTTGGAAAACGCACAAAAAGACAGCCAAACGCTAAATTCATTGATTGCCACAGTGACAGGTCAACAATTTGTCGAACTGACATCCATTGGAGTGGATGGATTCAAAAGTAATGCCACGTTTGGCAATTTAAACGTCACTACTTCACCTTGCGAAGCATATAAGAGACTTGTCAGCCATCCTCTTGGCGGAACAAATATATTCTATCTTGGATCTTCAATAACTTACGGATGGGCTTCAAACGGGGTTTCTTTCGCTGACCTGATCAGCAGTGTTTCACTCAACAAGTACACCAAGGAAGCCGTTTCGGGAACAACACTGGTAGACAACGGATCTTCTTCCTACGTTCAACGCCTGAAAAACGGAGCATTTGACTTTTCACAAAATCCCGACTTCTTGGTAGTACAACTTAGCACAAACGACTTTTCACAAAACAAGCCGCTGGGTGTTGTGGAAGAAGGAACCGATCCGCAAGACTTCGACACATCCACAATTTCCGGCGCAATACAGTATATAATTGCCTACGCTAAACAGCAATGTCCCGAAATAAAGGTAGTATTCTACGTGGGCGCAGTCAAAAACAATTGGGGATACAAGTCAGCTTACAAAAACTACGTCAACGGAGATTTCAAGACCATTTGCGACAAATGGGACATTACTCCCCTTGACATCCTGCACACAAACTACCAAAACTACCCCTGCTTCTTCAAAGATGACATCCACCCGACACTGGAAGGATATGCCGCAGGCTGGACTCCGCTGTTTGTGGAATTTTTCCAACAACTGACGTACACTCAACAGTCAAACAAATAAACTTTCAAATTTCATTACAATTAAAAAAAGACTGCCCCATTGGGGTGTACCCCAAAAGTTAGACACTTTTGGAGGTACACATCAACCTGTTCGGCAGTCTTTTTTTACACCTTTTAACTTCATTCCTTACTAAAAAACACCATCTCACAGGAAAAAACTGTCTTAAAAGACCATTCACTGATGATATGTTCAGAGACATTTAACAACATTACAGTACAGCATAGAGTCGTAACATAACAATCATCTTGATTGAAAGCGTAAAACATTCAATATTGTGTAAGAAACTTATACCATTCTTACTGAAACCCAGAACTGTCTAAAAAGAAAATTCTTCTTGTGGCACTTCCGACGGGCATGGCTTTCACTTGGGGCAATTTTCGTAATACTGTATTATTAAATATAATCAGGCAATGCTAATGGATATCGTTCAATTTTATAAATTATGACACACAATATGCCGCCAAAAATTTACCTGAATTATTTCTGCACGATTTGTTATGTTGCCGATAATTGTGGGACTTGCGTAAATTAAAGTTTTCTGTTGTTGTATACGTAAACCTTTATATTTTCGACAACTTAGAATTCAAAGTCAATCATTTAATTAAATAATTTGTTTTTATAACAGAAGTAATATTTCATCGCAGAAACTTGACAAAAGGACTGAGTTTATCTTTCCAATAAACTCAGTCCTTAGAAGTTGATCTTTAGGCGTTTAGCATATTTACTTAAATTCCACTTGAGGTTACTTTACTTTTTCTTCCTTTTTCTAATAACGCATATTGTACAAGTCAACAATGCCGCTGCCACTGTTACACCAACTGCAGCATAAGCAATGACTTTATAAATATTGCCATCGTCAGGACCTGAGTAAGGCTCAACTTCAATAGCTAATTTTCCGGAAGCGTTTTCGTAAATATAATTTAACGTATCATCCGGTACAAAACACCATTCGTATTCCCAACTGCCTTCTTTCAATTGCTGTCCTTGCACCCATTGGTAGGTTCCTCCCGTTGTGTTTCCTTTAAGAGCGGGCAAACCTTCCTCTGTAGTGACAACACTTTTTTCCGGAATTGGAATTGATACGACAACAGTAGCCTTTAGAATTTCAAACTCCGTCTGCACCACTCCGGCATAATTTCCTTTTCCAACAATTTTTACTGTGGCATTTCCGGCATTTATGTTGTTTTCCAGCAAAATGTCGTAATCATCCTTGGAAAGGCCTTCTACAGAAACTTCAGGAATAATCTCTTGTCCGCTGTAAACATAACTTCCGCTGACAACTACCTGATATCCCTGCAAACTCTTCGGGGCGATAACTATCGTAAAGTCTGCTTCTGCAGAGCCATTTTCTGCGGTACACAACACTGTAAATTCGAATGTACCACATTCTTTAGGCACACCAACCAAGAGTCCTTCGGCAGTAAGACTAAGTCCATCAGGCAATACCCCGTCTACAATGTTGTAAACTGCGGATATACCGCTTGATGTTGCTACACTTTGCGAATAAGAAGTATCATAGCTTCCCTGAGGCAAAGTTTCGCCTTCATATTCGTTTATTGCAATGTCAGCCAGTTGGTTGTTGACATAACTTATACCAAGCAATCCGCAAAGCACTTCGTTACTTAATGTTTCTAGCGTTACTGACTGAATGTCCTTTTCGGAGCCAAGATCAAGTTCCAGCATTATAGCATGAGTATTTGCACCCAACATCAACACTTCGCCATCCTTTTCATACGGCAAGCACTCAGTGTTTGGAGAATTGTTCCACATCCAGTCACCAAGGTTGTCCGGATTAACCAAGGAAAGCGTCTTTTTATAACCATTTGACATGGTAACTGTAATACGTGCGTTTTCAATGTTGCATTGCATTTGATTGGTTGATGCCACAAGTAAGAAATAGAACTTGCTTGCCTTGTCATTGATATCAATTGTAACACCGTCGGGCAACTGATCGTAAAGTGAAGTAAACACACTGTCATTTTCCCCATTAACAGCCTTGAACATGACATCGCCTACCTTATAGTACCCGTTTGTTTTGTATTGTTCAAGCAGACTCAATTCCGGTACCGTAGAAACGCCGTTGTTTTGATGAGCTTCCCAGTAAGATCTTCCGTTAGGCAAGACACTCCAGCTTATCATTTCGGTGGTAGGACGTGGCGAATACGTAGTATTGTGCAAGTCCGCCAGATTCTGATTTGCAACCTGCGTAAGGTCTACATATTTTAAGCCGTCCATTACACCGTGATCTGTAGAAACAGTCAGGACGTCGAAAGTTGTTTCAAATACCTCACCGTCATCAGTGTAGATTCTTACAAGATTGCTGCCCTGAGTAAGATTGGTAACTTGTTCGGCATTTAAAGCAAATGAAATTTGTTCGGTAGTATATGCCTGAATTTCCACATAAATATCGGCATACCCACCGGCAAACTGCACCTGACCCGAAACGCAATGTGCAATGCTGTCGGAATTGACAAGGTCCAGAACAAGAACATCATTCACAAGTTGTGCGTTTTCAACTCTTATATTTTCGCAAACTGTGACGTTTATTGGAGCCCAAACTTCGCTGTCATTCAACGTTACCAGCAAAAAGATTGTTTTGCGTCCGATAGCCGAATCCGTCTTCAGTACAATTTCGTTACCTCCCAAAGTCACCGACGTATCGGCAAGAACTTTTTGCGGATCGTAAATTTCTTTTATTATGCCGTTAACCGAAACTTTAAAAGAAGACTTGTTTCCCACCACTTCGGGATATTCCGATAAGACAAGTGGAGCACTTTCATAAACCACTTCAACAGTTGCCGAAGTTCTATCGGGCAGATTGACCTGAACGTAACAGAAATCTATACCCACTTTAACAGTGTAATCACACGCAATTCCATCAACTTTTACACTTGAGATTTTTGAAGTACGCATGTTTAGCAAAACTTCATAATCAATAGAATTTTGTGTAACAATCTCTATTGTTTCAGTTAAAGATTTTTCATCGTAGGCGTAATTATAAGAAATCAGCTTAGCATTGAAAGATGCGCTGGGCCAACTTCTGTTAAACGATGGCTTAATTGTTACCTTACCAATGTTGGCCTGCATGTCCACACCGAACATACCATCTGCAACCATTTTAATGTATGGTGAGATAGTATCAGCAAAATCGGTTGAACCCACGCCGGATGCATCGAAGTGTTCTTGGCGCTCCCAGATCGCACCGGGTGCGTCGCTGTTGTTGAACATCATATAAAAGCCTTTCAAGTAGGCATCGGCAATGTCACTGTACCCATACTTGTACAACTGATTAATGAAGTAGATGGTTTCATCGGGATAGATATCATTGAGAGACCAAATCTTGACCGGTTCCCAATTAGAACTGAATTTCAACTTGGCACCCTGAGGCAATTCTATTTCAAGATCATCAAAAGTATTTACGCCATATGAAAGCAGCAGGTAAGCCTGGAAATCATCTACCAGATCAAGATCAATGGGAACGGAAAGAGCCGCCATGTCGGGTGAATAATGCACCCTGCCGTAGCCATAGTCATCAAGATCCTTAAACAATCCGAAAATACCCAGTTCTTCACTGTAGAGATGTTCAAACATTGATTCTTCTATCTCTTTAGCACGGGATTCAAAGTATTCTTTATCCTCTGTTTTTCCAAATTTTTCTGCAAGTTCCGCCATCATCTTGTATGCACGAAGGTTGTACGCAGTCTGAGTGATGCCGCCACCGCCGGAAGTCCATATACTGTCAGTGTTCCACATGTTGAGGAAACTTTCAAATAAATTATCCTCTCTTCCAAGAACCTCTTCTTCCCATTCAAGATGATACTTGATGAAGTTGTACGCCTGATAATTGTTGTTTGAGAAATAACTGATATTGTTTGTCCATTCGTAATTGTAGAACATTTGGTCAACAAGCGATTGCGTCATGTCGTAAAATTTGTTTCCGCCATAAACATCATCGTACACTGCACCGAATGCAAGAGCACGCTGCTTGTCCATTACGCCGGCAACAATATCCCTAACCACAGCCTCCATCTCTCTGTCAAGTATTTGCTTGTCGAAAAATTGCGCTGCGGAATTTTCTACCCTGTCATTCCAACCGATTACAACCGAACCGTACATGCTACGCCAACCAGCATAAGGATAGTTCCAACTGACAATTCCATGGAGATAGCTTGGCTCATCGTACAGCCTGTCATTTGCTACAACCATGCTTCCCACAGATGCATCAAAGTATTTATCAGGTGTAGAAACCCAAAACATTGACTTTACATCTTCGAAATACTCTTTGATGCACTCAATTTCATCCGTCGGATAATTCATCAGATCATTTACACCGGTAAGGTTGGCAGGATCACTGTATGTAAGCGCAAATGCAAACGCTTCAGAAGTACCACTGACCACTGAGTAACTCATGGCATACTGTCCGCCTTCCGTTTTCATCATCTGTGCAGGACTTTTCATAGCAGACGCATCGCTAATTGTGGTTCCCATCACAGCTGAACAGGATGCAAATATCTCATACCCCTGTTTAGAAAGAATAAAACCATTTTCGCCAATTGTTATGGCAGTGCCCTCAGCCTCTTGCTTTTTGAAAGCAAAAGCAGCCAAGTTGTCGTAGTCATACATTTTCTTTTCTTCGCTGGATGTTATACCTCCCGTCGCAATGACAATTCGTCCCCTTAATGATTCAGGAACTTCCAGATAAGCAATGAGCCCGTCGAATTTCTGCCCCATGGTAAACGTGATCTTCAGGGTGCCTGAGAAAGAAGAATCCCTGATGACATATTCCATGTAAGAAGGCTTGTATGTAGCTTGTATCTCTTCCATTTCATGAACCCACTTGCCATTTTCCACACCGATAAAGATGTGTCCTCTCTTGGAAAGACTGTTAAATCCATCCGTCCAGGCAAGTGCCGCCATAGGCAAATCTCCGGCAAAACCAAGGTAGCCGTATCCGCCGTTTGCAATATCGTTTATATGAGAACCGTAAAGTGGTCGGTTGTACACACCGCTTCCATTATAAATTTCGTAACCATACTCTGAATTTACAGCATATTTATAATACGAAACAAGTATTTCATTTGAAGTTACCAAGTCCCCATATTCCGCAATCATGACAATGTGACCATCGGTTGCTGAATCTGAAACTGTGAGCAGGTAACTGTCTTCCGATTTTTCAAATGATATGCCGGGATAATTTTCTTTTAGCCTGATTGTCACATCATCTGTCATCTCTTTTCCGTTCTGGTCGTATAGAACAGCTACATATTCGTACACATTGCTTCCGTCTAGCGGAATTTGTATTTGAGAACTACCCCTGATGACTACTTCAGTAGCTTCTTTTTTATTAACCACTATCTTTTGTTCCACAAATTTATCTCCAAATTCTGCAATTAGTGTATATTCTCCGGTTGCGACCTCCGGCAACAATGTCAGCTTTCCATACTGATCGATACTTATACCGCTTGTATCATCACCGTCTACATGCCACTGTGCAGTATTTGCTGCATAAATTCTTCCGTATTGGTCTTTGCCGGCAAGTGAATAGAAGTATTCTTCTACCTTGTCGCTCTTACCAATTACTTTTTCGCCAACAATCAATGCTTGTTCAAATTGAGCTTTATCCAAAGAAACATTTTGAACCAGCTCTGTTCCACCTGCAGTAGCCACGATTTCCACATCCAGTGCGGAAAACTCATCTATCATGTTGTAAACACACCATTCGGAAATTGTAACTACGTTGTCAGCCTTTACTATATCCAACCTCAGAAAACGTGTGCGAATAGGAGTAAATTCAAGATAGAAATCATCCCCCATTTGTTCACCTTCATAAAGTTGCGTCCATTGTTCGCCGTCGCCATAACTTATGGTAAATGATTTCACCCTGTATTTGTATTCTTCACACAATGTCATGGCATTTATTACTCTTTCTTCCCCGAAATCAAGCATCACCCATTGTCCGTCAAAAGGCGATGCGCTTGCGGACCAGCGTGTTGAATCGTTTCCGTCATTGATCTTGCTTGCCGAATAATCTCCGCTCCATGTCGAAGACGCAGTTGCCTGTGCTTCCGTTGCGATATTCTTCTGTTCATTCAATTTAAGAACATATTGGTAGGAAACAGAAGATATTTCACTTTCTTCTCTTGAGAACACCGCAACATTTGCCAGTGTGACCGCTTGATTTTCAGCACTTTCGAATGTAATAAACAACTGTGATGTTTTGATAGCGTCAAAATGCGCAAACCTTGAAAAGCCTATATTATTGCCTTCGTAAACAAGCACTCTACCGCCATCAACCTCAGCCTCTATTCTGAATGCAGTTGTGTAGCCGCCCCAGAAAACCCCGGACTCAAATTCGCCCAATGCTTCCTGTAGCAATACCGAAGATATGAGTTGCTCTTTTGCAAAGGAAATGGACAGAGTATCACCACCCTGAACACTGGACGCCCAACGTGTTGCATAATTTTGGTCGAATGCCTTTTCCACCTCATAACCGCTGTAAACGGCACCGGCTTCAACCTTGTTCGGCTGCAGTTTATTCATTCCCTGTTCGAAAAATTCAATTTCCCAAATTGAGGGTGCTTTGGTTGCGTCGTATATTACTACCCTGAACTTGTCCGACTGCACTCTCTCAGGCAATGATATTACTGTTCCCGAAAGAAACAGCGGAGTCTGCGATTGCATACGAACGGCCTCTCTATAGGTTTCTCCGTCAAAATATTCCACGGCAATATCCTTAATGCCTGCATCTACAACCCAGCTTCCGTCCCCAAGATATTCGTTGACATACACACTCTTAACTTTTATAGCCGAATCATACTCAAACGTGAAAATAATCGGATCGCTTGCAGTAGGAAGGTGTGCAGTAGCCCAACGTGTGTTGTAGTTGTTGTCTGTAAGATTGGTAGCCTCCAGGCCGTAATCAGTGTAATTGGCATTTACTTTTACACCTGTGGAAACTGACGTCGGCGTGTGACCAAACGCTGAACATTCGTAAATTGTCGGAGCAGCATTTACGTCCGTAAATACCACTTTCAATGATTCGGTATATACGCTGTCGAAATCAAATCGCCCGAATACTCCTACCTTTCCAAAGGTAATTTCATTGCCATCTGACGTAACTTCCTTGTATTCGCCATTTTCCAAATAGTAAATTTTGAATTGGTTTATGTTCTGTCCCCATTCGACGCATTCACTCATTGTCAAAGTATCTACGTGTTTAGGAGATCCCAATTCCAATGTGAAATAAGCATTATCTGCGGTTGTGGATGCCCAACGTGTTGAAAAATCATCATCAAACATCTTGTCGGGAGTATAATCCGCACCGTAATTACCGCTGTCGGTTCCTGTCTTGTTTATAGAAAGATCACCTGATAAATCGTTGGCATACACTGCAATTTCCGCAATTGTTGGCTGATCCATCGCCTGCAGAATGACAAAACGTATCTTACTTGCAATGATTTCGTCAAAGGTAACAACGGAACACTTGCCTATTTTTCCACCAACGTAAGCAACTTTCCAATTATAGCCATTAAAATATTCAATGCGATATGCCATTACACGTTCGCCCATGTAAAATCCATCGGCAGCAACTATCGACTCATATATCGCCATCTTGTCAATGCTGTAAAATCTCTCCAAATCAATTTCTACAGTATGCGTACCGTAACCATTTCCTGCCCAGCGTGTATTGAAATCGCCATCAACAAGTTTTGATCCGTCGTAGTCAGGTCCGTGGTTCGGCGAAGATGTTGTTGGTTTGCCCAAAGCAATGTTTCCATATAAATCGTCGGTAAGAAATGTTTTTTCTACCGCTTGCAATTCATCGTCGCCAATGTAGGTATAGACTTCTCCGTTAATGCGCACAAGATATTGCGCTTCTTCCCCTGCCTTAGGAAAACTTAGGGTTATCTGTGAATTTTTAACATTGACTATTTCCGCTACAGGACCTATTTGCCAAAAAAGTTCTTCACTGTGAGCACTGTATACCTCTAACTCAGCAATGTTGTAAGTCGTAGCTGGGGTGTTTAAAAGTACAAGTCTTATTTTTCGGGCGGTTATCTCTTCAAAAGATATAAGTTTGTAAGCTCCAATGGCGTCGCCTTCATACAAAACATGATATACTTCATCTTCATCTGCGTACTCCAGCCTGAATGCACTTAAAGCCGGTACACCGTCAAAGAGCGCTTCACGTATAACCACTGCGCTGATATTATATGACTTTTTCAAATCTACAACAAGACTCTGTTCGCCCGCTGCTTTTGTTGCCCAATAACTGTTTTTATCTCCATCAACGGCAAGTTCGCCGGTTAAAGACTGATTGTAATTTGAAGTGTACTCCGTTTCTTTACCCAGGGCAATGTTGGGAGAGTATTCCAAATCCATATCACTTATGGTTGGATCTCCGTTAGCGGAATAAATTGCAAGCCTGAACCTTTGTGCTACAGTTTCCGGGAAGAAGATAACCCTGTTCTCTCCGATACAGTTTTCTCCTTCAAACACAAACAGGTCAACATAAATTCCGTCGATCTCAGCCTGCAATATGGCCTTCGTAATTTGTGATCCAAGATAATAACCACTTTCAGAATAAACAGCTTCATTGATGCAGAGACGATTTAGCCTGACCGGTGCGCTGTAACTTACACCAATAAAGGTAAGCGGTTCGCCATCAGCATTTCCCTCCCACGATGGGCGTGGAGCGGGTACCCAGCGTGAATCCACACTTTCATCAAATGCCTGTACTGCGTTAAAATACGAATTGTAGTTGCTTTCGGCAAACACCTCAAAGCCAAGCTCACGCAAGGCGTTGGAGTTTTCCGCAGGAACAATTCCCTCATTGATCTTTATATCATCGACAACAATTGCACCGCCATCTGGAGCAGGAGTGTTACCACCAATATCACCTTTGGATATCTTTAACACTGTGTTTGAATCTACGGCAGTAAATGTAAATTTAGCCGTAAAATACCCATTTCCGCTATCCAGAATATAGTTGTTTCTGCCAAAACTACTATTTTTTCCGCTTTCGGTAAACGAACTTGCTTGCTCAAAAATAGATCCGTCTAAAATCGCATGTACGATACGCTGCTAGCGGAAGAAGATTCGACGTAAAAGAATTCACCGGATTTTAACTTTTGCTCAATCTTGAATTTAAAACTAAGCGTGTAGACTTTACCGGCGGAAAAACCGACGTTATCTTGTGTTTCAAATATAGTTCCCCAATACGGCATATCAGCCACACTGCGCAAAGAATATACCCCATTAATAGCATTTGTATTGGTAAACATTACCGATTGATCGCCGTCGGGTACTTTAAGTTTTGACCCATAAAAACCCAGCGTTTCGAAGTTCCATGAAAAAATTTCTTTTCCCGGCTGCATTGACGATCCCTGCAGATATCCGCCTTTTTGCACTACAACATCGTCTAAAACAATTATACCGGCACCCTCCATGCCGAATCCAATAACATTATCCGCTTCATCTGTTTCGAAAGAAACTTGTGCCAGATAATACCCTTCAACCTTTTGAATCTTATATGCATTCTTCTCTAAGTTTGTATACTCAACACCACCTACATAAGTAAAATGAAACGCTTCTAAAAACTCACCACTCACCTTATTACGTGTAAATACCGTAAAATCACCTTGAGAGGCAAGTACTTTGTATTTGAACTGTATGGTATAAACCGACTTGGAACTGAGAGGAAGATCTGCATACATATACTCCGTCCATTTGTCTTCCACCCCATTAATTTTCAACGATTTACCATCTATCCCCTCATCTACTATTGTCGCTTTTGCTCCGCTTTCCCAGTCACTGAAAGCAGAATCCCAGGGGCTTTCAACATCAAAATTTTCGTAGAAATATTCTAGATATTCACCCGCATACGCTGTCTTCACTGAATCATTCAACAAAACTAACGATACAACACAAACCAAGATAACTGCACTTAGAATGGCAATACCTATTTTTCTAAAATCCCCTCTCACCTTTTTCGCCATAGTAATTCTAACCTCCCGTTCAGAAATCGTTGCCTTTTATGAAAAAACTCAAATGTATTTCAATCCTCTTGTTTTATGGTTTTAACACTTGATCGTTCCACAAATTCCATATCAAGTTTTACGTTTTCATATTCTTTATTGGGAAACGCAATTCGCTTGAATAACATTTCAGCTGCCACTTCACCAATAACCTGACCATCAATTCTCAAGTGGGTAATGCTTTTATCTCCGTAGTATTTTGTTGAATAGCAACCTATAATAGAAATATCTTCTCCCGGTTTGACACCAGCATCATTTACGGCATCTATAATTCCTTGCAAAATAAAATCATTAATTGCAATAACGGCTGTAGCCTTTCCTTCACGCAACAGTTCTTGCATTTTTTTATACGAAATCTCATAAGAAAAACAACAGTATCTTACATCAATAAATGAATAAAGTCCGGATTCTGACATAGCATCTCTATACCCTGTCATGGTTTCCATGGCATAGACACCAAAGTTATTTCCGGCAAAAAAAACAATATTTTTATGTCCACGTTCTATCAAATATTTTGTGGCAATTTTGAAATACTTGTATCCATCGTAACGGACAGAATCACATTTTTCCCCTTCGGGAATTTCATTTACACAGACAACCGGTATTCCCAAATCGTGGAATTCCTGTAAAAATTTTACCTTATGTCCGGAAGCGTAGTAAATAAGACCATCAATAAATCGCTTTTTTAACTTTACCATTTTCTCATCTTGGACATCGCCATCTCCGTGATAAGCAGACACCAGTACAATATAGTTTTTTTGCTCACAAAAATTAGAAACGGCATCGGCAATCGCTCCGGAATATTCCCCTGAAAAATCATAAACTGCAACACCGACCGTGTTGCTTTTTCTGTTACGCAACGCACGTGCAGAATAATTGACAGTGTAATCAAGCGCTGTTATTGCTTTCTCCACTTTTTCCATGTTTTCTTTTTTCAACTTGTGTCCTGCCAGATACCTGGATACCGTTCCTGTTGAAACATTTGCAAGCCTTGCTATCTCTTTGATCCCTGACATAATTTCACCTCATATTGCAAAATTGAATCGTTTCAATTTTCTTAAACTATAGCATGGCAAATTAACTTTGTCAATACCCAATTGTTAAACAGCAGACAAAATTTTGCCCGACGATATAACATATAATGCTAATTGTTACATCACAAATTGCTGTTTAGTTGTCTGTTTTACATTTTCTAAAATTAATGAGTAAGGATTTATTATTTTTAATTAGCGGTAGATTCCATGTAAATAAGCAAAAATTAATATCGATTTTCAGTGCAATAAAATACATGATACATGAAAAAGCATGGTTGATACACTGGGACAACTTTATGTTTCAACTCATTACTAAAAAGTTAACTGAAGAAAAAAAACTTGTACGGAATGAAAACTATTGCATTGCCATTTCTCAATAAAATTACAATTAAAAATCACTTATACGGGGAAAATTATCGTATTATTGTTCAATGAAACGCCGTACAACGGTGTCATGAAATTTTACTAAACAAAAAAGACTGTCTACAACAGACAGTCTTTATTGTAGTACTCCCGACGGGAATCGAACCCATAACTAGCCCTTAGGAGCTATAACATTTTACAAAAATAGCCTTAATATAGTCAATTTTATTTCACTACATTGCCTAATTTACATCACATACACCACTTAACTTTTGAATTATACAGTAACTTTCATCTTCTTAAATAATTTCCAAACAACCTTTATACCAATTTTATACCGATTTTTAGACCCAAAATCACAACTAAATCAATGGATAATGTAGGACATATCAGGAGTTTTCCATAATAACCCTACCATGGTTTATTGCATTCACTATTTAGTAAATCATGTGAGCGCCAATTATTGTTGATTGATTAAACATATATTTACTTTTTATTCATTATTTGACTAATCAATTTTTTTCAAACGTTTTTTATCAGAATAAAAACAGCCCCATATAAAAATAATCAATAGTAATTTTGTAGTACAGTAAAGTTATGAAACAATTCAACTGTAATTCAATAGCCATTGATGACAACGCCATAAACTTCATTTATTACAGGGTATAGCTCTATATGTTTTCAACATATATTTTAGCAACAATTGGATATTCTGCTCTACCTTGATGAAATCTATTAGTATAAACGACCTAACAAACTATTTGCCCCATAAACATTTTTTCTACTCCTAAAGCACTATAGAACTCGGTTTTTGTACTAATTCTCAATTCCGAATCACTGATACTTTTTTTCACAAAGAAATATGCACCTTCTAAAGTGTACAACTTCTTGAGGTGCATATCATTTCCCCTATTTACTCTTCTATTGCTTTATTGATACTGTTTATCCACTTTTTGTCGTATGATTCTAAATTATCAAATAGTTTACTCACGTTTGTGCTTGGAACATCAGTGTAATTTTCACTAATCCCCGACAAATTGTTTTTCATTGTTTGATAATTAATTTTATTTAACTTTTTAAATATTTGTTGTCTTTGCTTTTCAGTCGCTTCATAATCGCAAACGCCTGTATATTTACTTATTAAAACCCCATTTCCACTTTTACTGTTTGTTTTCAAACTAACTTTTGCAAAGTGAGAAAGAATAATTTGCATCGTACAAGGATTAGCAAAAAATAATATCTTATTTGAAGCCTTGTTACCATGCATCTCATCAATTAGCTTTCTTAGCGCCACAAATTTCTCACATGGATACATTTCAGTATCGCAAAAAATTACTACGAGTTTATAGTTGTTATTTGCATATTTATATTGGTATTTTGCAAAAATATTATCTATGGATTTAGCATTTTCTATATCTATCGAAAACTTGTCGTCCCAGACACCTAAACCCTTTAGTTTAGTCAAATAATCGTATTCTTCATAACCTTCGCAGATAATTAAAATTTTTGCACCGGTATGAATCGGAGGAATTCTTCTGTCCATTATCATTCCTCCTTATTTTTATCCGCAAGCAACACAGATATCAAATCCGGTTCCGGTATAGCACCCAAAACACCCGAATTGTATTTTTCAAACAAATCCGTTTCCGAACGGATTTTATCTTCCGCACTGTTAAAGTCTGCCAAAGAATATAAATATTCCCTCTCCGAATCCTTGGAAGCAAACCAAATCTGATCTTTTCTGAACAACTTTTTACAATCCAACAACGTTACGTCGTGGGCAGTAAAAATCAACTGTGCCTTATCATTAACTTCATTATTAAATAAGGAAACTAGCGCTCTGGTTAATTTAAAGTGCAAACTGCTATCCAGTTCGTCTATTATAAGAATTTTACCAGTTGTTAAAGCCTCTATTATATAACTTGCAATTGCAACTATCTTTTTTGTTCCTGTTGAGTCAAAAGCCATACTCGACACCGCTTTACCTCTATGAACAGAGGTTAATCTATTCATATCGTCAATCAAAATACTTGCCTGAAGAACCAATTCCTGCGGTGTTAAGGAGTTGTTATTTGCAATTTTACCATTATTGAAATTACTATCATTTTTAAAATATGTGTAATCATCAATGTCTAAATCTGCTAGCTTAATTAACTCTACGGTCTTATCCCTTATGTTTTCATCATTCTTTAAAACATTAATAGTTTTTTCCAAAGGAATATTATTCATATCCACTACTTGTATTTTGCTAGCAAAACTTCTTAAAATATTTTTGTATTTTTCAACCAAAGGAAACTTCAATGTGTTTATTGTATAGATTAAAATATTGTCTGTTGAAACCGAACTCAACATTTTCCCTAAGTTAGGGTCTTCTTCAAATCTGTACACGTCTTTTATAGTATCTCTGATAAATATTTCCTT
>DVLO01000037.1 GCA_018715495.1 Candidatus Limihabitans stercoravium | reverse complement strand
GGGGTCCACCTGTTCTCATACCGAACACAGAAGTTAAGCCCAATTGCGCTCAAAGTACTTGGCTGGACACGGCCCGGGAGGATAGAGTTTTGCCGCATCCAATGAGCCTATCTCAATGAGATAGGCTTTTTCATTGCCACAAGCTACACCTTCTGGGTGTGGCCTTTTTGTTGTCTGTATGAGTTTTCGCTTGTTTGTTTTAGATCACTCATCTACAAATAAATCTTTTATCTGAATTCCGACAGTTCGTGCAACTTTAAACAGCGCAGTAGTGCGGTAGTTCAGGTCGTTACTTATCATTTTGTTGTATGTCTGGATACTGATAGCACATTTCTTGCAAAATGCAGTCAGGGATAGATTGTGTTCTTTTCTGTAATTGTCTAGTTTTGATACGTTGATTTTGCTTTTCATTTCTTCCTCCAAGATGCTTGCTCAATATATTGTATGATACCAATCGGTATATGTCAAGACTTTTGATACCAAATAGAATACAATTTGTGTATCAGAGGTGTTTATCATGACAAAGTTTGCAGAAAGATTGAAAGAATTACGAATTGAAAACAACTTGAATCAACGGGATCTTGCAGAAAAGACAGGATTTACACAGCCTGCAATAGCAAGATGGGAAAACGGTAAACAAATTCCCAATATAGATACGTTGGTTGTGTTTTGCAAGTTTTTCGGTGTATCAAGTGATTACTTACTTGGTCTTGATGACTGACTTGGGAACATGCAAGATGCTGTAAATTGCATTTTGTCAACTTTAGTGTAGTAATCGATGGTGCGAAACTATTTGTTTTGATTGGTTACTATTGATTTGAATTTAAATGTGACTGTAATTGTAATTTAAATGAATAGGTTGTTGCGAAGTTGTCGTTAGCCAACAAAGACAATTACTGAAAATTGTGTAAATATATTTGTTAAACAGATACTTGGGATAAATTTGTCCCAAGTTTTATTTTGCGTTGTTGTGTGAAATTTCATTAGGTTGGCATGTGGTAATTTTAGCTCAATGGTGGCATTTGTAATTGACTAAAAATGTGCCACGTGGTACAATTTTTGCGGTAAAAATATGAAAAACGTAACTTTGCAATTTAAAGAAGGAAATATATTTCCGACAGTAATCAGGTTGATTGTTCCTGCAGTTATTGCGCAACTTATCAGCTTTATTTACAATGTGGTGGACAGAATGTTTGTGTCGGGTATTGAAGGTATCAGGACGGAAGCCCTTGCCGCATTGGGTATTGTGTTGCCGATAACAATCATCGTGCAGGCTTTTGCAAACCTTATCGGACTTGGAGGATCCCCCAGGGCATCATTTAAACTGGGCGAAGGTGATACGGCAGGTGCTAATAAGTGTTTCAACAACAGTGTTTCTTCTCTTGTCGTAATTGGTATTGTGTTGACGGTATTACTGAACATTTTTGCCGAACCAATTGTTGTGTTGTTCGGATGTCCTGACGACGCAGTACAATATGCTGTTGAATACTTAAAAATTTACTCTTTCGGAACAATTTTTATAATTCTGGTGCAGGGCTTAAATCCTTTTATCAGCGCACAAGGACATTCCTTTGTGGCAATGGGCACAATTTTGTTGGGTGCGTTGCTAAACATTTTGCTTGACTACATCTTTATATCCGTGTTGGGAATGGGGGTAAAGGGGGCAAGCCTTGCAACCATCATTTCGCAATTTGCTTCATTTGTGTGGGTGATTACCGTGTTCCTGAACAAGGGTTCGATCTTCAAGTTTAATGTCAGACAAATGGCAATAGACAAAAAGGTATTGGGCGGAATACTTTTCCTTGGATTGTCACAATTTATCATGACATTTACCGAAAGCATGATACAGATTGTGTTTAACGTGTGTTTGAAGATGTCAACCGGCGGCGCAAGCAGTAAATATACTGCTGCTCTTACAATAATGATGTCGGCATTACAGTTGATTTCCTTACCACTGAACGGAATGGGATTCGGTATTGCCCCCTTTGTAAGTTACAACTATGGTGCAGGAAATTCCTCAAGACTTACTAAATCAATCAAACACACATTTAGTATAGCTGTCGTTTTCGCCGTTTTAGTGTACAGTGTGTCCATGACGTTCCCGACATTGTACTGCTACATCTTTAACGCTGAAACGGAAGTTGTTGAACTCATTGAAAAGTATCTGCCGTTGTTCCTGATGGGCACGATAATGTTCCCGATACAGATGTGCTTGCAAAACATCAACGTGGCACTAGGACAGGGGAAAACTGCGGTCATTCTTGCCGTAATGAGAAAGGTAATCATATTGATTCCGCTGTGTTTCATACTTTCATCCGCAATAGGATTTAAGGGTGTGTACATGTCGGAAGGCATTGCCGATCTTACGGCGGGCGTAATCACGGGAATTGTCATCTTTACAACATTCCCACGTGTCATTAAAAAACGTACTGAAAGTTTGAAGACCTGCACAAAGTAATCTAAACATTTAAAAAAAATGAAGTTGAAACAAGACTCACGGTAGAATTTCCGTGGGTCTTTTTAGTTGCAACGGTTACATTTTCTTTAAATTGTTTACTGTCGGAATATGTCAGCAGATTAAAACACACAATTTTCGAAAATTCAGCCTGAATTTTTCCCTTTGTAGTTAAAAAGATTGTCAAATATCTTGACAATATTATAGCAAATGATATAATTAGATATTATTTTAGGGGGAGAGTGAGTGTTATGTCAAAAGTTCTTAAGGCATACAAATTCAGCAAGTCGCTGTCAACTTGGTACTTTATTGCATCAATCTACGTTTTGTTGATGGTGTTGGGGGTGTTGGTAAGCGTGTCCGTCGTAATGTTTAACGTAGGACAATTTGTCTTTCCAATTTCTTCCGCTTTGATTATTGTACCCATGCTAGTGTTTATTTACCAACTATCACTTGTCGCTAAATACGACAAGATTTCCTTGGCTAAGAGAAGAAGGCGTGTGGCATTTGCCGATTTCTTGAGCGCAATAGGCACGGTGGCTTCCGTCCCAACAATTGCATTGGTGTTCATGGAAGTGCAAAGGGGCGACATTGACTACAGCTTGGTAGAAGGTATAAATCAAATATTTTCATATTTTTGTTACCCGATACTGGTAAACGTGTTTCTGTGTGTCTTTGTGTTTCCCATTGTGATTGCCGTTAAAAACAAGGCTTACAAGAAGGCGGGTGTTCAGCAGGCGGAAGAAGAAATTGCTTCCTACATTGGCGAAATCAACAACAAAAAGGCAGACTTGAAGGCTGCAAAACAGCAACAAATTGTTGCAAAGCAAAATGAAGCAATGCATCAACGTCAATTGAAACTCGAAGAGCAAGAACGCAGAAAAGAAGAAAAACAACAGCAACAGCAGGTTGTTCTTGCGGAAAGACAGCAAAAAGAAGAACAACGTAAGCAAGAAAAACAGCAACATCAACTTGAATTGCAAGAAAAACGTCAGGCTAAAAAGGAAATGTTGTACAACAAGGTTACATCCTTCAAGCTGGCATTGTGGATTGTACAATTTGCGCTGTTGATATTCTACATATTCTTGATTGGAACAAAGATTAGGTTCTACCAAATCTCCATGTTGAGATTGTTCAACATTGCGTCTTGGGCATTGATGATTGCAATAATTGTTTTCAATTACTCTATCAAACGTTACGTCAAGAGGATGAAGACGTTGCTGTGGCTCAATGTAGCATTTGCCGTAGTGATGCTGATTAGTGTGTTGCTGGTGTTTGGCGGTTCGTCCGCGTCGGTTTCTCCCGACAATACGTCAAGACCGTCAACAAACGGTAACATTGTTACCATTGTACTGTATGCATTGTACGTTGTGCAATTGGCGTTAGCAGTTGTAAACATTGTAAATAGTGCTAAAAACCTTTCTGTGAAGAAAAACAATCCGAAATTTGTGGATCATGATGCGGAAATCACCAGTCAGGTGGAAGAAAACCGCAGACTCAACAAAGAGAGAAAACAGCTCGAAAAACTTCAAAAGAAGGATCTTGCAGGATTGATTGCCTTGTACAGTCAAAAGGACAAGGCTTACAAATCGGGCAACTACTCTCTTGCCGAGGATATCAGCAAACAAATTGTTGCCTATCAGCAGGAAAAGGGTTTGTGCAAGGCAAGTTACTTTGACGGAAAATTAATTCAACTCATCGGCTACAAGTTGTTGGGCTTTATCATTACTGCATTTACACTGGGAATTGCCTATCCGTGGGCATTGTGCATGGTAAAACGTTGGGAAGTCGTGCACACCGTTGTAGACGGCAAAAGACTTGCTTTCAACGGAAACGGACTTCAACTTTTCGGAAAGTATATATTGTGGCTGTTGCTGTCTGTTGTGACGTTGGGCATTTACTCTTTCTGGTTGAACATAAATATTACAAAATGGGTAACCTACCACACCTACGATTGCAGCAATGCCGAGCTGGATGAGTACAACAAGATTAACGACAGCTTGGAGCAATCCGTACGTAACAACAACATTGACGATGTTTCAATGTATCGCGCTCAACTTGAAGAATACAAATCGGTACACGGCATTGCGGGAAGAAGCAAGTTCGACGGCGGATTATTAAAACTCATCGGAACAAATATTTTAAGTTGGCTTGTAACAATCTGTACTTTCGGTATTTGCTTGCCTTGGGCAATGTGTATCAAGTACAATTTCTTTGTAAAGCACACAATAATCATGGGTAAACGTCAGTACTTTGACGGAAAGGCATTGCAACTGTTCGGACAGTGGATCAAGTGGTTGTTGCTGATGATTGTAACATTGGGAATATACGCTTTCTGGCTGTCCATCAGCTTGAAAAGATGGATTGTCAAGCACACACATTACGAAGAAAACTGACATAGTGTAAGACGAAAATCTGACAGGACTGCAAGAAATTGCAGCCCTGTTTTTTTTCTGAAAATCAAGCAATCGTTGACGGTAGCTGTTAAGATGAATTCAAATACGTCGCAAGGTTCAAAATTTAAAGAAACGGTACTTTGACAAAAACACTTTTCAAACAGTTGACAAAAAGTATAAAAAATGTTAACCTATTGCACAGGTAGAGGCGCGACCTTTATCAGTACGTTGTTACAATGCACGGTAGCAGTGACAGCGGAAAGGAAATGTCGCCGAAGTTTCTTTGCCATACCGTAGGCAAGGTTGCTGGGTCAACGCAGAATATGTGTTGGACTGTCACGTTTAGTGGAGAGCTATCGCATATTACGAAATAGTGTTTTTTCGGTGCGGTTTGCTTTGTTTTGCAAACCGCAATTTTTATGCAAAGAACGTGACCCTGCTAAATTTATTTAGTAAGGAGAAACAGAAAATGAAAAAACTACTGCTTGTTGTAGTGCTGTTGATGATGTTGACTGTGATATTCAGTCCGTTGTCGGTTGTTGCACAAGCTGCGCCTGCCGATGACCTTCAAACGGTTGTCGAAAGGGGTGTATTGCGTGTGGGGATGGAAGCGGGTTACGCACCCTACAACTACCGCCAGACTACGGACGCCAACGGCGCCGTGGCAATTTACAATCAGAACGGCGAATTTGCCAACGGTTACGACGTCAAGATTGCCAAGTACATTGCCGAACAAATGGGCGTAACACTGGAAGTACACGCTCTGGAATGGGACAGCCTTATCAATGCTTTGAATGCAGGCACAATCGACGCAATTATTGCGGGAATGAGTCCGACAGAGGAACGCAAGGAAGCAATTGACTTTTCTGACAAATATTACGAATCAAATCTTGTAATTGTTGTGCGCAAGGATGGAAAATTCAGCGATAGTGACAACATCGAAGACTTTGTGGGTGCTAACATTGTTGCGCAAAGAGGAACATTCCACGTTGACGCACTGGAACAAATCACAACGGTAACGGACACCAATCAGTACGACACATTCGCAACAATGATTACGGCGTTGAAAGCCAATACCATTGACGGCTACATTGCCGAAGAACCTGGTGCTATTGCCGACTGTACAGCAAACAGCGAACTCATGTATGTGCCTATCCGCAACAACGAAAACGGATTTACAACAGCTGAAGGTGATACACAACTTGCAGTAGGACTCAGGAAAGGGTCGTCGCTTACAGCGGAAATTAACAGCATACTGGCAACTGTATCGGATGATCAACGTGCTGAATGGATGGATGAAGCCATTGCACAGCAACCCGTAGAATCGATAGAACGTGGATTTTTCGGCAACGTGGCATATATTCTTGGCAGATACTGGACGAAGATCCTTCAAGGTGTCGGCACGACAATACTAGTGTCTATTGTAGGCACAGTTGCGGGTATGGTGATTGGATTGCTTGTGGGATTTATCCGCACATTGCCCACAGCACGAACAAAAGCAGGCAGAATCTGGCAAAAGGTTTACAATTTCGTGTTCTCTGCTTATGTAGAAATTTTCCGTGGAACGCCCATGATGGTTCAGGCAATGGTAATCTACTGGGGATACGCATTGCTCAACAACGGCGTCACCATGAACACCTTCGTTGCGGCTTTACTGATTGTTTCGGTAAACACAGGTGCGTATATTACCGAAATTGTGCGTGGCGGTATCAATGCTCTTGACAAGGGACAATTTGAAGGCTCATCTGCAATCGGAATGACGCACTGGCAGACATTGCGCTACGTAATTCTTCCGCAGACTGTAAAGAACATACTGCCTGCAGTTTCCAATGAATTTGTAATCAACATCAAGGATACTTCCGTGCTGTCGGTACTGGCAGGATTTATTGACTTGTACGCTGTGGGTAACATCATTATTCTGGGTACGTACCGTACTTTTGAGGCTTATCTTATCATCAGCGTGGTGTATTTCCTGCTTACATTCTGTATCACCCGCCTGTTGAGATTGTTCGAACGCAAACTCAACGGCAAGTCCAATTACGCATTGTACAACAGTGACATTGTGTCGGCAGCGCCAAACGTGACGGGAGAATAATCTATGTGTAATATACTTGAAATAAACAACCTTACAAAGAGTTTCGGAGACAATGACATTTTAAGGGGTATCAGCCTGACGGTTAAAAAAGGCGAAGTCATTTCCATCATCGGCTCATCGGGAAGTGGCAAATCAACCTTTCTCCGCTGTCTGAACCTGCTTGAAAAACCTACTTCGGGAGAGATTCTTTATCACGGCAATGACATTCAGTCCAAGAAATTCGACATTCACCGTTACCGTGCCGAAGTGGGAATGGTGTTTCAGAACTTCAACCTTTTCGACAACATGACTGCGCTGCAAAACTGTTGTATCGGACAAGTCAAGGTGCTGAAACTTTCCAAAGAACAGGCAAAACAAAGGGCATTGGAATATCTTGAAAAGGTGGGAATGTTGCAGTACATCAACGCAAGACCCTCTCAACTGTCGGGCGGACAGAAACAGCGTGTAGCAATTGCCCGTGCGTTGTGCATGAATCCCGAAGTGGTGCTGTTCGACGAACCGACGTCCGCACTCGATCCCGAAATGGTGGGCGAAGTGTTGTCCGTCATGACAGGACTTGCTAAAAGCGGTCTTACAATGATAGTTGTCACACACGAAATGGATTTCGCCCGTGACGTTTCCACCCGTGTTGTGTTCATGGATCAGGGAGTAATTGTCGAAGAAGGCAGTCCCGATGTCATATTTACCAATCCCCAAGAGCAACGTACAAGACAGTTTCTTGCACGTGTTTTGTAACAACAACGTCAACCTTCAACAGGTTGGCGTTTTTAAATGCAAATAAATTTCTTTAAACCGTCAAAGTGTATGGACATACGGTGCTTTTTTTGATATACTAAACTAGGAGTAAAATATACAGCAACGCAGTGATGGTAAACAGAGGTGCAACATGGCGAAAAAAAGCTCGGATGTATTGAGATTTTGTACTCCTGCCAATTGGTGGGGAGAAAGATGGCGTGAAGGTTTGTTTGCCGGCAACGGAAAAATCGGAGCAAATGTTTACGGCGGAATTGCAAATGAAAAAATACTTGTAAACGACAGTTCACTGGGCTGGTTGGGGCGTGTCAACGTCCTGCCCGATGTAGCAGAGATGATGGACGAAGTCAAGAAGCGTCTTGAAAACGATGACTTCAAGGGAGCGCAAAAGGTTCTTCCCAATGCGTTGAAGCAAAAAAACTACCGTCCTCAGACGGAATACAGTCTGCCCTTGTGTAAGATAAGCGCCGATTTCACAATCGAAGGTATTCCTGCTGATTACAGCCGCAGCGTTGAAATGAAGACAGGAGAAGTAAAGGTTGAGTATCGTGTGGGAACAACCAAGTTCCTACGTCAACTTTTTGTTTCCAGAGAAAACGGTCTGGTTATTTATCAGATAAGTAAACAAGGATCTGCACCGATAAACGTTGATTTGTCGTTGTCTTTAATGGACAAGGGTGGCACAAGTGATTCCTACGAAGTAAGCCTGCCCGACGACGCCCTTTCGGAATACGACAAACAGTACATGTACTTTTCCGCACGCAATTTCGAAGACGGCAAGGATTTCGGTCTTGTTGCACGTATAATCAACACGGGCGGAATGTTGCGCTACCAGAAAGATTGCGTCAAGGTAACCAATGCGTCACAACTGATGATCATTGCAAAAACCTTTACGGCGGCATCCCACGAAAAGCAGTGGATAAAGATACACGATCAATTAGAAGTCGTGCGTGACAGTTACGACAAGATGTTGAAGGCACATCAGCAGTTGCACTCCAAGTTGTATTCGTCGGTACAGCTTGATATGTCCGACGGCAAGGATGTAAACGTTGAACAGCTTTTGCTTGACGCCAAACAGGGAAGATTTCCTCCTCTGCTTGCAGAAAAACTGTACAAGTACGGAAGATATCTGTGGGTAAGCGGTTCGGCGGAAGGTCAGTTGTTCAGCCCCATAGGATTGTGGAACGGCAACTACAAGCCTTACCGTTCGGCAAGATGTTTCAACGGCGAAATGCAGATGATTTATCTTCCTTGTCTGCAAGGACGACTTGACGTGGATATAGAACAGACATTCAAACGCCATGAAAACAATCTGAATGACTACCGAAACAACGCAATGAGACTGTTCGGCTGTCACGGTGTTGTTGTCCCCGTTGTGTTTGCCCCCAAGACAGGCAGACTTGGCACAACGGACGTTTACGCCGTCAACTTTACGGGATGCGCAGGCTGGCTTGCAAATTTCTACTGCAAATTTGCCGTTTACACACAAAACTACAAGTTTATAAAATCCCGTCTCATGCCTTTCATGAGAGAAGTGGATATATTCTATTCGGAATTTTTCCAGCAAAAGAACGGGGTGCTGGTAAGTAGCCCGTCGGCACTTCCGATGCGTGTGGGTGATGCGGAAAAACTGATGAAAAAACGTCCTGTCGTGGCGGAAAACAGTGCTTTGGATTTCGCCATTGCAAGAGATTTCTACGAAAATCTCATTGAAGTCAGTAAACTTCTGTCCATCAATCAGTCAGACATTGCCGGTTGGGAAAAGATGTTGAGACTCATTCCACACCAACAACTCAACAGTGACGGAATCTTTAAAGAATTTGTCAACTGTGCCGTATCCAACGATTACACGGGTATTTCCACCGGAACGCTGTACGGTGCGTATTTCGGCGATCAGATAAACTTCTTGAGCAACGACGACGAAAAGGACGACTACATGCGTACTGCCGAACGCAAGATGAGAGAGGCATTTTCGCAAAACAGTTTCAGCACGTCCATACTTGCCAATGTTTTTGCAAGGCTTGAAGACAAGCACCATGCATTGCTGTGTCTTGAAAACTTGGTAAACGGAAGTATGATGCCAAACCTTGCCTTCGTTGACAAGGACTGGAGAGGAATGGGAATTTGCGGAAGCGGTGACAGTTGTCCTGTTCAGTTGCACACCAACATGTCGGTGACAAATGCGGTACAGCAGATGTTGATGTATTCGCACGGCAACGTCATCAAGGTGTTGCCATGTATTCCCGATGACTGGAATGTTTCTTTCAGCGGAATGATGTCGGAAAACGGCACGGAAGTTTCCTGCGCCGTCGACGTTGAAAAGTCTCAACTTGTTGTTACCTTGAAGAATCGCCGTGACGCCGTGGTGGATTTGTATCTGCCCAACGCTGTCAAAAAACTGATAAAAAGTCGCCATTGCGACCAGAAACTTACCGGACACTCATTGAAGTGCGTAAAGGACATCACCCTGTACGCCAACAAGTACGTAATTTTTGTCTTTAAATATACATCAGAAAATTGAGAGGTACTGTAATGCAATACGAAAAGAAAGAACTCATTGCCGAAGGTAAAACCAAGAGAGTTTGGGCAACGGACAATCCACGCCTTGCCATTGTGGAATTTAAAGATGATGCTTTGCATTATCACGGAAAAAAGCATGTGTATTTTCCCGGTAAAGGAGCACTGAGCAACAAGATCAATGCTTACCTGCAAGAATTGCTTGATGAAAACGGCATTCTCACTCACTTTAAATGCAGGTATTCCGACACAGAATCGGTAATTCACCTTGCGGAAATGATTCCCGTAGAAGTAGTTGTACGCAATTACACGGCAGGCACAATGTGCAAGCGCCTTGGACTTCCCGAACGCATGCGCTTGAAGTCACCCGTATTGGAATTTTGTTACAAGAGCGACAAATTGCGTGACCCGGTAATCAACGAATACCATGCTTACGCAATGGGTTTGTGCACACGTGAAGAAATGGCAAATATGTGTTACACAGTAAGCCGTATCAACAAGGTTCTGGTGGACACAATGAAAAAAATCGGTATTGTTGTTGCCGACTTCAAGGTGGAATTCGGACGTATCAACGGCAGATTGGTTGTTGCCGATGAATTGACTCCTACAGTATCACGTATGTGGGATGCTGAAACTTTGTCGAAATTCGACGTGGACGGCACACACCCTCAGTTGGATTACGAAGTTGTACTGGAACGCCTTGAAAAACTGCTTGGAAAGAAAGACTGACGGTGGTGTGATATGAAATGTATGTTTTGTGGCTGTGAAGACAGCAAGGTCATCGACTCACGTCACACCGAAGACGGAATGTCCATCAGGCGCAGACGTGAGTGCAGCGGTTGTGGCCGCCGCTTCACCACATTTGAGACAATCGAAACTGTTGCGTTCCTGGTGGTAAAGAGAGACGGAACACGTCAGTCGTATGACAAGAGTAAGGTCAAAAACGGTATCATCCGTGCTTGTGAAAAACGTCCGGTGTCAATGGCACAGATAGACGCAATTGTAAACAACATTGAAAAGGCGCTGTACAACAGTCTTGATACCGAAATAACTTCACAGAAAATAGGCGATCTTGTAATGAAGGAACTCAAGGAACTTGACGAAGTTGCCTATATCAAATTTGCTGCGGTCTATCGCCAATTCAAGGACAGCGCAACATTCTTTGAGGAAATGAGCAAGATCTTTAAAACTTCACCTTCTGATAAGGAAAAGAATTGATGATCAGATATTTCAAGGAAAATTACTTCTCTCATCCGCTGATGCGTGTGCAGGATTTCATGAAGTTGATTTATCAGGCGGAATTCGGTTGTGAACATTGTATGGGAGCCAACAACGAAAACCTCATCAAGAATGAGTGTCTTTCGCTGACAGCTGACGACAATGTGGGCGAACCTCTGTTTGAACAGATCAGTGAAAAATTCGCACGTGTAAATCTAGTGCCCTATACCGAAAGAGGGTATTCTTTCAACACGCTGTCCGACATGATGAAGAAGGTGGGGCATTGTGGCAGTATTGAAGGGTACAGGTCAAGGGTCAATCAACTGCTGGAATCTGTTTCCGACGGCACAATTGACCTTGATTTCAATGCGGCAAAGAGGTACATTGCTCCTTTCTTGCAGGAAGCACGTCCTGTTCATCATTCGGTGTCGTACAGGATGAACTACCGTCCTCATTACAGGGTGGTACTCAAACAGCATGCGGTGCTTGTTCCACTCATTGCGGAAATAGACAATCTCTTGTACCGCAAGCTGAACGTGGTTGTGGCAATTGACGGCAAGTGCGGAAGCGGTAAGTCCACCTATGCCGAAGTGCTGAGTAATTACTACAATTTCTGTACTGTGATTCACTGTGATGACTTCTTTCTTCCTCCTGAAATGCGCACGGATGAGCGACTTGCCGAAGTGGGTGGAAACATTCATTACGAAAGACTGCAAGGCGTGCTCAATCAGGTGCGTCAGGATAAACCGTTTATTTATCAGAGATACAGTTGCGCGGACAACCGCATGTATGATGTGTCTGTTGAGCCCAAACGATTGATCGTGTTGGAAGGGTCGTACAGTTCGCATCCTAAACTCAGACAGTACATTGACTTGTGTGCAATGTTTACCGTCAGCGATTCCGACCAACGATTGAGACTTTCACAACGTGAAGGGCGTGAAAAATTTAAAGTCTTTCAGGAAAAGTGGATACCGTTGGAAAACAGGTACTTTTCGACCGTGGATACTTCCGACATGGTGACAATTGATACATCGGGTATAGAGTATAGTTAAAATAATTAAAAATCAAGGGCAGGATACAATCGGTATTCCTGCCCTTTGTTATTTGTGTATTAAATTGGAAGTAGTGTATGTGCCAAATTAGCGTCAGCAGTTTAAAAAGTGTAGCAAAAAAACGCACTGCATTGCAGTGCGTCAATTTCGCATGACTTAAGTTGATGCCGATTATTCAGCGTCTTTCTTTGTTGCCTTCTTAGTAGCTGTCTTCTTAGCAGGCTTCTTTTCAACGGGTTGCTTAGCAATTTCCTTAGCCTTCTTAGCTTCGTTTCTCTGAGCCTTGATAGCAGCAGCTTCTTCAGCCTTCTTCTGAGCAGCAGCCTTCTGTTCAGCTTGCTTCAATGTCTTAGCGTCAACCTTGATTACCATTACGCCCTTTTCAAGCTGAGACAATGTCTTAGCGATCTGAGCCTTCTTGTGGTTAGCAGCGTTCTTGTGGATTACCTTCTTTGTTGCTGCGTTGTCAATCTTAGAACTTGCAATGGGCAACAATTCTCTTGCCAATTCTATATTGTTTTCGGAAACAGCAGTGTTGAACTTCTTGATGGCTGTTTGCATCTGAGAACGAACCATCTGGTTTTGAAGTTTCTTTGTTTCTGTAACAACAACTCTTTTTTTAGCGGATTTAATATTAGGCATTGTAAACTCCTTGTAAGATAACAATATTCTTGATTTTTATGCCCTAATATATTACCATATTTTTGTAGAATAGGCAACACTTTTTTGCAATTTTTTTACTGACTTAAATAAATCATTAACCCAAACAGTGCGTAATAAAGTATATTGTGCAAAAGTTTACTGCAAATACGCTACTAGAGGGGGAAAAGAGATGAACAACATTGTGGTTTGGGACTGTAAGGCAGGAGCATTTAACATTGTAAGCAAACTTATGGCCACGGTTACAGCCGAATACCGCTACTTTGTAGATGTGGACAACGATTACGGTTCGATGACTGCCGATGAACTAAAAAGCAAGGGACTTGCCATTGCGGACAAGCTGGTGACAAATGACACCGATTGCGTTGTAATTGCCGACAGCAACATGAGCATGCAATGTATTTCGGCATTGCGCAACAAGTATCCTGAGGTTGTTTTTGTGGGATATGAACCGCCAATTCAGCATGCAGTGCAGTACACTGTGTCGGAAGTGCTGTTGTTATGTTCGCCCTTTGTTTCCGGAAAGGTTGGTAATGTGGCATGCGTCAAGGTGTGTGAAGTGGAAGAAGATCTGTTGGGGGCGGACAAGCCGCTGCGTACCGTTCGTCAACTGTTGGAAGAAAAACTTGGGGCATTGGAAGGAACATTCGATTGCATTGCACTGGGAAACAGTTGTTACTGGCATTTATGTGACGTGTTGAGGGGGATTTTTCCTGCTGTCAAGATTTTTGACGGAGGAGACGGCATTGTGTCACGTCTGAAAAAGTTGTTTAAACGTAAAGATTGGGGACAGGAATCGGTTCTGAACGTCATTTTTTCATCCGATAGCCATGAAAACTCTATAAAATATTGCAAATTGATGGGGGAAATTTCAAAATACTATTGAAATCACCTTTTCAATAGTATATAATTGACTCATGCGTGTGTGAAAACGGTAGAATTTATTTATGAGGTTTTACGTTTTACATCAAAAATTTTTTATATAGGAGTAGTTTTAATATGGCAGGATTTTTAGCAAAAGACATAAGAAATGTTGCTCTCATCGGACACAGTGGCGAAGGCAAGACAACGCTTGCCGAAGCAATCTTGTTCAATGCTAACGCCATTGACAGACAGGGTAGAACTGATGATGGCAACACAACAATGGACTTCGACCCCGAAGAAATATCCAAGAAGATTTCCATCAGTCTTGCCACAGCAAATTGTGTGTACAACGGTGTCAAGTTTAACCTGATTGACGTTCCGGGTTACTTCGATTTCGAAAGTGAAATGGCAGAAGCTCTTTCTGTTGCTGACAGTGCGTTGATTGTAACGAGCGGTTCGGGTACATTGACGGTAGGCACTGAAAAGGCATTGGATTACTGTATTGCTAACAAGATTCCGGCAATGTTGTTCATCAACGGAATTGACAAGGAAAACAGCAACTTTAAGCACACTGTTCAGGCAATACAGGCTAAATATAAGAAGGTTGCACCTGTATTCTTCCCGGAAATGATTGACAACAAGATGAAGGGATACGTAAGCGTTGTTTCGGGACAGTATTTCGCATTTGGCGATCACGGTCAGGGCGGACAACCTATCCCCGAACACTTCAAGGAACTGTACAACACATTCCGTGAAAGAGTTGTTGAAGTTGCAGCGGAAAGCGACGACGAACTTATGATGAAGTTCTTTGACGGTATCCCCTTGACAGACGAAGAAGTCAACAAGGGTATTTCCGTTGGATTGCTGAAGGGTATCACCATCCCCGTATTGGGCGGCAGTGCATTGACAAACAAGGGTATCTTCAACCTGATGAACGTAATGTGCGAATCCTTGCCAAGTCCTCTTTCCCGCAACGAAATTGCAACGGACGCTAACGGCAACGAAGTAGAACTTCCTGCTGACGAAAACGGCAAGACGGTTTTGCGTGTATTCAAGACAATTGCCGATCCGTTTGTAGGCAGATTGAGTCTGATCAAGGTTGTCAGCGGTACATTGAAGAGTGGTATGACGTTGAAGAACGTCAACAAGGAAACGGAAGAAAAGATCAGTACAGTGTACTTCCTGAAGGGCAAGAAGCAGGAAACTGCCGAATGTGCTTACGCAGGCGATATCTGTGCTTTGGCTAAACTTGCAGGAACTACAACCGGCGATACATTGTGCGAAGGCGAACCCGTGCGTTTGTCGGAAATCAAGATGCCACGTCCAGTACTTTCCATGGCTGTTTACGCTGCCAAGAAGGGTGAGGAAGACAAGATTTTTGCCGGACTCAACAAGTTGAAGGATGAAGACATTTCCTTTACCGTTGTAAAAGATCCCGAAACAAACGAAATGTTGTTGTCGGGTGTAGGCGAAACACAACTTGAAATCTTGTGCCGTAAGTTGAAAAACAAGTTCGGTTGCGAAGCAGTGTTGAAAGAACCACGTATTGCTTACAGAGAAACAATCAAGAAGTGCGTTGAAGCGGAAGGCAAGCACAAGAAACAATCGGGCGGTGCAGGTCAGTACGGCCACTGTAAGGTACGTTTCGAACCTGGCGCAGCGGACGGACAATTTGAATTTGTTGACGCTGTAGTAGGTGGTGCTGTTCCACGTCAGTTCATTCCTGCGGTAGAAAAGGGATTGCGTGAAGCTGTTGTCAAGGGCGTTCTTGCAGGATACCCCATGGTAAACCTGAAGTGCACATTGTTTGACGGATCTTCTCACCCCGTTGACAGTAAGGAAATTGCCTTCAAGATGGCAGCTAGCATTGCTTACAAGGAGGGTTGCTCCAAGGCTAACCCGACAATCCTTGAACCAATCTACGAAATGCGCATTGTAGTTCCCGACAACTACCTTGGTGACATCATGGGCGACATCAACAAGCGCCGTGGCAGAATCATGGGTACGGAAATGGTGGACGGCAAGCAGATTGTTACAGCCGAAGCTCCTCTTTCGGAAATCACCAAGTACGCAACAGACCTTCGTTCCATGACTCAAGGCAGGGGCAGTTACGAACTCAACTTCGTTAGATACGAAGAAGTTCCTGCTCAGACAATCCCTAAGATTGTTGAAGAAGCTAAGAAGTTCAACGAAGCTGAATAACTTGAATTTAACAAGGGACGTACCACTCAATTGCGGTACGTCCTTTTTGTTTTGTACAGTAATTTGAACAATGCGGTAACTGTCAATTACATTGACTTTGGGTGCGTCAAGCATTGCAAATACCTTTTGCTAAAGTGTAAATAACATCACCGTCAATGCAATAAAATAGTATTGGGGTTGACTTTTACTGTAAAGTAGTTTAAAATAGTTAAAAATTAAGGAGAATGATAACACATGGTAACTAAAGCAGTCATTCTTGCAGGGGGCAAGGGAACACGTTTTCTGCCCTATACCAAGGCTTATCCAAAGGAAATGCTGGCGGTAGTGGACAAGCCGGCACTTCAATTGATTGTAGAAGAAATTGTCAGCGCAGGTATCACCGATATATTTGTGGTGCTTTCTCCCGACAAACAGGCGGTTGTAAAGCACTTTGAAAAGGACGCTACACTTGAACAGTTGTTGCGCAGTCAGGGTAAGGTTACCGAAGCAGACAGCGTCAAGGCATTGTCTGAAATGGCACACTTTACATATGGCTGGCAGCAATCCGTCACAGGTACGGGCATGGCTGTAATGCTTGCTGAACAATGGGCGGACGGGCAACCTTTCGTTGTGTTGAACGGCGATGACGTGATTTACAACGAAGGCGAAACGGTAACACATCAGATTGTAAGACAGTTCGACAAGGTGGGTAAATCCGTAGTGGGCGTACAGGAAGTAGGACGTGACGTCATTTACAAGTACGCATCATGCAAGGTCGTTGAAGGGCGAGACAGACTGTTCCTGATTGACGACATCATTGAAAAACCCACTTCACAAGATCAGATTTACAGTTTGCTTGCGCCTTTAGGACGCTATGTTGTGACAAACGATATATTTGACTGCATTCGCAACAGTCCTTCAAGGAACGGCGAAGTGTGTCTTACCGATGCGTTGAGACTACAAGCACAGCAACACGGCATTTACGCCTACGATTTCATGGGCAAGCGGTACGACTTCGGCGACAAGCTGGGATACGTGATGGGCGTTACGGAATACGCATTGCGTGACGAACATCTTGGCGACAGGTACCGTCAATATCTCAAAAAGTTGGCGGAAAGTCTTTAAATTTTGAAATACAAGAAAAAAAAGGAGAATACTACCGATGGGCTACACTAACAGAAACGAAATACCCGAAAAATACAAATGGAATTTAGCAGATATCTACCCTACAGTTGACAAGTGGGAAGAAGAATTCAAAGTAGCGGAAAAGAGCATTGAAGAAGTCGTTAAGTTCAAGGGAACACTCAACAACAAGAAGAGTATTCTTGATTGTTTCAATACAACCAATGAGCTGGACAAGAAATTTGCTAAACTGTATTGCTACGCAGCAATGGGATACGACGAAGACAGCAAGGACGCTGAAAGGCAACAAAGATTTGCACGTGTTTACAGCATGCTTGTAAACTTTGGTGCAGTATCATCCTTTATTTCCCCCGAAATTTCGGCGTTGTCCAACGAACAATTGGATGAATTTATTGCCGACAAGGATTTTTCCGATTACGACGTGGAATTGAAGAAACTGCGCAACGGTAAGGCTCACATTTTGTCTGCCGAAGAAGAAAAACTTCTTGCCAACGTCGGATCGTTTTCAGGTCAGTTCAGCGAAATTTTCAAACGTCTTGACAGTGGCGACCTGAAATTCGGCACAATCACAGTTGACGGCGAAGAAGTGCAACTTGGACACGGCGCATATTCTATGTTGCTTCAACACAAGGATCAGAACGTGCGTAAACTTGCATTCGAAACCTACTACAAGACCTACATTGACAAAATCAACACAATTGCAGGTGTTTACGAAGGAAGCGTAAAGGCAGATTGCTTCTACGCACGTGCAAGAAAGTTTGGCAGCACAATGGAACAGGCGTTGTTCAACGAAGACGTTGATAAGAAGGTTTACGACAATCTTATCACCAGCATGCATTCAACATTCGAACCTTTGCACAAGTACATTGCATTGAGAAAGAAGTTGATGGGTGTTGAAACTTTGAACATGTACGACCTGTATGTATCAATTTTCGAAGATGCCGACATCAGTTGCGAATACGAAGAAGCAGTGGAACTGGTCAAGAAAGGACTTGAACCTCTTGGCGAAGACTACCGCAAGATCATGGACGAAGCGTTTTCTTCACGTTGGATTGACGTGCACGAAACACCAACAAAGCGTAGCGGTGCGTACAGCATGCATGTTTCAGGCGTTCACCCCTACATGTTGCTGAACTACCAGAAGACAACACACGACATCTTTACAATTGCGCACGAAATGGGACACTCTATACACAGTTACTACAGTGCGGCTAAACAACCTCATTCCAAGGCGGATTACAAGATTTTCGTTGCGGAAGTTGCGTCCACATGTAACGAAGTGTTGTTGCTCAACTACTTGTTGAAGACGGAAAAAGACGTCAAGATCAAGAA